>CAYGUP010000005.1:85652-106352 GCA_964353155.1 uncultured Planctomycetaceae bacterium | reverse complement strand
CAAGCGAAACTCGCCATGACCAAAGGCGCGAGGAAAAACTAAGTGCCATTCGTCAGCTCAACCTCGGCGACTTGGGGACGGTTTGGCCGGCCTGTTCGACGGCAACTTGCGGGCGACCCTGCCGCACCGCGAAGGTGCGAATGAGGCGTCGACCTTGGCTAGATAGCAGCAGCACGCGTTGCTATGCCGGCGTCCCACGGCGTCAGCCCCCGAAGGCCTCGAGCTCTTCCCACCGCTGGAACGCGGTGTCGAGTTTCGACTGCAGCTCGTTCACCTCCGCTTGGGCGGCGGCGATCTCGGCGGGCGGGCCTTGGTAGAACGCTGGGTCCGCCATCTTGGTATGGAGCTCGGCCAGTTGGCCCTCGAGCTTCTCGATGGTCTTCGGCAGCGAGCTCAGCTCGCGCTGTTCCTTGTAAGCCAGTTTCTTCGCCGCCGGTCTGGCCGGCTCGGTCGCGGGCGGCTTCGCTTGCTTCTTGGTCCCTTTGGCGGACCCCTCGGTCGGGAAGGCCTCGCCCCGTTGGCGGACCCAATCGTCGTAGCCGCCGACGTATTCCTTGACCGCGAGGCCGCCCTCGCTCGCCGGCTCGAAGACCAGCGTGCTGGTCACCACGTTGTTGAGGAACGCCCGGTCGTGGCTGACGATCAGCAGCGTCCCGTCGTATTCGATCAACCGTTCCTCGAGCATCTCCAGCGTCTCGGCGTCGAGGTCGTTGGTCGGCTCGTCGAGCACGATGACGTTCGCCGGCTTGCCGAACAGCTTCGCCAGCAGCAGCCGGTTGCGCTCGCCGCCGGAGAGCGACTTGATCGGCGTGCGGGCGCGGTCGGGGGTGAAGAGGAAATCACGCAGGTAGCCGACCACGTGCTTCGAGCCGGTCGGCGTGTTGATCGTGTCGTAGCCGTCGGCGACCGTCTGCTCGGCGGTGAGGCCTTCGTCGAGTTGGCCGCGGAGCTGGTCGAAGTACGCGATCTGCAGGTTGGTGCCGAGCCGGACCTCGCCCGCAGTCGGTTGCAACTCGCCGAGCAGCGTGCGGAGCAGCGTCGTCTTGCCGGTGCCGTTCGGGCCGATGATGCCGACCTTGTCGCCCCGCATGAGGGTGGTCGTCAGCTCGGTGAAGACCGGCTCGTCGGCGCCGGGGTAGGTGAACGAAACGTCGGTCGCCTTGGCCACCAACGCACCGCTCTTCTCGCCCCCCTGGATCGCGAGCTTGGCCGTCCCTTCGCGCTCGCGGCGTTGGTAACGCTCGACACGCATCTTCTCCAACGCCCGCACGCGGCCCTCGTTACGCACCCGCCGCGCCTTGATGCCCTGGCGTATCCACTTCTCTTCCTCGGCGAGCCGTTTGTCGAACAGGGCGTTCTGCTTCTCCTCCGCGGCGAGCATCTGCTCCTTGCGTTCGAGGAAGTTGTCGTAGTCACAAGACCAATCGAAGAGGCGGCCGCGCTCGATCTCGATGATCCGCGTGGCGATCCGACGCAAGAACGCCCGGTCGTGCGTCACGAAGAGCAAGGCCGCGGGCCAGCCGAGCAGGAAGGTCTCTAGCCACTCGATCGCCGCCAGGTCGAGGTGGTTCGTCGGCTCGTCGAGCAGCAGCAGGTCCGGCTGGCTGATCACCGCTCGTGCAAGCAAAGTGCGACGTTTGAGGCCGGCGGAGAGATCGGCGAACCGAGCCTTCGGTTCGAGCCGCGTCGCTTCGAGCAGCTTGTCGAGCTCTCTTTCGAGCTTCCAATCGTCGTGCTCCTCGGTCGAACGCCACCCGGAGGTGATGACCGCCTCGACGGTGCCGTCGCCAGCGTCGGTGACTTCGGTGGGGACCTCCTGCTCAAGCCGGGCGACATGCGCGCCGTCCGAGAGCGTGATGCCGCCCGAGTCGGGCGTCTGCTCGCCGGCGAGGATCCGCATGAGCGTGCTCTTGCCCGCGCCGTTGCGTCCGAGCAGGCCGATCCGCTGGCCCGGCTCGATCACCGCGCTCACGCCATCCAGCAGCGGGGGCCCGCGGAAGGCGATCGTGAGGTCGTCGAGCGTAACAAGAGCCATTGTTTAACCGCCAAGACGCCAAGAGCGCCAGGGATCGCCGGGGGTATTAGGGAGGCAGGGTTTGTAACCTGAGCCAGCCGGCTCGAAAAGGTACAAGAGGGTAACGCCCGTTAAGGGAACCGGTGACCTCCTGAAGAAGCCTCCTGGCGATCCCTTGCGCTCTTGGCGTCTTGGCGGTTCAAATCCCTCTAGGGACAAAGCCGCTCGATCCGCCAGCCCTCGCCCTCGCGGCAGAACCGAAGCCGGTCGTGCAGCCGACCGGGGCGGCCTTGCCAGAATTCGAGCGACTCGGGCCGCAGCAAGTAGCCGCCCCAGTCGTTCGGCATCGGGATCTCGCCGTCGGCGTGTTGCTCGTTGAGCCGCTTGAACTCCGCGGCGAGCGCCTCGCGGCTGGCGATCACCCGCGACTGCGCCGACGCCGCCGCACCGATCTGGCTCTCCCGCGGTCGGGTCGCGAAGTACTCCGCCGACGCCTTCCGCGGCAACCGCTCGACCGCCCCAACGATCCGCACCTGCCGCTCCACATGCGGCCAGAAAAACACCAACGACGCCCGCGGGTTTTCGGCCAGTTGCTGCCCCTTCTGCGAGCTGTAGTTCGTGTAGAACCGGAAGCCCGCGGCGTCGTGCCCCTTGAGCAACACGATCCGCGCCGACACGTCCCCCTCGCCACCCGAGGTGGCAAGGGTCATCGCATTGGTCTCAAACCAGTCGCCCGGCGAGTTCTCACGCGCGTCGTCAAACCAAGCCGCAAACAGCACGAGCGGATCCTCGCCAACACGGCCTTCAACGAGCTCCGCGGCCTCGTAAGACCGCCGCATGGCGTGAACGGGATGATCGGACATGGTAGGAGTGTCGAGCGCAGTCGGTTTGAGGTGGCGTGTCCCTTAATCGTAGCGCTTTGCGAGTTCGGCAAGTAGCCCGGCTCAATCATTGGACCTCTGGCGTTATACTGGCGGGCTATGCCCAACGACCCGATCCAACGCCACCCGCCCGAGCTGCTCGCCCCCGCGGGCGATCGGGAGTGTGTCCACGCGGCGATCGAGAACGGGGCGGACGCCGTGTACTTCGGCCTCCAGCATGGCTTCAACGCCCGGGCGCGGGCGGCCAATCATGGCGTGGGCGACCTGCCGGAGCTGATGCGGCTGCTGCATCGGCGGGGGCTGCGGGGCTACGTGACGCTCAATACGCTGATCTTCTGCGAAGAGCTGCCGGCGATCGAGGAGGCCGTGGTCGCGATCTCCGAGGCCGGCGTCGATGCGGTGCTCGTGCAAGACCTCGGCCTTGCCCGGCTGATCCGCGAGCTCAGCCCCGGCTTGGCGGTGCATGCCTCCACGCAGATGACGCTCACCAGCGCGGAGACCGTCCGCGCCGCGGAGCGGCTCGGCGTCGAACGCGTCGTCGTCGGCAGGGAGCTCTCGCTCGATGAGATCCGCAAGGTCAGCGAGGGCACCAGCGTCGAGGTCGAAGCGTTCGTCCACGGCGCCTTGTGCGTGGCGTACTCGGGCCAATGCCTCACCAGCGAATCGCTGGGCGGCCGCAGTGCGAACCGCGGGCAATGCGCCCAGGCGTGCCGGCTGCCGTACGAGATGATCGTCGATGGCGAGGACCGCGACCTCGACGACGTGAAGTACCTGCTCAGCCCCCAAGACTTGGCCGCCTATCACTTGGTGCCCGAGCTGATCGACGCGGGCGTCGCGTGCCTGAAGATCGAGGGCCGGCTTAAGACCCCCGAGTACGTGGCGAATATCACGCGGCAGTACCGCCGTGCGATCGACGCCGCCGTGGCGGGCCGGCCGATCGATTTCAGCCGCCAAGACATCGCCGAGATGGAGCTTTCGTTCTCCCGCGGCTTCTCTCCCGGCTGGATGCATGGCTGCGACCACAAGATGCTCGTGCCGGGCAAGAGCTCCGCGAAGCGGGGCGTGCGGCTTGGTGAGATTGTGGCGGTGCATCGCAATTCGGTCGAGGTCCGGCTCGCCGGCCCGCTCCAGCGGGGTGATGGCGTGGTTTTCGAGGGCGATCGCTTGGAGGATGCCGAGCAAGGGGGCCGCGTTTATACGCTTGGCACCGGCAACCGCGAGTCGGTCGAGTCGCTCGACGCCGGCCACGCCGAGATCGAGTTCGGCCGCGGCGCGATCGACTTCTCGCAACTCGACGAAGGCCAAACGCTCTGGAAGACCGACGACCCGAAGCTCAACGCCCGACTCCGCAAAACCTTCACCGGCGACGACCCGCAGCGTCGGCGGCCAATCGACCTGCACGTCACCGCGATCGCTGGCGGGCCGCTTCAACTTGTAGTCGAAAACCCAAGCAAGTCACATGTGGGAGACGTCTCCGACGCCGATAACGTCACGCCAGCCAACGACGGCACGCAGCATCGAATCGGCGTCGGAGACGCCTCCCACAGCGAGATTCAAGAGCCAGCCCGACTGCGGATCATCTCGGAAGAATCGCTCGCCGTCGCCCGAAAGCACCCGCTCACCGAGGCGACGCTCCGCGAGCAGCTCGGCCGGCTGGGCGGGACGGCGTACGAGCTTCGTGGCCTCTCCGCCACGATCGCCGGCGAGCCGATGGCGCCGCTGAGCCTGCTCAACAAGCTCCGCCGGGCGATGGTCGCCCGGCTCGACGAAGCGGCCGAAGCCATCCCGCCACGCCCGATCGATCGCGACGCCATCGCGCGACTGCTGCCGGCATCACCGGAGGCTGTCGAGGACACGCCCGCCACGCTCCACGTCCTTTGCCGCACGCTCGACCAACTCCGCGAGCTGCTCGAACTGGGCGAGCGCAACGTGCTGGCCGACTTCGAAGATATTCGCCAATACCGAGAGGCCGCCAAGCTCGCCCGCGACGCCGGCGCCGAGCTCTACCTCGCCACGCCACGCATCCAGAAGCCGGGCGAAGCGGGCGTCTTTCGGGCGATGGCCAAGCACGAGCCGACCGGCCTGCTGGTCCGTAACTTGGCCGGCATCGATTTCTGCAACGACAACGGGCTGCTATACGTCGCGGACTTCTCGCTCAACGCGGCCAACCCGCTCACGGCCGCGTACCTCAAGGAGCTCGGGGCACAACGGGTCACGGCCTCATACGACCTGAACCGCGAGCAGCTCTTCGACCTGGTGCGCCAGACGCCGCCGGCGTGGCTGGAGGTGGTCGTCCACCAGCACATGCCGATGTTCCATATGGAGCATTGCGTCTTCTGCTCGCTGCTGTCGCCCGGCACGAACAAGACGAACTGCGGACGCCCCTGCGACGACCACGAGGTCAAGCTCCGCGACCGCACCGGCGCCGAGCACCGCCTGACGGCCGACGTCGGCTGCCGCAACACGCTCTTCAACGCGGCCGCCCAATCGGCCGCCGAAGCGATCCCCGGCCTGCTGCACGAGGGCATCCGCCACCTGCGGATCGAGCTACTCGATCAGCGGTCCCCAGCCGAAGGGGGCGGCCAAGAGATCCGCCAAACGATCGCCCTCTACCGAGACCTCCTCGCCGGCCGCGTGAGCGGCCAACAAGTCTGGCGCAAGCTGAAAGCGACCAACCGCCTCGGCGTCACCCGCGGCACCCTAGAAGAACGCCGCAACCCGCTGGCGATCTTGTAGTAGCGGCTCTTCAAACGCCTCGACGCCGCAGGCAACCGAGGAGACCTGCCAGAAGACTAGCCAAGGTGCTGGGCTCGGGGGTCGATTGAGCTTGATCGCCGGTTGCGACGCCGTACCCTTCGCTCCAAACGGCGTAGTCGCCTTCACCAACGGCTTGGTCGTCGTTGCCATCGGCGGCGAGGTCGGTTGTCGAGCCGAGGCTGTCACGCCACACGGTGTAGTCGGCCGCGTCGACACGGCCGTCCCCGTTGTAGTCGCCGCGGCTTCGGGCGGTGAGCAAGCAGCCGGTTAGTGCCGACCAGAACGCGATGGCCCCCGCTTCCGGAACGCTGGCCACCGCACCGGAGAGCGTGCCGACGACCACCCCTTCGCGGATGAACGAGACGCTCTCGGCGGTCACCGCGCCCATCATGTCCGCGACGCTCACCCCGGCACCGATCGGGACAACCAAGCGGGCCAACTCAAAGCTGCCGCTGATCGGCGTTTGGTAGCCGATCGAAGTGGTCGATAGTTCGAACTCGGTATCCACATTCGGCCCGTCCAGGTTCGGGACGCCGAAGTCACGTGGCAAGAGGAAGGTCGTGTCTAGTACCGAGACGTCACCACGTGTGAAGTCGCGTCTGCCCGGTGTGGCGTCGGGTTCGCCATCGATAGCAATCTGGTTGAACTGGATGTCGCCGAGCGGGGCGAAGCCCCCGTCGAGTGTATCGAAGCCGGTGGTGCCGACACCGATCGTCACGGTGATGGCTTCGAGCCCGCCCCCGAGGTCGGCTCGGGTGAAACAGGCGTGTTCGACGATCCCGTCAAACACGAAGCCCGCCTTGGCGGTCGAGGCTCCGGCAACCATGCAGGCAGCGGCCAGCAGCGACGCGAAGCGAGGGCGGCACAGCGATCGAGAGAGCATCATGGCTAACCGGTATCTGGTGGGACGCGGGGGGCAGGGGTCTTGTGGGGCGGTTGCAGGGCACACCCTAATCAGCAGAAAACGCCGCACAAGCACGCGATCGGGCGAAGCAGATCGCACCGACCAGCAGGCAAAGGATCAGCGAAGCGGGCTCCGGCACGGCGAGGCTGGCCGGCGTGTAGCCGAGCCGGGCAATGAAGAGCGAGGTGTCGAGGGCGTTGATCGCGCCGTCGCCGTTGAAATCGCCGCCGCGCCAACCAGACAAGTTGCCGCCCAAACCAGCGAGCAACAGGCTCGTGTCCAGGGCGTTGATGCTGCCGTCGAGGTTGGCGTCGCCGTAGTCGGTGCCGAGCAGGACGCGGATCAGATAGTCCGAGTCGCTCGCCACGCCCGACGCGTTGACCTCGAATCGCACGACGCCGTCGCCATCGAGGTCGTAGAGCGAATCGGTCGAGCCGACCGCCTCGCCGAGGGCGTTGATATCGTCGGCGTCGATATCGCCATCAAAGTCGAGGTCGCCGAGCAGCTCCGGCAAGCGGACGATCAACTCGGTGCCGTCGTCTGAGAGCGTGGCGTCGAGCGAGCGGGTCTTGCCGTCGTCACTGACGGTGATCCGGTACTCGCCCTTGAATCCCCGCACCTCGGCGTTGCCCGCCTCGTCGGCGGCGGCCTGCTCATCGGTCCACCATTCGTCGAGGACCAGGTCGTGATAGGCCTGCCCGTTCGGTTTGATCGACCAATCGGTCCGATAGAGGGCCGCCTCGGGACGCCAATGCCCGCCCTCCCAGAAGCCCCACATCAGCAGGTCGTCGACGCCCTCGTGGGCGAAGATCGCTGTCAGGAAGTCTCGCATGTACTGCGCCTGCAGGGCCTCGTCGGTGGTCTCGTGGTCGAACTCGGTGACCTGCATCTTGAGGCCGAGCTCTCCGAAGCGATCGAGCACCGCCCACAATTGCTCGGGACCCGTGAGGTCATCGTCTCGGAAGTGACCCTGGAAACCGACTCCCTCGACCGGGGCGCCGGCGTCCTTGAGCGCCTGCACCGTGTCGTAGAAGCGATCGCGGTTGCCCTGCGAGATAGCCCCCTCGGAAGTCAGGATGCCGAACTCGTTCAGGTAGAGATCGGCGTTCGGGGCGACCTGCTTGGCCTGCTGGAACCAGGGAACCATCTCGGCATCGCCGCCGCCGAGGCCGGTCATCAAATCGTTTTGGGTCCGTGGCTCGTTGACCACGTCCCAGGCGGTGATCTGGCCCTCGGTGGCCGCTCCGATCGACGCGATGTGCTCGCGGATCCGGTTCCGAACGACCTCTTTCTCGCCCGCATCGAGCCCGCCGACGAGCATCGCCTCGATATCGTCGGGGACGCGCGTGGCCCCCGGCCAGAGGAACGTGTGCCCGCGTCGTTCGATGCCTTGCTCACCGAGCCACTCCAACGCCGCGAGGGCGACATCGGGCGTGAATTGGCTGCCGAACTCGCCCTCCCAGGCCTGCCACTTCAGTCCGTTCTCGAGCGTCGCGAGGTTGAATAGCTCCTTGGTCTTGGCTCGATACGTGGCGTTGTCTGCCGTTGGGTTGGGGTTGTTCAGCCGTCGTGCTTGCATCGTCGAGCCAAAGCCGAACTCGTGGCGTGTCATGGCCACATCGATCGCCGCGTCGGGCACGGGATTGCCGGCGGCGTCGAGGACCGTGACCGAGAGGTCGGCCTTGCGGTGAGCATCGATCCGAGCCGCCGCGACGGCCCGCCAAGCGGCATCGGCCTCGGCACCCGGGTACGGCGGCGGCGGGCCGATGTCGTTCGAGATCGCGATCCGATCGAAACTGACATCGAAGTTCGTGCCCGGGATATCGCGCGAGTTGAAGTCACCGAGCACGGCCCATTGCTTGATGCTCGAGAGGTCGAAGTTCGGGACATCGCCGATCCCACCCGTCGGCGCGGACAGCTTGGTTTGCGAGATCAATCGCGCCGGCACGCCGGGCGCTAGGCCGCTCAGATCGAACGTCCACTTGCCGCTCCGTTGGGTGCTGCTTCCCTCGATCCGATCGATCAGTTCCAGGTCGAATTTGTCGATCTGATTCCCCACATTCGGGATCAGGTCGAGCACCAGCCGACCGTCCGCGAAGCTGGTCAGGTCGAGGTCAAGACCGGCCACGCCCGCCCCGCCCCAACCATCGGTCGGGTCGCTGACCCGAACCAACTCCGAGCCCGGTGAGGTCGACTGGGTGAAATCCGCGAAGGTGTAGTCGAAGTCGGTGTCGTTGCCGCCCGAGCCATCGAAGTCGCGCAGGACAAACTCGGCAGCCGGCAGCAGCGAGCCGCCGATGAGCAAGGCCGCGAGGGCGAGCGTTCGGGCCAGAGGAACAGCCCCTGCCGGCGAGCAAGGCATCATCAAGGTCTCATCTCAGAGGGGTCGATCGAGGCGGCTATCTCATCGTTCTCGTGCTATTTCAGGTGCTAAGCCTAAGGAACGAGGGGGGCGTGTCAAATTGGGGTGTTTGTGCGGGTGGCCAAAGCCGCGGTCCGATCGGGCATAGCTCGGCTAAAATGGAGCCCGATCGCGTCGCACCAATCGCCCCGACCTACTTCTCTGGCCGCCCCCAGGCATGCGACAAAACCCAAGTCCTTGCCGTGCAACGACTTGGCGCAAAAAGAAGCCCGGATCGGCCGATTCGAGGCGTTCCGCGGTGCGACAAAACCGTGCGACAAAACGCTTCGAGGTTTCTTTGGCCACTGGCCCGATTCAGCTCAGGCCGACGGCCTTATCGGCGATGTCCTTACGGCACCAAGCCCCACGCCAGCGGATCTGCTTGACCGCGGTGTAAGCGGCCAGCTTCGCGGCGGGGATCGTGTCGCCGAGGGCCGTGACGCCGAGCACCCGGCCGCCGACATTGACGACATCGCCGTCGATCGAAGCCGTGCCGGCGTGGAAGACCTTGGTGTTGGGGACCTCGGCGGCAGCGTCGAGGCCGGTGATGGTGTGGCCCTTCTCATAGTCGCCCGGGTAGCCCTCGCTTGCCATGACCACACAGACCGCCGGCCGCGGGTCCCACTCCAAGGGCGGCGCCTCGTCGAGCTTGCCATCGGCGGCCGCTTCGAGGATGTCTAAGAGGTCCGTCTTGAGCCGCATCAGCACCGGCTGGCACTCCGGATCGCCGAACCGGACGTTGTATTCCAGCACCTTGGGGCCTTGCTTGGTGAGCATCAGGCCGGCGTAGAGGATGCCGCGGAACGGCCGCCGCCGCCGCTTCATGTGGTGGACGGTCGGCACGAGTATCTCTTCCTCGACCTGCCGCAAGAGCTTCTCGTTGACCTGCGGGGCAGGGGAGTAAGCGCCCATGCCGCCGGTGTTGGGGCCGGTGTCGCCGTCGTGGGCCGGCTTGTGGTCTTGGGCGGCGGGGAGGGTGATGATCGACTTGCCATCAGTGATGGCGAGGATGCTGACCTCTTGGCCGTGGAGCCGCTCCTCGATTAGGATCTGGCTACCCGCCTTGCCGAACTCGCGGCTGCCGCCGATCCGCTCGACGGCGGCCAGGGCCTCTTCCTTGTTGTCACAAACTACCACGCCCTTGCCCGCGGCGAGGCCGTCGGCCTTGATCACCAGCGGCTGGCTCTCCCGTTCTTCGAGGTACAGACGGGCTTCCTCGGCGGTCTTGAAGGCCTGGAAGTCGCCGGTCGGGATATCGGCGTGGCGGAGGAGCTCTTTGCAGAAGACCTTGGAGCCCTCGAGCTCGGCCGACGCTTGGCTAGGGCCGAACGCCTTGAGGCCGGCTGCTTCTAACGCATCGACGAGGCCGTTGCAGAGTGGCACCTCGGGTCCGACGACCGTCAGACCGATCTCGTTTTCCTGAGCGAACTTCACGAGCTTCGCGTTATCGGTCACGCCCAGATCGACGTTCTTGATCGGCAGATCGCTCTCGGTGGCCGTGCCGGCGTTGCCGGGGGCGCAGAAGACCATGTCCGCCCGGGGGCTCTGGGCCAATTTCCAGGCCAAAGCGTGCTCGCGCCCGCCGCTGCCAACCACAAGTACCTTCATCTGCTCTCGCTCCGCCTCGCCAAAGTGCCAAAGAAATGCCACAGCATTCTATCGCGTCTGGTTGCCGAGCGGGACGGGGCCGGGCTACCGTGGGAGTGAAACGGCAAGACGCCGAGAACGCCATGAGTTTTGACAGGATCGACGGGATGAATGGGATCAGCGGCGGGTCACCTTTTGCTTGGCGAACTTTGGCGTCTTGGCGGTTCCTTCTTCTTCTCGGTACACCGGTCGCTGCTGCCGAGGCGCAGCCTTATCCGCACACCATCACCGGGCGGATTGTTGTCGAAGGTGAGGTTCCGCTGGCTAAGCCCCTTGGTCCCGGAAAAGACGAGTGCTGCCAGCTCGCCAAACCAGTCGATCAAAGTGTTTTGGTCGGCCCTGATGGCGGATTGGCCAATGTGGTCGTCACCGTCGAAACCCGCCGGGGCGAGCCGAAGCTCGACAGCAGGTGGTTCGCGCCGGTTAATCTTGAGGATGGCAGTCCGGCCGAATGCGTGCTGACGAACAAGGGTTGTGCTTTCGAGCCGCGTGTCTTGATCGTAAGAACCACGCACACGCTTGTGCTGGCCAACGCCGACCCGACGATGCACAACGTAAATATCGACTTCGTTCGCAATCCGGGCGTGAACGTGGTGGTCGAGCCGGACGGCCGTCGTGAGATTCAACTGAAGAAGGCCGAGCCGAAGCCGGTCGCCGTACGGTGCAACGTCCACACTTTCATGAACGGCTGGGTCGTGGTCCGCGACGATGATTACGCCACGGCGACGGGGTCCGATGGCCGTTTCCGGCTTCCCGCGCTCCCGCCGGGCGAGTGGCGATTGGCGTTCTGGCACGAAGGCCAGCCGCTGGCCGGCTTGGCGGTGGGTGATGGGGTGACCGACAAGCGGGGCCGTCTCCTGGTGGAAATCACCGATTCGGGGCCGCTCGATCTTGGAGAAATCGCCATCTCGGCCGATTCCTTGCGGCCGTGACGAAACGTCGCACCGATCCGCGGCGGGGTTACGGGCCACAACGGGGCCGCGGTTCGCTAGGCTACTAGGTTTCCCATCGATCCCGTTGCCTGCCCAAGCTGTCGTGCCGCCCTCGCCCCGCCGCCGCCTGACCGTCGCCGCCGTGCTGTTGGCGTGGGTTGTTGGCTGCGGTGAGGGGATAACTCACTTCGAGCCGGATCGACTGCTGCGGGCCAAGAACGGGCTGACGGAGGCGCAAGCGGCTTCGATTGATGCCGCCCTGATCGAGCTGTTCGGCACGCCCGACGAGCCGCGATTGCCGGAAGAACTCCCCAGGCTGGCCTCTCTGCTCGATCTCGAAGCCCTCCAGCAGGCGGCCGGTCCGGTCATCAGCCACGAAGTTGGCGTGACGAAGGGCCTCTATCGACGACACTGCGCCCGATGCCACGGCATCACCGGCGACGGCCGCGGGCCGACCGCTCGCTATCAATCGCCTTACCCCCGCGACTTCCGCCGGGGCGTCTTCAAGTGGAAGAGCACCTACCGCCAAGCCCCGCCGACGGCCGCCGACCTCCACGCCACGCTGGAAGACGGCGTGGCTGGCACGGCGATGCCTTCGTTCCGGCTGTTGCCGTTCGAGGAGCGGGACGTGCTACGGCAGTATGTCCAGTATCTCGCCATCCGGGGTCAGACCGAGCGGGCCCTGGTGGACTTCGTTGCCAACGAACTCCTGCCTGAGGAGTCATTGACGTTCGACGATGAGATGCGTCGCGAGCTGCTCGCCGATTGGGTTGAGCCCATCCGTGATGCCTGGGTCGGTGCCGAACAGCAGGTCGTCCAAGTCGCGGCTGCGTCAGACTCATTGATGGTCGATTCGGGACGAGGGCTTTATCACAGCGAGCGGGCCGGCTGCTACAAGTGCCACGGCCCGGAAGGGCAGGGCGGGGCGGTCGCCGGCAAGGACTACGACATCGATTACGACATCTGGAACCGAGATCGCCTCGCCGACACAGCGTCTGACGAGGCCCGCCGGTTGCTGGCCAGCGACCTCCCCGTGCGGGTTTCGCGGCCTCGGCAATTGGCCGGCTCCACGGCACACGGCGGGGGAACATTCCTTGAGTTGATGCAGCGGACCCATCAGGGCATCGCCGGCACGCCGATGCCGGCCGTCGGCGGCACAGGCCCTGGGCACACCGCAGCGCTAGACGACGAAGAGATCCGGGCCGTGACGGCTTACGTTCGCTCGCTGATGACGATCCGGGAGGACGAAGCCACTTCCAACACGCCCGCCACCTTGTCGACAACTGAATCAGTGTCTGAGACGCTTCCAGCCGGGGGGCGGTCTTGATGAAGAATCTCCAAGCCGAGCCGTCTCGCTGGCCGCACGTATGGGCGTGGGTGCTTTGCTGCGCGACCTTCCCGCTCATTTGGGTCGGTGGCCTCATCACCACGACCGACGCCGGCATGGCGGTTCCCGATTGGCCCGGCACGTACGGCTACAACCTGTTCCTCTACCCGTGGCAGACTTGGCTCTTTGGTCCCTGGGACTTGCTGGTCGAACACGGCCATCGGCTCTTCGCCTCGGGCGTCGGCTTGCTGACGATTGGCCTCGTGGTCGTCGTGTGGCGGAATGACCAGAGCTCGCTCGTCCGCAAGCTCGCGCTGGCCGCCCTCGGACTCGTGATCTTCCAGGGCGTGCTTGGCGGACTGCGGGTCGTGCTGAACGAGCGCCTCCTCGCGATGCTGCACGGCTCGACCGGGCCACTCTTCTTCGGCCTGACCGTTGCCTTGGTCGTCCTCACCAGCCGACCACCCGTTCCGGCGGACGCCGGGGCAACCGGCGGGGTTCGCTGGGTTTGGCTCTTGCCCGTGCTGGCCTATATCCAACTCGTTGCAGGGGCGGCCCTGCGGCATGCGCCGGAGGATAGCTCCTTCAATACGTTCGCGACGCATGTCCAAACGCACCTGTGGGGTGCCCTGGTCGTTACGTTGGTCACCCTCGGCACGGCTTGGGTCGCTTGGACACGGCCGGTTGGGCTTGGTCGCAAGCGGTTGGCGGGCTTCCTGCTGGTAGTTCTAACCCTGCAGGTCTCGCTAGGCGTTGCGACCTGGGTCGCCAAGTACCGCCTACCGGCGTGGGCCCAGCAAGGGATTGCCGCCGACGCCTGGGAGGCAACGGTCGGGGCGGGTACGATGTCCGCTTCGACGGCGGGCGGTTGGGGCCAGACCCACACGGTCACCGGTCATAGCGCGAATGGTTCGCTGTTGCTCGGGTTGTCGATTGCCCACGCCGTGGTCGCGACCCGACGACGGTACGCCGCGTTGTCACTCACCCGTTCCGAGGCTCTGCGTTCCGGTCCCGCGAGTCCCCCCGGTCCCGACGCCTCGTCCCACCCTGCTGAGCGGCGAGCCGACTCGCCCGCCCTCACCGCAAGCCGCACATGAGCCCAGGCGCAACCACCTTGCCGGCAGCCGCCGAACAACCGACGCTGCTCTCCAAGCTGGGCGACTACGTCGAGCTGACCAAGCCGCGCATCGTGATGCTCGAGCTAATCGCTGTCTTGGCGACGCTCCACATCGCCACAGGCTACGGCTCGCCGGGCTCGCCATGGACCGCCGCTGTGCTGGTCTCGGTTACCGTGGGCACGTGTCTGGTCGCCGGCAGCGCGAATGCCCTCAACCAATGGCTCGAACGCGAACGCGACGCGATGATGCCACGGACGATGGGACGCCCGATTCCGTCGAGGCGTCTTACCGCGGACGAGGCCCTCTGGTTCGGGATCATGACCCTGGTGCTGGGCACGCTGCTGCTGGCCCGCTACGCGGGGATGTTGCCGGCACTGGTGGGGGTTGGCACCTGGATCGCTTACGTCGGCGTCTACACGCCGATGAAGCCGCGGACTTGGCTGAACACGGCCGTCGGTGCGATCAGCGGGGCGACCCCGCTCTGGATCGGCTGGACGGCGGGCGGTGGATCGCTGACCGACCCGCTCGGCTTGGCGATTGTCGCGGTGATGTACGTCTGGCAGTTCCCACACTTCATGGCGATCGCGTGGCTCTGCCGAGACGATTACGGCCTCGCCGGCTACAAGATGTCGACCAACCTCGATCCGTCCGGCCGCTGGGCGGGCATCCAAGCGGTCGTCGGCTCGGCCATCTTGCTGCCGTTGAGCCTGATGCCGGTCTTCCTGTCGCCCGGCATGAACGCGGTCGGTTACGCCATCGCGGTCGGCTTGGCCGGCGTGGCGATGCTCTGGACCTCGGCCCAGTTCCTCGCCGACCGCAGCACCACGACCGCTCGCCGCCTGATGCGGACCAGCCTGCTCTATGTGCCGGTCTGGCTGTTGGCCCTCTGGCTGTTTGGCGTTTGATCCTGTGACACCCGGCGAGTCTTCTTTGAGCAATCCAGCGATCGAAATCGCCGAGGTCCGGCACCAGTACGGCGAGCGCGAGGCGTTGCGCGGCGTGTCGATGAGCATCCAACAGGGCGAGTCCTTCGCCCTGCTCGGCCCGAACGGCAGCGGGAAGACCACGCTCTTCAAGCTGCTCTCGACCTTGATGCCGTTGCAGTCCGGCTCGATCTCCTTCCTCGGCCACGACGTTTCCACCTCGCCCGCCGCGGTCCGGTCGTTGCTCGGCGTGGTGTTCCAGTCGCCGAGCCTCGATAAGAAGCTCCGCGTCGAGGAGAACCTGAGCTGCCACGGCCGGCTGTACGGCATTGGCGGGGCGGACCTAAAGAAACGCGTCAACGAAGGCCTTGAGCGATTCGGGATCACCGATCGGCGGGGCGACTACGTTGAGAGCCTTTCCGGCGGCCTCCAACGGCGGGTCGAGCTGGCCAAGTGCCTGATGCACCGCCCCAAGGTTCTGTTGCTCGACGAGCCCTCGACCGGCCTCGACCCGGCGGCCCGCGCCGACTTGTGGCGTGCCCTCGGCGAGGCCAAGGCGGCAGGCGTCACCGTTGTCGCCACAACGCACCTGCTCGAAGAGGCGGAGAAGGCCGACCGCATCGCGATCCTCGACGAAGGCCGCCTCGCCGCACTCGATACGCCGGCCGCCCTGCAGGCCGAGGTCGGTGGCGATACGATCACGCTCCGCACGGCCGAGCCGACCCAGCTCGCCGAAGCGATCTCGGCCGCGCTGGACGTCGCCGCGACGCCGCTCGACGGAACGGTGCGGGTCGAAGCCAGCGGGGCAGGGGGAGCCGATCTTGCCGCTCGGCTTTACGGCGAATTCCGCGACCGCATCGACGAGCTCTCCATCGGCAAGCCAACGCTCGAGGACGTCTTCGTCGCTCGGACCGGCAAGCGATTCGACTAACCACGCCACCGCGAAGCATGACCCCAACGACTTACTCGCCACCGCTGCAGGTCATCGCCACGCTCGCGTGGCGCGAGCTGGTGCGTTTCTTCCGCCAGCGGAACCGCGTGATCGGCGGGTTTGTCCAGCCCGTGCTGTTCTGGCTGCTGTTCAGCGAGGGGCTCAAGAACAACGACCTGGGGTACGAGCATTTCTTCCCCGGCACGCTGGTGATGATCCTGCTCTTCACCGCGATCTTTGCGACGATCTCAGTCATCGAGGACCGCAACGAGGGCTTCCTGCAAGGCGTCCTCGTGGCGCCCACGCAGCGGCTGGCGATTGCGATGGGCAAGGTCCTCGGCGGGGCGGCCATCGCCATCATCCAGGCGACGCTCTTCCTGTTGCTGGGAGTCGTCTCCGGAGCGGTCTCGATCGCCGGCCCGCTCGACGCCGTCTTGGTGTTCGCGGCGATGTCGTTGATCGCCATCGCTCTGACGGGCCTCGGTTTCATCCTCGCTTGGAAGATGGATAGCACGCAGGGCTTTCATGCGATCATGAGCGTCTTCTTGTTGCCGATGTGGCTGCTCTCCGGCGCGTTCTTCCGCCGCGGTGCCGAGGGCTGGCTGGGTGGAGTGGTCGCTGCGAATCCGTTGACCTACGGTGTTGCAGCGTTACGGCACCGCCTCGACGCGGGCGATACGACGGGCCTGCCCGCCGAGCCGCTCTGCTGGGTTGTCACGGTTGGCTTCGCGGTTGCCATGATTGGCTTGAGTTGGTGGGTCGCCCAAAAACGATAGCCGCAGGCTCGCGCCCCCAACCAGCGACTAGCTCCCCCCAACCAGCGCCTACCAAATGCTCTTCGCCGCCGGTCACCCGATCGTCCACGTCAACGCCGGCCTCAACACGCTGGCGACGATCCTGCTTGTGTTGGCGTTTGTCTTCATCAAGCAGGGCAAGGAGCACGCCCATAAGAACGCCATGCGGGCCGCGCTCGGCGTGTCGGCGGCCTTCTTGGCTTGCTACCTCTACTACCACTTCGCGATCAACCTGACCGTGAAATTCACGCATCAGGGGGCCGTTCGGTACGTCTACTACTTCATCCTGCTCACACACGTGTTGCTGGCGATGACGGTCCCGTTCCTGGCGCTTTGGGCGGCTTGGCTAGGAACGCTGGCCCTGAGCGGTGCGGGCGACAACCCCGAGTTCCGCAGCAAACACCGCCGCGTCGTCCGCTGGGCCTTCCCGATCTGGCTGTATGTTTCGATCACCGGCGTGCTGGTTTACCTGATGCTCTACCACTTCTATCCGTCAGCCGATCTCTTGTCCGAGGTTGCGTAGGCCGCGAGGCGGATTTCCCCGCGGCGAGTCGGAGCGATAGACTAAACGGACCGGCCGGGCGTCCGACGGACCGTCTGCTAAGCCGACCTCTGCCCGCGCCCCCTCGTTCGAGACACGGATGCCGCCCCGCTCGACCGCGAACCCGTATCACGCCAGGCCCGTCGGTCCCGTTGCGCGGACGGTCTGGCTCGCAGTGGTGGTCGTGCCGTTTCTCTCGATGGTTGTCAGAACGCCTGCTTGGGGCGAGGAGCCAGAGTTCGGCGAGCCCCGATTGCTTCGCGAGGCGGCTCCCGTGGCGGCACGGGACCCGCGCGTCGCGCTCTCGGGGCTCAGCCCTTTTCAACCGGCGGGCGTGACCAGCCGGCTGCGACGAACGCGTTTGCAATTCGAGGCGCTGGTTGCCGACAAGGCTTGGGACGACGCGATCGACCTCGTCGAGCAAGTTCAAGCCGAAGCGGGGGGCGAAGTCGCGAAAGAGGCGGCCGATGCCTCGCTTGGTCTGCTCGTCGAAGAGCCCGACGCCTTCGTCCGATACACAACCGTGCTGCGCCGTACGCAGACGATGCTCGCCTCGTTGCCGCCTGAAGGCCTCGCGGTCTACCGCGATCGGCTCGGCAGCAGTTCGCGGCGGCAGGTCGATCAGGCGATCGCCCGACTCGACGAGGAGGCCCTCGACCGGGTCGTTGCCAACGACACCGTCACGCCCGCCAGCCGCGATGCCACGCTCGCCCTCGCCGAACTCGCGCTCGAACGGGGCGACACGATCGCGGCGCGGCGTTGGCTGCAACGACTCGACCCGCTGGCATGGGACCCGATCGGCCGCCCGGCCGCGTGCACGTTGGCCGCTCTCGATCCGTCGTCCGAACCAAGCGAAGTCGCGGCCGCTTGGTCGCAAGCCGAACGACCCGCCGCTCTGCCGTTGACCACGGTCGATGACGTGGCCGAGTCGATTTCTTCCATGGTGCTTGCTCGTCTGGCGCTGACGTCGCTCCGCGAGGGAGACCTCCGCCGGGCGGCCGCCGAGGCCCGCTTGCTCCGCGGTCTGTCGCCCGAGGCAACCGGTCGTTTCGCCGGTCGCCAGCAGTCGCTGCCGGAAGCCTTAGAGGCCTTGCTAGCCGAGCAGCAATCCGGCGTGCCAGCGGACGCGACGCTTGGCGCTGTTGACCTCGCTTGGGCATGGGACGCCGCCGCGAGCTATTCGCCCGTGCTGGCACGCAACCAACGCCGCGTCATCAATCGGGGCGTCAACCTGTTTGGGCGTCCGGCGTTGAACATTCGGGCCAGCCGTCCGGAGCCGACCCGCACGCCGACGCTCGATCCGGCCGTTGCAACCCGGCACGCGTACTACGTTGAGCGTGGCCAGCTCAAGCAACTCGATCTCGTCACGGGCGAGGTCGGTGAGTTTCGATTGCCCGGGGTCGAGACCCCCGAGCCGATTGCCGACCAAGGGAATCAGCCAGGCAAACAGAACGTCGGCCAGATCGCCGCCCGCCGCTTCGTCATCCAAGGCGGTCAGCGACAGGTGATCCAGTTCGGTCAGCCGGCGCCGCCGCGTGCGAAATCGATCACCCGACTCTCGCCGGATTTGACCTTCCAAGCGGGACGCCTCTACGCCCGCACGACCAAGACAACCGTCCAGCCGAGGAACCGCCGGGTCCTGCCGACGATCGAGGCCGCTCTGATCGGCATCGATCCGGAGAACCCCGGTGAGATAGCGATCCGGCTAACAACCGAGCCAAACGATCCGAATGGCAACGCCGGCTATCAATTCGGCGGGCCGCCCACCGTGCGCGGCGATCGGCTTTATGTCGTTCTGACCCGCCCCGGTGTGCGGGCCGGCTTGGCGGTTGCTTGCTACTCGGCACGGTCGGGGCGTGAGCTTTGGCGGACCGACCTCGGCGCGGGCGAGCCGGCCAACCGTTTCGGCGGCAGTCAGTCGTTGCCCCTGCAGCTCGCCGGCGACACGCTCTACCTGGCGACCGAGATGGGCGCCGTCGCCGCGCTCGACACGCAGGGCGGTCGGTTGCGTTGGCTCAGCCTCTACCCGCGTGACCCGGGGGCCTTGGCGGCTTCAAGAACCCAATCGCCCGCCACGCCGGCGACGTCGTGCGTTTTGTCGGGCGATCAGTTGATCGTCGCCCCCGCCGACTCGACCAAGCTCATGGCCTGGGACGCCGGCACGGGGCGTTTGCTCTGGCAGGCCGACCGCCGCCAAGACGCCCGCCTGGCTGGCGTGGCCTCGACCGCCGACGGATCGGTCGTTGTGCTCGCGGGGCGTCAGATCGCCAGCTACGACACCCTGACCGGTGCCCGGCGATTCGCTTGGCCGCAGAGCGATCGGGCCGGTTTACGTGGCATCGGCCAAGCCGCCGTGGTCGGAGGCGAGGTCTTCTGGCCGACACGCGATGCCCTCTATTGCTTCGACGCGATCAACGGCTCGCAGACCCGCCCGCCGATCGATCTGGCTCCGGTCGGAGCCGCCGGGGCGAACTTAATCCCGACCGATTACGGCCTCTTGGTCGCAGGTCCGGAGCGGATTCGCCTGCTCGCCTCGCTCGGGACGGCCGATAAAACGGAACCCGCGACGCCGATTTCGCGTTTAATGGAAGACGCTCCGAGCGCTAGCCAATTAGGACGCACCGAGCCCAGCGTCCGTTGATGCCTAACCCCTAGTCCCTAACCCCTCCGCCATGTCTCTTCCCGATTCGGACCTTGAAGCGATCCAACGCCTCGGCGACACGCACCGCCGGCTCACCGCTGAGCTTGGCAAGGTGATTGTCGGCCAGCAGGACGTGATCGAGCAATTGCTCGTCGCCCTGTTCGCCCGGGGTCACTGCGTCTTGGAAGGCGTGCCGGGCTTGGCGAAGACGCTGCTCATCCGCACGCTGGCCGACTCGCTCAGCCTCCAGTTCAGCCGCGTGCAGTTCACGCCTGACCTGATGCCGGCCGACATCACGGGCACCGAGGTGATCCAAGAGGATAAGGCATCCGGCACCCGCGAGTTCCGGTTCTTGCCCGGCCCGGTGTTTGCCAACATCGTGCTGGCCGACGAGATCAACCGCACGCCGCCGAAGACCCAGGCAGCCCTCCTCGAAGCGATGCAGGAGAAGCAGGTCACCGTCGGCGGCGACCGCCACGCGTTGCCGCAGCCCTTCTTCGTGCTCGCCACGCAGAACCCGATCGAGCAAGAGGGGACGTATCCGCTGCCCGAGGCGCAGCTCGACCGCTTCATGTTCATGGTCCGCGTCGACTACCCGACCGAGGCCGAGGAGCTGGCGATCGTCAAACAAACGACCGCCGACACCGTGACGGAAGTGACGCCCCAGCTAACCGCCGAGGAGCTCTCCGGCATCGCCGATCTGGTCCGCCGCGTGCCGATCGCCGACCACCTGGCCCAGTACGCGATCCGCTTGGTGCGTCAGACCCGCGTCCGCGGCGGGGCGATGGCAACCGGTAACGAGGCCAACTTGGTCGATCGCTACCTGAGCTGGGGCGCCGGCCCGCGGGCGAGCCAGTTCTTGGTGCTCTCGGCCAAGGCCCGCGCCGCG
>CAYGUP010000005.1:0-85552 GCA_964353155.1 uncultured Planctomycetaceae bacterium | reverse complement strand
CGCCGGCCCGCGGGCGAGCCAGTTCTTGGTGCTCTCGGCCAAGGCCCGCGCCGCGTTGCACGGACGCCACTGCGTCGAGCTCGAAGACTTGAAGGCGGTCGCCAAGCCGGTGCTCCGCCACCGCATCGTCACGAACTTCAACGCCGAAGCCGATGGCGTCACGCCCGACGACGTGATCGAGCGGCTGCTAGAGAGCACGTCCGCCGAGGCGGCGGCTTAGGTTGATTCACCTCGGAGTCGCGGAGGACGCGGAGAGGACATGGGCGACCCAAACTGCAAAGTGCTTTTTCGTGTCGAAAGTACCGATGGCTCGTGCGATGTCGAAACGCTCTGGGCGGAGTCGCTCGGCGATGATCGCTACCGTTTAGACAACAGCCCTTTCTACGCTTACTCTGTATCGTGGGAAGACGTCGTTTACGCACCATTCGACCCAGACCAAGAGTTTCCCACCTTCAAGGAAGTCCTTGAAAAGTCGGGGAATCGCACGGTCCGCATTATCTTCGATGCCCCCTACGACGAAGGGAATCAGTCGTTAGTGTTGCTCGAGAACCTAACAGCCATTGGCTGTTCTTACGAAGGTGCAACCAAATCCTACATTTCACTCAACATCCCTGCCGCTACCGATTTGAGTGAGTGCATTAGCATGCTCATCGACAGCGGCTGTCAGTGGGAGCACGCTGACCCTACACACAGCGAATTATACCCCAGCGGATAGCGCTCTCCGTGTCCTCCGCGTCTCCGCGGTTAATCAACAACCCCATGCCATCCGCCAAGCCGAACCTCCTCGACCCCGCCGTGCTCGCGCGGCTGAAGGGCCTGCGGCTGCGCGCTGAGCGGATCGTCGAGGGCTTCGTCAGCGGGTTGCACCGCTCGCCCTATCAAGGCTTCTCGAACGAGTTCGCCGAGCACCGTGAGTACGTGCCCGGCGACGACCTGCGGTATGTCGATTGGCGGGCGTTCGGCAAGAGCGACCGGATCTACCTCAAGCGGTTCGAGGAAGAGACCAACCTGATCGGCTACCTCGTGCTCGATATCAGCGAGAGCATGACGTACCAGAGTGGCCCTCAGGCAAGCCGGAAGCGTCAGCGCCCGGACCGAGCCACAAGCGACTCGACCGACGGCGCCCCGATGTCGAAGCTCGAGTATGCCCAAACGGCCGCGGCCGCGCTCGCTTACCTGATCCTCAAGCAACAAGACGCGGTCGGCCTTGCGACCTTCGACGACCAACTCCGCACGCTCCTCAAACCGAGCGGCAGCCCGTCGCAATTGACGCCGGTCGTCAACGCGATCGGCGCCGGGGGCGAGCGGGCCAAGACCGCCGCCGGGCCGATCTTCCACGAGCTGGCCGAGCGGCTCACCCGGCGGGGCGTGGTGATCATCCTCTCGGACCTGTTCGACGACCCCGAGTCGCTGCTCGCCGGCCTGCGGCACTTCCGCCATCGCCGGCACGACGTGATCGTCATGCACGTGCTCGACCCGGCAGAGCTCGACTTCCCGTTCCAGCAGCCGACGCTCTTCAAGGGGCTCGAAGCACTCGGCGAGTTGCTGGTCGATCCGGTCCGGCTCCGCAAGGCGTATCGCGAAGAGTTCAACCGCTTCCAGACCGAGGTCGCCGCCGGCTGCCGAGCCCAGGGGGCCGATTACGTGCTGCTGCGAACCGACCGACCGCTCGACGCGGCGTTGACCGCCTACCTGCACCACCGCCAGGCTCGGTTGCGTTAGGAGACTATATGAAGGGAGATGAGGGGATGATTGGAGATAAGGGGATCGCAAGCGGCGGGTGTGATCGGGCTTTGCTCTCCAACCAAACAGCCGCAGAAGAGTCTTTCGTCTTATCCATAGTTTGCCGTTCTAGCGCGTAGCAACAGCAAGACCATTATCCAGTTCCTATCACTCCCCAAGAAGCTCCCGCGGCAAGCCGACTATCAGCAGTAAGCGACCATCCCCCTATCCCCTATCATCCCCTCATCTCCCTTCCTCAATCCACCTAGCCGTTGACCCTGCCCACGCCAATCGTCGCCCTCGGCTTCGCCAACCTTGCCATGCTCGGTTGGTTGGCGGCGGCCGCTGCGCCGATCTTGATCCACCTGTGGATGCGGCAGACGCACCGCGAGACGGCGTGGGCGGCCGTGCGTTTCTTGCGAGCCGCCTTGGAACGGCAGGCCCGTCGGCTCCGGCTGCAGCATTGGCTGCTGCTCGCCGTGCGAACGCTCCTGCTGATCTTTGTCGCCTTGGCAGCCGCTAAGCCGCTGCTCGATAGCGGTCTGCTGGGAAGCGGAACCCCGACGCATCGGGTGGTGGTCGTCGATGCATCGCTTTCGATGTCGGGTCTCGATGCCGATGGCGAGACCGCTCTGGATCGCGCGAAGCGGACCGCGCTAGCAATCGCTGATGGGACGCGGGCGGGCGATGCGGTCTCGCTGGTCGTCATGGGCGCCGACGCCGGCACGCCGCTCGGCCGGCCGATCTCCGACGCCGGCGCGGCCGGGCGGGCGATCGAAGCAATCACCCCGTCGCAGGGCGTGGCCGATCTCACACAAGCGATGGCAACCGCGACACGGCTTATCGAAGCGGACGAGAAGGCGGGCTCGAGTCGCCGGCAGGAAGTCATCTTCCTGAGCGACCTCGGCGCGAACTCGTGGGCTTCACTGACCAGCGACCAGAGCGACCGAGCCGCCGCCGAGCTGTTTGCCCGCCTCGAAGAGGCCGCGGACCTCTCCCTGGTCGATCTGAGCCAAGCCTCCACCCCCAACGCGGCGATCACGAGCCTCGCCCTCGCCGATGGCCTGCCGACGCTGGCCGCCCCGGTCGAAATCCGAGGCGAAGCGAGGCTCTTCGGCGGCAAGCCGGCCGAGCGGGTTGTCGAGTTGGTGGTTGACGACCTCGTCGCAGCCGAACAACGCGTGCAGCTCACGCCCGGGCAACCGACCCCCGTCGATTTCGTCCACCGCTTCGAGCGTGGCGGTCCGAAGTCGATCAGCCTGCGGATCGCGGGTGAAGGGGATCGGCTCATGGCCGACAACGAGCGTTTCGTCGCGGTCACGCTCCGCCCCCGCGTGCGGGTGCTCTGCGTGGCCGGCGCGCCGGGAGCGGCGGACTACTTGGCGGACGCCCTCGACCCGACGGGCGAAGGGGCCTTCGAGCCGGTCATCGTTTCCGACGCCGACCTGCCGACGCTCGACCTGGAAGAGTACGTCTGTATCTTTCTATCGAACGTGCGCGAGTTCTCGCCGAAAGAGGCCGAACGATTGAAGGCGTATGTCGATCGTGGTGGCGGCTTGGCGTTGTTGCTCGGCGATCGTGTCAACGCCGGCCGGTACAACCGGTTGCTGGCACCGCCTCGCGGTGAGATCGGTGCGACATCGCTCATCGGCGGCTTGCACCGAGTAGCCGCCGACGCCCAGCCGGTCGCCGGATCGGATGAGAAACCGCCACGCGACGAAGGAGCCTTGATGCCCGGTTGGCTGTCGCCGTCGATCGCGGCCCCGTCGTACCGGGTCGATCCGCTCGACTACGCCCACCCGATCGCCCAACCGTTCCGCGGGCAAGAGCGGGCCGGCCTGCTCAACACGCCGGTGATGAGGCACTTCCCGATCGAGGTGTCCGACGGCAGCGGCTCCGCCTCGGTGGTCCTTGAGTTGGAGAATGGTGACCCGCTGCTCGTGACCGGGCGGATCGGCCGCGGCCGCACCGCGTTGCTGGCCACAGCGGCCACGCTCTCTTCGATCGATCCGGCGACGGGCCAAGCCTGGACGGCGTTGCCCGCTTGGCCGAGCTTCCTGCCGATCGTGCGAGGCATGGTCCGCTACCTGGCTCGCGACGAGGCAACCGGCGGCGGCCGCTTGGTGGGCGAGCCGATCGAGGGACGCACGCCGCCCGATTCGCTGGCCGATGTCGCCATCTCGCCGCCGGAAGGAGCCGAGCCGAGCCGCCTCGCCCCCGGCGCCGACGGCACCTGGACCTTCGCGGCGACCAAGCTTGCCGGCGTCTACCGCTACGGCCCGGTCGATGACGCGCCGACCGGGGCGGTTGCCGTCAACTTGGACCCTTCCGAGAGCGATCCGGCGGTCATCTCGGCCGATCGGCTCCCCGATTCGATCGAAGTCCGGGCAGGCCTAGGCAAAGGCGACGCTTCGGTCGATGCCGGGGCCGATTCCACGCCGATCCATCGTTGGCTGCTCTACGGCGCCCTGATGCTCGCCCTGATCGAACCGGCCATGGCGTGCCTGTTCGGGAGGAGCGGCCGATGAACGGGCAAGCCTTAATGCCGATCGCGCAAGCCACCGATGTCGTCTGGCGGTTCCAGACGCACTGGACTTGGGCGCCGTGGGTGACGGTCGTGTTCGCCGTTGCCGCGATCGCCGGGGTCGTGGCGTGTTATCGCTACGAAGCCTCGCCCGCCGGGCTCGCGTACCGGGGCGTGCTCGGCCTGCTCAGGCTGACGACGATCGTCTTGCTGCTGCTGATGCTCAGCGAGGCGGTCTTCTCCGGCAGCCGCAATGGCAAGCCCCGGTTGGCGATCGTGCTCGACCGTTCCGGTAGCATGCAACGTGCCGATATCGAGAGCGAAGACAAGAAGGTCACACGGTACGAAGCCGCTCAGCAGTTGCTGACAGCGGACGATGCACGTCGTCTGGAGCAATGGCGGCGCGAGTACGAGCTGGAACTCACCGTGGTCGATGCCGCGGTGACCCCCGCCGCCGAGGGCGAGGCGATCACCGGCCAACTCGGTGCGGGCCCCGAAGGCGACGCGCCGGCCCTCCCCGCCGGCGACGACTCGGCCACCCGACTGGGCGACGCCATCACGGGTCTCTTGAACGGCGGCCCCGCCGCCCCGTTGCAGGGGGTCCTTGTGTTGTCCGATGGGCAGGTCACCGCGGGGCGTTCGCTGGTCGATGCGTCCGAGGCCGCGCGCCGGGCCGGCACCCCGCTGTACGTGGTGGGCCTCGGCGACGAAACGGCCCCGCCCGAGGCGCGGCTCTCGGACTTGGTCGCCGACGACACGGCGTTCGTCGATGACTTAGTGGCCTTCAAGGCGACCCTCGGCACGCGTGGCTTGGAGGGCAAGCCGGTCCGTGTCGAACTCTTCCGCGAAGGTTCCTCGAAGCCGGTGGCGAGCGAAACCATCACGCCCAGCGCCGACACGCCGACCGCCTCGGTCCGGCTGATCGACCGCCCCGCGAAGCCGGGCGAGTTTCGCTACACACTCCGAGCGACCGTGGCCGGGCAAGAAGACGACACCGTCCCGCCGAGCGAGCTCGGCCACACGCTGCTGGTCCGTGACGACCAGATCCGCGTGCTGCTCGCCGCGGGCTACCCGAACTACGAGTTCCGTTACCTGAAGCAACTGCTCGAGCGCGACGAGACGATCCAGGTCTCTCACCACCTGCAAGAAGCCGATCCCGAGTACGCCGAGGCCGACCTGACGGCCGTGCCGCGGATGCCGCTGCGGCTGAAGGAGTTCGAAGAGTACGACGTGCTGGTGCTCATCGATCTCGACCCGACGCTCCTGCCGCGGAGCGTGTGGGAAGAGGTCGGCCGCTTCGTTGGCGAACGGGGCGGGGGCGTGATTCTGGTCGCCGGGCCGCGCAGCCTGCCGGGGGCCTATCGCAACCGTTCCGCGTTGGCCGCCTTGGCCCCGACCGATATCAGCGGGGCGACGTTCGGCGGCTACAGCGAGCGGGCCGGCTACAAAGTTGTGCCAACCCCGCTCGGCGTACAGTCTGCCGCAATGGAATTGGGCGACACACCGACCGATAGCGAGCGGGTTTGGCGATCGCTCCCCTCGCTCTACTGGCGTGCCGATATCGGGCCGCCGAAGCCGGCCGCCCAGGTCCTGGCGGCTCACCCGACCGCGCGGATCGACGGCGGGCTGCCGGCGCCGTTGATCGTGTCGCATTTTTACGGTGCCGGGCGCGTCGTGATGCATGCGGTCGATTCGACCTACCGCTGGCGATTCCGGGTCGGCGATGTCTTCTTCGCCCGCTACTGGGTGCAGTCGCTCCGCTCGCTCGCTCGCAACAAACGAGCCGAGTCCGCGGCCAGCGTCGAACTCGCCGCGAGCAAACGCCGTTACGAGCCGGGCGAAGCCGTGCGGCTCCGCCTGCGCGATCAACGCCCCGAAGCCGCGACCGGCGACCAAGCCACGGTCGTGCTGCAGGCGGCCGGGCGTGCCGATCGCCGTTTGGAACTCGTCGCCGGAGCCGGTGGCGGGCGGTACGAGACCGTCTTGCGTGACCTGCCGCCAGGCAAGTACCGGGCGTTGCTGGCCGAAGCGGGTGCCGAGCCGATCACGACCGATTTCGAGGTCGCCGCCCCGCTGGGCGAGGACGCGCGGCCCGAGATGAACCGCTCCGGGCTCGAAGCGGCCGCCGAGCGGACGCGGGGAGCCTTCGTCACCTACGACGAAGCCCGCGAGCGGCTCGACGACCTGATTCCGCCCGGCCGACCAACCGCCCTGGAGTCGTTGCCGCCGATCGAACTCTGGAATCGCTGGCCGCTGCTGGCGGGAATCACGGCCTGTCTGACGGCCGAATGGATCTTGAGGAAACGCCGCGCGATGCTCTGAGCCTCAGAGGCTTAGCCACCCGAAGCCGACGCCTACAGAAACACTTTGTCGAAACCACTCCTAGATCGCCTCGACCGCACCGCCGCCGAACTCCGTTCGGTGGCCGCCGGTACGGCTGCGCGGATCACGCTCGCCACGGCGGTTGGCTTCGCGCTGCTGCTGGTGTTGGTCGATTGGCTGGGCCGCTTCAGCGACCCCGGGCTCCGCTGGTTGTTCACCGGGACGGTGATCGTGGCCACGGTCGCGGCGGCCGTCCGATCGTGGCGGCGGCTCACGCCACGCGACGCGACACGCCTCGGCGTGGCCCAACGCCTGCAAGCGATCCGGCCCGAGCTCGGCAGCAAGCTGGCCAGCGCGGTCGAGTTCGCCTCTTCGGATGCCGAAGACCGATCGGCCGGGTCTGCCGAACTGCGGCGGGCTGTCGTGATCGACGCGGCGACCGGCATGAACGAGCTGCCCTTCGACACCGTCGTCGACAAGACGCCGCTCCGTCGAGCGACTCGCTACACGCTGGCGGCCATCGCGGGCGTTGCCTTGCTCGGCCTGACGAACGCCTCGGCGTTGGGGACCGGGCTCTACCGGCTGGCGATGCCGTGGGCCGAGGCCCCGTGGCCCCGCCGGGTGGTGCTCAAGGTGGTCGATCCCCCAGCGACCCTCGCGCGTGGCGGCCTCTTCGAGGCAGCCGCGATCAACGAGCGGGGGGATATCCCGGCAGACACGCGGGTCGAGTATCGCTTCGCGTCCGACGAACAACGCGCGGCCCGCGACGAGTCCTTGCCGGCGAAGCTGGTGGGAGACCAAGCGATCGCCTCGCGCGACGAGGTGCAGCGTCCCTTCGCGTATCGCTTTGTCGGTGGCGACGACCACACGATGCCGTGGCGAGAGCTTGCGGTGCTTGACCCGCCGACGGCGTCCGACTTAAAGGTCCGAGTCACCCCGCCCGCCTACAGCGGGTTGCCGGCGAGCGATTCCTCGGGTCCGCTGCGGGTGCTCGCCGGTTCGCTCCTCCGCCTGCAAGGAACCGCCGACAAGGAGTTGAAGGAAGGCAAAGCCCTGCTTCCAGGAGAACAAAGCCTGCCGCTGGGAGTTACCCCCGAAGAAGATACCCAAGTCTTCGCGGCCGAATGGGAGGCCAAGCCAACTCCCTCGACGGCCACCTACGAGGTCAGGCTCACCGCCGAGTCGGGCGTGGTCGGTGTGGTCGGCCCGCACCGCTACGAGGTGATCGCCGATAAGCCGCCGAAGGTCGAGTGGGGATCGAGCGTCGATGATATGGTCGTCACGACCCAGATGCTGGTTGCTCTGAAGGGTGCCGCCACCGACGACTTGGCCATCCAAAAGATCGAGGCCGAGTGGTCGAAGCCGACGACCGACGCGGACGCCGCTCCCGAGCCGCAGCGGGTCGCTGTCCTGGATCGTGGCGTCGAGCCGCCGCCGCGTGATTCGCTGAACGGAACCGACGAACGCCCGATCGCCCACGACTGGGACCTGACCCCACTCGAATTGGCCGAAGGGACCGAGTTACTGGTCTGGCTGACCGCGACCGACTACCAACCCGCCGAAGGGCGGACCGCGGAGCCACGCCGGCTGCTGGTGGTTTCGGGCGAGGACTACTTGTCGCGGCTCGCCGAGGCCCAGTCGCGGTTGCTCGGGCAGGTGCAGCAAGCCCTGACCGCGCAACGAGACGCCAACGACGCAACCCAAGGCCTCGGGGCTGACGCCCGCAACTCCGACCAGATCGATCGCAAGACCCTCGACCGGCTGACCTCGATTGAGTTCCAACAACGCGAAGCGACCGCCACGGTGGCCGAGCCGACCACCGGCGCGGCGGCGGCCGCTCGGCGGCTGCTCGACAGCCTCCAGCGCAGCCGCCTGGAAGCCCCCGAGTTGCAATCGCAGCTGTCGGCGGCCGGCGACGCGCTGACGCGGTTGACCAAGCAAGAGCTGCCGGCGGCTCGTGGCGATTTGGCCGATGCCCGCCGGGCCGGTCAGCGTGCCGCGAAGGGCGACGACCCCGCCGAATCGAAGCAAGAGTTCGAGCAACGCCTCGCCGAGGCCGATACGCGGCAGCGGGCGGCGATCGAGGGCCTGGAGCAGGTCGCCGACTTGCTCACGAGTTGGGCCGACTACCAACGCTTCGCCAGCGAGGCGGCCGCCCTGGAATCCTTGCAACGCGAGCTCGCCGCCGAATCGCAGAAGCAAGCCGCGGCGGCGGCCTCCAAACTGATGCCCAACCCGACCCAGGCCGAGCGTGAGAAGCTGCTCACCCGGCAGGCCGAGACCACGCGGCGATTCGACAAGCTTCGTCGTGCGATGCAGAAGCTGCTCAACAGCCAACCGGCCGACCAACCAAACGCGAGCACCGCGGCCCAAGCCGTCAGCGACGCGCTCGCCGAGGCCGACGAGTCGGATGTGGCCGGCCGGCTGCGCGACGCGTCGAGGAGCTTGGCACGCAGCCAGCCGGGCGAGGCGTCTCGCAGCCAGCAGGCGGCCGCCGAAGGCTTGAAGGCGATGCTCGAAGCCTTGAGGCAACGCACCACGACCGATCCGAAGGAACTGGTCGAGCGTCTCAAGAAGGAAAAGCAGAAGCTGGCCGAACTGCAGCAGCAGGTCGAAGAGCTCAAGCGGCGGCCCGAGACACGCCAAACTGCCGCCGCGCGCAAGCGTGCCGGCGACAAGGCGTCGCGGATGAGCCGCCGACTCGAACGCCTGACCGCCTCGCAAGCGGCCGAGAGCACCTCCCAAGGGGGCCAGCAAGCGGGCGGCCAGCAGCAGGACCAGCAAGAGCAGCAGGACCAGCAACAACAACTGGCCAAGGCGCAGCAGTCCTTCGACAAGGCGCAGAAGGAGATCGACCAACGCATCGAAGAACTCGAAGACCAGAAGACCCAGCGCCTGCTCGATCAACTCGCCGCACGGATCGGCGGCTATATCGAGCGGCAGTCCGGCGTCCTCGACGAGACGCTCGGCCTGCTTTCGGTCACGGAGACCAAGAAGATCCGGGCGGCAACCCGCGCGCTCTCCAAGAACGAACGCGAGCTGAGCCAAGAGCTGGCCGGTTTCGCGAAGGAACTGTCGAAGCGAGCCGTCTTTGAGCTGGCCCTCTCGGGCGCGGCGGAGCAGGCCTCGGCGGCCGGCGATCGGCTTGCCCAGGCGCAGATCGGCCGGCGGACGCAGCGGCTCGAGTCGGGGGCGTTGGCGCGGCTCCGTCAGATCGAGGAGGTCCTGCGACAGGAACAACAAGACCAACAGGAACGCCAGCAGAACGGTGGTGGCGGCGGTGGTGGCGGCGGCGAACCCCCGCCCCCGTCGCCGATCGAGGTGGCCGAGCTGAAAATGCTGCGGTTGATGCAACTAGAAGTCTTGGGCGAAACCGATGCCTACGAGGCCGATGTGGCGGCGGCTCGACGCACTCGAAAGCCGCTCCCCCAAGGATGGGATAAGATGGGTAAGGAGCTCGCCGCCGAGCAAAGACGCCTAGCCGAGCTGGCCTTGGAGCTCTCCGAACGCGATAATGACCCCGAAGCCGAACCAGCCGACCAATAGTCCCCCACCGAACAAGCCAGCCACCGAGGCCCCCATGCGTAGCTTGCGAATCGGCTCGACACTCGCCATCGCGGCGTTTGTGATGACAGCAACCGCGTTCGCCGCGACCGGCCCCGGCATCGGCAACTCCGGCATCGGCAACTTGGGCGACGGCTTGCTCGACAAAGACCTCGCCAAGTCGCTCTCGCCCGCGGCCGACAAGCAGGGCGCCGACTGGCTCCCCGACCAAGAGATGCTCAAGCGGCTCCTCCAAGACGGCGCCCGCGACACGGCCGGCGAAGACGTCGGCGGCTCGCCGTTGGCGAGCGTCGTCAGCGGCATGCGGCGTGCCGAGTCCTTCATCCGCGACGACGCCGACAACAAGGCAGCCGTCCCGGTCCAGAAGCAAGTGGTCGCCGAGCTCGACAAGCTGATCGCTCAGATGGAGAAGCAATGCCAGAGCTGCAAGAAGTCGGGGAAGAAGAGCGGCCAGAAGAAGCAGGCGTCCAAACGGAGCCAACCGAAGCCCAGCGAATGCAAAGACGGCGAGTGTGATAAAGAAGGGCAGTGCGACAAGCCGGGCAGCAAGCCCGGCAAGAAGCCGGGGCAGAAGGCGAACCAATCGGGCACCACCTCCTTGGCCGGCGCACCGAACGCCGCGACCCCCGAAGAGCAGCAACGCTTGATGAAGGCCGCTTGGGGCCACCTCCCCGAGCGGATGCGCGAGCGGATGCTGCAAGGGGCCGGCAGCGAGTTCCTCCCCGAGTACCGCGACGAGCTCCAGCAGTACTACCGCAAGCTGGCCGAACGGACCGCCCAGGAGTCGCCGTGACACCTGCCCTCAGCAGAGCCTCAACGCTGGTCCTCTCGCTGCTGTTGGTCTTCGTGTCGCAGGCCGATGCGCAGGAGCCGGCGGCCACGCCGGAAGAGACAGCCCTCGAAATGATCGGCCCGGCCGATCGCCCGATCGAGCGTGGCCTGCGCTACTTGGCCGCCGCCCAATCGCCCAACGGCACCTTCGGCGGGGCGCGCGGGGGCCGGCAGATGGGCAGCAACCCGGCGGTCGTCGCCCTGGCCGGCATGGCCTTCATGGGGAGCGGCAGCTCGCCCGGCCGTGGGCCGTATGGCGAGAACTGCCAGTTGTGCGTCGATTTCCTCTGCGAGAACACCCAGCCGAGCGGCTTCATCGCCGTCGACGGGGCGACCAGCCACGGCCCGATGTACGGGCACGGCTTCGCCGCGCTCTTCCTGGCCGAAGCCTACGGCATGTCGCCCCGCGACGACCTGCGCGAGAAGCTCGCCGCGAGCATCCGGCTGATCGTGTCGGCCCAGAATCCTGAGGGGGGCTGGCGGTACCAACCGACCCCGACCGACGCCGACATCAGCGTGACGATCTGCCAGATCATGGCCCTCCGCGCGGCCCGCAACGCGGGGATCCACGTGCCGAACGAGACGGTCGATCGTTGCATCGAGTACGTCAAAAATTGCCAAGTCGCCGACGGCGGCTTCGGCTACACGACCCGCGATCGCAACAGCCAGTTCCCGCGTTCGGCGGCCGGCGTCGTGGCGCTCAATAGTGCGGGCGTGTACGAGGACGAGGCCCTCGAACGCGGCCTCCGCTACCTCGATCGCCAATTGCCGGTCGGCCGTCGAGCAAGACGCAGCGGCCACTTCTACTACGGCCACTACTACGCCGTGCAGGCGATGTGGCAGGCGGGCGGCGAGCGTTGGGAAAACTGGTACCCGGTGGTTCGTGACATGCTGGTCGCCTCGCAGGGGGCCAACGGCGCCTGGCAAGACGGCAACGGCCCGGCCTACGCCACGGCGATGTCGTGCGTGATCTTGCAGACCCCGAACAACCAGTTGCCGATTTTCCAGCGATAGCCCGCACCGTGTGGCGATTTGCCAATCGACCTTTGCAGGACCCGCCGCGTGTTCCGATCTTCTGCCGCTGTTGCTTGGCTGGCCTGCGTGGCGTCGCTTGCCGGGGCCAACGAGAGCCTCGTCCTGGCAACCGGCCAAACGATCGAAGGAGCAACCCTTGCCGCGTACGATTCGGCCGCCGATCGACAGGCCGCCACGCTTGCGGTGGAGGGCGAAGAGAAACGCTTCGAGTCGTTCATCGCCTGGGGCGAGCCGAGGGAAGCGGCCCGGCGTTCGGGGCTGATCCTGAACGACGGGTCTCGCCTGCTCAGCGACCGCGCGTGGTCGCCCAGCGGCTTGATTCAGATCGAGGGCGATCGGGTCAAGCTGCGCCGCGGCAAGGGCTGGAACGAGTTCTCCCGCGAGGCGATCGATTGGGTCCTCCTCGACGCCGACGCGGCCCGTCGGCTGATTGAGTCCTTTGCGCGGGGCCCGGATCAGGAGGAAGGCAACACCGACGCGGCGATCCTGACCAACGGCGATCGGGTGTTCGGAAGCATCGTCGGCCTAACGGGCGACAAGCTGACAATCGACGTCGCCGGCACGGAGGTCGAGACCACGCTGCAAGAAGTCGCCGCCCTGCGGATGGCGGCGGTCGAGCCGAACGAGGGCGACGCGGCGTGCCTCGTCGGACTAACGGATGGCTCCTTGCTACACGCCGACCGTGTGCGTGTCAGCGAAGCGACCTACGAGCTCGAAGTGGCCGGTACCACAATCACCGGAGAGTCGAGCAAACTCGCCTTCCTCCAACCGCTTGGCGGCGGCGTTCGTTATCTCTCGGACCTGGAGCCCGCCGATTACCGGCACACCCCCTACCTCGACTTGGAGTGGCCGTACGCCGAGGACCGCCGAATCCGTGGCGGCCAGCTCGTGGGCGGTGGCAAACGATCCGCCAAGGGGCTGGCGATGCACAGCGCGTCGCGATTGATCTACCGGCTCGATGGCACACCACAGCGTTTCCAGGCCGAGCTCGCCGTCGCCGACCCGCCGAGCGACTCGTCCGCTCTGGGCAGCGTGGCCTTCCGCGTCTACCTCGTGAAGGGCGGCGCCTTCCAGGCGGCTTACGAGAGCCCGATTGTCCGAGTGGGTGATCCGGCGGTCGCGATCGATATCGAGGCAACCGACGCCGTGGCCCTCGCCCTCGTGATCGACTACGCCGACAACGGCGACGCGGGCGACGAGGCCCTGTGGCTAAACGCCCGACTGGTGCCCACACCGTAGCACGGCCACGCTAACGCTGCCTCACTCGGGTTTAGGTTGCCACTTGTAGTCACGCCCCCGCGCGTGCCGCTCGAACCATTCGAGTTCGGTGTTGATCTTGAAGAGCCGTTGGTCGAGGCGACCCCAGCCGTGGCCTTGGCCCGGGGCCACGTAGAGCCGGTTCGGCACCCCGGCGGCGGTCAGGGCCCGAGACATCAGGATCGACTGGGTGCGCGGCACACGCCGGTCCTCTTCGCCGACGAAGATCAGGGTCGGCGTCTTGGCTTTCCACATCTCGAACAACGGCGACTGCGCCCGAAACGCCTCGAGCGGGGCGTCTTTCTGCCAGGGCGCCCCGCCGAACCACGGGGAGCGGTTGAACCGCGTATCGCTCTCGCCGTACATCGACACCCAATCAACGGCCCCCGCGCCCGACGACGCGGCGCAGAACCGGTCGGTCACGGTGATCAGCTTGTTGGTCATATGGCCGCCGGCGCTCCAGCCCATCGCGATGACCCGGTCCGTATCGGCGATGCCCTCGGCGACCAGGTGCTCCACGCCGGAGAGGACATCCGTGTGGGCGTTGCGCCAGTAGTTGCCGACCATGTCGCGGTGGACCGCCTCGCCGTAGCCGGTGCTGCCACGATAGTTGACCGAGAGGGTCGCGTAGCCCTTCGCGGCCAGGACGGGCTGGTAGTTGCCCCATCGCCAAAGGCCGTACTTGATCGAGCTGCGTGGGCCGCCGTGGCTCTGGACCACCAGCGGGTGCGGGGCGGGGGAGCCGTCGGTCGGGAGCGTGAGCAGGGCCTCGACCTCGGCGCCATCGGCCGCCTTCCAACGGATCGCCCTCTGGGTCGGGAGCTGGAACTCGTCGGCCAGCGAATCGTAGAAGTCGGTCAGCCGGGTCGGGCCGGCCTCGGCGTCTTCTCCCGCGACGCGATCGAGCCGCCAGAAGTCGCCCGGCGAGGTCGGCGTGCGGAGGAGCATCACGAAGGCGTCCTGCCGGCGGCAGTATTCCCAGTCACGCAGTTCGTGCTCGCCGGACGTCAGTTGGCGTGTCTCCCCGCTGGCGACGTCCAGCTCGAAGAGTTGGCTGTGCACGCCCAGGTTGGCGCAGAAGTAGATCATCTCGCCGGACGGCCCCCACTCGGCCGCGAGGATTTCGTGCGGGAAATCCTCGATCAACTGCCGCTGACCGGCTTCGCCCGTGGTGTCGATGACGAACAGGTTGGTTTCGTAGTAGGGCTCCCCCTCGCTGTTCACGTCGGCCAGGTAGAGCATCGATTCGCCGCCCGGTGATAGCCGCACATTGGCCATCGTGTGTTGTGGCCCTGCGAGTTGCTTGGGGTCGGTGCCGTCGGGCCGCATCCGCCAGAGCGTGGTCGAGCCGTGGCGATCGTCGATCAGGGCGCCCGATGCACGGAGCACCAGCAGTCCCGCCTCGGTCACCTCGTAGCCGCGAACGTGCTGCGAGCCGGTGGTGAGTTGCTCACGCTTGCCATCCGACACCCTGACTCGCCACAACTGCGAGGCGAGCGGCTTATCGAACGGGCGGATGAGCGTCTTGATCTCTGGCTCGGCTTCGGGGCGTTCGTCCCGCGCCCGGTAGTAGACCCACTCGTCCGATCCGGGCGACCACGACAGCTCGCTGACGCTGGTCGGATGCTCGCTCAATTGGTAGGCGTCGCCGCCGGTGAGCGGCAGCAGGTAGACTTGGTCGGCACGGTCTTCTCCGCCGTCAGCGCTAAACGCTAGGTAGTTGCCTTCCGGCGACCAAGCCAGCGAGCCGAGGTCTTTCCGGCGATGCAAGAGCTGCCGGCAATCGCCGGTCTTGGTATCGGTGAGCCAAACCGATGCCCGGCGGCGGTTGTCTTCCCAGTCCGAGTCGGACCGGAAGTAGGCCAGCCGCTTGCCGTCCGGCGAGAGCTTCGCCCCGCTGAGCGTTGGCAGGTCGAGCAGATCGACCGGCGTCATGGGGCGGGGGGCCGCTTTGGCTTGGCAAGACAATCCAAGCAGAGCGATCAGCAGAGCTGCCAAACAACGGGGCGACATTGGTGAACCGAGGCGGGAGGTTGGGTGTGATCGATCCAGCATAATCCAAACCACCGTGTCGCTGGCGAGCTGCCTTTACGAACGCGCCTGCGTTGACGAGCGTCTATCCGCCCGCTGCTCGGCGTTGGCGATCGAGCAACGCCTTACCGATCCCACCGCACGGGGCTTCCTCAACAAAGACCGTCCGGATCGCCCGTCGATCGACTTCGCGGAGGAACTCGTAAAACCCGGCCGCGTAGCTCTCGACGGTCTCGTGAACGGCGAGTAGGGCGAAGTCGCTCTCGTCGTCTGGCGCGGTCATGCCACAGTACGCGGCGTTGGCTTGGTCGATCGCTTCGCGAGACGGTGGCGAGTCGACCAGCCGGACTTCCGCTGCCGGTTGATAGTGAGGATGCAACAAGCCGGGCGATCTGGCACGCTCGGCGGTATCGGTTTCGGCTCGGTTGTCCGAGCGCTCCACGGCTTCGGGAACGACTTGGCGAATCTGCTCGATCGTCACGGCGCCCGGTCGCAAGAGGACGGGGCGTGGCCCGGTGCAATCCACGACGGTCGATTCGATGCCGTAGCCGGGGCTGTCTTCGCAGAAGACCGCGTCGATCCGGCCATCGAGGTCTTCCAAAACCGACTCCCAGGTCGTGCAACTCGGACGCCCCGAGCGATTGGCCGATGGGGCCGCGATCGGCACGCCCGCCTGTTGCAGGATCGTTGAGGCGATCGGGTGATCGGGCACACGGAGGCCGACCGTCTCGAGCCCGGCGGTGACGCGGGGTGAGATGCCCGGCTTCTTGGGCAGGACCACCGTGAGCGGCCCCGGGGCGAACGATCGCAGCAACGCCTCGGCACTGGGGGTCAGCTCGCTGGCGGCCTGCGACCAATCTTGCGGGCGGCCGACGTGCACGATGAGCGGGTTGTCGCCGGGACGCCCCTTCGCGGCGAAGAGCCGCTCGATGGCTTGTTCGTTCGTGGCATCGACGCCGAGGCCGAAGACCGTCTCGGTCGGGAACGCGACGAGACCCCCGGCACGGAGGATCTCCGCCGCTTCTTCGGTCGAGGTGATCTGCTTGGTTGCCACGATTGGTACGCCCTGCTGCTGTTTCGCCGTTGTGGGCCGATCTTAGGGGCTGCCTCACCGGGGCGTAATGGTCGCGTGAGCAGAGGAGGCTGCCGGCCGACTCGTCAGATCACAACGGGCGAGGTCGATTCGCACTGACTCCGGGTTGTGCGGTCCACCACATCCTGATCGATGGTTTGGCGAAGGTTTTACCGCTCGTTCGCCTTGGCCGACGTCCCTTCCGAGTCTCGTCGATAAGCGTTGTGTCGCGGTGCGTCGACCAGTCCCTTCGTTTCTTCGTAAAACGAAACCTTGTGGGGTTTGCAGCATCCGCGTGGGCCACGGAGTCGTCAGTGCGGCGTACTCAGACCGTTCAGGGCAAACGGAGTTCGATTGTGAGCAGGAAGCTCTCTCATCTGGGTCGCATCCGGCCCCTGTTAGGCGCGTTGGGGCTCGCCTCGATGGCGGCCGTCGGTTGGGCCGCTGAACCAACCGCTCCGTTCACCACGTTGCCCGTCGCCGAAGACGTGGAGGCGGAGGAGGAAGACGAGGACCTGCTCGATCTCGATATCGGGCAGTTGCGGCAGACCTCGGTTGCCAGTTCCTTCGACGAGGTTGTCACCACGGTGTCTCGTCAGGAGAGCACCGTGGGGCGCAGCCCGGCGGCGGTGTTCGTGATCACTCAAGAGATGATCCGCCGGAGCGGCGCGCGGAGCATCCCCGAAGCCCTCCGGATGGCGCCGGGCGTCCACGTGGCTCGGGTCGACGGCAACAAATGGGCGATCGGCATCCGGGGCGTGAACAGCCGCTACTCGAACAAGCTCTTGGTGCAGGTCGATGGTCGGACCGTCTACCGGAATACCTTCGCGGGGGTTTGGTGGGACGAGGTCGATCTCCTCATGCAGGACATCGAGCGTATCGAGGTCGTGCGCGGGCCGGGCGGAACGGTTTGGGGAGCGAACGCGGTCAACGGGGTCATCAACATCCTCACCAAGGATTCGAAGGACACCCGCGGTTCCTATGTCATCGCCGGAGGCGGCACCGAAGAGCGTGGCTTGGTGGGGGCACGCGTCGGTGGGGGCAACGCCGATAACTCGATGAACTGGCGGGCTTGGGGCAAGTGGTTCGATCGCGATGAGCAGTTCTCACCGACCCTGCCCGCGAACGACAGCGCCCAGGCCAGCCGGGGTGGCCTCCGGCTCGATTGGAACCCGACATGCTGCGACCGGATGACGCTCGACGCCGGCATCTACGATGGAACGAGCGGCACGACGAACGATCTGCCCTTCCTGGGGGTGACGCTCGCTTCGCCGACCTTCGAGGGCCGGCATGTGCTCGGTCGTTGGACCCGCGAGTACAGCGAGACCAGCGCCTCCACGCTGCAGTTCTACTACGACCACGCCGAGCGAAACGAACTGGCGAACCGGATCCGCTGGGACACGTACGACATCGATTTTCAGCACTACTTCAAGCCCCGCCACGATCACAAAGTGATCTGGGGCTTGCAGTACCGCAACGTCGACGACGCCATCGCGACCACCACCACGCCCGGCCTCCTGATCTTCTCGGAAGAAACCGCAAGCATCGATTTGGTCAGCGGCTTCCTCCAGGACGAGATCGAACTCGTTGACGACTCGCTCTTCTTCACGATCGGGGCCAAGCTCTCTTACTACGATTTCAGCGGCATCGATGTCCAGCCGAGCGCTCGGCTGCTCGCCGTGCTCGACGAGCGACGCGTCGCTTGGGCAGCGGTGTCTCGCGCGGTCCGCACCCCGGGACGGTTCCAGGACGATGCCCAGGTCGTTTTCGGTGAGTTCGCCGGGTTCCCGATCGTCTTCAGCGGCAACCAGGAAACGGACTCGGAGAATGTTATCACCTACGAGCTGGGATACCGGTCTCAGCCGGCCGATTGGTTTAACTGGGACATCGCGGGGTACTACTCGGTCTACGAAGACATCATCACCGAGGTGCCAACCAGCCCCCTGACCTTCGACTTCGCCAACGAGGCCGGTGGCTCACTCTACGGCGTGGAGTTGACCGGGGAGTTGGAGATGACCGACGACTGGCGTCTGATCGGTAACTACTCTTTCCTCAGCGGCTTCGATGAGAACGGCATCAGCCTGGCTTCGGGGTCGAAGAACATCGTCTACCTGCGATCGTCTTGGGACCTGCCGGGCGAAACCGAGTTCGATGCGACCATGCGTTACGTCGACTCCCCGTGGGAGTTCTCGCCCCCTCTGGACAGCTATCTCACGCTCGACCTGAGGCTCTCGTGTCGGCTCTCGGATCACGCCCGGGCCTCCGTTGTCGGCCAGAACCTGCTCGACAACAGCCATTCTGAATGGTTCTCCTCCGCATTCGGCCAACTCAACACCGAAGTCCAGCGGGGCGTCTACGGCGTGCTGGAGATGGAATACTGAGCCTGCGGTTACGCGCCGGAATGTGGGAAATACGATGTGCCGTCACGACCCCTACAGGCGTCGCGAGCGGGTGCGAAATCGGCCCTTCTGATCGGTTCTCCGAACGCATTTGGTGTTCTTCTTCGGCTCTCCGTCGCTGCTGCTGGCGGTTCAAGCCGCCTTCGCTCCCCTGCGCGTTTTCGGGACTTAGACTTCGCTGTCGCCCTTTGATTTCGCACCGTGCGTGTAAGGCAAGTGATCTCCAAGCCCGCTTACCGTTGTCCCACCCAACCCACGCCCCGTGCGTGGCGGGAGACAGTACGCCTTGTTCGGTTCAAGTGCTTGACCGTTCTGCCGCTCATCCTGGCAAGCGTGACCGCCGCTCCGGCAGCGGGCCCGAGTGTCGAGATAGCCAAGGCGAATCGTGTGAAGGTGGCTTACCTCTACAACTTCACTCGCTATGTCGAGTGGCCCGCCAAGGCTTTCGAGGGTGAGACGACTCCCTTCGTGATTGGCGTGCTAGGCGAAGACCCCTTCGGCCGCAGCCTCGACAAGATCGCCAAGAAACGCCACCAAGCGACACGGCCGATCGTGGTCCAGCGTTATACCGAGTGGAGCAGCGAACGCCCGTGCCATGTGCTTTTCCTCTCCTCCGCCATCGACGCCGCCGTGCGTGAGCAGGCGGTTTCAGAGACCCGTAATGACCCGTTGCTGATCGTCAGTGACGTCGGCCTGACCGGCCCCCCCCCGGCCCCGCTCAATCTGTACCTCGACGGGGACGGCACCATCGGGTTCGAGATCAATGTCACCGAGACCCGCCTCCGTGGCCTGAAGGTCAACGCGAAGCTGCTCAAGCTGGCCCGCGTAGTCAACACGCCGGCCGACCAGACGCCACAGGCGGCCGCGGCTGGCTTGCTGCCGGGCACGTGGCCCCGCCAGGCTCCGCAGACAGCCTCGCTGGTCGGCCGAGGCGATCATCTGTTGTGGAGGATCGAACGATGATCATCCCGACGAAACTCAACTCAATCCGCGGCAAAGTCGTCGCCCTCGTGCTCGCCGTTAGCACGCTCGCCCTGCTGCTCGCCTCGACGATGTTCGTCGCGAACGGCGTTGAGATGGCGAGGAGCTCCAAAGCGCAGCAACTGACCGCGCTCGCTCAGCTGATCGCTTCAAACAGCACGGCCGCCCTGTCATTCGGCGAGGTCGAAGCGGCCGCTGAGTTGCTGGCCACGCTGAACAATCGCCCCACGATCCAATACACCTGCTTGCTGGATGACTTAGACGAGGCCTTCGCGACCTACCGACGTGACGAGGCAGTCGAATTCGCACCGACGATCCCGACCGATTTCGGCCATACCTACGCCAACGGCCGGCTCGACCTGCTGCTCCCCGTGATCGATGACGGGGAACGGATCGGCGCCATCTATCTCATGGCGACGCTCGAAGACCTCAATCAACAGTTCTCCGCGAACCTGATCGCCGTGTTCCTCGCGATGGCCCTGGCCCTGGCGGTGGCGTCGGTGCTCACCCTGCGGCTTGAGAAGTTCATCTCTGAACCGATCCTCCAGCTCGCCGCGACGGCGAAGTCGATCTCGGAAGAGGGCAACTACGCGATCCGGGTCGAACACCGAGCCAGCGACGAGATCGGCGAACTCTACAGCGGGTTCAACCAGATGCTCGACGAGATCGAGCGGGGCGAGACGCAGCTACGCGATGCCCACGACCAACTCGAAGCCCGGGTCGCCCAACGGACCGATCAGCTATCGCAGGCGAACGACCAGCTCAAGCGTGAGATGCACGAGCGCCAAGAGATGAACAACCGGATGGTGGAGCTCTCGCACCAGGCCGGCAAGGCCGAGGTCGCCACGGGCGTGCTGCACAACGTCGGGAACGTCCTGAACAGCATCAATGTCTCGGCGAACTTGGTCGAGGAAGCCCTGCGGACTTCGCGTATCCCGTCGCTGAAGAAAGCGACCGAGCTGATGCGTGAGCAATCGGACCTCGCGACCTTCATCACCCAGGATGAACGCGGCAAGGTGCTCCCCGACTTCCTCGCCCGTGTCTCCGACAAGATTTGCGAAGAGCGTGACGGCGAGGCCCGTGAGCTCGCCTCGCTGATCGATCACCTCGAACACGTCAAGACGATCGTCGCGATGCAGCAGTCGTACGCCGGCGTTTCCGGGCTGCTCGAACCAATCTTCCTGCCGAAGCTGATCGACGACGCCGAACTGCTAAACGCCTCATCGCTCAACAAGCACGAGGTGGAAGTCGTTCGCGAGATCGAAGACCTCCCCGAGGTGATGGTCGAGAAGCAGAAGCTCGCCCAGATCCTCGTGAACCTGCTGAAGAACGCGAAGGACGCCCTCACCGAGAGCCGCACCGAGGGACGGAGGCTCGTGGTCAAGATCTACCGGCACGGCGAGGACCGCCTGCGGATCGCGACGACCGACAACGGTGTCGGCATCGCGCCGGAGAACCTGACCAAGATCTTCTCTCACGGCTTCACGACCAAAGAGACCGGCCACGGGTTCGGCTTGCATAGCTGTGCCAACGCGGCCCGCGAGATGGGGGGCACGCTAACCGTCGAGAGCGATGGTCTAGGCCACGGTGCCACCTTCCTCATCGACTTACCCTACCAGCCGGCATGCAACGCGGATTCGACGACACCGAGCGAGGTACTCGTATGATCTACGAGCAGAATCGACGCATCCTGACGATCGACGACAACCGAGCGATCCACGAAGACTATAAGAAAGTCCTCGGGGCCGCCGCGGAAGCCGATGAGTCCTTGGACCTTGCCGCGGAGGCCTTGTTCGGTGATGTGAACAACGCGCCGCGTTTCGTTGGGTACGAGATCGACTCGGCCTACCAAGGCCAGGAAGGCTTCGAGCTCGTCAAGAAGTCACTCGAAGAGGACCGCCCCTACTCGATCGCTTTCATCGATGTCCGCATGCCGCCCGGCTGGGACGGGGTCGAGACCGCCCGGCGTATCTGGGAGGTCGACCCGCGTATCCTGCTGGTGATCTGCACCGCGTACTCGGATCACTCGTGGGAGCAGATCGTCGCCGAGTTGGGGCACGAAGAGCAGTTCTTGATCCTCAAGAAACCGTTCGACAACATCGAAGTCCGGCAGCTCGCCGCGGCGCTCACCGAGCAATGGCGGCTGGGGCGGCTGGCGGCGATGCGTATTGAACAGATGGACGAGGTCATCGAGCAACGCACCAAAGAGATCGCCGCGACCCGCGACACGACCGTCTTTGCCCTGGCCAAGATCGCCGACTCTCGCGACCCAGACACCGGCGAGCACCTCGAGCGCATCCGCACCTACACCCAACTGCTGGCCGAATGGCTCCGCGAGCATAGCGAGTACGCCGATCAAATCGACGACGACTTCCTCAGCCAGCTCTACCACTCCAGCCCGCTGCACGATATCGGGAAGGTCGGCATCCCCGACTCGGTCCTCCTGAAGCCGGGGCGGCTCACGCCGGACGAGTTCGAGGTCATGAAACGCCACACCGTGATCGGTGCCGAGGCGCTCGAGGAGGCGTCCGGCCAATCGGCTTGCGGCAAGTTCTTGAAGATGGCGGCCGAGGTGGCGCGGCACCACCACGAGCGATTCGACGGAACGGGCTACCCCGACGGGCTCGTCGGCCGCAGCATCTCCTTGCCGGCGCGCATCGTAGCGATCGCCGATGTCTTCGACGCATTGACCAGCGAGCGTGTCTACAAGGACGCGATGGATCCGGAGACGGCACGCGAATTGATCGAGAGCGAGCGTGGTCGGCATTTCGACCCGATCGTGGTCGACGCCTTCATCGCCTGCTTCGATCGATTCCGGGCGTTGGCGGATCGCACCGAGCAGGCGGTCTCCCTCGTCCACACGGCTCCCGCTTACGCCGAGTCCAACGTGTCGCCGCAACTCATCAAATAGTCAAGCAACGAAACCAGAAGTCAGACTATGACTACGCTAGACGCCACGCCCCGTGTGCTCGTCATCGACGACAACCGGGCGATCCACGACGACTTCCGCAAGATCCTCGGCGCGGGCTGCGCGGTGGACACGGAATTCGATCAGCTCGAAGCGTTGCTCCTCGAAGAGAGCACCGCCCAAGACCAACGCGCCCCGATCACGCTCGACTCCGCCTACCAGGGGCAGGAGGGCTACGAGATGGTCCAGCGGGCGCGGGCGGAGGGCCAGCCTTACTGCTTGGCCTTCGTCGATATCCGCATGCCGCCCGGCTGGGACGGCATCGAGACGGTCCTCAAGATCTGGGAGTCCGACCCCGAGATCCAGATCGTGATCTGCTCAGCGTATTCCGACTACTCGTGGGAAGACATGGTCCGGAAGCTGGGGCAGTCCGACCGCTTCCTCGTGCTCAAGAAGCCTTTCGATAGCATCGAGGTCCGTCAGTTCGTCGCCGCGTTGTCTCAACGTTGGAGCGAGGCCCGCACGGACGGCCTGACCGGTCTCCTGAACCGGCGTGCCTTCAAGGACGAGTCTAGGCGTCAGACCGATGTTGCGGAGGAGACCGGCGAGACGTTGTCTTGCGTGATGCTCGACCTCGACTACTTCAAACGCGTCAACGACCAGTACGGGCACATCGCCGGCGACGAGGTGCTGCGGCGGGTCGCCAAGGTGCTCGCCGAGCACAGCCGACCGGGCGACTTCGTCTGCCGATACGGCGGCGAGGAGCTCTGCATCATGCTCAATGGTGCCGACGAGGCCGCCGCCGCCGGCTGGAGCGAGCGTGTGCGTGAGGCGATCGACACTACGGAGATCGTCGCCCGAGGCTCGTCCGTGCACGTCACGGGGAGCTTTGGTGTCGCCGAACGGACCGACGTCCATATGGCAGTCGAAGCCTTAGTCGACCGCGCCGACCAAGCCCTGCAAGCGGCCAAGCGTGAAGGGCGGAATCGCGTGACTCGCTTCTCGATGCTTGAGGAATCTCCCTCGGGAGGTTCCTACGAACCGAGTCGGTTTGAGGGAGTGACCGCGGCGGACCTGATGGAGCCCCCCGAGTTGCTCCTCGAACAGGACAAGCCGCTCGGCGAATCGATGGAGGCCCTGCTCGAGCGAGGCCTGGAGTTCGCCCCGGTAGTTGACTCCGAGGGGCTACTGGTCGGTTCACTCGCGAACAGTCAGATGCTCACGGTCCCGATCCCCAGCGAACAACTCGAATCGCCCACGCGCGACTCGATGCGGACCGACCTGATCCGCTACGAATCATCGACCCCCTTGCACGAAGTCTTCGAGTGCCTCGTCCGTGCCGACGCGCCGCGGGTCATCATCCACGAGCAGGACCGCCCTTGTGGCGTGATCACGCGTGGCACCCTGGTTCGGTGGTTGTTCACAACCGGCTACCACCTCGCTCACCCCGAGGCCGAGTTGAATGCCTCGGACCGCGAGCAAGGCCCCAAACTATCGCCGGTTGGGGCCAAGGGCTGACACGGGTAAGCTATCACGCTCAACGGAGAGGGCGTGTGTGACCAACCAAAGCTCAGGCATCTGGAAGCGACTCGTCGGCGCGTTAGGAGTGGTCGTCGCTCTCGGCGGCTGCACCCCCGAGGGGGGTCAGACACCCGCCGGTCACTTGACCGTTTACTGTGCGGCGAGCGTCCGCCCGGCGATCGAGCCGATCGCCCGTGAGTATGAGCGTGGCCGTGGAGTCGGTGTCTCGTTGCAGTTCGGGCCGAGCGGCGGTCTCGAAGCCCAGGCCCGCTTGGGCGGTCGGGGTGATGTCTTCGTTCCGGCCGCCGCCGATCCTTACCTCGAACGCCTGGCCGAAGCGGGCCTTGTCACGAAGTCGGTAGCGATCGCGACGCAGCGGTTGGTCCTCGCGGCACGCCCGGGCGAGCAGCCCCCCGAGTCGATCGCGGCCATGCTGCAAGCCGAGACCCGATTCGGGGTCTGCAATGTCCAAGCCGCGGCTGGCCAACACGCCGAGCACGCCTTGCAATCAAACGGCCTCTGGTCTCGAGCCGCCTCGCAGGCGACCGCCATGTTCCCGACGGTCACTGAGTTGGCCGCCGCTTTGCGTGATGGGGGGCGATTGGAGGCCGCCATCGTTTGGGACACGACCGCCCGGCAGTTCGGCTTGCCTAGCCGGCGGGTGCCCGAACTAGAGTCGGCCACCGTCGAGATCGCGGTGGGCCTCTTCACCGGCAGCAATCAGCAAGATCTGGCGGCGGACTTCGTTGCCTACTTGGCAGACCAAGGCCGCCAAGAGTTCCTCAAGCGAGGGTATGAGGCCCCGCGGCTGCGCAACGGCGAGGAAACGCTGCCGTAGCGGTTGCGTTCCGTGCGGGAGGCAGGCCGGGTAATCTAGTTGGTGTTGTTAGTCGCCCCATGCTTGTCCCCGGATCACGCTCCCGATGAAGTTCGTGAAAGTCCGCCAGCGGCTGGTTTCCTCACCCATCGAGGGGGTCACGGCCGAGGTGCGTCGCCAACTCGAAGCGATCGGTCCACCGCCGCAGGGTGAGGTCGCGGTGACCGTCGGGTCGCGCGGGATCAACAACCTCGTCGAGATCACGCGGGCGGCCGGTGACTGGCTCCGCGAACAGGGGGCAACGCCGTTCATCGTGCCGGCGATGGGCTCCCACAACGGGGCGACCGCCGACGGGCAACGTGAGATGGTCGAGTCGCTCGGTTGCACCGAGGAAGCCACCGGCATGCCGATCCGTTCGAGCATGGAGTGCGTCAAGGTCGGCGAGGTGCCGACGGGCGATGTTTGGATGGACAAGCATTGCTTCGAATCCGCCGGAGTGCTGGTCATCAACCGGGTGAAGCTGCACACCTGCTTCTCGGGCCCGGTGCAGAGCGGGCTGACGAAGATGATGGTCGTCGGCATGGGCAAGATCCGCTCCGCCGAGACATTCCACTCGACCCCGACGCCGCAGATGAAGGAGATGCTGCTGGAGATGGGGCAGCTCCTGGTAGAGAGCGGCAAGGTGTGGGGCGGCCTCGCGATCCTCGAGGACGGCTACGACCGAACCGCCGAGCTGCACGCGATCCGAGCCGCCGAGATCCTCGCCCGCGAGCCGGCGTTGCTCGAGAAGCACCGGACCTACTTCCCGAGCCTGCCGCTCGACGAGGTCAACGTGCTGTTGGTCAACCAGATCGGTAAGACCTTCAGCGGCACCGGCATGGACCCCAATGTGGTCGGCCGCCGCGGCACGGGGCACGAGGATATCCAGAAGCCGCTGGTCAAGATCATCGCCGCCCTGGAACTCGTCGAGGCCTCCAAAGGGAACGCCATCGGCGTCGGGCTGGCGGACTTCATCACCCGCCGCTTGCGCGACGCCATCGACGAGCACAAGACGTTCATCAACGTCTACACGACCGGCGACATGCAACGCGGCAAGATCCCCGCCACGCTCCAGGACGACGAGGAAGTCTGCACCAAGATCCGCGAGCGCTACGGCGAGTCGCGCTGGGTGGTAATCCCCAACACGCTCCACCTCGATCAGATGTGGGTCACGGAAGACCTAGCCGACGAACTGGCCGACCACCCGAACTGCGAGGTCGTGGGGACGCCGATCGATCTGGCGTTCAACGGCGGTCGGCACACGCTTGCTTTCGAAGCCCCGGCAGCCGGGTGACTCCGAGCGCCGAGTAGGCCACCCTTTATTGCAGGGAAATGCCGCCGGGTGAGCGGCCGAATAGTCCAATTCGCCGGGTTGCGCCGGCCCTTTCGTGCGGCCCTTAACGCTTAGGCCAACGCCCGCGGTGGCGGCGACCCGGTTGTTTGCCGGGTTTGCAGAGCCCGTGCATACTCGGGAGACCGGGCCGCTTTCGCGGCGGGATACCGGCGATCTGCGATTGGAACATGGCAAGAGGATGAATCGGATGGCGATGTGGTCTCGACGACGCGATTGGTCCAAACGCCTCGACAAGGCGGGCAGTCGCTTGAGCGTGCAGCGGTTGGAAGACCGTCTGGCATTGTCGGTCAGCCCCAACGGCGACTCGTTCCTCGTGAACGACTTCACCGCCGGCGACCAATCGGCTGATGGGGCAAGCGTCGCCGTGGCGGCGAGCCCGGTGAACCGGGTCGTTGTCTACGAAGGCCGCGGCCCGCAGGACCGCGACGGCGTCTTCGCCCGCCTGTACGACGACCAGGGCGCCGCGGTCGGCGATGCCTTCCGGGTCAACACCACCATCCGCGGTGAGCAGTACGCGCCGGCCGTGGCGGTCGAGAGCGACGGCGACTTCATCATCGCCTGGGCGGGCCGTGGCATCGCGGACAAGAGCGGCATCTTCATCCAGCGTTACGAAAGCGATGGCACGCGCGTTGGCGATGAGATCATCGTCAACAGCACGCTCGGCGGCACGCAGACCAGCCCGAGCATCGCGGTGAACGACAGCGGCGCGTTCGTGGTGGCTTGGGAGGGGGCCGGCCGCGGTGATACGTCGGGCGTCTTCTTCCGACGATTCAATACCGACGGCGCCCTCGGCACCGAAGCCCGCGCGAACACAACGACCGACGACCACCAACGCAGCACCAGCGTGGCGTTCCTGGAGAGTGGCGAATTCGTCATCGGCTGGCAGAGCCGCCACCAAGACGGCTCGGACTGGAGCGTCCAGTCGCAGCTCTACAACAGCGTTGGGTTGCGGGTAGGCGACGAGTTCCAACTCAATAGCACGACCGACCAGAGCCAGTCCGAGGTCGCCTTGGCGGCCGATCCGGACGGCGGCTATGTGGCCACGTGGCAGAGCCGCGGGCAGGACGGCGATGGCTGGGGCATCGTCGGTCGACGGATCGGTGCCGATGGCACGACCGCCGACGCCGAGGTGGTGATCAACGAAGCCACCGCCGGCGACCAAGTCGCTCCGGCGATCGCGGTCGCGGAAGACGGCCAATGGATTGCCGCGTGGGCGAGTGGCTCCTCCACGCGTGCCGGCTGGGAGACGCTCGTCCGCAGCATCGAAGCCGACGGAACGACCAACGCCGCGGCCGTGGTGCCGAGCCAAGCGGCCGGATTCGATGCCGACGAACGCCGCACCGCTTCGGTCGCCGTGGTCGGAGACAAGGCCCTCGTGGTCTGGTCGGGCAACGGGGCCAGCGACAACGACGGCGTGCACGCTCAATCTTACGATGTGGTCGTCGTCGATGACGGCCCGAACGTCGCGCCCGAGCTCGCTGCGATCACCGACCGCGACGCCGAGGTCGGCAACGTGGTCGAGGTGGTGGTCACCGCGACCGATGCCAACACACGCGATCAACTCACCTTCACCCTCGACGCCGACAACTCACCCACTGGCGCGACGATCGTACAGACCGGCAACAACCGGGCGGTCGTCCGTTGGACGCCGGCCGCCGCCGATGACGGCACGACGGTCGGCTTCCGAGTCTTAGTCACCGACGACGACGCCACGCCGCTCAGCGACGCCGAGACCTTCTCGGTCGTCGTCGCCGATGCTCCGCTCGCGATTGACTTGAACGGCTTCGACGTGCCAGGGAACCGCACCGAAGCGGTCTTCGTCGTCGGCGACGCCGCGCTCCAGGCCGTCGCCCCGCAGCTCGTGATCGGTGGCGCCCGCGATGGCATGATCCAGAGCTCGTTCGCGAGCATCTTCTTCACCCCCGACGGCGACGCCGAGATGCTCTCGGTCAGCACCGAGGGGACCAACATCACGGCGAACTACGACTCTTCGGTCCGGCGGCTCTTCCTGACCGGGGAAGACACGGTCGAGAACTACCAACGCGTGTTGCGGACGCTCATCTACAACAACACGAATCCCGATGCCTCTGGCACCCGGGGAATCTCGGTACGCGTCGCGGACGCCGACGGCAACAGCCGCGACGTGGCCACCTCGCTCACCATCACCAACCCGAACCTCGCCTCCTTCGCCCAAGCCCTGACCAACGCCGGCGTGCGGTTGTATGGCCGAGCCGCTTCGCCCGAGACGACGGCACAGCGTGACTTGTTCGACGACGGCGCCCAACTGCTCAGTTACACCGAGCGGAGCGACGCCCCCGCCGGGCTGAACCTCACGGACGACGTGACCTGGATCTTCAACCAGGGCGAGACGAATGAGATTCGCCTCGAAGGCTTGCAAACCCTCTTCCGCTTGGCCCAGGCCGCCGGGATCGACCTGCCGACCTCCGACACGCCGACGGTCCTCGGCTTGCAGAACGAGACCCTGCTGGTCGGATCGCCCCTGCACGTGCCGCTCGATGGCTACGATTCCAACGGCGGGCCGCTCACCTACGAGGTATCGGTCACCGGCAACAGCGGCGTGACCGCCGAGGTGCTATCGGGCAACCGATCGATCCGCTTCGAGGTCGCCAGCCCCGACGGCGCGACGAGCAACGTCCACGACTACGGCGACTTGGTCTTCGAGCTCTTCGAGCAACGGGCGTCCCGCGCGACCGATCGGATGATCGAGTTGGCCGAGGCCGACTTCTTCGATGGCCAGAACTTCCACCGCATCGTCAACGACTTCGCCGTGCAGGGTGGTGCCGTGAACGACGATGGGTCGGGCGACCCGGGCGTTGATACCTTCGACGACCAGTTCCATGTCGACCTGCAGCACAACCGCACCGGATTGTTGTCCAGCGCGAAGACCTCGGCCGACGATAGCAACACGTCGCAGTTCTTCATCACCGAGGGCGACAACACCGAGTCGCTCCGCAACCTCGACTTCAACCACACCGTCTTCGGCCTGCTCACCGAGGGCGAGCTGGCCCGTGCCGCGATCAGCGACGTCCCGGTGCAGAACAACGGCTTCGGCGAGGTGTCCGATCCAATCGACGAGGTCCGCATCCGCAACGCCGAGGTCTTCACCGATACCGAGAACGCGGTGCTGATGCTCAAGGCGGCCGACGGAGCTGCTGGCACAGCGACCATCACCGTGACCGTCCGCGACGCCCAGGGCAATTCGTCGCAGCAGAGCTTCCAGGTCACGCTCGCCCCGGACGACGATCCGAATCCAGCGACGGCGTTTGACCCGTCGAACGGCCGCCCCTTCTTGGAAGACATCCCGCCGGTCACCTCGCCGAGCGGCACCCCCGCGACATTCCAGCTAACCGGCGTCGATGCCGAGGGTGACCCGGTCTTCTACGCGGCACGGGCCGTCGGGGCAGGCGGCCACACGGCGACCGTTGATGCCAACGGCGAAGTCACCGTCACCCCGGTTGATGGCTTCACGGGCACGGTCGAGATCGAAGTCTCGGTCGGTCGCACCCAGCGAGCTACCCCAAGCTCCGCCGATGACCTCCAGCGTTTGACTGTCACTTTCGGCTGAGCCCGCCGGCAGGCCGCACGACCGGAATAACTGGATAACTTTGCGCAGCTTGCCGAAGTGAATAGCAGGGGACCGCTCCACAAGCGGTTCGTTCACGCTTTTACACTCAGACGTGGCAAAACGGGGGTGATGCGATGGATCGCATCCGATTCGGCGGGATGAGAAACGGCGGCCTCTTGGTGCTAGCGTCGGCGCTGGCGTTGCAGCTCGCGTCGACCGTCGAGGCCCAGCGTTCGCCACGGATGGTCTACAACCCGGTCACGGGCCAGACCGAGCCGGAGCACCGCGGCCAGCGGCCTCCGAGCCCCCTGCCTACCCATGAAACCAAGCCGTCCGAGGCACCCGTCCGCCAGGCGGTTGCCGTCGAGAATCCGGACGCCATCGTCTACGAGGAGCAAGCCGCTAGCTGCGACCTGGGGGCCTGCGGCTGTGGCGACCCGGCCTGTGGCGTCGAGGGTTGCGGCGACTTGGTCTGTGGCGAAGCGATCGGCTGCGGTGGGGCCATCGGCTGCCGCCCGCGGCGGATGTACGCCGGCTTCGAGTTCACCTTCGTCAAGCCGCGTTACGAGAACAACGTCGCCTTCACGCTGACCGAGTCCGACGGGGCAGGCAACGATGTCATCTCCGACGCCGACTTCGACTACGACCTCGAGCTGACCCCCCGCGTGTACGTCGGCTGGCAGAACGTCAACGGCGTCGGCCTGCGGGCGACTTGGTGGCACTTCGACCACGAGTCCGCGACCGCCTCGGGGACGCACCCGGACAACGGGTTCGGCAACATCACGCACCCGTCCTTCGGCACGGTCAATATCGGAACCACGCAACTCAACGAGAGCTTCGACGCCGGCTCGAGCCTCAACGCTTACACGATCGATATCGAAGCGACCAAGCAGACCAGCTTCTGCGGCTGGGACCTCGGCGTCGCGGGCGGCGTTCGGTACGCCTTCGCCGAGCAGGGCTACGACGCCCAACTCCGCAACGGCGCGAGCATGCTGCTCGGCCAGATCGACTACCAGCAATCGGTCGAGGGCATCGGCCCGACGATCTCGCTGAGTGCCTCGCGGCAACTGACCCGCCGGACCTCGCTCTTCAGCCGGGCACGCGGCTCGGTCCTCTTCGGCGATGGCGAGAGCCGCCTCGAAGCGGGCGAGGACCTCGACCTCACGACCGCCTTCAGCACGACTCGCACCACCTCACGCGACGACCTGCTCTCGATCGCCGAGATCCAAATCGGCTTCAAATGGCAGGGCGACCAGTTGGCCCACCGGGTGTTCACGCCGTTCGTCGCGATCGCGATGGAAGGCCAAGTATGGAACGGAGCCGGCAGCGCGACCAGCGAAGAAGGCAACCTCGGCTTCTTCGGCTTCACCACCAACCTCGGCGTCGATTGGTAAGCCGCTGCTGACCGGCGCCGCAGGTGACGGTCCGTTGCTCCGAAGACAATCTCAGAAGACACCAAGCCAAGGCTTGGTGTCTTCTGTCTTGCGCCGCGTAGAGGCAAGCAACGTAGCAACGTAGCAACAGAAGCCGTAACAAGCGCAGCGCGGTTACGGCAAGAACAACCCGAACGGCTGGCCCGTCGCAATCGCGCCGCATCGCTTGTTGCGGCCTACCTGCCTCGGCGCCGCGTGACTAGCAACATGCCGGCTGATCCGAGGAACGATAACGTGGTCGGTTCGGGGACCGCTACCGACTGGATGAAGCCGAGCACTTGGGCGTCGGCGACTCGGGCATCGACGTAGAACTCGCCGAAGGAGCTGTTCAGCAGGCCATCGAGGTCGCTCGTTTCGCCAGTCGGCAGTTCGAGTCGCAGCCCGTAGGAGTGGACGCCGCCAATCACCACGCCACCGGGCCCTTGCAGGAAGGACGGCCCGCCGGAGTCGCCGGGGGCAACGCCGATCTCATCGATTCCGAAGCCGAGCCCGTCGTCGAAAGGATCGTCGAGCTCGACGCCGAACAAGGCTTCGTCGAACAGACCAAACGCGTCGGCCTCGGCTGATCCCGAGTCGAAGTCGGCGGTCAATTGGGTCTCGCGGTTGTTGATCCCGCCGACCGGTAAGCCGACCGAGAGGAAGTTGTTCAGGCCGGATCGGAGTTGGCCGGCGTTCAGTGTGGCCCCGGTTGCGCCATCGCCCGAGCGGCCGAAGCCGGCCGCCAGGTGGACGTCGGCCTCGTTGAGCGAGCCGTCGTGCAGGGCGTACCGCGCCACGTCGGCCGACTGCTCGGTGCCGAGGTCGATCACCGCCACGTCGAACCCGTTGCGGACGTCGCCGTCGTAGTTCGGGTGGACGGAGATATCGGCGGACGAGAAGGTGGTTGCGATGAGGCCGCCCGCCGTCGAGAAGGTGGCCGAGTTGCCGTCGACACCATCGATCACCGCGAGGTCGCCCTCGCTATCGGTCACACAGTGAGCCGCGGTCAGGAGGAACCGTCCCCCTTGCATCAGCGAGCCGGAGCAGATGCCGCCCGCTCCCACCTGCGCGTCGATGTCGAGGAAGAGCCGGCCGACTCCCGAGAGGTCGAGCCCGGAACTGGTGGAGAGGTCGCTCGGATCGGCCAACCGATCGCCGCCGGTTGGCGGATTGCTGGCCGTGACGAGCAGCGGCTGGGCGACCGCGTTGACGACGCCGTCGGACCAGCGGATCGTCCGGTCGAGCGAGGAATCAACCGCCGAGGCGCTCGTCGTGATCAGGCACGCCGCGACGAACGCGGGGGCAAAGCGGGTTGGGGACATCACAGTAGCGACTCGGCGGTTGGTGGGAGGGGCGGTCTGAGGAAGGAGGCCATCGCACGGTGCGCCGCACCCTCTGTTTAACCAATGTCTCAACCCGGCAGGGGCTTGCAGTCTTCTCGTTTTTTTTTCGCAGAGCCAACCAATATCGCTAAAAAAACCATCCAGAAACCTGTGGGAGGGGTCTCCCGACGCCGATCACGGCATGCCAGCAAGCGGCCACCCATATGTCTCGTCTTCAGCGCGCCGTTGGGTAGCTCGTCTGGCCGGCGCAGAGGCGAACGGACCGTGTATCATGAACCACGCCTGACGGCTTGTTATGGCCTGGTCCGATCTGACTCACGGCGGCCACGGCGAAACGGCAGGCAGCTACAGGTGGCTGCCGCTACCAGAGCAACACTCGATGGTTCGGGGATCGTTGCGATGCGGCTGACAAAGACACCGCCAGCTCTACCGTACTCGCCTGAGGCGTCCCGGAACCGCGCGGCAAAAACGACCTCGCCCCGATCGTTGAACTCAAAAAAACGTTCGTTGTGCACAGAACCCGGTGAGAAGAAGGCTGGGTCTGGCCTAATGAATTCCTCAATCACGCGGAGGTCTTCTACCCCTGAGGTGTCGCTTACATCAAGCACTCCCCCTTCCATAGCAATCAAACGCAGCTTGCCCGAACGGTCCTGTGCCCAAATCCCTTGGCCACTTTCACCGGTTTCGTTGTCTTCAAACCAAGTTGAGAAGGCAATCTGACCGTTTGAGTTGATGAGCATCCTGAAGTCATGACTCGCGAAAGGGCTGCCCAGCCTAAAGCTGGAGTCTTGCGAAAGCCCCGGCAGCACGTAACCCTCCTCGCGTATCAGCACCTCTTCTATTCCCGCCTCCGAATGAGTCCAAATCCCAGTCAGCTCGTGATAATTGCCGATCTCGCCATCGGGCTGACTAAGTTGGAGCAGGCGATCGGATACATCGCCTACGAAAGCAACCTTGCCGGTGTCATTGACGGCAACCGCCCTGAAGGTGTCCTCTAAACCACCTCCAAATGATCTGTGAAAGGTATAGTCTTCGGGAGCACCGGGAGCAAACTCCCCGTGGATAGCGAGGATTTCATACTTTTTGTCGTCGACAACGCGCAGCAGCGTGTCCCGCCCACCCCCGAAGCCGAGCCGAGCTGCCATGATCGTTGTGTTGCCGTCAGGGCTGATGATAACATCTCGTATCTCGCCGATGCGCCGATGCGACTCGGGAAGCGTAATCGGTCCCAACGGTGACAAGTGGGTGAATTCTTCCAGCAGGTCCCCCGGTTCGACGAGAACGCTGAAGCCCTCATCATCGGAATGACGGATAAGCGCTTTGCGACGCACCCTAGGCGTGCCTGAAACGTTTAATAGGGCAAGAAATGTCGCGACGCCGTCGGCGTCCGTTGCTATTGCACCTGGTATTCCATCGACGGATGTTGTCCACCTTCCTATCAGAGAAAAACTAGGCTGAATATCGGAGAGCTCTAGATTCTCAGCTTCCAGTCCTGGGAGAGCCATGCCCACACGAGCGGTCTCGTTCACAGCTCCCAACGGGCTTTCTTGGTACAACGCTCCTATGTCGTAGTATGGGCTGATCTGTCCGTAGTAGTAATGGCTAAAGCTAACCAAGCCTTCCCGATCGATGGCAAGGCTGCTCAATTCGCCGTCGTCGGCAAACCTGTTGGGGCCATCGGTTTCAAGTGCTGAATGGGACGCGACATGACGGATCCCGACCCCGTCCTTGTATGCCCAGATGCCATGATGAGAGCCGTTTTCAACATAGTTCGGATGATGGTTGTTTCCCCCGAAACCTGCTTTAAAGGCAAGGTCGCCGTGGTCGTTCAGCCGGAGTTCGCTGAACGCCGACCCGCCCCATCCCGCGAAACCAACCCCAAGACGATTGTTCCCAGGCAGATCGGCCCCGATCGCGGTCTCGTTTTGCGATGTTACCTCGAGCAACTCGCCGTTCGGGTTAGCGCGAAAAAGCGTATCATAAGAGTACATGAATCGCTGGTCGCTTGTTGGTTCACGGGACAAGCGTTCGACATTCCAAACAAAGGCAAGTTGACCTGCTGAGTTCAGAGCCGGGCTGACAGGCTCTCGCTCGTAGTCACCGAAATTGCCGCCACCGGGAGCTGGTTGCCCACTCATTGCGACCGTTCTCAAAAGAGAATCTGCACGGCATTGCTGGATACTCAGGCCAGGGATACCCAAAAGGCACACAAGCACTGCGAAGGCAGGTAGATACGAGCGGATCATTGGCGTCGCCAGAGCGAGGTAAGGCATTGCTTTTTATTGATACACAGTAAGCGGTTCCCATCTTACCATCAAGATAATGGGTTAGTACTGGGGCAAAACACCTACAAGAGCGCTCGGTGACCTTTTGCCAGGTGTGCTAGAGCGACGATTGTCGCCGGCCAATGCGGCTTGTTCGTTGCTTCAGGAGGTGGTGCCAACGAACACTGCTCGGCCGGCGCAGAGGACCCGCTCGATCCACCGGTCGTCCCAGGCGAAGAGCAGCATCGCGAGCGGGTCGACCGACGAGTCGAGCCACGGCACGTCCGGTCGGGCGATCAGCAGGTCCGCCGGGACACCGACGCTCAGCCGGCCGGCGTCGGCGAAGCGGGCCGCGTCGGCATTGCCGGCGGTGATCTGCCACCACGCGTCGGCCGGGCTCGGGTAGTGTTCGCCGAGGGCGGCGGCCGTCTCGATCATCGCCCGCGCGACCCGGACCATCGACCGCTCGTACCCGCCGCCGATATCGCTGCCGAGCGACACGCGGCACTTCGCCGCGAGCGTGGCGTGCCGATCCATCGCGCCGGAGCGGAGGAACGAGTTCGCCGTCGGGCAATGGGCGATCACCGAGCCGGCCGTTTCGAGCGTCCGCCGTTCCGCCTCGCTCAGGTAGATGCCGTGGCCGAAGAGCGTGCGAGGCGTGGCGAGGCCGGTCTCGCGGTAGACCTCGACATACGACTTGCCGTCGAACAGATCACCGACGAGGTCGCATTCGCGCCGCGTCTCGCTGAGGTGGGTCTGGACGAGGGCCGACGGATGCTCCGCGGCGAGCCGCCCGGCGCCGGCGAGCAGGTCTTCGGTGCACGAGATCGCAAAGCGGGGCGTGATCGCCGCCGCGACCGATTGGTCCGATGGGAACCGCGTGAGCAGGTCGTTGGTCTGGTCGAGCAGAGCGGCCGGCTCGCCGACGAGCCCCTCCGGCGCAAAGCGATCGCTCATCGCCTGCCCGACCACGCCCCGGATGCCGGAATCGCCGAGCACCTCGACCGCCGCGGCGGTCGCCTTGTGGTGGATGCTGCTGTAGGCACAGACCGAGGTCGTGCCATGCGCGGCCAACTGCTCCGCCACGCGGCGGGTCATCGCGGCGGCGTAAGCGGCGTCGGCCCACTTGGCTTCTGCCGGGAAGGTCACGCCCGAGAGCCAATCCAGGAGAGGCAGCCCGTGCGCGCCGATGGTATCGAACTGCGGCAGGTGGACGTGCGTATCGACCAGCCCGGGAGCGATCAAGCAGCCCGGCCCGCCGGCGTCCGGCTTCGTAGGCACCTCGCCCTCGACGAGCTCGGCAACGTGCCCGTCTTCGATCCGGAGGTAACCCGGCGACAGACGCGTGCTGGCGGTCCCGGCATCCTCGAGCAGAAGCTGTCCGGCGACGATCATCGGCTTGGCGGGCTGGCGGAAGGGGTCACGCTGAGGCACCGCCCAGCAGCACCCGGCCGCCTTCGCCGGGACGCGTGGTGAAGCAGGTCGGCTTGATCCCCGTGGCGTCCTCGTAGCCCGCGGCGATCTTCTCGGCGACCTCGGCCGCCTTCTCGGTCTTCACGAGCGTGACCGTGCAACCGCCGAAGCCGCCGCCGGTCATCCGCGAGCCGATGACGCCACCTTCCGGGCCGATCTCCTGTGCCAACTCGACCAGCTTGTCGATCTCCGGCACGCTGATCTCGAAGTCGTCGCGCATCGTGCGATGGCTGTCGTACATCAACTCGCCGGCGGTGTCCCAATCCGATTCCGCCAACGCCCGAGCCAGCCGCCCGGGCCGCTCGATCGCGGCCACGATATGCCGGGCACGTTTGAAGGCGAGCGGGGAGACCTCGCTCTCCCTCGCGGCGAGTTCCGCCGGTGTGATATCGCGTAACGCCGTCAGGCCGAGCGACGCCACGGCCTCTTCGCACTGCTGGCGACGCTCGGCGTACTCGCCGCCGGTGAGTTCGTGTTTGACGTTGCTGTTGATGATCAGCACGGTCACGTCGGGGTTCGTGAACGGCGCCATCTCGGGCTGCTGCGAGCGGCAGTCGAGCAGCATCAGGTGATCGGCTTGGCAGAGGGCCGAGCTGAATTGGTCCATGATCCCGCACGGCACGCCGGCCCCTTGGTGCTCCGCCTGCTGGCAGAGCAGGGCCCGCTTCGTCCCGTCGAGCGACACGCCGGCGAGGGTCTCGATCGCCAGGGCGAGCGAGACCTCCAGGGCGGCCGAACTCGACAAGCCACCGCCCAGCGGCACGGTCGAATCGATCACGGCGTCGAACGCCGGCACCTCGACGCCCGCCCCGCGGTACGCATCGATGACGCCGCGGGCGTACTTGGCCCAGGTCGGCAGCTCGACCCCGTCGGCGACGATCGGCAGCTCGACCGTGTCGTCCATCGTGGCGCTATAGAGCCGGGCGGTGCTGGCGTCGTCCGCTCGCTTCGAGGCAGCGACGACCGTCTGGCGTTCGATCGCCATCGGCAGCACGAAGCCGTCGTTGTAGTCGGTGTGCTCGCCGATGAGATTCACGCGGCCCGGCGCGGCGGTGACGCACTGCGGGGCGGAGCCGAAACGGTCGGAGAACGCCTGCTTGGCGTCGGCGACCAGGTCTTCGAGCGGCTTGGCTGTCTCAAGAACCATCGATCTCGCGGGTTGGTGGCTTAAGGCTGGCGGCGGGCGACCACGCCGACGGGGCCCATGCCCGCATGGTACGGCCGCAGCGTGAGGGTGTAAGCATACTTGCCAGCGGGCAGTCTGTATTCGGGGTGCGTCCGAGCCCCCCAGGAGTTGTCGCCGCCGACGCCCATCTGCTGGTGGTCGAGGTGCAGCGTCAGGTTCTCACAGGCCTCGATCTCGTGCGGGTGGGTCGCCGCCTCAAGTTGGCTATCGCTGTACGGCCGCACCGTGAACTGGAACGACGGATCGCCCACAATCAGCAGCCCACGGTCGGTGTCGCTCGTGAGCGCAAGCCAACGAACATCGCTCCGCTGCCCATTCTCCTGCGGGCGACAGTACTGGTGGATCAACGAGTCCGACGGCATCGAGTACCGCCCGATCGCCGCGCCCGACTTGCGATCCCACATCGTCTCGTGCGGCCCACGGCCGTACCAAGTAGCCGTCGAGAGCGACTTGGGGACTTCGGTCACGAGGCCGATGCGGGGCAGGTTGGGCAGCGCCTCGTCGGCTTCGATCTCGTGGCGGATCGTCAAGTCACCTGACTCGTGCAGCCGATAGGCGAGTGTCTCCTTAAGCTTGCCATCGAGTGATTCGAAGCCAGCGACAAGCCCGAAGCTCTCAGCGTTGTTGTCAGGATCAATTTCGATGAGCGATCGACCCTCTGAAACGTTCTTCCAGGCTCCCAGACGCTTGGGCATCCTGTTGCCGCGGTCATTGTCGGTCGGCACACGCCAATAGCATGGCACGATCGGCTCAGTGACGAGGTCTTCACCATCTTTGGTGAACCGGCGGAGCATTCCGGTCTTCGAGTCGATCTCAACGACAACGTCTTGCGTGCGGAGCGTTAGGTTGTCTTTCTGGGTGTCGAAGATCAGAGGGTTCTCGGTACTCGGTGCGCCTGCCACGACGCCGCGTGGCTCGATCACAAACTGCTCCCAAACCACCTCATGCCCAGCCGGCGCCCAGAGGGTCTCGGCCTTCAAACGGTAGCTCACCGTCAGCACCGCTTCCTGCCCGGGCAGGGCGGGGGGAGCGGTGATTGGTAGCGAGACCTCGGTCGAGTCGCCGGCGGCGACCTCGGGCAGCTTCGCGACGCCCCGCTTGAGGACCTCGCCATCGACCTCGATCCGCCACGCCAACTCGAACGCCTCCAGCGATCGGTGGTCGAAGCCGTTCGTGATGGTCAGCTTGCCGGGCGTGTCGGTGTCGTGCTCGGTCTCGATCCGTTGGTAGACCTTCTTCACCTCGTGCAGGTGCGGGTTCGGCTTGCGATCGGGCTGCACGAGGCCGTTGCAGCAGAAGTTGCCGGCGTTGGGCTCGTCGCCGAAGTCGCCGCCGTACGCCCAGAACTCGGTGCCATCCTCGGTCTTCTTGACGAGGCCCTGATCGACCCAATCCCAGATGAACCCGCCCTGCAACGCGCGGTGTTCGCGGATCGCGTCCCAATACTCCTTCAGGTTGCCGACCGAACTCCCCATCGCATGGGCGTACTCGCACTGGATCAGCGGACGATCGACCGCGACGCCCTCCATCTGGCCCTTGGCGTACTGCACCATCGTGTCGATGGTCGCGTACATCGGGGCGCGGATGTCGGTGTTGCGGCCCTTGAAGTGGGCTTGCTCGTACTGCACGGGTCGTGATTTGTCGCGTTCTTTGATCCAATCGTAAGTCGCCTCGGTGTTGACGCCGTTGCCCGCCTCGTTGCCGAGCGACCAGATGATGATCGACGGGTGGTTCTTGTCCCGCTCGACCATCCGCCGCGTCCGATCGAGATGGGCCTCTTCCCACGCCGGGTCCTTCGCGAGCGACGCCTCGCCGTAGCCCATGCCGTGCGACTCGACATTGGCCTCGTCGATCACGTACAGCCCGTACCGATCGCACAGCGAGTAGAACTCGGGGCAGGTCGGGTAATGGCTCGTCCGCACCGCGTTGATATTGTTCTGCTTCATCAGCCGGATGTCTTCGATCATCGATTCGCGGCTGATGGTGTGCCCCGTGTAGGGATGGTGCTCGTGCCGGTTCACTCCGTTTAGGTAGATGTACTTGCCGTTGACTTGCAGCACGCCGTCTTTGATCTCGGAAGTGCGGAAGCCGATATCGAGGACCGTTGCCTCAGTCGTTTGCAGATCGGTATCACTGAGCTCAACAACGACGCGATACAGGTTGGGGTTCTCAGCCGACCAAGGCATGAGATCGGTGAGGTGATAGCGAACACCCGCGTCACTGGCGTCCGGGTTATCACTGAATACTTCATTGCCACTCGGATCGTAGAGCGTGATCGTGACGATTGAGGGAAGCTGAGGTTCCTCGACCTCGATCTTGCACTCGAACGCCCAGTGATTCGGGGGCGGAGTCCGCGTCCGAGTGAACACGCTGATGTCCGAGATGTGCGTTGCAGGCATGCTCTCCAAGTAAACATCCCGAAAGATCCCGCTAAGCCGCCAGAAGTCCTGGTCCTCCAAGTACGACCCATCGCTCCACCGAAAGACCTGCGCGGCGAGGACGTTTTCGGCGCCGTCTTGGTTAAGATGCGGCGTCAGGTCGAACCGGGCCGGCGTGCGGCTTCCTTGGGAGTAGCCGACCTTCTTGCCGTTGCACCACAGGTAGAACGCGCTCTCGACGCCATCGAAGTTGATCTCGACCCGCCGGCCCTCCCACTCCGCCGGCACGGTGAACGCCTTGCGGTACGAGCCGACCGGGTTGCCGTGGTGCCCCTTCACCAGCGGCGGGTTCTTCTGAAACGGGTAGACCTCGTTCAGGTAGATCGGCCGGCCGTAGCCGTGCATCTGCCAGTTGGACGGCACCGGGATCGTCTCCCACCCGCTGTCGTCAAACCCGGGGGCCACGAACTCCTCGCCCGGCCGCTCCTCGGGGGTCTCGACCCAGTGGAACTTCCAGTCGCCGTTGAGCAGCTTCACGTACGGCGAATCGGCACGGCCGAAGTTCTCCCGCGTCGCGTTCAGGGCCTGCTCCGCCGTATCGAACCGGAAGAACGTCGCCCGGGGCGGCAGCTTGTTGCGGCCGATGACCTGCTCGTCCTCCCAATCGTTAGCGGCGAACGCGGATGGTGAGGAGCCCAAGAGAAGGGCGAGTACCGTCAAGAGGGCTAAGGGCATTGCAGAGAATCAGTTACATGAGAAGGGGCGGGAGGCTTTTCGTGCCGGGGCAGGGTACCAGTTGTCGGAGGGATCCGTCCACGCGTGGCCGAGAAGAAGTGAACGACCGAGCCACGGAGAAGAGAGAGCAGGCAAGATCTGCCGGATGCTCTTTGACTTATCGCTTTCATCTTGTTGATCCTGTCTGGCTTTCCCTCTCCGCCTCCTCCGTGCCCTCCGTGGTAAAAAAAGGAACTTCGATCGACGGAGCCACCCGTTCCCCGCTGGCGTTCGACGGGGACTGCTGGCAATAATGTCGCTCGCGCTGGTCCGCTTGGGATCAGCCACTCATCCGACGCGTCTTTTCGCAGCTCAAGGATCTTGTCGTGGGAATCATCGATGTTCTGGTCTTCCTGGTCTTCATCACCGGTGCGATCTCGATCGGCCTCTGGAAGAGCCGCGATCCCGACGCTGATCAAGACGGCGACGTCGATGCCTCAGACTACTTCCTAGCTGGCCGCGGTCTGACGTGGTGGTTAGTCGGTTTCTCGCTGATTGCGGCAAACATCAGCACCGAGCAGTTCGTCGGTATGAGCGGAAAGGCGGCCGATTGGCTCGGAATGGCGATCGCCAGCTACGAGTGGATGGCCGCCGTGACGCTGGTCGTCGTGGCGTTTGTCTTCTTGCCGAAGTTCCTCAAGAGCGGCATCTACACGATCCCGGAGTTCTTGGGGTACCGGTACGGACCGGTGGCACGGACTTTGATGGCTGTCTTCTCCCTTCTGGTGCTCGTCGGTGTGCCAACGGTGACGGTCATCTTCTCCGGTGCCAAGGTGATGGTCACCAACTTCCAGGGTTTCCCGTTGATGGGGCAAATCGTCCCGGCCTGTTGGATCATCGGCCTCGTCGGGGCCGGCTACGTTTTCGTCGGCGGACTCAAAGCCTGCGCGTGGACTGACTTGATCCTCGGGGCCGCGCTCGTCCTGGGAGGCTGCGTCATCGCCAACGCCGCGTTCACGATGCTCGCCGAAGCGGATCCACAACAGTTAATCGAGACCTCCAAGAACCCGGACCTGACCGTTGAGCAGTTGGCAGACTCGGGTGCGTGGGAACGTTTTTGGAGCCTGAACGATGCCCCGGTTCCGAAAGACACCGAACCAGCCAAGAGTGGCGGCAAGCTCCACATGGTTCGGCCGTTGCACGACCCCGAGATCCCCTGGTCGGCTCTCTTGCTCGGGCTCTGGATCCCCAACTTCTTCTATTGGGGATTGAATCAGTTTATCACCCAGCGGACGCTTGGCTCGAAGTCGCTGGCCGAGGGTCAGAAAGGGATCGTCTTCGCCGCCTTCCTCAAGCTGATTATCCCGTTCGTAGTCGTGATACCCGGCATCCTGGCGTACAATTTGTTCAATGAGAACTTGCGATCGGATGCGATCAATCGCAACGCGGGACTGATCGCAGCCAAGTCTCCCGATTTCTATCGGAGCCTTCCCGATACGGTGAAGCCCGTTGCGAACGAGGAGAACGAACCGCTCCTCGCAAAGATCGCCAAGAGCCTTGAGAAGGAGCAGGGCGACGTCACAACCCTCTACAAGTTTGATGACAAATACGCGGCGTTGTACCCGGAGATCGCCATGCAGGTGCTCGAGTACAACCGCGACTCGCTCGGCGGCGACTTCGCGACACCCGACATCGCCGGTGACGCAGAGCCGAAAGACTTGGCGGCTGCTTCGTCAGCCGTGGAGGGCGTCGGCAAGAACACCGAGCTAGCCGAGCGTTTCGGTGTCGAGACGCTCGTAGACCACGATTACGACAACGCGTTTCCGACGCTTATTCGCGAGCTCTTGCCGCAAGGAAGTGGCCTGAAAGGCTTTGTGCTCGCGGCGATGTTTGGTGCCGTGATCAGCTCTTTGGCCTCGATGCTCAACTCGGCCTCGACCATCGCGACGATGGACCTCTACGCGAAGTTTGCGCCGAACGCTTCGTCGCGAGGGTTGGTCGGAGTCGGCCGCTTCTTCGTTGTGCTATTCGTCTTGATCGCCGCCTACTTGGCACCGATGCTCGCCAACCCCGAGTTCCAAGGCATCTTCTCGTACGTCCAGGAGTTTCAGGGCTTCCTCTCGCCGGGCACTTTGGCCGTCTTCATCTTCGGGCTGTTGGTTCACCGCGCCCCGCGGTCGTGCGGAACGGTCGGCCTCTTGCTCGGCCCGGCATTGTTTGCGGTGTTCAAGTTCGGGGCGGATTGGCCCGTGGTTTCCTCGTTGCCGGGCATAGCAACCGTGACGGCGTGGCCCTTCTTGGATCGCATGGCACTCACCTTCGGCTTGGTGCTTGCGACGCTCGGCGTCATGACGCTCGTCAAACCGCTGCCTGCCCCGGTTGAGTTGCCAGTCAATGAGAAGATGGACATCACCAGTTCATCGGGCGCGAAGCTCGGCGGCGTGCTGGTCTGTGTGCTCACCGCGGTTCTGTATTACGTCTTCTGGTAGGCCCGAAACTTTCTGGTAAGCCCGACGCACGACCCCGGCGGTGGCCAAAACGTGGCCCCGCCGGTGGCCGCGAGCGGGGTAGAATGGCAGTCAACTGTGGTGTCGGTTTGGTCGCCGATGATGCGTTTCAGCCAGTGCCCGGCCGGGGTATGCGACAAAACCGCAAGTCGTTGGGCGGGCGTGGTTTAAGGTCGTTTTGAGGCACGGATCGGGCCGTTTCGTCAAAGCGTCGGTGCGACAAAACCGTGCGACAAAACGATTTGGCCATCCCCCATCGGGTGGCTATCAACGAGCCTCGATCCGGACCGAGTCGAACGCATTGAGGTCATCGAACGACCCGATCCCAACCCGCCCCTCGCCGAAGGTGGTGTCGGTCGTCTCCATGACCGGTTTGGTGAGGTCGTCGAAGTAGAGGGCGATGCGGCCGGTCTCGGCATCCCGCTCCAGCACCACCGTGTGCCAGCCATCGGTCCACGGGATCGACCGCCGGTTCTCGGTCAGCGCCCGCCGATCGGCCCCATCGACCAGCATGACCTGCCCGCTACGCGGATCGGGCTTGGCCCCGACATGCACGTAGTAGAAGTGCCCCGCGTCCTGCCAGCCGAAGAAGAGGCAGCAGTCGCGGTGCGGCCCCGTATCCAGCGTGCTCCGCACCCGCACCTCGACCCGGCAACTCCCCGCCCGGAGGTCTTTGACCAAGGCCACGTGCCCCGGGCTGCGGTGCGGCGGCTGGTAGTCGCTCTGGCGCGCCGTGATCTCGAAGGTGCCGTCGGCGTTCCACCGCCAAGTCGCTGGGTCCAGCACCTCCCACCGGTCGATTCCAGTATCGAAGGCCTCGTCGAGCAGCACCTCCGGCTCGCCCCCGACGGCCGATTGGCCGCCGATCAAGAGCAGGCAAGCGGCTACAAGCTTCGGTGATTTGGGCATGATTCTCATTCGATGGTGCCAGAAGAGGGGGCCGGGCGGATCGTTGTGCGGAGCATAGCCTCTTGGATGCGGCCTGGGATGGCGAGGCCGATCCGTGTGACCGGCTTCTTGGTTACCGACTCGCCGTCGAGTGTGGTCAACGCGATCGTGACCGCTCCGCCGTCTGACTCAACCAACACCTCAACCGCCGATGGCCCCTCACCAACGACCAGCCGATCGCCGCCGAGGATCTCGACGGGCTCGAACGTGAGCAGCGAGGCCTCAAAAGCCTGTGGTGAGTCGAAGCGGACGCGGTCTTCCACGACCAATCGTCGATCGCCGGCGCGTTGGTAGGTGAAGGTCCGTTCGAGTTGCTCAAGCGACGGCACCGCGTACGCCAGCGTCAAGTCCATGGCCACCGAGTCTCGCTGGTTGGTGAAGGTCGTCGAGACGACCTTCCCATGGTGCTCGCTTCCCTTCGCCTGGGGCTCGCCGGCGACGATCGGCACCGGCTGACCGAACGAGTTCATGAAGGGGCTCCGGTACCGCCGGGGGCCGAAGGTCGATGCCGTGTAGACCTCTCCGCCCGGGTCGCAGAGCACCGCGACGCCGTTGCGAGCAACGGTGAAGGTGCCGACGTCGTTGTGGTTGTGGTGCTCCCCATTGTGCCCCGCTTTGGCGGCAACCGCGAAGGAGTTATCGGTCGGGCCGTTGGGCCGGAAGAGGAAAACCCCTGCGTCGTCGAAGCGGTCGCGGACCGGCAGCGTCCGCTTTGGAGCCTTGGTGCTGCTCTCACGCAGGGTTGGGTAGAGCGTTGAGAGGGCATAGAGGTGCAGTCGGCGTGCACGCGTGTGGGGTGGGCTGCCGGCCAGCGGGCCAGCGACGCCGAGCTTGGCCGCCAGGTGCTCTTGGAGAACGCGGGACGGGGTCGTCCCCGGGCGGCAGTCGGCAAACCAGGGGGTGAGCCGGGGCTCGATCAGGATGCGACTTGGGTAAGTGGCGATCGTCCGGACGCGGTCGCTTGCGAACCAGTCGGAGCGGCCGTCGGTGGATCGGCCGATCGCCTCGCCGAGCATCAGGTAGTGGCCGAAGCCGAAGTTCCAGTAGCCCACGCCCTCGGTGCAATAGCCATCGTCGGCAAAGCCGGACAGGAACTTCTTGATGTGCTCTTCGGCCGCGTCGAGGTATCGCTGGCGGCGGGCCGGCGATTCGAGGTGGGTCAGCGCGGCCCCGGTGATCCCGGCCAAGCAGACCGCGTTCCAATTGTTCGTCGTGCGGAACCACCAGGGCGGATCGGCCTCGCCGGCGAGGATCGCTTCGTAGGGGCCGAACGTGCGACGTTGGAGGTTCTTATCGACGAGGCGGAGCACCTCGGGTGAAAGCCGGCTTTCCAGGAGACGAGCGATCATGGCGAGATCCCAAGAGGTCTCCGACAGGAACAGATCCAGCTCCACTCGTTTGCCGTCGAAAGCCCCGAGGTCGCGATCGTGGGCCGGCACGCACCAGACACGCTCCTCGCAGATCGCTCGGAGGTAACGCTCGATCGCCGGCACGAAACGGCCTCGGTTCTCGATCCCCTCGGCGACCACAAAATCCGCCAGCCGTTGTCGCTTGGCGAAGTAAGGCTTCTGGTACTTGCTGCGATTGCCGTTGCGCGAGAACTCAAGGAACAACTCGTCGGGAGTCTCTGGCGGAAGGCTCTCGATTTGGGACTCGGCCCGCTCCACGATGCCGGCGAGGGTTGGGTGCTCTGCCAGCCACGCCCAGCCGTCGCGGTCTTCGAGCGGGAAGGCAACGCCAAGCCGCGCCGGCGGGGCCGCCGTGGACGTGCCGATCAGCAGCGTGACGGCGATGGCGGCGGCCGCGTGGGGAGGAAGCACCATGGAAACGGCTCAGGCGGTGGGATGTACGGAGGCAAGAGCACCACCCCACACCGTAGTCGAAAGCGGCTACTCTTTGGCCAACTCGGCCAGCCGCTTCCGCTCGGGGCGTTCTTTGTAGAACGGGTCGAGCGGGTAGCAGCCGGAGACCATGCCGCTCCGCGGGGCGGTGGTGCAATCACTGAACGTCCGGCAGACCCGTTTTCTCACCATCGTCTTGCCGGCCACGGCGTCGGCGGGCAGGTCGTGGTACGAAAGGACCATCCGGCCAATGCCGATCGAATCGGCCCAGCCCTCTCGCACAACGCCTTGGCCGACGTGCGGGAGCCAGTCTTGCAGGTAGCTGTATCCCGAGCCAACGACGATCAGGTCCGGGTGCTCTGCTTTAAGCCGGCGGGTGGCGTCGATCTGCCGAGCGACGCCTACCAGCGGGTCCTCCGGCGGCAGGTAGCCGTCCGACGGGGGGAAAGCCGCCGGCCGCTGGATGTGCGGGTTGTAGTAGGGGCTGCCGGCGGTTGTGCAGACCAAGTCGATTCCGAGTTCTTTCAGGAGGCCCAGGAAGCGGCTCGGCTCCGACAGGTCAATTCCTCCCTCGCCATCTCCACCAAACGCTTGCGGATAAGCTCCAGGCGTTTCGGGTATTCCGACACGATCCTCGCCCGGCTTGTACGGAGAGAAATCGAAGGCACTGAGCCGAACGCCGATCGCGAGGCCGGGTGCCTCGGTATGGATGCCTTGAACGATCTCACGCAGGAAACGGGTCCTGCCTTCGAAGCTGCCGCCGAACTTGCCGGGGCGGTCGAAGCCCGACAGCAACTCGTGCCCCAGGTAGCCGTGGCAGTGCTTCACATCGACGAAGGCGAAGCCGATCGCCTGAGCGAGCTTGGCCGCGGCGATGAAATCGGCGATCAGCCGCTCCAGGTCGTCATCGGTCAGCACCGGCGTGTCGTCAGTCACACCGACTCGGGCGTCGAGCAGCGGGTGACGATAGGCCGTCCGCGGCTCGATGGTTGCTTTGTTGTTGGGGCGGGCGTAGCGACCCGAGTGGGTTAGCTGGAGGCCAACACACAAGTCTGCGGTGTCGCCGAATCGCTCCGCGTGCGCCGCGACCAGCTCCTCGCGGAGCGATTCGAGGTGCGGGGCGGTCGTGTTATCGAGCATCAACTGATTCGGGTTGGCGCGGCCGTCGTGCCGAACGGCGACCGCCTCGCCACCCCAGATGAGCTTTGCCCCGCTGTCGCCGAAGTTCCGCCAGCGCCGGCGAGTCAGGTCGGTTGGAGTGCCGTCGGTCTCGCCGTCCCATCCCTCCATCGGGAGGATCGCGAAGCGGTTGCCGATGCGCCCCGCCTTGGAGTCCATTGCCTGCGCAAGCGGGGCGTCGCCGCCGGTGGCGAGCTCATCATCGACAGGGAAGTCGACGCCGAGCTCGGCGAGACGCTCTCGCAGGGCTTCGGGTGACTTGAGTGTGGCCACTTTGGGAAACTTCATCGTCATGCCTTATCGCTATCGAGGCGTGCGTGGTGCGTGGTTTGTTGGGGGGATGCTGAGGCTGCGTGCGGCTTACTTGGCCCGCTCCATGGCCTCGTCCAGCTTGACCGCGATCTGGTTGAGCAACTCGCGATCCGACTCGCCTCGCTTCGGGCTCTTCGGGTGGGTTTCGCTTGCTGGCAGCCAACCGCGTGCTTGGAGGAAGATCGCGGCCGCGTGTTTGTAGGCGGGCACCGGGTCGCGGAAGGCGAGGAACCCGAGGTGCTGCAACAAGTCGTTCAGCTCGTTCCAACGGCTATCGCCCGCCGCCCACAGCGCGTCACGCTGCGCGAAGGCATCCGGCGCGAAGCAACTCAGCCCCAATAGATAATCACTCCCGTACATGACCATATCGATCGCTAGGTCGTTACCGGTGTAGACCCGGAAGTCGGGGCGCTGAGCGTCTCGGAGGGCGAGCCGTTGCCATTCCAGCTCGCGTCGCAACGAGGAGTGCTTGGCCCCAACGCATTGCGGGATGGCCATCAGCTCCTGGTACAGGCCGAGCGAGTAGATCTTGCCGAACGGCGCGAAGCAATCGCCGAGCTCGAAGGCGATGAAGCGATCGCAGAGCGACGCGATCTCGTGATAGTTCGCAGCAACGGTCTCGTCGTCCTGATGGGCGAGGCCGTACGACTGGCAGATGACCGCGGTCCCGCCGCCGGAGGCGATCTCATCGATCCGTGACGCGTACGCCTCGCGATTGAAACCATCCCCTGGTTCGTCGACCACGAACGTCCCGGCGACGAAGCGACCGCCGGCCACTTGCTCCGCTGTAACACGGATCACTTCCTGGCGGGTGGCGTCATCGATCAGGTTGCCGTACCCGGTGTCCATGTTGACGGCCGGAACGAGACCCGCGTCGACGGTCGCCTGGAGCAACGAGCGGAAGGCATCCCAATCAACCACCTTGTCGGCGGTGTAGGGGAGCAGCACCGCCGTGATGCCCTCGATCTTGCGACCGGGGCGGATCAACGACAGGGGGTCGCTTGGCGTGGCAGGCATAGGACGTTCGCTCGTGTGGCAGTCGGAGATCCAAAGAAGTTAGTTGCTTCCGTGGCATCCGTCTTGGATAATCGGGACTGCTATTTGCAAATCGGGCAACCGCGGCTGCTATGCAGAAGACCCAATACGCTCTGCCAGAACACCTTCCGGAGTGGGGGGTCTCGGTATTCGAGAGTCACCACGCGCCCGACTTTCAGATGGAATGGCGACGGCACCGATTCTACAAGATTGTCTACGTGCTGGCCGGGAGTGGCCGTTTCTGCTTCGAAAATCGAGAAACCGAGTTTGAATCGGGCGACCTGTTCTTGGTCCCACCGGGCACGAAGAACCGGATTGTCGATGACCCGGCCTGCCCGGCGTCGGTCTATGTGCTGTGTGTGGCCCGGTCGGTCTTGAGGCTCGATCAAGAGGCCGAGAAGCATCTGGTGATCGGCAAGCAACCCCGCTCTCTCTACTTGGCACATCAGGCAGAAAGCCTGCTGAGGCGGTTGCTCTATCAACGATCGCAATCGAGTGTGGCCAAGCGGTTCTTGATGACGGCGGCCGTGCTTGAGTTGATGGCGATCCTGCTTGGTGCCGGGGCCGTGCAAGGCGAGGCGGCGGCGGGCGAGCCGATGGCGGAGATGCATCGCTACCTCCGTGAATTGGACAACCGCTTCTTCGAGGCCACCACGATCGACGCCGCCGCGTCGCAGTTGGGGCTTTCACGCCGCACGTTCACCAAGCTGTTCAGAGAGGCCACCGGGAAACCGTGGCTCGCTTATGTGCATGAGCGGGCCATCGACCATGCGGCTCGGCTCCTGCGAGAATCGACGATGCCGATCGCCTCGGTGGCGTTCGAGTGTGGGTTTCGGGACCTTTCGACTTTCTATCGCCGGTTCAAGTCGCTGCGCGGTTGCACGCCGGCCCAGTGGGGCAAACAGCTGCCCGATTAGTCAGTCGTCGTCGGCCTCGTCGGGGATCTTCCGACCGTGCGGGTCGATGCCCGACGGGGAAGTCTCCTCGTCCAGGCGATCGCGCATCGCCCTATCGGTGATATGCTCGAAGCGCTCGGCTTTGAGGTGGATCCGATCGGTCGCGAGGCCGACTTGCTCCACGAGATACTGCTCCCAGAGTCGGTGCGAACGGACTAACTCACGCGCCTCGGCGTGACCCCGATCGGTTAGGGAGAGTCGCTCGCCATCGCTTTCAATCGAGCCGCGACGCTTGAGTGAACCGAGCACCGACCGCAACGCCGAGCGGCGGCAGGCCAACGCGGCTTGTAGTTCGTTCGGCGTAGGGCCGACGGCTTGCTTCTCCTTGGCCCGGAAGAGGGTGCCGAGGACGTCTTCGCGGAGGATGCGGACCGACAGCTTGGAGCGGCGCCGCGCCCTGGCGACGAGACCCTGCTGTGGTGCGAAGAGCAGGGCGAGCCCGAACAGCAGCCCGGCCGAGACCGCCATCATGCCGGCCGTCGGGATGCTTCGGAGCCCGAACCAGCCCGGCACGTTGATGGCGCTCAGGTGCCCGATGACCGCCGAGGCAGCCCCGAGGCCGACCGACAGCCAGACCATGGTGGAGAGCCGGTCGGAGAGCAGCCTCGCGGCGGCGGCGGGCGCGACGAGCATCGCGACCACCAAGATATTGCCAACGCTCTCGAAGCTCGCCACGGCGGTCACCGCGACCAGCGTGACCAGCGAGTAGTGCATCCAACGGGCCGGGATGCCGGATGTGGTGGCGAGGCCCGGATCGAACGAGGCGATCTTCAACTCTTTGAAGAAGGCGATCACGTACGCGGCGTTGACTACCAGGACACCCGATAGCACCACCACAACGCGGGGCACTTCCCAGCCGGCGACACGCCAGCGGTCGAAGGTGATGGTCTCGATATCGCCATGCAGGACGCAGCCCGGGTCGAGATCGACATGGTCCGCGGCCCGCACGATCATCACCAAGCCGATCGCGAACAGCGAGGTGAAGACCACGCCGAGCGACGCCCCTTCATCGACTTCGCCGTAGCGGTGTACCCACTCGGTAAAGAAAGCGGTCAGCAAGCCGACCGCGACCGCGCCGAGGAACATCGGCAGGCTGCTCCGCTCGCCGGTGACGAGGTAAGCGGCGGCGAGGCCGGGCAGCACGGCGTGGCTGATGGCATCGCCGAGCATGCTCATCCGCCGCAGCACCAAGAAGTTGCCGAGCAAGGCCGCCGAGACCGCACTGAGCACGCCCGCGGCGACGATCCATCCATCGATGGCCCAGGTCCAAGCGAGAATCGGCTGAATCGAGGGGCTCATGACGTTGCCTCCTCGATCGCGTGGGGGCTCTCAGGCGGGGCGATGCGGTCCTCGTTGCGGAGCAGTTTCTCGAGCTGGTGGATCGTTTCCGGCTCGAGGACATGCTCGATATCGTCCGCCCCGCGATCGACCCGCGATGGCGCCACGTCGGCGTGGGTGATCAGATACAGTTCCCAGAGTCGATGCTGCCGCGTCAGCCATTCGGCCTTCAGTTGCCCGCGGTTCGTCAGCCGGATCGCGTCGCCGTTCTCGCGGCGAACATACTCTTTGCTCTTCGCTCGCTCGATCAACCGCCGGAGTTCTTTGGAGGTCCAACTCCGTTTGGCGAGCAGGCGTTTGATGGGTGCCGTGTGGTCCTCGCGTGACTCGGTGATCTCGTAGGCACTGCGCAGCAGGTGTTCCATCGAGATACGCCGCAGGAACCGCCGCCGGCGGATTGCCCGGATGGCGACTCCTCGCTTCCATCCAGCCAGGGCGCTGAGCAAGAAGAGGGCGGCGGCGACCAGGACGATCGTCGCTCCGGAGGGGAGTTTCGGGTAGACGGCACTGAGCACCGCTCCCAAGTAACAACTGATCGCCCCGAAGGCCGCCGCGAGGCGTGTCATCGTGCGGAGGTCTTCGGTCCAGAATCTCGCGGCGGCCGGTGGGATGACCAGCAAGGCAATCATCAGCACCAGACCGACCGCCTGCAGGCCGATGATCGTGATGACGACCACCATGGCCATGAGCAGCAGGTCGAGCCAGCCAACGGGGTAACCGCTCGAGGAGGCAAAACCCGCGTCGAAGCAGAGCAACGCCATCTCCTTGAAGACCGCCCAGCTCACGATGATGCAACTGACCGACGCGATCGCGATGAGCATCGCATCGCTGGCGAGCATCGAGGCCGTCTTGCCGTAGATGAAGGACTCGAGCCCCGCGGCGTTGCCGGTTGGGCTGTTCTGCACGATGCCTAGCAACGCGACGCCAGCGCCGAAGAAGACGCTCAGCACCAGCCCGAGGGCGGTGTCTTCTTTCAGGCGAGTCGTGCTGCGGATCAACTGGATCGTTGCCACGCCGAGCGACCCGGTGACGGCGGCACCGAGGAGCAGCAGCGGGAGCGACTTGCCGTCCAGGCCGAGAGCGGTTGCCAGCAGGAACGCGATCGCGATGCCGGGCAGCGTGGCGTGGCTGAGCGCGTCGCCAACGAGAGCACGCTTCCGCATGAGCGTGAAGCTGCCGACCACGCCGGCGCCCAGCCCGAGCAGCGTCGCTCCGACCACAACCACACGCGTGTTGTAGTCACGCAGCATCAGCACATTGATCCAGCTGCTGGCGGACCAATCACCCGTGGCGCAGAGCAGCCCCTCGGCGATCACAAGGCACGCTCCCGGCGACGCATCGCCTCGGTCGCCTCGTCGAGCAGGGTCAGTCGGCCGCCGTAGGTTTTCTGGAGGTTCTCGGCGGTGAACACTTCCTCGACCGGCCCATGAGCGACGACCCGCATGTTGAGCAGGATAACGCTGTCGAAGTAGTCGGGGACGGTTTGCAGGTCGTGGTGGACGACCAGGGCGGTCTTGCCCGCCGCCCGCATATCGCGGAGTAGCTCGACGATCGCGGCTTCGGTCGCCGCATCGACGGCGGCGAACGGCTCGTCCATGAAGTAGAGGTCGGCGTCCTGCACCAGGGCGCGGGCGAGGAAGGTCCTCTGCTGCTGGCCACCGGACAACTGGCTGATCTGACGCCCCGCCAGGTCGGCGATGCCGACCCGGTCGAGTGCCTCCATGGCCCGTTCGCGGTGCTGTTTCCCTACCCGTCGAAACCAACCGATCTCGCGATAGAGCCCCATCGCCACGACGTCGAGCGCGCTGATTGGGAAATCCCAATCGACGCTTTCTCGCTGCGGAACGTAGCCGACGCGGCCGCGGTTCTTCTTGTAGCTCTCGCCGAAGACCTCGACTTGCCCCGACGCCCGGGGCTGGAGGTCCAGGATCGAACGCAGCAGCGTGCTCTTGCCGGCCCCGTTGGGGCCGACGATGCCCACCAACTGCCCGGGCGCGATATTAAAACCGACATCCCAGATCACGGGCTTGCGGTTGTAAGCCACCGTGAGGTCGTGAACCGCGAGCGGCAGGTTCGGATCGCTGGTGTCGGTCACGGGGTGGCCTCCGACTCGCACTCGGCGAGCTTGCCGCCGTGCCCGCAGGGCGGGGCGTCGCCGCCGAGGCCGCGGGCGACGAGTGTCACATTGTGGTCGAGCATGCCGAGGTAGGTCCCCTCGTAGGTGCCCGCTTTGCCCATCGCATCGGAGAAGAGCTCGCCGCCGACTTTCACCTCATGGCCACGCGAAGCGGCCCCGTCGATCAACGCTTGGATGTTCTTCGGCGAGACACTGCTCTCGACGAAGACCGCCGGCGTCTGCCGCTCGGCGAGCAGTTCGACGAGTTCGTTGATCCGCCGCAAACCGGCTTCGGACTCGGTCGAAAGCCCCTGCACACCCTGCACGTCGAGCCCGTAAGCCCGGCCGAAGTAATTGAAGGCATCGTGCGAGGTGACGAGGATCCGCTGGTCTTCGGGGATCGTTGCGATCGCTTCCTTGGCGTAAGCATCGAGCGATGAAAGTTTGGCGCGATACGCTTCGGCGTTCGCCGCCAGGGCTTCGGCGTGGTCGGGCAGTAAATCGGTCAGCGACTTCTCGACCGCCGAGACACACTGGCTCCACGCCGCGATGTCCATCCAGACATGCGGGTCAGGGTGCCCCGGGGCGTCGTCGGGTTCCAGCAGTTGCGACTCGTCGATCAACTCCGTGACGGCGAACACCGGCAGCGAGCGGCCAACCTTGACGAGCGTATCGGCCATCTTGCCCTCCAGCATCAAGCCCGAGTAGAAGACGGCATCCGCCCGGAGGATGGTCTCGACATCGTCGCGTGACACCTTGAAGAGGTGCGGATCAACGCCCGCCCCCATGAGCTGGGTCACCTCGACCAAGTCGCCGCCAACGCTCGTGACTAGATCGGCCACCATGCCGGTGGTCGCGGTGACACGGAGAGGCGGTTGGAGCGGCTTGTCGCCACCGGCGGGACCGGTGTCGCGTTGTTTGCCGCAGCCCGCCAAGCCGAGGGCGATTGCCAGAATGCCCAGCGCCAGGCGGGACTTCTCGATAGATAGTAAAGTCATTGCGTTGTATCCTAGGCTAAACCGGGGCGTCGGTATAGCCTAGATGAAGGACGAAAGACGCCCGAGACGCGAGCGACCCGCATGACAGCCACTCCTCCCGATGCCAACTCCGAGCCGCAGGCGTCCAAGCCGTTCCGCCGGACCCGCAGCGACCACGCGAGCGAGACCGCCGAAGACTATGTCGAAGCGATCGCCGAGACGATCGAGGCGAGCGGCGCGTGCCGCAACGCCGACCTGGCTCGTCTGTTCGCCGTCAGCCACGTGACCATCAACAAGACGATCGGCCGCCTGCAGAAGGAGGGCCTCGTCGAAACCGAGCCGTACGGTCCGGTCACGCTCACCGCTGCCGGCGAGAAACTCGCCGAGGAGTCCCGTAAACGGCACGCGATCGTGCTGAAGTTCCTCCTCTCACTCGGCATCAGCCGACCCGTCGCGGAGGTCGATTCCGAAGGGATTGAGCACCACGTGAGTGCCGAGACCTTGCGTGCCTTCCAGCGGCATATCAAGGCGGCGGGGCAGGGGTGACAAACGGCTGGCACAGCCCGTTGCCCGCCATCTGATCGGTTTTCTTGATTGCCGTTTGGGGGCAATTAGCATCCGTGGCCGTGGGGCCGACACGGAGGCCGATCCCGGTTCGTCATTGAATCCGGAGTCATCCCGATGGCAGTGCTGCGTTTCTTATCGCTCGCAATCGTTGCGTTCGTATACATCCACCCAACCCCCGTCGAGGCGGAATTGGTCGTCACCGAGGTGATGTACGACCCGGCGTCGGCGGAGCAGCGTTGGGAATGGTTCGAAGTCCACAACGCCGGCCCGACGGCAATCGATCTGGACGGCTACATCGTCGATCGCGTCGGCGACCGCGAACGCGGCGTCGTCTCGCCGAACATCCTGGCTTCGCCCGTCTATGAACAAGATGTCATCGATAACCAAACGGTCGTGCCCGCCGGCGGGATCGCGGTGCTCTACAATGGTCCTGGCTTGGGCTACGACCCCGAGCGGTTCCGGGCCGCTTGGCCATCGACCTCGCCCGGCACGCGTCTGATCGGCGTCGAGGGTTGGTCGTCGAATCAACTCGCCAATCGCCCGCAGCCATCCGAGTACGCCCCGATGATGCCGGCCATGTCGGTTGGCATCTGGCAGGACGAGGCGAGCTACCGGCTCGACGTACAAGACTTCGGGACGCCGGCGTCGCCCAATCGTCGGGTCTATCAGACCAATCATGCGGCCACCAAGTTCGGCTACGACGACGCGGCACCGTGGCCGATCGGCGGGGGAGCCGCTTCGCTCCGTTATCTGAGTGGAAACCCGCTCTCGCCAACGAGTTGGGCCCGCTCGAACCCGCCTTGGGCCGGAGCGGTCACCAGCCGTGAGTCGTTCGTGCCGGCGGCGGTCAACTCGCCCGACTATGGGAGCCCCGGCATCGCTCCACCCGGTGTGCCGACCACCACGGGATTGCTCGTGACGGAGTTGATGTACAACCCGGCCTCGACGACCGGATCGAAAGAGTGGGAATGGATCGAGCTGCACAACAGCGGCCCCACGATCAACTTCGCTTCGACGCCCCATTGGCTCGACGACGACGATGGCTCTGATCTCGGCGAAGCCAACGTCCGCACGGGGCGGATCGAGAGTGGCGGGACCGCCGTGCTCTTCAACGCCGACGCCGTGGAGTTGAGCCAGCTCACCGAAGCCTGGGACCGCCCCGGTCAGCCGGCGATCAATTGGATCGCGGTTGATGATTGGCCGTCGCTCGCCAATGGCGGTGACTTGATCGGCCTCTGGAGCAACGGGCGTGACTACAGCTTCGATCGGCGGGGCGACGAGGGATCGATCTTCAACGCAGCCGCTGGGGTCGTTTACGACGACTCGGGGTCGTGGCCGCGAGAGGCCGATGGGCAATCGATCTGGCTAACGAACCTCGGGGCAATCCCCGCCGATCCCTCCGCGTGGGAGGAATCCAACGGGGCGTACGCCGATCCGGCCGCTTACAAGTCGGCGGAGGTCGGCGGCAACAGCGACGAGGTCGACAACGCCGGCGGTGATCTGGGGAGTCCAGGCTATGTTCATCCCGGTCTCTTCGCTCCGCTGCCGGGTGACTACAACGGCGACGGCCTCGTCAACGCCGCCGACTACACGCTCTGGCGCGACGGTGAGCCACTCCCGGCAGAGACCGCCACCGCAGGCGTTACGGATGCCGCCGATTACCTCGTTTGGACTCGCCACTACCGGGGCACTGCTACCGAGGCAGCGTCGGCTGCTTCGGTGCCGGAACCCTCGACGCTGATCGGGCTTGTGGTCGTGGCAGCGATCGGCTGCTCAGGAACCCGAGGGCGCCGGCTTGTGGCCGGATAGCTCGTAGCGGCGGATCTTTCGATCCAGCGTCGATCGCTCGATCCCCAAAATGCTCGCCGACTTGCTCTTGTTCCAGCCGTTGCTCTTGAGCGTCGCGAGGATGTGGCGGCGTTCGATTTCGGCCAGCGGGACCGCTTCGTAGGCTCCGCCCTTGCTGGCCGGGTGCTCGGCCTCGGTGTCGCCGCTTGTCTTGAGCGTCGAAAGGACGAGGTCCCCCACGTCGATGACATCGCCGCGTGTCAGCACCACGGCCCGCTCCACGACGTTCTTCATCTCGCGCACATTGCCGGGCCAGCGGTAGCTGAGCATCGCCTCGACCGCGCGCGAGCTGTATCCGGTGATCTTTCGGCCGGTCTCGGCGTTGAATCGTTCGAGGAAGAATTCGGCGAGCACCGGGATATCGACCGGCCGTTTGCGGAGTGGTGGGACGATGATCTCCAACACATGCAGCCGGAAGTAGAGGTCGCGTCGGAACGCCCCCTCGGCGACTTGCTGCTCGAGATCGCGGTTGGTCGCGGCGATGACCCGAACGTCGACCTTGATCGGCTTATTGCCGCCCACCCGCTCGAAGGCATGGCCCTCTAGAACGCGGAGGAACTTGGCCTGGATCGAGGGGCTCATCTCGCCGATCTCGTCGAGCATGAGCGTGCCTGTATGGGCCGCCTCGAATTTGCCGACCTTGCGATCGGTCGCCCCGGTGAAGGCTCCCTTCTCGTGCCCGAACAGCTCGCTCTCGAGGAGCGACTCGCTCAACGCCGCGCAGTTCAAGCAGACGAAGGGGCCTTTGCGGCGGGGGCTGCTGAAGTGCACCGCCCGCGCGACGAGCTCTTTGCCGACACCGCTCTCGCCACGGATGAGTACGGTCGCGCGGCTCGGGGCAGCCCGGGCGATCTCGCCGGTGACACGCTCCATCGCCTCGCTTCGGCCGACGATTTCGCTCTCGACGCCGAGGCGTTCGCGGAGTTGTTCGTTCTCGTCCTTGACCTTGTCGAGGTTCTCGGCGAGGGCGTCACGCCGAGCCAAGTTCTTGAGCGCCACGGCGACCGTATCGGCCACCGCGATCGTCACCTCCAGGTCGTCTGGGTCGAGGGCATGCGCCGAGTCGGTTGAATAGAGGTGGATGATCCCGAGCACGTCTCCGTCGCCACGGATCGGGGCACAGAGGACACTCGTCGCCAGGATATCGCCGCTGGAGTCACGAGCGCCCAGCTGGCTGTCGTCCATGATGTTGCGGGCCAGGACGCCTTGGCTCTCACGCAACACGGTCGATGCCAAGAACTCCGAGACCCGATGGTAGCGGTGCGCCGAGTCGCTGCGTTGTGCCGTTTGCTTGAGGGCACTCGCGTCCTGCGGCAGGCCCGGCTTGCCCCCAAGAAGCAAAACGGCACCGGCGTCGGCCTCCGTTCCGTCGAGGAGTCCGTCCAGCGCTCGCTTCGCCAACGACTCGATGTCGGGCTCTTTCGCGAGCTCGAAAGCGAGCCGGCAGAGCATGGTCGCCGCGCGGCCGACCTTCGGCTTCAGCCCCGGGACCGCATCGAGGTCGTCGACGCTGTCTTCCAGTGCGGGATCGAGATACCGACTCTGCTGCCGGCGGTGGGTGATGTGGGTTGGTTCGCTTGGCAGCGGCTCGAAGACGCTCTCGGGGTCCTCGTCCGCCAAGGCGAGGTCGTCGCCCGAATCGCTCTCGCGGACCGCTTGCTCCAACTCGGCGGCGATCATGCCGAGGCCGTTCTCGCCGAAATCCGTGGATCCGGAAATCGGCTGGGCCGCCCGCAGGACACTCTTCGAATCGGGGAATGCTTGCGAGAGATTATCGACGAACGCCAAGCAAGCACTGCCAACCCGAACGATATCGCCCGGTTCGAGCACATGGTCCGCCCCGACGCGGGCCCCATTGATCGTGGTGCCGTTGCGGCTTTCTAGGTCTCGCAAGACCCAACGCCCGCCCGACGGGAAGACTTCGGCGTGGCAGCGGCTGCAGCGTTCGTCTTTGACGACGATACGATTCGTCGGCGCCCGGCCGATCGTGACCGTCTCGCCCGGCAGCAGGCGGAAGACATCGGTCCATTTCGCCCCCTCGCGGATGACCAAGTAGTCGGTCGTTTCGCCGTGGGACGACATGCAGCGTTGTCTCGTGGCTGAGGGGCGGGGCGATTGCAGCAGAATGATACAATCGTAATTCCGAGGGGGGGCGATCGGCAAGGTCACGCGGCCCAGAAAGCCAACGCCGAGAAGGGTTTACGTCCCTCTCGCGAGTGTCCCACGCCTTATCCCGTAGCCTTCTTCGCTTTGAGCGGCGTCGGCTCGTGCCGATCCGGGGTGCGGAACGCGACCTCGGCGACGAAACCATTTGATACGGCAAGACTTACCAACTATTCTCGACCTGCATGGCAGTCTTTCCCGATTGCTACCTGCAGAGAGGCTCCTTGCGCGCAATCCACTTGCGGAGACAGAGAAAGATGCGACACGGCATAGGCGAATCGAGGTTTGGCGGTTGGGCGGCATGCTTTGCTGTCTTGGCGTTGCTCGCTGTCAGCACCCCGCTTTGCGAAGCGGGTGGCCTGATCCGCGCCCCAGCGGTCGGTGGCGTCTACATCGACGCCGAGGGCGTCGTCACGCAGCCGCCGGTCGAGGGTGCCGAGTCGCTCCAGGCCGCTTGGCAGGCCGGACTCGATCCGACGCCGGCCGAAATGGAGCCGCTGGCGGACCTCCGCTTCGTATCGCTCCGCCAACTCGAGGCACAGATCGCCGCCGCTCGGGCGGCCGGTGAGCCGATTCCCGATTCGGTCCGCTACCTGGCCGGCTTGCTCCGTGTGAAGCACGTGCTGGTCTACCCGCCCACTGACGGCAAGCCGGGCGATATCGTCTTGGCCGGCCCGGCCGAAGGCTGGAAGGTCGATCGCCTTGGCAACACGGTAGGTGCGACCACGGGTCGTCCCGTGTTGATGCTCGATGACTTGGTCGTCGCGCTGCGTTCCGCCGAGGTTTCGAACGGCCCGGGGATCAGTTGCTCGATCGACCCAACCCAAGACGGGCTCGCCCGTGCTCAGAAGGTCGCCAACCGATTGCGTGCCGCCGACGGCCCCTCGAACGCCGCCCGCCGGCTTGAGCAGGCCTTCGGCCGCCAAAAGGTGACCGTCTCGGGCATCCCGGCTTCGAGCCACTTTGCTCGTTCGCTCGTTGCCGCCGACTTCCGCATGAAGCGGCTCGCCATGGGCTTCGAGCACGCCCCGATCGCCGGCTTGCCCAGCTACCTTGAGACCGTCAACGCCCGCAGCGTAAAAAACAACCTGCTGCCTCGTTGGTGGTTGGCGGCGAATTACGAGCCGCTCGCCCGCGACGCCGAGGGCCTCGCCTGGGAGATCCGCGGCCAAGGGGTCATGTGCCAATCCGAGGAAGACTTCGTTGGCAAGGACGGCGAGATCAAGCGTGGTGCCGGCCGCAAGCAGACCGATGCCGCTCGCTGGGCCGCTGGGATGACTGACAAGTTCGACGAGCTTGCCGATCACGATTCGGCGTTCGGCCACGTGCGCAACGCCTTCGACCTGTCGGTGGTCGCGGCCCTGCTGACGATGCAGGACCTCTGGACCGTCGCCCAGATCGAGACGCCGCAGCTCAGCGGTGAGTTCGTTCCCGAGGAGTACAACGTGCCGAAGCAGGTCGCCACGCAAGCGACTTTCTTGAAGCAGGGGCGGAGCTGGATCATCACCGCCTCGGGTGGCGTGCAGGTCTTCCCGTGGCAGATCGCCGATCGCGAAGTCGAGGAGCCGAAGCTCAGCGAGCTCCGCACCAAGACAGCCGCTAAGCTGGGCGATGCTTGGTGGTGGCAGTAAGCGAGCCGATCAAGCAGCCGCTCAGGAGGCCATCGCAGCCGGTGCGAACGGGTAGCGGTCCGCTGTCCGATCGATGACGCGTTCGCACGCCCGTTGGGCATCTTCCACGGTGATCTCGCGCATCGCGGCATTATCGGCCTTGCGACGAGCCCGGCGCGTGCCGTCTTGGTGGCGTTTGATGACTGCCTCGTGAGGCAAGCCATACGGCCCGCAGTCTTCCGGACGCGTGACCCCGTGCAGGCCGACGGTCGGCGCGCCGACGGCGACGGCCAAGTGCATCGGGCCGGTATCGCTGCTGACGACCAAGCGGGCTTGGCGGAGCAGGGCGGCCAGCTCTTGAAGCGTCGTCGGCGGTGCCAGGGTCGCCCAGCCATCGCTCGCCGCGGCGATTTGTTCTGCCCAAGCGTGCTCTCGATCCCCGCCCCAAACGACGAGCGTCGGCAGCTTGCGTCGCTCGCCCAACCGGCGGGCTAGTTCGCCGAACCGGTCCATCTCCCAGAGCTTGGAGTCCCAGGTTGCGCCGGGGTTGATCACGGCGAAGCCATTCTCGTTGTCGCTGGGAACCCACTTGGCGACGGCTTGCTCGGCCCCCGGGCAGGTCGGTAGCCGCCATTGAACCGACTCGTAGGGCTCCGTTCCGGCGGCGAGGCCCAGAGGCTGGAGCAATTCCAGGGATCGGTCCGTCACATGCGGGCGGCGGGGTCTGACGAGTCGATTGTTGAGCCAAGGGCTCAGTTCCGCGCCGTACTGCCCACGCAGCCCAACCCGCAGCCCGGCGCCGGTGAGCCAGCACGCGAGCGACGATTTCGTGGTGCTCTGGCAATCGATCGTCGCGTCGAACCGCTGTGGAAGGAGGCGTTGCCGTGTCGCGAGCACCTGGCGTGGCGAGGTGAACCAGCCACGCTCAAGCACAATGGTCTCGTCGATCGCCGGATGGCCATCGACGAAACGCGATGATTTCTTCTCGACAACCCAAGCCAAGTGCGCCTTCGGAAAGGCCTCTCGCAGGCGGCACGCGACCGGCGTGGTGAGGATGGTATCGCCGATCGCACTCATCCGAGCGATCAGGAGACGAGGCCGATCGGGGTCGGCGGCCCAGCCGGCGGTTGTACTGTTCGGTGGCGTCATCCTGACGATCCGGGGTGCTAGCGTCGCCGATCCTATCGGCTCGAGGACAGATGCTACCGCCGGCAGTGCCTCCGCCACAACAACGATCGGCGGGGGAGTGTGCTAGCGTCGGCGGATCAGGCCTTCGGACCAAGCGTCCAACTTCTCGGTCCAGACGGCCTCGTCCTCGGTGAGGAGGATCTCGATCCGGGATTTTCGGCCGTCCTCGCGGGAGAGCCCGAGTAGCACGACAGGGCGTCGGGTGTGGGGATTCTCTTCATGGGTCGAGGTCTCCACCGTGAAGCGATAGACCTGCACCCAACCGGGGCGTTCGATGGCCGCCAGCCGCACCTCGCGGATCTCGGCCGCGTTGACCGCGTAGCCCTCGTTGCGCAACTCACGGCGTATCGCCTTGGTCAGGTGCTTATCGCCGGTCCAATCGCTCCAGCGTTTGAGAAGTCCACCGAGCATCTGCGTCGCCTGTCAGGAAAGGATTGCCGTCGTAGTCTAGGACTTCACAACCAAACGACCCCTGGTGTCAGCGGGGTAATGGTCGGCAACGCGGTCCCGGGGCATAATCTGACGAGGCCGACGGCCCATCAGCAAGAACCTCCCCGCTCAGCGAGTGACCACGACGTGATACAAGCCGACCAGCTCCTGTTCTCGTACCAATGGGGCGTCGACACGTTCGAGCGTCTCGTGGCCGATATCGCCGACGATCAATTCGCGGCCCAGCCGGTCGAGGGCATCAACCACCCGGCGTGGCTGCTGGGGCATGTCTCGGTCTACGATAAGGTCATCGCGGCGATGCTCCGGGGCGAGGCATTCGACAACCCGTGGGATGCCCCCTGCGGCAAGAACAGCACCCCGACCAACGACCGAGCCGCGTACGCCTCGAAAGATGAGATCCTCCGCCTCCGCCGCGAGGGGGTCGAGCAGGCGGTCGAGGCGATCAAGTCGGCTCCGGCGGAGGCTTGGTCGGCTCCGTTCGATCATCCGACGTGGGGCAAGCAGTTCGAGGTGGTCGCCCCGGCCGTGACCTTCTTGTCAACGACTCACCAAGCCCTGCACCTCGGCCAGCTCAGCGGCTGGCGTCGTGCGGCCGGCCTGCCGCGGGTTTGATCCTTCCAGATAGATTCCTCCTTCGAGAGCCGCAGCGATGTCTGAGACCAGCCACGCCCAGTTGATCGCTTGGTTGCAGGACCAAGGCCACTCGAAAGAAGAGATCGATAAGATCCTCGCCAAGGTCGCCGAGTACGACGAGCGCACGGCCCACGAGTCGGTATTCGACTCGATCGAGTCGGGGGCCTTCGACCTGGCGGCCATCATCAAAGAAGCCCTCGAAGACTAACGAGCGGGCCACGCCTCATGCCTGACCCGCTGTGTCGAGGTCGGTCAGCGTTTTCTGGCTAAGAAGCCGAGCATCGCGAGGCCAAGCAGGGCGGCCGCCGATGGCTCTGGGAGGCTGATCGTATCGATAACCAGCCAGCGTGGATCGGCGTCGAAGAAGGCGATCTCGAACCGCTCCGAATCGGGGTTCGGCCGGATCTCGTAGTCGTCCCAGCGGTGATAGAGGTTCACCGAGCCGGGGACCAGCACCGGCGGAGTCGCGTTGACCAACTGCACCGCACCGGCGGGGCTTGGGAGGATGTTGATCGCGGCCGCATCGCCCGGGTTTCCTGTCGTGCTGCCGAACCAGCTGTATTGGATGCGGATCAATTTAAGGGGCAGCGGGTCGATGAAGTTGGGCAGTGCCACCGGGTAGACGAGCGAGTTGTTCGTCGGGTCGGTCATCCCTTGGCCGATCATCGGTTGCAGCGGATCGAGCGGGTAGATGCCGGGCACCGCGTTGAACTCGTCTTGGCCTCCGCCGAGGGCAAACTTAGCCATCACGCTGTGTGGCTGGCCTCGGAACGAGGGCGGTGCCAAATCGTCGCCGCACGCCGGGGGAGCGGCGGACAGCCAAGCGACTGCGAGGGCCACCGCAAAACAGGAGCGTTGAACGAGCATCGGAGTGTCTCCTAAATGAGAAGGAAGAACGATCGTCGTCCCAGCTACGGGCGCGATTCGACGAGACTTCTCATGCTCCTAAGGGACAAGCGTAGCGCCCTGGTGGAACGTTATTCAAGGCTTTTCGGGTCAATTTCGTCGATCGTTCGGCGGTGGAAGAGAGATGTGATTTATCGGCATGCAGGAAGTCGATGGCGTCTGCGCGAACCGATCGATCCTGGGCCAAGTCGTCAGGTGAGGGAGGTCGAATCTCGGCCGCCTTTCGCTTAACTTAAGACGGCTTCGGTAAAGCCTGTGAGCCCCACGAAACGACTGCCATGCCGCCGATCATTGGGATCGACCTCGGGACGACCAACTCGCTCTGCGCGGTCTTCGATGAAGGCTCGCCGCGCTTGGTGCCCAACGCGCACGGCGAGGCTTTGACGCCTTCGGTCGTCGGGGTGCTGCCGAGCGGCGAGGTGATCGTTGGTGACGCGGCGAAAGAGCTGATGGTCACCCAGCCCGATCGGGCCGTCGCTTGCTTCAAACGCTGGATGGGAGGGCCAAACGAGATCACCCTCGCCGGACACACCTTCAATGCGGTCGAGCTCTCGAGCTTGGTGCTCAAGTCGCTCCGCGAAGACGCCGCCAAGGAACTCGGCCAAGAGATCGAGCAGGCCGTGATCACGGTTCCTGCCTACTTCAACGACCACCAGCGGACCGCGACCAAAGCCGCCGCCGAACTCGCCGGCCTGAAGGTCCGCCGGATCCTCAACGAGCCGACTGCCGCGGCGTTGGCGTACGGCTTCCACGATCGCGACGCCGAGAAGCAGTTGCTCGTCATCGACCTCGGCGGCGGCACGTTCGATGTCACGCTGATGGAGATCTTCGAGGGGACGCTGGAGATCCTCTCCACCGCCGGCGAGAGCCAACTCGGCGGCGAGGACTTCACCAACCGGCTGGTTTCGCAGGTGCTCAAGACCCAGGGCCGTCAGCTCGAATTGGCCGAGTTGCAGACGCCGCTCTATGTCGCCCGGCTCCGCAGCGAATGCGAGCGGGCGAAGCGATCGCTCGGCGATGAGGCCGAGGCCTCCATCCGCCTGCCCGGCGACGACGGCGTCATGGCCGAGGACGCCAAGCGGGTGCGGATTTCCGGCGAGGCATTCGCGAAGGCGACCGGTTCGCTCCTCGAACGGATCGGCGGGCCGATCGACCGCGTGATGCGTGACGGCCAAGTCAAGCCGGGCGCGATCGATGAGGTCATCCTGGTTGGCGGCGCGACACGGATGCCGGTGCTTCGACGGTTTATCGAAGAGCGGTTCGGCCGCCCTCCGCTCATGAAGCACGACCCAGACCAAGTCGTCGGCCTCGGGGCCGCGGTTCAAGCCGCCCTGATCGCCGACGATCGGGCCGTCGACGATATGGTGATGACCGACGTCTGCCCGTTCACCCTCGGGGTCGATACGGCGAAGGAGTTCGGCTCGCAGGTCCGCAGCGGCTACTACACGCCGATCATCGATCGCAACACAACGATCCCGGTCTCCAAGGAGCATGTTTTCTCGACGATGCGTCCCAACCAGCGGGTTGTGCAGGTCGATGTCTACCAAGGCGAGCACCGGCGGGTTGATAAGAACACCAAACTCGGCGAGCTAGAGATCGAGGGCATCCCTCCCGGGCCGGCCGGGCAGGAGGTCTATATCCGCTTCACGTACGACATGAACGGGATCCTTGAGGTCGAGGCCTATGCGGCGGGGGCCGAGGACCGCAAGGCACGCGTGGTCATCACCCAGCACGCCGGCGCGATGAGCGAAGAGGACCTCGCCAAAGCGATCGAGCGGATGAAGGGCCTCAAGTACTACCCGCGCGAAGACCAGGAGAGCCAACGCGTCTTGCGGATGGCGGAGCGGTGCGTCGGCGAGGTCAGCCCGTTCCAACGCGACCAACTCGAGATGGCGATCGACGCCTTCGAGTCGGCCCTCGCCGAGGGCGAGAAGGGGATGGTCGAAAGCTCCCGCGACACGCTGCGGCAGGTCCTTTCCTCGCTTGGGTACGACAGTTGAAGGAGCCAAGCGTGAACAAGCTGTCTCCCGAGGCCGCCAGCGCGTACGTGGCGCATTGCCTGCGCCTGAACCCGATGTGGGAGACCGATCAGATCCTCGCCACGCGGGCCGAGGCCCATGGGGCGACCGAAGAGTTCCAGTCGCCCTACCAACGAGCCGCCGAAGAAGCCGAACGCAAGACCGCCCTGCGTGACCGCGTCTACAAGCTGCGTGACAACGTCTGGAAGTCGCCGCTCGACAAGCTCCGCAACGAGCTGGCCGATCTCTCGCTAGAAGGCGAATCCGATCTTCAAGCGATCGCCGGCCGATTGCGGGTCATCGCCAACGCCCGGACGCAGTTGCCGGCGTTGACCCAGGACAAGCGGTTCGACGGCGACTTCTTTGATTGTTTCAAACAAGTCCTCTCCGGCGGCCCACGCGAGAGCGCCGCGATGCGAGAACGGGTGGCGGCTTCGTTTCAAGACAAGGCCCTCGGCAGGCGAGGGATTCGGATGATCAAGCTTCTTCAGCGAGAAGTGCCCGAGCTGTATGAGCTGGAATCTGATTGGCTTCGCTCACTCCGTAAAAAGAAGCAGGTCGCGGTCGTCGAAACGAAGGGAGAAACGAATGGTTGTTTGATCTGGTTCGTTGGTTTCATAATCGTGAAAGCCATTGTCGGTCTGATTCTTGCCCTTGGTAAATGATCCAACACCAAACGACGGTGCTCCCGACTGGTCTCTGCTTCCTAGGGACCCGGCAGGCTTCTTTGCGCTCGAAGAAGGCTACGCCCGGAAAGACCTCAAGCGAGGCTACAACCGCTTGCTCCGGCAATACAAGCCAGAGAAGCATCCCGAAGAGTTCCAACGGATCCGGGCAGCGTTCGAGGAGCTCGAACGGCGGCTGCGGTATGGACACGCAGACAACGCCGCTCCGAGTGTCTGGGAAGGGCCTCGCGAGTCGGCGACTGAGCACCAGCCTACTAGCGAGGCGGAGACGGTCATCGACCCGCCCGCCCGTGTGGCGGGTCAATCGACGGAGCAAGAGCCGACCGATTTAGAATCGCTCGCGACGCGGCTCGAGTCGGGCCGCCTGACGGTCGAGCAGCTCGTGGAGCGGCTCGCGAAGCTGTCGGACAAGACGCCGCCCGACTATTACGCCCTCGCTCTTGCGTCAGATGCGACCGGGCCGGCCGAAGAGCTCCTGCTGCTGAGATGGTTGTTGAAGGGCCTCGCGAAGTGGCCGGGCGACCCGGCGTTGTCGCGGTTGGTCTATGCCTACCTCGGCTCGCAAACGCCGGTCGAGCGGCTGCCCCAGGTGTTGGTCGCTTGCAGCCGAGCCGTTCCCGGCGATGCCTTCTTCGAGCTCACGGAGGGGGGCTGGGACCGCCTGCTCCGTGGCGAGTCGTTCGGTGTCTTCTCGAAAACCCTCGCCGAGTGTGAGAAACAGGTCGAGGCGAGCCGCGACCCGTCGATCTCCGGCCGCGTTGCGTTCTATATCCACGCCCTCCGCTACGCCCTCTGGAAGGACCCGACCGACTGGAAGACCCGTGCTTGGGAGTTCGTCGAAGAGAACTACGATCAGGTGCCCGAGCACCTTGAGCACGACTTCGACTCGCTGGGCATCGTCCGCGAGTACCTCGCGCATCGAGAGGAGTTTGTCCAAGAGCACCCGCTCCGCCGCAAGATGGATCGTGTGCTCTCGATGGCCTTCGCTGCGGACCAACTCGAAGCCGATCGGGCGGTAGAAGCCATCCAAGCCGAGCTGCGCGAGTCGCCGGTGGAGGCCGCCGAGGCATTCCCGCCGGAGGCATCCGAGGCCGGGAGTGCGTTCTATACGCTCTGGGCGTGGATGTCTGAAGACACGGCGTCACGCGTTGCCCCACCAATCGATTCCGAACCCGACTATCGCCTGTGGCAAGGCCGAGTGATCGAACTGCTGCACCAAATGCAGCACCGCGGTTCGATCGATAAGACGATCTGGGATCTGTTGGCCGTTGCCAAGTCGATAGCTGGTCCGATCGGTATTCTCTTCGGCGGTCTCGTCGCGTTTATCGCCACCTTTGTGACGGCTCTGACGGTGGTTGAATTCTCGGCAGGGAGTCTTCCAGACGACGCTTTCGGCCTGTGCACTATTATGTCTGGCTTGGCGATGATTGTCGGCCTCGCCGTGTCTTGGCGCTTCTGGCCCAAGTTCCTCGACAATCGAATCTGGCTCCCCTTCTGCCGGCGGATGGCCAAACGCTGCTACCGCCGTGTTTGGCGTCCGGAGGCGTTCGCCTTCATGGATCGGAGCCTGCTCGACTATTTCGCGTTTCGCGACCTCGTGGCCGGGGTGGCCGAGCAGACCGCGGACGAGCGGACCTGGATCAGCCACTTCGTGACCCAGGATTTCGGGCTGGCTGTCTACGCGATCGCCCAGAGGTTCCGAGCGTGAGCCGAGTCGGGGCGTTAAGACTGGCATAGGTAGGACGCCCCAAGCATGATTACACTGTCGTCGCTCGGTGACAGCAGGCCTTGGTCTGCGGTTGCACCCGAAAGCACGACGCAAGCGTGCGGCCACGCCAATTGGGGGCAACCCCTCAGCCCCTCTTCAGCGATGATCGCCACCGAAACCGCCGCCGATGAGTTGGCCTCTCAGCCCGAGATGCCGTCTCCGTCCGATGGCCTCCCCGTTGCGGTCGATCGGCCCGAGGGGGTTGGGTCGCGGATCGTCTGGCCTTACGCGATCACCTTCGCCGTTTTTCATGCGCTCTTGCCGCTGATGTTCTGGCCTTGGCTCTTCAGTTGGACCGGGTTGCTGTTGGTGCCGCTGGGCAACTACGTCTTCTGCTCGACCGGGATCGGCCTCTGCTATCACCGCACGCTCACGCACCGCGGGCTCGTCATGCCGAAGTGGCTCGAACGGACGATGGCGACCCTGGGCATTTGCAGCCTGATGGACTCGCCGGCCCGTTGGGTAGCGGTCCATCGGAAGCACCACCAGTTCTCCGATCACCGCCCCGACCCGCACACGCCGCGGGCTGGGTTCTGGTGGTCGCACTTCCAATGGCTCGTGCGTGAGAACTCCGAAACCCAAGGCATGGCGTTCTATGAGAAGTACTCTCGCGACGTGCTGCGCGATCCCTACTACCTGATGGTCGAGCGTTACAGCCTCCAGTTTTGGATCTACGCCTTGCACGCGGTCCCCTTCTTTTTGGTAGGCCTCGCGATCGGGTGGGCCCAATCGGGGGTCTACATGGAAGGCGTGCGGTTCGGCGCCAGCTTGCTCTTCTGGGGCGTGATCGTCCGAACCGTGTTTACTTGGCACATCACCTGGGCGGTCAACTCGATCACACATTGCTGGGGCTATCGCAACTACGAGACGACCGACAGCAGCACCAACCACTGGACGATCGCCATCCTCACCAACGGCGAAGGTTGGCACAACAACCACCACGCCGAGCCCCGTGCCGCCGCGCACGGGCACCGCTGGTGGGAATTTGATATGACCTGGAACACCATCCGACTCCTCAAGGCGGTCGGCTTGGCGAAAGAGGTGGTCGAGCCCAAGGCGTGGCAAGCCGCGGCCAAGTAGGCCACCGGTGGTCAACGAGATCGGCAGGCCCCTATAGTGGGTACGTTGTTTTTTGGCCTCGACACGCAGGGCTCGCATGCACCTTCGTTCCACCACGTTTTCTTGCCTGATCGCATGCGTTGCGATAACTCAGGCTATCGGCCAGAGCCCGTCGCTCACCGACAGCGATTGGCCACAATGGCGTGGACCAACACGCGACGGGCACGCCGTTCAGGAGAGCTGCCCCGAGTCGCTGAGCGAAGAGCGACTGAAGCCGCAATGTCGTGTCGAGCTCGGTCCGAGCTACTCGGGGCCGATCGTCGTCGGTGATCGGGTCTTCACGACCGAAACCCGGGACAAGGAGACCGAGGTCGTCTTGGCTTACCACCGTGTCACCGGCGAGCGGTTGTGGGAGATCGATTGGCCCGGTTCGATGACCGTTCCATTCTTCGCGGCGGCGAACGGTAGCTGGATACGCGCCACGCCCGCGTGCGATGGCGAGACGCTGTTCGTCATGGGGATGCGTGACGTGATCGTTGCCTTGGATGTGACCAACGGGGAAGAGCGGTGGCGAGTCGACTTCCCCGCCCAGCATGGCACCGAGCCCCCCAAGTTCGGCGGGGCGTCTTCGCCGCAGGTGGTGGGCAATGCGTTGTATGCGCAGGTCGGCAACGGCTTCGCGAAGCTCGACAAGCGGACCGGCGAGATCATCTGGCAGGCCGCACCCGACGGCGGTGGCATGTCCGGCGGAGCCTTCAGCTCGCCGCACCTCACCCGCCTGGATGGGCAGTCGATCGCGTTGGTCCAAACACGGAACGACCTCAAAGGCATCGATCCGGCCTCCGGCGAAGAGCTCTGGTCGCAGCCGATCGAAGCCTTCCGTGGGATGAACATCCTCACGCCGATAACGCACCGCGGCCGTTTCTTCACGAGCGCCCACACGGGGCGATCGCAGCTCTGGGAGCAGGACGGCAGCGGCCTCGGTGAGGTCTGGTCAAACAAGTCCCAAGCCTATATGTCGTCGCCCGTCATCGTGGGCGATCACCTCTACCTGCACCTCCGCAATCAACGCATCCAGTGCCTGGACCTGACGACCGGCGAAGAGGCGTGGCGCACGAAGCCTTTCGGCAAGTACCAGAGTATGGTCGTCCTCGGCGATCGGATCCTCGCCCTCGACTCGGGCGGGGAACTGGTTCTCTTCGAGGCCACCCCCGAACGCTTCAACCTCTTGGATCGACGCCGCATCAGCGACGACGAAACCTGGGCCCACCTCGCGGTCTGCGGCAACCAAGTCTTCGTACGCGAGCTCAACGCCCTGGCTGTCTACGAGTGGAAGTGACGGCGTCGACGATCACTCAGTCTCGTGCTTTGGGTCGGTGGTCGCTTGCAGGACACCGTCCATCGCATCCTCTGCTAAGCGTTCGATCGTTTCGGAACGCCGTTCTCGCCGTGGGGCCTGCAGGCGATGGCCCAAATAGATACCAGTGGCCATGACAACGACGGCACCTGCAACCCAGGGTATGTACGGCAACCGCGCGGCCAATCGTTGATACGACGCCCCGCGACCAATCTGCTTAGCGATCTCGATACGCCCCCAACCCTCGGATTCTCTAGCGGAGCGCTCTAGAGCCACAGCTTGAAACTCATCAGGCGTTTGAGAGCTTCGGATAGGCCGCTCCGGCAAGCGACGCTTCTCGGACGGTTTGGATAGGTTGATCTGCGCCTGCTTGAGCTTTTTCCAAGGCTTCGTATCTTTCGAGAACGCCAGCCGTTCGCTTATCTCAGCGCCTCGGACCTGCCACTTCGTCAGCAAGTCTTCGAACGCAGGATCAAGACGTCGCAAACGATCGAACACTTCAGCGTCGCAGGCGATCGCTAGCCCGCCGCTTGGCCAATGTTTGCCGTACGCGATGCGGTGCTGTAAGAGCTCAGCGAAACCGCTGAACTCGGCTAGTTCTGCCGCCGACGGCACCGCTCCGGTAGGGAAGGCGACGAAACGATAGGCTGGCATGGCACGTCTTATGCGGCTTTCGCCACAGGCAGCATCATCCCCGACCCGTATTATAGCGGCTGCTTTCCAACCCGGCACAGATTTGCCACGATGAAAGGCGAACCGACTGATAGCCATTCGTACCCGGCATGCCATGACACCCGAAGAACGCCTCCCCCAACGCTACCTCGCCGCCGAGGATCGCTACAGCCAGCTCGATTATCGGCGGTGCGGCAAGAGCGGCCTTAAGCTGTCAGCGTTGTCACTGGGGCTTTGGCACAACTTCGGGGACTACGATTGCTTTCGCACGGCGCGAGAGATTGTGCTCGCCGCGTTCGACGCTGGGGTGACACACTTCGACTTGGCGAACAACTACGGCCCGCCTTACGGCACCGCCGAGGAGAACTTCGGCAAGATGATGCGTCACGACCTGACGCCCTACCGCGACGAGATCATCATCTCGACCAAGGCGGGCTACGACATGTGGCCGGGGCCTTATGGAGACTGGGGATCACGCAAGTACCTCACGGCGAGCCTCGATCAGAGCCTTCGGCGGATGGGGCTGGACTACGTCGATATCTTCTACCACCACCGACCAGACCCCGAGACTCCGCTTGAAGAGACGATGGGGGCTCTAGCGTCGGCGGTCCGGCAGGGCAAAGCCCTCTACGCGGGCATCTCGAGTTACCCGGCCGATCGAACGAGAGAAGCCGCCAAGCTGCTTCGCGAGATGGGCTGCCCGCTGCTAATCCACCAGCCGAAGTACTCGATGCTCGAACGTTGGGTAGAAGACGGCTTGCTCGATACGTTGGGCGAAGAGGGCGTTGGTTGTATCCCGTTCTCACCTCTTGCGCAGGGGCTCTTAACCAGTCGTTACCTCGACGGCGTGCCGGCCGATAGCCGCGTCGCGAAAGAGCACGGCTTCCTACAAGAGGAAACGCTAACCGAGTCGATGCTCGGGAAGATCAGAGCTTTGAATCACCTCGCCGAACAACGCGGCCAGACACTCGCCCAGATGGCGCTCGCTTGGTTGCTGAAAGACGAACGTGTCACGACAGTATTGATCGGTGCAAGCAGCGTCCAGCAGCTCAAGCAGAATCTCGCATGCCGCGACAAGCCGGCGTTCGATGACGAGGAGCTGGATTCAATCGAGACGACATTAAATACATCCTTGTAGGTCTTCTTGGGTCTTGGCCGCGAGCCAAGTTCGGCAAAGCCTTCAGGAACGCGAACCAAGGATCGGACTTCCGTCGTTCTCGTGCCTTCCCCAAGGCGAATGATTCGACATAGGCCACAGAAAACCGAAAGAATCGCACCGCATCGCCCATTCACGGTTCGTCGAGCGGTTATTCTTGGAGGCCATATCGATACACCTTGGTTGGGGGATCTATGGCCGCTGACGACACCGAGAGCAGCATGGAAGCCGTCCGGGCGATCATCGAAGAGCATCCGGAGTCCTTGCCACTCTTCGTCCGGGTGCACGCCATGACCAAGTCGCGTGGCCCGTTCCCGCAAGACGTCGTCCTTTCGCTAGTGGCCAAGGGGGCGTTGCCGGATTGTGCCGAGCTCTCGACCGACGGGGTGGTGTGGCACTCGGTTAACTCGAAGTAGCCGATCGCCTCACTCGGTCGCCGGCACCAAGCGGTACGACCTGACGTAGTCGTACAGCGTGGTGTTGAGGCGATCGTCTTCGAGTTCGGCGGTTGTCGGTGCGACTTCCCAGGAGTACGTCTCGCACAGCAGGTTCATGAACATCGGCTGATCGAACGGCTTTGGGTCAAAGCCGGTCTTCGGTTTGATCGTGTAGGCGAACTCGCCGTCGGCGTAAAAGTGCATCGTATTGGCGTCCACCCACCAGCAGCCGTACGTGTGGAAGGCCTCGTTCACCGGCGTGGAAAGCTTGGTCAAGCCGTTCTGCTTGAGGACCCGACGGTCCGCTTGGATCTTCGCGAACGCCCCGGCGCGTTCCGCTTCGTCCATGTCGGCAAGCTTCGCCAGCTTCTCCTGCAGCGACGGGTCCGCCGAGGCCATCTGGATCAGCAGGGCTTCCCCTTCTTCGTTGGGGGTGAGCTTGATATGCGTGTTGGAATGCATCCGCTTGCTGAAGGAGGGCCATCTTTTGGCGTTGCCGATGCACTCTTGGATATCGAGTTCGAGGTTGATCTCGCCGTAGCGGATCGGCTTGGACTCGTGGCTATTGAGCCAGAAGGTCGATGAGGTCGTCAGGCTAGAGGCCTTCATCCGGCACTCGTAGTAGCCGAACAACGCGTCCGTGTCCTTCGATTGCACAGCACCACAGGCGATGGTGAAGTCTCCTATTGGCTCCGCGAGGGGCGTGCAGCGGATGCGTAGGCAGCCGTCGGCGACCGAGACGGATTCCGGCATGAACTTGCCTGGCGGGCGGCCTTTCCAGCGTGGGTTGTGGTCGTGCCACTTGGTCGGGTCGAGCTCGGTGCCGTTGAACTCGTCGCTGAACGCGTCGTTCTTGACCCAGCGGTAACCGGCCGGGGGCTCGGGGGGGGTGTCGGCGGATGCCGCGACGGCCATCACCGGCAACAGGGCCATCACCAGCCAAGGAGCGAGCGGCAGCCAGACAGTCGCGCGGGGCGCGACGCGGGTCGTATGCATGAGGAGTCGTTCGGGCGGGCAGAGAGAAGAACGCAGCGTCTTACCGTAGTCAGTGGGCGTCATGCACGGCACCCGGCCCCGTCGTTTTGTCGCACGTTTTGTCGCACCGCCGTTCTTGCCGATTGGGGTCAAAACGCCGTTTTGTTGATCGAAGTCCTTCGCCTCAAAAGACTTGGGTTTTGTCGCATCCCCAATGACCCGTGGCTGAGCGATCGACGACCCCGTTATTCATCATTGTCGCACGTGGCAGGGAAGGGTGCCTCGTGAATTGGTCACCCGGCCGCCAGTTGGCGGATCGAGAGGCGGGTTAGCGCAACCAACGCCGCGAGGCTTATGGCCAAGAACATCCACTTGAGCGACCAAGCTACCGCCCGAGCGAAGCGGGCCGAGATCGGGAACGCCTTCTCGTCGATATCGAGCAAGACGTCTTCGCGGAGCGAGTAGTTGATGTTGTTGTACGAGGCCTCTTTGACGAACTCTCCTAGTGACACATTGAGAGCCTGGATCTTCTGCTCGACATCGCGGATCTTCGATTCCAGTTGGATCAAGTCAGAGACATCGCCCCCCGCCTCTCGCAGCTTGCCGAGCGACTCGGCGTGCGAACGGAGGGCGTCGCGTTCGGCGAAGCGTTTGCGGGCTTCTTCCGACTTGTCTTCCTTCGTGACCGAGTAGGTCTGCTCGACGCCGACGCCTCGCAGCGCCGCGAGGCAGTCGTCGAACCGTTCCACCGGCGCCCTGACGACCACGCTGAAGCTCCGGTTGGGGGCGATCCCTTCGTTCGCTTCCAGACGGATCTGTGCGTTGTGGGCGTCGATGACACCGAGCGCCGCCTCGAGTGCCTCGTCGAACCGCCCCGTGGTCGCTCCCAAGCGGGCCTCGCGGGTATAGACCTCCAACTCGCCGAGCTGGCCGATCGGGATCGGCTGATCGAGTGTCAGTTCGAACGACGCGGTGTTGTTCGAGTAGTCTTTGCGATAGCCGCTCGAAAAGAAATCAAACGAGCCCCGAAAGCTGCCCACCTGTTGCTCGACGGTCGGGGGCTGATCGATCCAGAGGCCGACCAGCATCCGAAAGAAGACCAGCGCCCAGAAGCCGAGGAAGGCGGCCGCGGCCGCTTTGCGGAGCCAACCTGGCACCGTCGGCACCGTGGTTACATAGGGCGACGCTTTGTCGTCGGGCATGCTCGGTTCTCAGAAAGGGGGAAGCACAGGTCTCCGACGCGATCCACGAGTGCCGGTTCCGTGCCCGGCTTAGCCCTCGATCTGGTAGCCGTCGCGGTACTCGCGGCGGAGGAACCCGTTGGCTTGCTCGTCGCCGATGATCTCGCGCTTCACCGGGTCCCAATCGAGCGGACGGCCCAGTCGCATCGCGATATTCGAGAGGTGGCAGATCTCGAGCATCCGGTTGTGCGACCAGACATCGGAGATCGGCTGGGTCCGCGACCGCATGTGTTGGACGAAGTTGTAGGCGTGGTTGCCGTTGTGCTCGCGGCCGTAGACGGCGTCGATCGCTCCCTCGGGCAGCGGGTTCTCTTCCAACTCTTCGATCGGCTTGCCGACGATCTTGCCCCGGTTCACGAAGAACCGCCCCTTGGTCCCCTCGAAGAGGATGCCGTTGTCGCCGTCGCTCTTGATGAGCATCTCGACGTCGTTCGGCAGGTCGACCTTCACCGTGAACTTCATGGCCGAGTTGTATTGGTCGTCGACCAACGGGTACCCGTCTTCGTGCTCGACCGCCATCTTGTAGTCGAGCGGCGTGACCTTGCTGGGGCCGTCGCCTTGCTCCAAGCCGAGCGCCCAGCAGGCGATATCGACGTGGTGGGCGCCCCAGTCCGTGAGCTTGCCGCCGGCGTAGGCGTGCCAGTTGCGGAACGCGTAGTGGCAGTTGCTATAGAGCGGCACGCCGCCGCCGTAGCCCTCGCGCATCTCGGGCAGCGCGCGGTACTCGACCTTCGGGGCCGGGCCGAGCCACATGTCCCAATCGAGGGCCTCGGGCACCGGGGCGACTGGGATCGAGGGCGACGGGCCGAAGCCATTGATGCCGCAGGTCACCCGCTTGATCCGTCCGATCCGGCCGCTGCGAACCAACGCGACCGCTTGCAGGAAGAGCTTCATCGAGCGTTGCATCGTGCCGACCTGGAAGACGCGCCCGGTCTCGGCGACGACCTTCTCGATCAGCTTGCCCTCGTCGATCGTGAGGGTCAGCGGCTTCTCGCAGTAGACATCCTTGCCCGCCCGCATCGCTTCGACCGCGATCTTCGTGTGCCAATGATCCGGCGTGGCGATCATGACCGCGTCGATGTCGTCTCGCTCGAGGATCTTGCGGTAGTCCCGATAGGTGTCCGGCCTCTTGCCGGGAACGACGACCTCCTCGCCTGCCTCGTTCTTCTTCTTGCCGTTGTCGCGGATGCCGGTCTCCCGCGCGACCTTCTGGGCAACGCTCTCGAGGACCCCACTATCGACGTCCGCCAACGCGACGATGTCCGCCTGCCCCCAGATGGCCGAGCGGCTGATCGTCCAGCCTTGGTTGCGCAAACCGATCGACGCGAAGCGAGCCCGCTCGTTCGACGAGGCCGCCGCGAGTGCTTGGCTGGCCGTCGCCGGCAGCGACAAGGCGGCCCCGGCGGCAGCGGTGCTCTGGAGGAACCGGCGACGGGTCGTAGACGAGAACGGCGACATGGATGGCTTGCCTGGATGATGAGCTAGATCGAACCGCCCGCAAGAGACTCGTCAGTCGAGACGAGCAAGGCGTCCCATCAGTATAAATCGACCGACTCCCGACCGGCAAACCGGTCAGAGAGGGGCGTGGCAGCGTTTGCGAGGGTGGTGGGGTCGCGGAGGCCCCCGTGAAGTACGAACGCGTGTGCCCAATGTCTGGGGCAGACCGTGCAGCTTGGCTCAATCGTCTTCTGCGAGTGGACGGGAGCGACGATGCCGATCGAATACTGATTTGAAGGCTTTGGAATTTTCAAGATCGCACGTCATCTTTCTGTCGCCACTGATAGTGTCGGACTCGCCGCATCCGAAGCAGAAACTGGCACAACACTCTTCGTCTCCATCCTTCCAAGCGATACACCAATCTGGGTGATAGCCGCCACACATTTTAAAGAACTTGAACGGCACAATGTGAACGCCATCCGAGTACAAGGCAACTAAACGTTCCTTGTCGGCCTGGCTTGGTTCAATCGGATAAGCGTAAAAGCGGTAACCCTGGATCCTGACGGTTTCCTTGCCCTTGATCTCAGCGGAGTGGAGATCCGCTTCCCAGGTCGGGTGCGGAAGTCCCTCGAAGAGGCGCAGCTCCGTTGCACGGCCTAGCGAGTCTGCAAACTCAGCGTGCAGGCTGTAGGTTTCTCTTACCGCAGAGATCTTTTGGCGACGCTCATCGAGCAGTTCCGCATAAGTCTTTGTGCTTATGTCAGAGGAAGGCATCGCTTTGTCAGCGCTAGCGGGTGTTCCCGAAGGTTCACCACAGCCGTTACAAATCACAATGCCCGTCAGGCAACAAACGACAAGCCAGCTTGATGTCAGCGTAACCAGCTTCACGTTGTAACTCTCTAGGTGAGCGCCTCCAGAATCACCGACCTCTTGCTACCATCGAGCGTGGAACGCTACCACTGGTTTATCAAGCGACGCAAAGCGTGTACCGAGTCCGTTTACCTCGGGATCACCCAATCGCCCGCTTGAGCGCAGCGCCCATATCCGCCGGGCTTTCGGCGACTTCGATATTGGCGGCTTGGAGGGCGGAGATCTTGTCTTCCGCGGTGCCTTTGCCGCCGCTGATGATCGCGCCGGCGTGGCCCATCCGCTTGCCGGGAGGGGCCGTGCGGCCGGCGATGAACGCGGCGACCGGCTTGGTGACGTGCTCTTTGATGTAAGCGGCCGCTTCCTCTTCCGCGGTGCCGCCGATCTCGCCCATCAGGAGGATCGCTTCGGTGTCGCCGTCGGCTTGGAAGAGCTCAAGGCAGTCGATGAAGTTGGTGCCGTTGACCGGGTCGCCGCCGATGCCGACGCACGTTGATTGGCCGAGGCCGAGGTTCGTGAGCTGCCAGACGCCTTCGTACGTTAGCGTGCCGGAGCGGCTGATGAGGCCGACCGGGCCCTTCTTGTGGATATAGCCCGGCATGATGCCGATCTTGCACTCCTCGGGCGTGATCACGCCGGGGCAGTTCGGGCCGACGAGGCGGACGTTCTGGCCGGCGGCTTTTCGAGCATCCAAGTCGCGTTTGACCTTGACCATATCGAGCACGGGCACGCCCTCGGTGATGGCGCAGATGACCTCGATGCCGGCGTCGGCCGCTTCGAGGATCGCATCGGCCGTGAACGGCGGCGGCACGAAGATCATGCTCGCGGTCGCGCCCTCTTGCTCGACCGCCTCGGCGACGGTGTCGAAGACCGGCTTGCCGAGCACCTCTTGGCCGCCCTTGCCGGGCGTCACACCGCCGACGAGTTGCGTGCCGTATTCGAGGCAGTTCTTGGAATGAAACTCACCCGCCTTGCCCGTGATGCCTTGGCAGATGAGCCGGGTGTCTTTGTTTACTAGAATCGACATGGTTTGCTTTTATGGGTTAACCACGGAGGCACGGAGAGCACGGAGGAAAAAGTTAGACATGAGTTACAGGATGCTCACGATCTTAATGATCCCGTCGATCCTGTTTATCCCGTCTAAGAACTTCTACTTCGACGTCTTCTCAGTGTCCTCCGTGCCTCGGTGGTTACTTGTGTTCTTAATGTCAAGCAGCGGTGGCGGCTTCGACGACTTTCTTGGCGGCGTCGGTGAGGCCGTCGGCGGTGATGATGTCGACGTCGGATTCGGCCAGGATCTTGCGGCCCTCTTCGACCTCGGTCCCTTCAAGACGCACCACGAGCGGCACGTTGAAGCCGACTTCCTTGTAGGCTGCCAGCACGGCGTTGGCGATCGTGGTGCATTGCATGATGCCGCCGAAGATATTGACCAGCACGGCCTTGCAATTCGGGTCGCTCAGCAGGATGCGGAACGCCTCGGTGACTTGGTCCTTGTTGGCTCCGCCGCCGACGTCGAGGAAGTTGGCCGGCTCGCCGCCGTGGAGCTTGACGATGTCCATCGTGCTCATGGCGAGGCCGGCGCCGTTGACGAGGCAGCCGATGTTGCCTTCGAGTTGCACGTAGCTGAGCCCCGCCTCGCCGGCGCGGACTTCGTTCGCGTCCTCTTCGGCGGTGTCGCGGAGCGCGACCAAGTTCGGATGGCGGAAGAGGGCGTTGGAATCGAAGTTGAGCTTCGCATCGAGAGCCATCAGGTCGCCCGCACCGGTGACCACCAGCGGGTTGATCTCCATGAGGCTGGCATCGTTGTCAACGAACAGCTTGCAGACGGCGGTCATCAGCTTGAAAGCCGACTTAACCGACGCCCCTTCCAGGCCGAGCTTCTTGGCCAGCGTGCGGCATTGGTAAGCCTGTAGGCCGGCGTCCGGATCGAACGGAGCGGTGTGGATCAGGTGAGGCGTCTCGTGGGCGACCTTCTCGATGTCCATGCCGCCTTCGGTGCTGACCATCAGCACCGGCTTACCGAACGCGCGATCGACCACGATGCCGAGGTAAAGCTCGCGGGCGATGTCGCAGCCACTTTCAACAAGCACCTGCTTGACTGTCTGTCCCTCGGGGCCGGTCTGGATGGTGACCAGATCGTTGCCCAGCAGGTTCTTGGTGACGCGGGCGGCGTCTTCGGCGGTTTTCACCAGCTCGACGCCGTGCTGCTCGGGGAGCTGCTTGAGCGTTCCCTTGCCGCGTCCGCCGGCGTGGATTTGGGCTTTGACGACGGCGATCGCCCCACCGAGCTTCTCAAAAGCGGCCGCGGCTTCCTCGGGCGAGGTAGCGACATGGCCGTCCGGAACCGCGATGCCGGCCTCGCGGAAGAGCTGCTTGCCTTGGAACTCGTGGATGTTCATGGCGTAAGTGTTTGCCTTGTATTGGTTTGCGGCGATAGCTGGGCATCGCCGAGATCAAAGTCCGCCTAGACGTTGGGCGGAGTATAGGACTGCCTGCTGGGGGTCACAACGGCCTGAGGGCCGTGTTGAGTGAGAAGAATCCTACGGTTTCTGCTCGGTAAGGGCGGGGCGGGGTTGACGATCGGCCGATATCGTGAAAGATTTCACAAACCCTCCAGCGGCGACCCTTTGTCGCACCTGCGAGCTAGCAACGCCGGTGTTGATGGCTCGGCGTCCCGCCGCCGAAGGGTTCCCGCAGAAACATCCCGCCTGCGTTGATTCTTCGTGTCGCTGCCTTCCGAGGCCAGTTGATCGCGTCAATCACGCGTTACCGAGGCATGAGGCTCGCAGACGCCGCTATGGCCAAACGGTTCCAACTAAGCAAGGGCCTCGATCTGCCGATCGCTGGCGCCCCGCCCCAGCAGATCCTCCGCGGCCCCGCGGTCCGCTCCGTTGCCCTGGTTGCCGATGACTACATCGGCATGAAGCCAACGATGGCGGTCGTCGAGGGCGATGTGGTCAAGCTCGGCCAACAGCTCTTCGAAGACAAGAAGACCCCCGGCGTGATCTACACGTCGCCGGGCGCTGGCAAGGTGGTTGCGGTGCATCGTGGTGCCAAGCGTAAGTTCGAGTCGGTCGTTATCGAGCTCGATGGCAGCGATGAGCAGGTCACGTTCAAGAGCTACCCGGACGCCAACCTCTCGCAGTTGCCGCGTGAGGACGTGCAGTCTAACCTGATCGAATCAGGCCTCTGGACCGCCTTGCGGACGCGTCCGTATAGCAAGGTGCCGGCCCCCGGCTCTTCGCCCTACGCGATCTTCGTCACGGCGATCGATACGGCCCCGCTTGCGGCGGATCCGAAGATCGTTATCGACGACAAGCCGGCCGAGTTCGCCGCCGGTCTGCAGGTGCTTAGCACGCTGACAGACGGGAACACATGGCTCTGCAAGGCGCCGGACGTCGAACTGCCAGGCGAAGACCTGAGCTGCGTCGAGGTCGCCGAGTTCGAAGGGCCTCACCCGGCGGGCTTGCCCGGAACGCACATACACTACCTGGCCCCGGTCGATCTCGAGCGTCAGTGCTGGCACATTGGCTACCAGGACGTCATCGCCATCGGAAACTTGTTCCTGACCGGCGAGCTGTCGGTCGATCGCGTCGTGGCGGTCGCTGGCCCGAGCGTTAGCCGCCCGGGCGTCTATCGCACGCGTCTGGGAGCCAGCCTCACCGATTTGACGGCCGAGAGCGGTGCCCCGAAGGAGGGCGTTCGCACGGTCAGCGGGTCGGTCTTCGCAGGACGTCAGTTCCGCGAGATGGCCGCTCACCTCGGCCGGACCCACAACCAAGTGGTTCAACTCGCCGAAGGGACCAATCGCGACTTCCTCGGCTGGATGGGACCCGGCTTCGGCAAGTGGTCCGTCACGAACGTCTTCTTGCAGAAGCTGCTTGGCCCTCCCGAGGGTGGCTTCCGCTTCACGACCAGCACCGAGGGCAGCCACCGCGCCATCGTGCCGCTTGGCAACTACGAGAAGGTGGTGCCGCTCGATATCGAGCCGACGCCGCTGTTGAAGTCGCTCTGCGTTGGCGATACCGAGGAGATCCAGCGGCTCGGTGGGCTGGAACTGGCCGAGGAAGACCTTGGCTTGTGCAGCTATGTCTGTGCCAGCAAGAACGACTACGGCCCGATGCTGCGAGAGTGTTTGACAACGATCGAACTCGAAGGGTGATTCCGTTGGAAAATCGCCAGTTTGGTGGGTAGGAGTCGCGTCACGCGGCGACTCGAACAAACCACACGGCAGCCAACGACCTATCCATACGACCGAAGCCTATGAAATTCATCCGTAAACAACTCGACGCGATCGAGCCCCTCTTCACGAAGGGTGGCAAGCTCGAGAAGCTCTACCCGCTCTACGAAGCGCAGGACACGTTCCTGTTCACGCCGGGCGAGGTGACCAAAGGGACTTCGCACGTCCGCGACGCGATCGACATGAAGCGGATGATGTCGACCGTGATCGTCGCGTTGGGCGGCTGCATCCTCGCGGCGTTCTTCAACACGGGCTACCAAGCCAACTTAGCGATCGCCGAGCACGGGGCGGCCCCGCTTCAGGATTCGATCACCGGCCTCGGCTTCATCACACGTGACTACCTCTTCACACAGATCTTGGGGCTGGAGTACGACCCGGGCAACCTGGTCGCCAACTTCGTCCACGGGGCCCTGTGGTTCCTGCCGGTCTACATCGCGACGATGGCGGTGGGCGGCACGATCGAACTGATCTTCGCGATCATCCGCGGCCACGAGATCAACGAGGGCTTCCTGGTCTCGGGCATGCTCTTCCCGTTGACCCTCCCGCCGACGATCCCGCTCTGGCAGGTCGCCGTCGGCATCGCCTTCGGCATCATCGTCGGCAAGGAGATCTTCGGCGGAACGGGGAAGAACTTCCTCAACCCGGCCCTCACCGCTCGGGCATTCCTGTACTTCGCCCACGCGTCGTTCATGTCGGGCGACAAGGTCTGGACCGCTGCCGGCGTTGCGGCTGGCGAAGGCGTCGATGGCTACACGAACGCGACTGTGCTGACCGGCATGGCGAATGTCGAAGCGGGCACACCGGTCGTGGAAACAACCACTTGGGGCCTAACCGCCTGGCAGTGCTTCTTAGGAACCATCCCTGGATCAATGGGTGAGACTTCGGTCTTGGCTTGCCTGTTCGGAGCTGCACTGCTGATCGCCACAGGCATCGGCTCCTGGCGAATCATGGCTGGTTGCGTTGTCGGCGCTCTTGGCATGGGCTGCTTGCTTTACGCCTTCCGCGACATGTCCGACAACCCGATGTTCTACATGAATCCGCTTTGGCACCTAATCGTTGGCGGCTTCGCCTTCGGCACGGTGTTCATGGCGACCGATCCCGTCTCTGCCTCGATGACCGATGTCGGCAAGTGGTGGTACGGCGGGCTGATCGGGGTGATGACCATCCTGATCCGCGTGATCAACCCGGCGTTCGCCGAGGGGATCATGCTCGCGATTTTGTTCGGCAACGTGATGGCCCCGCTGATCGATTACGGCGTGGTCCAATCCAACGTGAAACGGAGGGCCGCTCGCTATGCCGCCACGTGATAGTTTCTGGGGCACCGTCCTCATCGCCTTGATCCTGTGTGTCGTCTGTTCGGCGGTCGTTTCGACGGCCGCGGTCTTACTCAAGCCTCGGCAGGATGCGAACAAGGCCCTCGATAAGAAGAAGAACATCCTGCTAGCCGCTTCGCTCTGCGAGCCGGGCACGGATGCGGAGACGGTCTCTTCGATCTACGAAGAGAGCATCGTTGAGCACTTGGTTGATATCGACACCGGCGAGGTCGTTGACCCCGATGCCGAGGAGCTCGATATCGACCCCGAGAGTTACGACCCGCGGAAGGCCGCGAACGATACCGACTTGCGAGAAGAGATCGCCGACGGGGCACTCCCTGGGATCTCGCACCGCGAGCCGTACACGACCGTGTACGAGATCCAGAAGAACGGCCAGACCGACGGCTACATCCTACCGATTTACGGCAAGGGTCTCTGGTCGACGCTGTACGGTTTCTTGGCCGTAAAGGCCGACAAGGAGACCGTCCGGGGCATCACGTTCTACTCGCACGCGGAGACCCCGGGTCTTGGCGGCGAGGTTGATAACCCCGGCTGGAAAGCCCTTTGGCCCGGCAAGAAGATCTACGAATCCGAGGGCGAAGTCGCCCTCGGTGTCGTGAAAGGAAGGGCGTCCGATGAGTATGGCGTCGATGGCCTGTCGGGCGCGACGATCACGTCGAAGGGCGTCGATCAGATGGTGAAGTATTGGCTCGGCCCGAAAGCCTTCGGGAAGTACCTCGCAGGCAGTTGATCGCCGAGAACGGAAGATACGATTTAGAGCGGCCGGCATCTGACCCCTACCGGCCCTTGCCCCTGACCCCTTGAATCCTATGGCCGAGCCGAAAGTCAAAGACGTTCTGCTCAATCCGTTGTTCAACAACAACCCGATCGCGTTGCAGGTGCTCGGCATCTGCTCGGCGCTCGCGGTGACAACGAAGCTCGAGACCTCGGTCATCATGGCGATCGCAGTGACCGCCGTGACGGCGTGCTCGAATGCCTCGGTGAGCTTGGTCCGCAAGTACATCCCGAGCAGCATCCGCATCATCGTGCAGATGACGATCATCGCGTCGTTGGTGATCGTGGTCGATCAGGTGCTCAAGGTCGTCGCTTACGACGCATCGAAGACGATGAGCGTCTTCGTCGGTTTGATCATCACCAACTGCATCGTGATGGGACGCGCCGAAGCCTTCGCGATGAAGAACCCGGTCGGGCTCTCCTTCTTCGACGGCATCGGCCAGTCGCTCGGCTACGGGCTGATCCTGGTGCTGGTCGGCTTCTTCCGAGAGCTGTTCGGCTCCGGCAAGCTGTTCGGAAACACGATCCTGCCGCTGACGTCCGAAGGCGGTTGGTACGAGCCCAATGGCCTGATGCTGTTGCCGCCGAGTGCGTTCTTCTTGATCGGCATCTTCATCTGGGTCGTCCGGACCTTTAAGCCCGAGCAGATCGAACACGACGGTTGATCCCAGCCGGTCGACCGACGAGCCCCTCAAGCCACCTCCATCCGCTGCCCAGCAGGGCCATCATGGAACACCATCTCGAAATCTTCCTGAAAGCCGTCTTTGTCGAGAACTTGGCGCTAGCCTTTTTCTTGGGCATGTGCACGTTCTTGGCCGTGTCGAAGAACGTGAAGACGGCCATCGGGCTCGGCATCGCCGTCATCGCGATCATGACGATCACGATCCCGCTCAATAACCTGATCTACACGGGGCTCTTGAAAGAGGGCGCGTTGACTTGGCTCGGCGACGGGTACGCCAGCGTGAATCTCGAGTTCCTCGGGCTGATCTCGTACATCGGGACGATCGCCGCTTCGGTGCAGATCCTCGAGATGACGCTCGATCGCTTCTTCCCGCCGCTCTACAACGCGTTGGGCATCTTCCTGCCGCTGATCACGGTTAATTGTGCGATCCTTGGCGGTTCGTTGTTTATGGTCGAGCGGAATTACAACGTCGCCGAGAGCGTGACGTTCGGCGTCGGTTCGGGCGTCGGCTGGGCCCTGGCGATCGCCGCTCTGGCCGGCATCCGCGAGAAGATGAGGTACAGCGATGTTCCCGACGGCCTCAAGGGCTTGGGCATCACGTTCATGACCGTCGGCCTGATGGCCTTGGCGTTCATGTCGTTCGGCGGGATGTGATTCGGCGGTAGGCAGACGGTAGCTGGCAGTAAGCAGTTAAGACTAGGAAAGCGGCGAGGCGGCTGAATCCGCTACCCGCGATCCGCAAACCGCATTTGCGACATGGAAATCTTTCTTGGCGTCTTGATGTTCACGCTCGTGGTGCTCGCGCTGGTCGCGGTCATCCTCGCGGCGAAGAGCCAACTCGTGGCCAGCGGTCCGGTGACGATCAAGGTCAACGACCAACGCGAGATAACCATCCCCGCCGGCGGCAAGTTGCTCAATGCTCTGTCGGACGAGGGGATCTTCGTTTCCAGCGCCTGCGGCGGCGGCGGCACCTGCGCCCAGTGCGAGGTGAAGGTGCTCGAAGGGGGCGGCGATATCCTGCCGACCGAGAAGAGCCACATCAGCAACAAGGAAGCCAAAGAGGGCTGCCGCCTCTCGTGCCAGGTCGCCGTCAAGCAAGACATGGTCATCGAGGTGCCGCCCGAGGCACTCGAGACCAAGAAGTGGGAATGCGAGGTCATTAGCAACGAGAACGTGGCGACCTTCATCAAGGAGTTCAAGCTGAAACTCCCCGAGGGAGAAGACGTCGCGTTCAAGGCCGGTGGCTATATCCAGATCGAGGCCCCGCCGCACGTGGTCCACTACAAGGACTTCGATATCGAAGAGGAGTACCACGAGGACTGGGACAAGTACAATATCTGGCAGTACACCTCGAAGGTCGACGAAGAGGTCATCCGGGCTTACTCGATGGCCAACTACCCAGGCGAGAAGGGCATCATCATGCTCAACGTCCGCGTCGCCAGCCCACCGCCCCGCGCCCCCGAAGGCACGCCGCCTGGCAAGATGTCGAGCTATATCTTTAACCTCAAGCCGGGCGACAAAGTCACGATCAGCGGCCCCTAT
>CAYGUP010000004.1:0-110364 GCA_964353155.1 uncultured Planctomycetaceae bacterium | reverse complement strand
ACACATCGCAGCCGAACAACCACTCGCCCACGCCGTCGCGAATCTCTCGCGGCGGGAGGGTCTTGGCCTCGATCGTCAGGTAGCTGATGCAACGCGAAGCATCGAGCACGCCGGCCTCGACAAAAGCGTCGGTCGGACACGCCTCGAGGCAGGCCGTGCAGGTGCCGCAATGATCCGTCGAGTGGGGCGTATCGATCACCAACTCGGCATCGGTCACGAAAGCGGCAAGGAAGAAGTAGCTGCCGCGTCCCTTGTTCAGCAGGAGCGTGTTCTTGCCAATCCAGCCGAGGCCGGCGAGCACGGCGAAATCGCGTTCCATGATTGGCGCGGTATCCACCACGCCCCGCGCCTCGGCACCCGGCCGCCACTCGCGTAGGGCGGCGGTCATCTGATTCAGCTTGGGGCGGATCAGGTCGTGATAGTCCGCCTCGCCCCAGGCGTAGCGGGACACGCGGCCTTGGCCCGGTTCGGCGCGGGCTGGCTCGACCGTGCTGTAGTCCATCGCGAGCATCATCACGCTCCGCGCCCCGTTCAAGACGTAACTCGGGTGCTCGTAAGCCTCACGGCGATTGGCCAAATAGCCCATCTCGCCGGCGTACCCGGCCTCGAGCCAGGCATCCAGTCGCTCGACACCGGGCGGCGTCACGGCTGGTGCCACGCCGGCGAGGCCGAAGCCCAAGTCGGCCGCGAGACGCTTGAGTCGGTCGGTCAACTCGCCGTCGGTCATAGTCCCCGCTTGCCGTAAGTGCTTGGCGGGCAGCGACTTGAGAATCCGTTTGTGCTGTCCGTCCCGGTGATTAGCGTGGAATAGACAGGCGCCTTTGTCCACAGGCGGCCTTGAAATCGACACCAACCGAGAGCCATTCCATGCGTACCCTCCTGCTCGTTGTCGCCGCGACCGTCGGCGGCCTAACCGCTCCGACCGCCGCTGACGCCTACTGGGGCAGCGGTGCCGGGATCGGCATCGGCGGCCTCTACCGCTCGCTCGACTACCCGACCGAACGACGCGTCCCGTACTTCGCGGCCCACCCGCCGGTGTACTACAGCCAGCCGGTCCCACGGACTTTCGGCTACAGCCCGTTCGCCTACACGCCCGACACCCGCACGCCCGACGTCGTGCCGATGGCAAGCGCCCCGGTCACGATCGCCAACCCGTACGTCCGCAGCTCGAATAGTGCCCCCGCGGCAACGGCGCCGGCAAAGCGGAAGACCAAGAGCCGCACGATCAGTGCCACCGACGAGCAAGAACCGGCGGCGACCGGCCCGCTGATGATCATCAACCCGTACGTCACGCAGTCGAAGACGATCTGATCCGCGAGCGAGAGACAAAAAGTCTGCCCCAAGGCCCCGTCGAAGGATTTCGGCGGGGCCTTTTTCGTTTGACCACAGCTTGCCGGACACGACTCGGGAGACTTACGCTTAGGGCCTCGTTGGAATCGCCGACCTCCCTACCGCTCCCCTCCGATCTTCTCATGCGCGAAACCCTCTTCACCAAGATCATCGCCCGAGAGATTCCGGCGGACATCGTCTACGAGGACGACCTCTGCTTGGCGTTCAAGGACATCGCCCCCCAAGCACCGACCCACGTCCTGATCATCCCGAAAGAGCCGATCGAGTCGATCGACGCCTTCGAAGAAGACCAAACGGCCTTGGCCGGCCATCTGATGCTCGCCTGCAAGCGAGTCGCGAACGAACTCGGCTTGGGCAATGGGTATAGGGTCGTCATCAACAACGGCGACGACGGCGGCCAGGAGGTCGATCACGTCCACCTCCACCTGCTCGCCGGTCGGAAGCTCACTTGGCCACCGGGGTGAGGCTTGCTGACAGGAAGCTCGGCTAGGACGCGATCGTCTCGCCGAAAGTGACCGGGCGGGCGAGCGCTTGCTGCATCTTTTGCAGGTAGTCCTCACGAGAGACCTCCACCGCGCCGAGGCTGCCGGTGTGGTCGGTCCATTGCTGGATGTCTAACAGCTCGTAGCCGCGTGCCCTGAGGTGCGACACCAGCCCCGCCAAGGCGACCTTCGAGGCATCGGTCTCGTAATGGAACATCGACTCGGCCGCGAAAAGCCCGCCGATCGCGATGCCGTAGGTGCCGCCGGCCAGCCGTCGCTCGCCTTGGTCATCGATCCATGCCTCGACACTATGGGCGTGGCCTAGCGCATGCATCCGTTGGTACGCCTCGCGCATGGCGTCGGTCAGCCAGGTCGCCCCCTGGCGGCCGGGTGCGGTGGCGCAGCCCTTGATCACGCCGGCAAAGTCTTGATCGCAGGTCACCGTGAAGCGGCCGCTCCGGATCGTTCGGGCGAGGCGGCGACTGATCCGCATCCCATCGAGCGGCAGGATCGCGCGAGGGTCGGGTGACCACCAGAGCATCGGCTCCTCATCACCCGCCGGCCAGGGGAAGATCCCGTGCCCGTAAGCGTCTAGCAGCCACTCCGGGTCGAGCTTCCCGCCGATCGCGACCAGCCCGTCGGGATCGGCAAGCCGAGCCTCGGGGAATCGCGAAGCGGCGGCGGGCTGGTGGCTGGAGTGCATGACCCCAGTCTACCGAATCACCGGCCGCTGGAACTCGTTTGCACGGATCACCAGGGGAGTTTCATCTCCGCCATCAGTTCGTCCCACTCCAGGTCCTTCGGACGCCCCCCTTCGGGCCAACGACCGTAGGTGATCCGGCAGGTGAACCGGGGGCGGACCCACTTCCCGACGTCGGGCGTCTTCACGAAGGGGCGCGTCGAGCTGTTCTTCTGGAGCTTCTCGACCAGCTCGATCGCTTCGACGGGCGTCAGGATCGGTTTCACGCGGCCGGCGTACTTCAGCTTGCCCTTGATATCCGTCGCCAGCAGCACCGATTTGAGGATGCCATCGCGATCGGTTTGGTAGCCGATGATCAGGCACTCCAGCTTCTTGCGGACGACTGGCTTCGGCTTGGCCGGGGCTTCGGTTTCGAGCCCATCGGCTTTCCCGGCTAGGTCATCCACGGCGTCTTCGAGGCTGTCAGACCCTTTACCCTTCGCCTTGGAGGCTTGCTCGGCCACCATCGCCAGCAGGTTCGGCTTCGCCCGCTTTTTGAAGCCCCAATCGAGGAGCTTCTCGTAAGGAATCCCGCCCACGATCAGCGCCGAGGACAGAGCGACCGACAATCCCAGGTTGCCGCTGTTAGCGAGCCACAGCCTAGTTGGCAGTTGTGAGAATATCTTCTTCCAGGTCTTGAGTGGCTTGATGATCAGATCGAACACGCCAAACGAGGCATCGTCGAACGAGCAGATGACAAAGGTCACGAGATGCGCGATGGCGAAGATGGCGATCCCGAGGAGCAATCCGCCAACGCCGCAGTACATGTGCAGGGTCGGGTTGTGTTGGGTAAGGATCCGGCTAGCGATGCCGGCCCCGACGGCCGCGCCCGAGGTGCCGATCATCAGCCACGCCCACAACGGGATGAGGCCGTTCCAGACTTCGAGGTGCTTCTGCCACTCGGGCTTTGCCTCGGCGGTCGGCTCGGCGTCGGCCTCTTCGCCGGCCGGCGATTGACCGGTCATCACGGCCTCGAACTCGGCGTCGATCTCAACGTGGATCCCGAGGCTCGGGTACCAACCGCAATAGGGACAGGCGGCCGCATCGCTCGGCTTGCTGCACTTCTCGCACTTCGGCAGGTCGTCATCGACCGGCGCAGCGGCTTCCGGGCTGGCTTGAGCCGGCTCCGCAGCCGGCGCCAAAGCCTCCTCGGAAGGGGTTTCGGCGGCCAGTTCGGGCGATTCGTCGATGAGCGTGGCGTCGGACACGGGGTCGGTCTCTCTGCAAGCAAGGCAATCGGCCTGAAACGACGGAACGAACCGTCTTCCGTGGGGAGCGTAGCTCACAGAGCGGGGCAGACCGGCTGCGCTCCCGATTTACCCGTTTCTGACGATTGCAGCGTCTCCGTGCCGGGCTGGGAGCGGGTCGCTATACTGATCAACGGGCCGAGAACGGCCGCTTGTCCGCATCAACCTCGGCGCCAAACGGGTCCGTAGGATGGAAAACGCACCCGATACAACGCCTGACGGCACGCTCGAAACGAGTGCGGCCCCCACGCTCGAGCGGCAGATGTTCGACAAGCCGAACCTGCAGCTCAGCGACCCCGACCCGTACGCCTTCGCGAATCGGATCCGCAAGCTGATCCTCATCGCCGGGGTCCTAGCGACGCTCGCCGTGGCCCCTTTCTTGGCCGGCGTCTTCTCGTATCAGATCAAACGCGGCCAGATGCAGGCCGAGTACGAAGCCGCCACGGACGCCCTCGGCGACATCGCTCCCCAGCTGATGGCCTTCGAAGAGGCGTCACGCTCGATCGCCCGCAAGGTGGGGCCGAGCGTCGTGAGCGTCAACAAAGTCGTCTCCACACCACGCGGCCCGGTGATGAAGGGTGAGGGGTCGGGGTTCATTGTCGATCCTGACGGTTTCATCATTACCAACTACCACGTGATCGAGGGGGCCGAGCGTCTGTTCGTGCGGATGAGCACCGGCGAAACCTCCGACGCGACGGTTGTCGGCAGTGACGAACCGACCGACCTAGCTGTGCTCAAGATCGATGGCGGCGACCTGCCGGCGCTCGAGTGGGCCGACAGCGAGAACCTGCAAATGGGCGACCTCGTGTGGGCGGTCGGCAGCCCCTTCGGCCTCGAGAATAGCATCACCTTCGGCATCGTCAGCTCGACCGCCCGGCGGCGGAGCGATGGCGTCACGGACAAGCTCTACCAAGAGTTCTTCCAATCCGACGCCGCGGTGAACCCGGGCAACTCGGGCGGCCCCATGGTCAACCTCGCCGGCCAGGTGGTCGGCGTGAACACGATGATCATCGGCCAGTCGTTCCGCGGCGTGAGTTTCTCGATCCCCAGCGACCTTGCCAGCGACGAGTACCTTGAGATCCGCGACAAAGGCTTCGTCGAACGCGGCTTCCTGGGCGTCCGCCCCGACAAGCCGACGCGTTCGATCCGCCGCAAGCTCGACCTTGAGAATGGCGAAGGCGTGCTGATCACCCAGCTCCGGCCCAGCACCCCCGCTGCGGATGCCGGCCTCAAGAACTACGATGTCATCCTCGAATGGAACGACCACAAAGCCTTCGATCCGACCGTACTGAGCCGCGAAATCAGCGAGACGGAGATCGGCTCCAGCGCCCGCGTGCTGGTAAAACGCCTCGAAAACGGGCAGCCGGTTGAGAAAGAGCTGAAGGTGCGGGTCGGCCGCCAAACACACGGCCAGTAGCCGTCCAGTCTTGTACCGCGAGGGATCGCTGTGAGTATCGCCGGGGCCAACGACGCCAAAGAGCTGGTGCGTCAGGCGATCGATATCGTCGATCTGGCCGGCAGCTACATGCAGCTCCGCCGCCAGGGCCGCGGCTACGTGGCCCTCTGCCCGTGGCACGACGACTCCAAGCCGAGCCTGCAAATCAACCCCGAACGCCAGTCGTTCAAGTGCTGGGTCTGCGATATCGGTGGCGATATCTTCTCGTTCCTGATGCGGATGGAGAACCTCGAGTTCCGCGAGGCACTCGAACAACTCGCCGACCGTGCCGGGATCGAGCTCTCCCCCCAGCAAGGCGGCGGGCCACGCGCCGAGCCCGGCTCTCCCGGCGACAAGAAGACGCTGCTCGCCGCGATGGCGTGGGCCGAGTCGCTCTACCACCGTTGCCTGCTGCAGTCGCCCCAAGCCGACCCGGCACGGCGATACCTGGCCGAGCGCGGCGTCAGCCAGGACGCCATCGCCCGCTTCCAAATCGGCTTCGCCCCGACCGGTTGGGATTGGCTCCTCAAGCAAGGCCCCGCGGCGGGCTTTTCGCCGGCGGTGCTGGAGCGTGTCAACCTGATCGCGTCGCGGAGCCGCGGCGACGGCTGGTACGACCAATTCCGCGGGCGGCTGCTGTTCCCGATCCGTGACGTCCGTTCACGCCCCGTGGCGATCGGCGGGCGGGTGCTGCCGGAGATCGCCAAGGCGGAGGAACGCCCCGATTACAAGCCGGCGAAGTACGTCAATTCCTCGGAAACGCCGGTCTACTCGAAGAGCAACACGCTCTACGCCCTCGACCAAGCCAAGGACGCGATCGCCAAGCGTGACGAGCTGGTCGTCGTCGAAGGCTACACCGATGTCATCGCCTGCCACCAGGCGGGCGTGCGGAACGTGGTGGCCTGCTGCGGCACCGCGATGGGCGAGGGGCACCTGAAGCTCGTGCGGCGTTTTACGGAGCGTTTGGTGCTGGTCCTCGACGGCGACGACGCCGGACGCAAGCGTGCTAGCGAGCTGCTGGAACTTTTTATCAGTTCTCCGATCGATCTGCGGATACTGACCTTGCCCGGCGGCCTCGATCCGTGTGATTTTGTAGCGTCGCATGGAGGCGACAAGTTCGCGGACTTGGTGAGCCAGGCCCCGGACGCCCTCGAACACAAACTGCAGAGCGTGACCGAAGGAATGGTCCTCTCAGCTGACAACACGCACGCCGCCTCACGGGCCGTTGAGCAGATGCTCGCGACGCTCGCGAAGACGCAACCGACGCTCGGCGAAGCCGGCAGCGCGTTCTTCCTGCGTGAACAGAGCCTCCTCGGCAAGCTCTCTCGCTACTTCAGCCTGCCGGTCGAAGGCCTCCGCGATCGCCTGCGTGATCTGCGTCAGAAGGCCAGCCAGAAGCCGCTCTACGCTGCCCCCACCGCTCAAGAAGAAGGCTACGACACCGCTCCCCGCCGGGTGCGAGCGAGCGAGTTGCCCGTTTGGGAACGTGAGGCGTTGGAGCTCATGCTCGTCGGAGATGACATGGCCCAACAACTCTTCGCCGCGCTCGACGAGGTCGACTTCTCGGCCTCCGCGACACGCGAGTTGTTCGTCGCGCTCCGCCAACTCGCCGAGACCGGCGAGGCGACCTACGAACGCTTGATGAGTTCGCTCAGCGATCCCCAGCAGCAAACGCTGCTGGTCGAGATCGACGAACGCGGCTCGGAGCGATCCAAGAGCGATACGAATCGACGTTTCACCGACCTGATCGACGGCCGCACACGACGCCAGGAGGGCGTGGCACGCGGCCGACAGATTTCTGCTGTGAGAACCGGAGAGCTACAAGAGAGTGAAGCGGACGAGGCGGTCGCCGCCCTGTTCGCTTCACGCAAACGCCGCGAGACAGGTCCTCAATCCACGGATGGATAGAGTGTCTCGTTGGTGAGGTTTGGAACCGCTGTCGCCCCCCCCGCAAGCTTCAGCAACCCTAAGCCGCCCGCGCCACTTCACCCGATGAGCACGAGGCTCGTCAGGAGATGACCCATGGCTATCGCCACCCCCGCCGATACCACGCTGTCGCTGTTTACCGGCCCCGTCGAGGACGACGCGGCCGACCCGAACGATGCCCCGCTCGCCGAAACGCCGCTGGCCGAGGAGATCGCCGAAGAGGTGACCGCCACGCGGACGCCCACGGTCGGGCCGACGGGCGATTTCGTTAGCGATGGCCGCCCCTCGCGGATGGAGATGCCCAGCGGCCCCCCGGCGGGCATCGTCGGCGGTGTGGACGACGCCCTGCGTCGCCTGGTGAAGCTCGCCCGCCAGCAAGGCTACATGCTTTACGATCAGGTCTATGATTACCTGCCGGACGAGACCTACGGCACCGACCAGATCAACGCCCTGCTGTCGGCCGTCGAAGGCCTCGGCGTTGAGCTCCGCGAGCCGGCCGGCAAGAAGCCGCGGTTCCTCGAGCCCGAGCCCGTTGACGAGCGTTCGCCGCTGCTGCGTGACGGCCTGCCCAGCTCGTCGAGCGACCCGATCCGCATGTACCTCTCGCAGATGGCGGAGATCCCGCTGCTGACGCGTGAGGAAGAGATCAACCTCGCCAAGAAGATTGAGCTGACCCGCAAGCGGTTCCGCCGCAACCTGCTCCGCTCATACTACGCCCTCGAAGCGACCGTCAAAACGCTTGAGAGGGTTCAGGACGGCGAGCTGCCGTTCGATCGCACGATCAAGGTCTCGCTCACCGAGCGCCTGACCAAGGACCAAGTCTCCGCCCGCCTGCCGCACAACCTGCGGACGCTCCACGGCATGATGGAGCTGCAACGGGCCGACTACGCGACGATGATCGACCGCCGCCTCGCGAAGGACGACAAGGCAGACGCACGCCAGCGTTACCTGCGCCGCCGCGAGAAGATGCTGACACTGGTCGAGGAGCTGAGCCTCCGCACGAAGAAGGTCAGCCCGCTGATCAAGGAGCTCCGCAACTACGCCGATCGGATCGACGAGGTGCGTGCCGAACTCGCCGAGCTCAAGGCGACCGACGCCCCCACCGACAAGATCCACTCGGTGAAGGCCGAGCTGCTGCAGCTCACCAAGCGGGTCGTCGAGAGCCCGTCGAGCCTGCGTCGTCGGGCGGAGTCGGTCGCTCGCCAGTACCGCGAGTTCGAGAACACCAAGCGGGAGCTCTCCAGCGGCAACCTGCGATTGGTGGTCTCGATCGCCAAGAAATACCGCAATCGCGGCCTCTCGTTCTTGGACCTGATCCAAGAGGGCAACACCGGCCTGATGCGGGCGGTCGACAAGTACGAGTACCGCCGTGGGTTCAAGTTCAGCACGTACGCCACGTGGTGGATCCGCCAAGCGATCACCCGGGCGATCGCGGATCAGGCCCGCACGATCCGCATCCCGGTCCACATGATCGACGTGCTCACCAAGCTGCGGAACACGGCCAAAGCCCTCCAGCAAGACCTCGGACGCGAAGCGACTTACGAAGAGATCTCGCTCGCGGCCGACGTGCCACTCGAAGAGACCGAGCGGGTGCTGGACATCGGTCGTCACCCGGTGAGCCTCGACCGCCCGGTCGGCGACGGCGACGACTGCAGCTTCGGCGACTTCGTCGAAGACCACGGCACGGACAACCCGTCTAAGCTGGCCAACAACGGCCTGCTGCGTGAGCGGATCGAGGAGTTGCTCAAGACCCTCACCTTCCGCGAGCGTGAGATTATCCGCCTCCGCTACGGCTTGGCCGATGGCTACAGTTACACGCTCGAAGAGGTCGGCCGCATCTTTAAAGTGACTCGTGAACGGGTCCGCCAGATCGAAGCCAAGGCGGTCGCCAAGCTCCAGAACCCGGTCCGCAGCGGCATGCTCGCCAGCTTCGTTCCGGAAGAAGAGGGCATGGAGGCACTCGAAGTCGACGGGCCGATCGAGGGCGAGGACACGCTGCCGATGGCGGCCTGAGCCTTCTCGCTAAGACCATGAACGGCGGCCGGCGATGCGCGAGGCATCGCCGGCCGCCTTCTTTTGTGGAGCGACTCGCCAACGGCTCGGGGCTTGCTTCGAGAGGCGTCTGGCCGCATAAAACGGGCAAAGAGCCATCGCTTCCCTCGTCCGAGACCCCATCGATGTCGACCATCTCCGCCGCCGCGTTGCAAGAGCTGCACCGGCTGCACGAGCAACTCTCTGACCTCAACGGCCGGTTGAGCCGCGGCCCCAAGCAGGTCGCCGCCCACCGGGCCAGCGTGGCTCAGTTGCAAGCCGACCTCGCCGCGGCCCAGCAACTGACCCAGGACACCAAGAAAGCGGCCGATGGCAAGCAGGTCGATGTGAAGTCGCAAGAAGAGCGGATCACCAAGTGGGAGGGCCAGCTCAATAGCGCGAAGAGCAACACCGAGTTCAACACGCTGAAAGAACAAATCGCCGCCGGCCGGATGGCAGCGAGCGTCCTCGAGGACGAGACGCTCGAGTTGCTCGGCCGCATCGACGAGTGCCAGGCGGAGGTCGGCCGGCACGAGCAACGGCTCGCCGCGGGCCAAGAGGAGCTCAAGAAGGTCGAGGCCAACGTCGCGGCCAACGCCGATAAGCTGCGTGCCGAAGTGACCCGCCTGGAAGCCGACCTCGCCGCCGCAGAGGCGAAGCTGCCGGGCGACTTCAAGGACGATTACAAGCGGGTGATCGCCGCCCGCGGTGCCGATGGGCTCGCCCCCTTCGAAGACGGCGTCTGCCAAGGTTGCGGCCAATCGGTCACCCTGCAAATGCAAGACAATCTCCGCCAGAACAAGCCGGTCTTCTGCAAGTCGTGCGGCGTGCTGCTCTACCTGCCCGAGTGAGGCAGCGAGTGGGTCGTGCTAAGACCCGCCCGAAGCCTTAACTCGCTCTTTACATCGCCCGGCGGAGTTGAGAAAATCCGCACAGCAACAGGGCCAACCGCCCTGTTGTTCTTTTTTGTGCCTGCCCACCGACCCAATGGGCGAGACCAGCAACCGCTCCTCGCTCCCAACCCCGCGTTCTTTCCATGACCGACATCATCCCCATGACCCGCGTCGGCTACGACAAGCTGCGGGCCGAGCTCGACGTGCTCGAGAACGAGAAGATGCCGGAAGTCGCTGAGCGGATCGCCGAGGCTCGCGCCGAGGGCGACCTCAAGGAAAACGCCGAGTACCACGGCGCCCGCGAGACGCAGGGCATGTTGCAAGCGAAGATCAACATGCTCAAGGACAAACTCAATCGGGCCGAGATCGTCGATATGTCGAAGCTGCCGAAGGACGAGGTCGTCTTCGGTTGCAAGGTCACGGTCAAGGACCTCGACTTCGGCGACACCGAAGAGTTCATCCTCGTCGGCGCCGGCGAAGAGGATTTCGACGAGGGCAAGATCAATGTCACCAGCCCGCTGGCCCAAGGCCTGATCGGCAAGAAGGTCGGCGAGAAGGCCGAGGTCGAAGTCCCGGCCGGGGTCAACAAGTTCGAGATCCTCGAGATCACGTTCGAAGACTAAGCCAAACCACTCGAGCAGCAGCGGCCCCCAAAAACCACGAATCCCAAGAGCCCTGACCAAGCCTGGTCGGGGTTTCTTACTTAGTGGCTGCGAGGACTTCGCGAACATCGGTCACGGTCATCCCCGCGGCGCGGGCCGCTTCGATCCCGGCGTCGGCGTCCTCGAAGGCGTGACACGCCTCGGGCGGCACCCCGATTCGATCGGCCGCGGCCAGGAACAAGTCCGGAGCCGGCTTCGGGGTGATCGGATCGTCGGCCGTGAGGAAGGCCTCGAACCAACCGAGGGCCCCAATCGACTTCAACGAGAGCGAAACGTTCTCAAAGATCCCGCCGGAAACGATCGCCATCGGCAACTCGCCGCGGTAACGCTTCGCCGTCGCGACGACCGGTTCGATGGGGCCGACCTCGGCGATCCGCGACCGGAAACGGCGTTCCTTCTCGTGGTTGAAACCCACCGGGTCGATCGACAACCCGTACTCGGCGTTGATGATCTCGACAATCACGTCGGTCGGCTTGCCGGCATGCGTGTCGATGTAGGCCTTGGGGACCTGAATGCCAAAGGGTTCGAGGCACTCATTCCATAGCCGAGTGTGCAGCGGCATCGAATCGACCAACGTGCCATCGCAATCGAATACGAGGCCACGCGTGCCGGCGGGGATTTCAATCATCGGGGGTAGACAAAACAGGTGATGGCGGTTGCGATCGGCCAAGTCGGATCGCTGGCGGGACGCCCCACAGTAGGCGATTCGCCCCTCGACCGTCAGCCCCGCCTGAGCGTTGCTGTCATGCTCAGCAGCCCACCCATTAATACCAGGGCCGTCGGCTCGGGAACCGCCCGCCCCGCACCGATCGCTGTGAACTCGATGTTGTCGAAGAAGTGGTAGATCTGTCGCGAATTGGTCGCGGTACGACTCACCACAAGACGCAGCGTGTGGTAGCCCGGCTGCACGTCCGTGACGGTGCCCGCCAACTGGTCACGGAGGATCCCCATCGCCGGGATCGACGTGCCGTTCAGGTTGACCGCATCAATCACGACGCCGTCGAAGACCAACTCGTAGTCCCCCGGCCCGGTGTTGCCGAAGGCTTCGAGCGACTGGGTCGCGATGTCGGCGGTGATCGAGTAGTCTCCTTCGCCGAGCAAGATCTCCTGCTCGATGCCCGCGGTGCCGCGTGAGTTCGAATCGAAGACGGTCTGGCCGAGTCGGACCCGCATCGCGTTGTCCGCGGTTCCGTCGCCATCGGTATCGAACGCCTCGACGCGTGGAAAACCGGCGGAAACGTCCGTGTTCGGCTCGATGACCGTCTCCCACTCGGCGAGGTCGCCGGTCCCGAAGTCGCCATTGCGTACCCGCTCGTCCGGTCGCGTGCCGTAGCCGGCCGCCCAGAGGGCGTAGTCTTGCTGGTCGACCGAGCCATCGCTATTGCCATCGGCCGGCGAACCGGCCCCCGCGCCGATGGCGTCCCGCCAGACGGTGTAGTCGCCGGCATCAACGCGGGCGTCGCCGTTGAAGTCGCCGGCGGGGAGATCCGGCGTGTCGGGGAGCGAGTAGTTGATATTGAGCGTTGGCGGGGAGAGTGACGACAGCCGATCGGCCAATTGCGACGCAACGATATCAACGCCTACCCCAGCCGTGACGGCAGAGTAGGCGGTCAGCCCGACGCCGTTGGAAGAATCGAGCATCTGCGACAGCATGGCAGGATCGAGCGAGATACTGATCGGAGAGAAGTCCAAGATCGGGGCCGATCCGCCGAGCCGGCGCGACAGATCACGGGCGTTGGCGTCCGTTGGCATCCCGGTGGCTTGATAGCCGTAGATGTCAACAACCGGCACGGTCCCACCCGTTTGTGATCTCTGATTGATCTCGAAATCGAGGGTCGCTGAGGCAATGATCGCCTCGCCAGGCAGGCTCGACGCATCGAACTCGATCAAGCCGCGTCGATCCTGATCGAGTGCCGGCAAACGATCGACGCGGAGCGTATCGCCGGCGGTCGAGATCGCCGACGCCCCGCTGGTCGATAGCGACGCATCCCATTCGCTGGTCGGGGTGAGCGACAGCGTCGAGAGGCCCACGAGGTTAGGCTCGACCCAGGTTTGGAAGCCCATATCGAAGTTGCCAGATGTTAGCTCGTAGTCGCGTCCAAACGAGCTGTCGTAGGGATCTCCCCCATCGTAGCCGGGGAACCCCCAGTTCCAGACAGAATTGGCACCGCTCAAGGTGGCGTTGGAACGCAGCGCGATCGCGTACTGCTCGCCCGCCGCGACCGCCAACCCACCGCCCGAGACATCGATCGGCGTGTAGGACAACCCGGCCGACGGCCCGCCGATCGGCAGGGACGGGGTATCGATTGGTATCGAAAACAGCGGTGTCGTCTGATCGGGCACTCCCGAGCTGACCGGGAGCAGATCGAGCGTCAGCTCCCCGATATCCCCCGCGTCCCGCCCGATCTGCAAGTCGATCCGCGAGAGCAAGCCCGCTTGCCCCACCGTGAAGGTCTGTGCCCTGACCGTGTTGCTGTAGAGCACTAACCCACCGACCGATTGGGTCGTCACATGCGACTGATCAACAACCGGGGCCGAATGCGAATCGCCGACGGCGGCGAACAACAAAACCAAGAACCAGACAGCGCAGATGCATCTCATGGGTACGGCCTACGAGAAGAGGAGCGATCAAAGATCGATGGCCAAGCGTGCCTAGAGCGTAGGCCGGGCAACACAGGCAAGTCAACTTTCAAGCCACCGAACCAGAGCAACCTCAACACCAAACAAGGCGGGGGCGGTGGGCCCCATGATGGCCCGCCGCCCCCTACCTTCATCCCAATCCGTTCCTGAAGCGGGTCACTTCGTGACGGTCAGCTCCTGGAGCTCGCTGGCCTTCTCGCCGAGGCCGGCCATCGTGACCGATTGCTCCTCGATCGCGGCGGCGACCGTCGTGGTGTTGGCGCTGACCTCGCCGATCCCGGTGGTGATCTTCTCGGTCGATTGCACCACCTGCGTGATGCTCTCCTGGATCGCCTTGATCGACTGCTCGATGTTCTGGGTCGCCTTGGCCGTAGCGTTGGCGAGCTCCTTCACCTCGCTTGCGACCACCGCAAAGCTCCGCCCGCTCTCGCCGGCGCGGGCCGCTTCGATCGTGGCGTTCAGAGCGAGCAAATTCGTCTGGTCGGCCAACTCTTGGATCACGCCGATCACCTCACCGATCTGGCGGCTCGATTCGCCAAGGTCACCAACGTACTCGCTCGTTTGTTGGGCGACGCCCTCGGCGTCCTGGGCGAGGGTAGCGGTGCGGCTCACGTTCTGCGAGATCTCGTCGATGGTGCTGGCCATCTCTGTGACGCTTGTCGCGACCGTGTTGCCGACCTCTGCCGCTTTCTCCTTGGTGCGGAGCTCTTCGGTCATGATACGACCCGACGCCATCGCGCCGATGTACTCGCCATCGGCGTTGTAGATCGCGTTCACGGCAAACGAAACGGTCTCGCCCCCGAGCTTGATCTGGGTGGTGAGCGGAAGGTGATCTTCCGGGTTGGCGAGGATCGATCGCTGGTGTGCCGGGTTCTTGTGGAACTCATCGATACACGTGCCAATGAGCCGATCCGCCGGAACCGGCAACACGTGCTGGACCTTGCTCAACAACTCGACCGAAGCCGGGTTGGCGTACCGGATCACCAGGTCTGTATCGACATACATGATCGCCGTCGGCATGTTGTCGATCATATTCAGCAGGCGGACCCCGTTGGCTTGTTCCGTCTTGAGTTTGGTGATGTCGGTCGCGTACTTCACGACCTTCACGGGGCGTCCATGCTCATCGTGGATCGGGTTGTAGATCGCTTGGATCCAGATCTCGGAGCCGTCCTTTCGGACGCGGCAAAACTCGCCGGCGTGGTACTGTCCATTGCGGAGTGTCTCCCAAAAATCCCGGTATTCCGCCGTTGCCGAGTAGTCGTTCGCCACGAACATACGGTGGTGCTTCCCTTGCACCTCATCGAGCTCGTAACCCATCGCATCGAGGAACAGGTCGTTGGCCTCGATGATGGTGCCGTCGAGTTCAAACTCGATAACCGCCTGGGTTCGCTTGATACCAGCGACTTGACCATTGAGCAGGGCGACCTGGGCGGCCAAGTCTTCCGCTAAAGGGGAGTCGAGTACGGCAGCGCCATTGGCATTCCGATCAAAGAAAGACATCGTCGTGAGTTCCTTGGGAGGGGCGAAGACCGTTGCCCCGACTCGGTGCGGGTCGGCTGGTCGTTCAAAACGTTCACCCAAGAAATAGGGCGCACTCCCCGGCCGCGCCGAGAAAAACACCCAGAACGTTCAGATAGCGGGTGGCCACACACGCTCCTTACTGCTGACATAACCGTCACAGGCAGCCAGCGAGCGGCTGACGGAAGCAGCTATCAACTTGCTACGCCGTCAGACGCTTCACGCTCTCGATCAAGCGATCCATCGGGAACGGCTTGCGGATGTAGTCATCCACGCCCAGCATCTCGGCGTAGGCCTTGTGCCGGTTGCCCTCGTTCGCGGTGATCATGATCACCGGGGGAGAATCGCCCTCCGTCCTGCGGAGCCTCTCCAGCACCAAGAAACCCGACCGCTTCGGCATCATCATGTCGAGGATCACGAGGTCCGGCGTCTCGCGCTCGGTCAGAGCCAAGCCCTGGTTGCCGTCCCGGGCGACGAGGATCTCGTACCCGTTGGCTTCCAAAGCCAGGCGGAGCGACTCGATGATTTCGGCATCGTCGTCGACTAGGAGGACGCGTTTCGGGCTGGAAGCTGGCATGAATCGTCAGGGCGAGATCGAAAGGGTTCAGACCACCAGCGGCGGCCAACACTTGGGTATAGCGGCCAGCCACCGATTTTCAAGCGTGGACCCTGCTACGCGGCCCGCTGGATCGCCGGCTTCGCGTAGAAGCCGAGCAGATCACAGCAGCTCTCGGCGATGGCAGCCGAGGCCGCCGGCCGTGCCGATTCGGTAAGTCGTGTGGCGATCCGCCGTCGGGACATCGGATCGACCAGCAGTGGCCGGAGACCTTCCGCCAAACCGGTCGCCAAGTCGCCCCCCGTTTCGTCGACAATAGGGCATCCGGCCACAAGATTGGCGTGCCGGGCGTTTGCTTCTTGGAGGTCGGCGTTGCGACGGGCATCCGGGACCAGAACGGCCGGCAGCCCGGCAAGGGCCAGTTCGGCGAGCATCGAACCGCTAGAGCGGCACACGATCAGGTCCGATTGGCGGGCCAAGTGGGCGAGTTCGTCGATGTAGGTCACGGCGATCGCGTCGATACCGTTCTCACGGTACCGTTGCTCGGTCTTGCTGAGCCAGCCATCGCCGGTCTGATGCACCACCTGCCAGCCACGCAAGGCCTCGCCGAGTTGACGACTGGCCAGCGGCATCGACTCGTTGAGCGAAGTCGCGGTTCCAACCCCGCCCAAGACAACCAATCGCGGGCGGTCTTCGTCCTCCGGCCGCGGGGCGAGCCACGCCGAGCGATTCGCGAAAGTGTCCTCGAACCCGGGACGGCCCACGCCGCCGGTGCAAAGCACCGGCGCCTCGACCGGGAGCCGGGCCGCGGTCTCTTCGTGGGCCAGGCAGATCAGGTGGGCGTCGGCAGCCGCGTCGAAGGTCGACGGGTTCGGCAAGCTGTTTTGCTCGACTAGCACGTAGGGGATGCCGCTCGAACGGGCCGCCCGCACCATCGGACCCGAGGCATGCCCTCCAATCGAAATCACCAGATCGATCTCTTGCTCGCGGAGCAACCAGTGCGAGACACACCACCCCGCCGCGTTCCGCACCGCGTAGCCTGCGACTTCTAAGAGCCCGCTGGGGCGATCGGCCCGCGGCACTGCGGCGTATTGGAGGCCCGCCGCTCGGACGGTGTGGCGTTCGATCGCTCGCCCGTCGCCGGCGATCGTGATCGAGACGCCCGGCATCTGCTCGATCAGCCTTCGGGCGATCGAGAGGCCCGGGTAGATGCTGCCGAGTGAGCCGCCGCCGGCAATCAAGAGACGCGGGGGCTTGGCCATCGATCGCTCCTCGCTCCGTTGTGTCTGCTGGACGCCGACGCGACTGGTTCGTCACGCCGGCGTCCAGCCGTAAGCTTCACCGTGAAACGCTCGCCGACGTGTGACTGACCCAGTAGCCACCTGCCGAGAGTAGGTCGTTTCACCCCGGGGGGGGGTAGTCGCCGTGGACCCCGCAATCCTTGGCGGCCGACGATGAAACTTGGGTGTCTCCGTTGAGTTCTTTAAGGGATCAAGCCGCGGCACGCTGGTCTTCACACGCCAACCGACGCCGCAGCAGTTGGGTCGCTGTCTGATGGTCCTTCTCGTCCTCGAAGCAGCCGGCGATCAGGACGGTGTCGCCCTCGTCGGCCAGCCCAAGCACGACGGCCAACGCCCCGAGGCGGTCTTCGACAACCGTCACTTGCGAAGGCAACTCGCCAACCCCGTCGGCACCGCCATGGGCGATCACACGATCCGCCATATGCGAGGCCACCGCGATCTGACGCTCCGCGACCCGCGGGTCGTCGGACAGCCGGAGGGCGACATAGGTCTTGCCGTTGCCGGCCGAGGCACCGTCGATCGCATCGGTCAGATCGAGCGAGCCGACGGCCCGATCGAGCAGCACGGCGAACGACTGGCCGCAGACAACCGGTTCGAGCGTGAGCGGAAGCATGGGACGAACGCCGTTATCGGCGGCCGCCTTCGCCAGATCGAAACCAACCGCTACCGCCGTGGCAATCGCCGCCAGCAGGTCGCGGCGGGCGGCCCGGCCGGGCGTCGGCATCGCGACGCCGATCGACTCGTTGCCAGCCGTAATGATCAGTTCTTGCCCGCCGGCGTTGTTCTCGACAACCGTTCCCCGCACATCGGCTTGGTCGCCCTCACCGAAGGTCAGGACGCGTCCGCCGTGCAGGTCGGCGATCTTCTGGGACTCGGGGTCGTCGGCGTTGGTCACGAGCGTGACCGCCGAATCGATGCCTCCGAGCGAACGCATCACCGCGTTGCGATGCGTCTCGGACGACTGCCAGCGTTGGTTGCCACGTTCGTCGAGGGTGTCGCAGCGAAGCGAAGTCAGGCACGCGACCAGAGGCTGCTCCTGAACCATCAATCGGGGCGAGGTGGCCACGACTTCGGTCGTGACGCCCCCCAATCGGCAACGGTGACTCCACCAATCCGACCCCCGACGCGAATTGCGCCGCCGCGGCAAGCAAATCTCGCCGTCGTCCTCGCACGATTCGGTCAGCAGTCCAACGCACTCTCCCGCCGAGGCGTGCAGGGCGGCCAGCAGGTTCGCGGTCCGTTCGGCGCCGCGGGCGCCGGTGACATGGATTCGGGTGGCGGCCGGCGGCGTGGCTTCCATCTCGAGCGCGTCGAGCATGCGGCTCGCTTGATAGCAGTCGTCGACGATCACCTGCGGGACGCGAAGCCCCGGCAGCAGGCGTTCGGAAACGATGACCGCGGCGCCGCGTTCCTCGGCCTCTTCGGCCTCCGTCGGGTCGAATTCGTCGAGGTGGACGAAGACATCGCCCGGGATGACATCGGTGACGTCACTCCGCACGATGCCGAGCGCCGGATCGGCCCCAGTAGGAAAGTATTCCGCGCCCGGAAAAATATCACGCAGGCGGGTCGGTTTGTCGTTCTTGGCGAGCACTCGGCTGGCCTCCTTGCCAGGCTTCGAGTCGTGGATTGGCGTCGGCGTCCTGCCGATCGAGCGGGCGAAGAGTCCCGGAATCGCCCCGGGCCGTCAAGGCGTGTCGCGGCGGGTTCTTGCGAACCCGATCGCTAGCAAGGCCGCGCCCCTTCCAGTCCAGGGTATTCGGCGTAGCAGCGGCTCCACCAACCCCCTAACTTGCCCCGCCAACGCCCCTCTCGATGAGTGAGTCCGATGAGCCAACTCGATCAAGAAACCGCCACCGGCCGGTCCGTTCTCTGGATCGGTCCAGCCGAGGGCAGAGAGTTTGGTTCTTGCTACGAGCGGCTCGCCGAGGGTTGCGAAGTCACGGTTGCCAAGAACGCCGCAGCCGCCCTCGACCATCTCCATCTGGGTCAGAAGGGATTCGACCTCGCCGTCCTCGCTTGCCCCCGCCCGCTCGTCACGACCGACCCAGCCGAGGCGATCCGCGAAGCCCACGCCCCGAAGCCGCTGGTGCAGTTGCTTGGCACTTGGTGCGAGGGCGAGGGCCGGACGGGCAAGCCGATCGAAGGCGTTGAGCGCCTCTTCTGGCACGCCTGGCCCGCATGGCTAAGCCAATGGCAAGACAGCCACCAAATGCAGGAACTTGAACAACGGCTTAGTGGCGTGGTCGAAGTCCGCAGCCACGACGCCGAGTTCGCCAAGTCGCTCGTCAAGGCGCTCGGCGCGAGCCAGCCCGCTGTCTGGTCGCCGAACCGCGTCCATGCGTTATCACCCCCGCCCGCGGCGATCCTTTGGGATGGCTCGCAGCTTGACGGCCGTGAAGCCGACGACTTGTTCACAACCTGCCAGCGGGCCTCAACGACCAAGACCCCCGTCATCGCCCTGCTCGACTTCCCACGCCCCGAAACCGTTGCCGCCGCCCGCGCGATCGGCGCGGCGGCAGTTGTTGGCAAGCCATTCAGCATCGAACGTCTCCAAGACACCCTACGAGCCTCGATCCCAACAGCGTCCCACACCGAGGATCGAATAATCGAAGGCGCCGAGGTCGAGGCACAGGAGATCGATCCGGAACCGACTTCGCTCCGTGAGCAGTTACGGGCCGAGCGTGAGCAACTCGCGACCGAAGCGGCCTAAAAAACGGTGCTCTGATGATCTGCTCCGAGAGGGCGAAGCTCCTGCTGAGCCAGCCCCGTGTACCCGCTTCAAGGCTCAGCAGGAGCTTCGCCTTCCCGACTCGTTCCGCGACGCTCTCGCAACGGAGCCCGTTGCTCCCGGCTAGAACCACTCCGGCTCGTCTCCCACCAATTCCGTGATCACGATTTCGCGACGCCAGCCCGGCTCGTGGATCGGCCACGCACGCACGCGGACGATCGGCGGACCGATCCCGCTGAGGGCCTCGTCGCGGCCCTCGCCCCAGGCCGACTGGCCGGTCTCATGGGCATGGCGGAGGCAATCGATCTCCAACCGCCGACGCGGAGGCACCGCGCCCGACAAGTTCCATCGCCGCCACGCCGGGCGGCCTTGATCCACGATCGCAACCACCAACGGTGAACGGACACACTCAAGAACCCGCCGGGCGATGAGTTCGTGGCTCGCCGTGGCGAACCGGTGCTTGAGCTCCGGGAGTTCGCCGTCGCTATCGCGCCACAAGCCAATCAGCCAACGGCTCGGCACCAGCAACCGCCCGGCGAGGGCATTGGCGAGCGTTTCACGCACACCGGCGGACGCCTCGCGTGGATCGACCCCGAGGGCATCGAACACTCGATAGACGTTCGCCTCGCCGATTTCGTGGGCCACCGCGAAATGCCGACGCTCGGGGCGGTCCTCATCCGCCACGGCGATGGTCTCGATCGATTGGCGGCTGCCGGTCCGTGGCCGCAGCCGAGCGTACCGGGCCCGCGCTGCGAGGCCGCGGTCCCGCGTGACCACTATCCCGAGGCGCTCCGCCAAATCGAAGGCATCCACCGACGGAACGCCAACGCCGGCTTCCCACAGAAGGTCCTCGGCACAGCGATCGAGCGTCGCTCGGTACTCTTGGATCGGTATTTCGGTAAGCACGAGCATGCCCTCAACGACGCGTATAGTGAACACTTGACCACCATACTTGCGGGCCGGCCAATTGCAAGCACCTTGCCGGTGACCTCCGCCTGTCACCCCTCCAGGTGGCTAGTAACTCAAGAAACCGGCGAACTAATGCCTTGCTGCTGTGCAGGCGTTGCCGACAATGGCATGGCTCGGCACCGCATGGCCGAGACAGGTAACGCGCGATCCCTCTTAAACCGGCTGGCTGCTTTGTCTACTTCCACTCCCTTCACCGACGACCTCCGCCAAGCCGACCAGGCCAAGGGTCGCTACGCGTTCATCAGCCTCGGCTGCCCGAAGAACACGGTCGATAGCGAGCGGATGCTCGGCCTCCTGAAGCTCGACGGCTACGACCTCGTGGGCGACCCGAAAGGGGCCGACTTTGCGATCGTCAACACCTGCGGCTTCATCGAGGCGGCACGCAACGAGTCGTTCGCCGCCATCGACGAGATGCTCGATCTCAAGAAGGAGGGCAAGCTGCGCGGAGTGATCGTGAGCGGCTGCTTGGCCGAGCGACAAAAAGAAGCCCTGCTGGAGCATCGCCCCGAGATCGATCACTTGGTCGGCGTGTTCGGACGCGACGAGGTGACCAAGGTCGCCGACCGCTTGCTCGGCGGGCTCGAAGAACAACGCCTGGTCTTCAACCCGGCCCCCGCGAAGCCGCTGGAGGACACCAGCCGCCTGCGGATCACGCCCGGGCACTTCGCTTACCTCAAGATCAGCGAGGGCTGCGACCGGCTTTGCACGTTCTGTGCGATCCCCAAGATGCGGGGCAAGCATGCGACCAAGCCGATGGAAGAAGTCATCGAAGAGGCCAAGGGCCTCGCTGCCGACGGGACGCGTGAACTGGTCGTCGTCGCCCAAGACACGACCTACTACGGCATGGACCTGTACGGCGAGCCACGGTTGGCGGAGCTGCTCGGCAAGCTCGAAACGGTCGAGGGCCTCGATTGGATCCGGCTGATGTACCTCTACCCAATGTACTTCTCCGACGACGTCATCGACGCGATCGCCAGCAGCAAGAAGATCGTCCCGTACATCGATATGCCGCTGCAGCACGCCAGCGATCGGATGCTCAAGCGGATGCAGCGTCGGGTCGCCAGCGGGCCGACCCGCGAGTTGGTCAAGAAACTCCGCGACCGGATCCCCGGCCTCGTGCTGCGGACGACCATGATCACCGGCTTCCCGGGCGAGACCGACGAGGACTTCGCCGAGCTGTGCGACTTCGTCGAGGAGATGAAGTTCGAGCGATTGGGTGTTTTCACCTACTCGATCGAGCCCGATACGCCCGCCGCCCGGCTGCCGAACCACCTGCCGGAGGAGCTGAAGGCCGAGCGGCGTGACCATTTGATGGCCCTGCAGCAGAAGATCGCGTTCGATTGGGCCGACAACCTGATCGGCACCCGACAAACGGTGCTGATCGACAACCCAATCCCCGAAGAGCCAACCGCCTTCATCGGCCGCACCACCGCCGACGCCCCCGATGTCGATTGCATCGCGTACGTCACGGGCGAGGGCCTCAAGGAAGGCGATCTGGTCGAGTGCGAAGTCGTCGCCCGCAACGACTACGACTTGGTAACCGTGGCCGTCGGCGAACCGCGCTGAGCGATACGACCTCGGATAGACACGGAAGCGTCTAGAGAGGACGATGCCCACGGATCAAACGAACCGTTTGGAGCCGCTTGTCGGCTCAGCCCGTGACGTTCGTTTAGTTCGCGGGATCACTCGACCTCTCATCCGTGTCCATCTGTGCCCATCCGTGGTTCTGAATCGCCTGATGTCCCGCTCGGTTCGCTGAGGGACGTGCCGAATCAGATCACGGCCGCTCGCCTAGCGACGACGGTCGCTTGCCTCGCTTGCCTCTCCTTCGCTTGGTACCGCGCAGCGGTGGTGCTCTTCATCCTGTCGGCCTCGACCGATTGGGCCGATGGCTACTGGGCACGGCGATGGGGGCCGATCACCAAGCTCGGGCGCGTGCTCGATCCGCTCGCCGACAAGCTGCTGATCTGCGGCGTCTTCACTTATCTAGCGGCGATCCCTGATTCGCGGGTCTTGCCTTGGATGGCAGTGGTAGTCTTCGGCCGCGAGCTGTTGGTGACGACTCTGCGAGCGATCGTCGAGTCGTCCGGCGGCGACTTCTCGGCCGTTTGGATCGGCAAGTGGAAGTTCGGCGCGCAGGTCGCCGCCGCGGCTGTCTGCCTGCTGTGGGTCTCGCCTTGGCGTTCTTGGGATGAAACCGGGGTGTTCCAGCCGCTCTTTGTCGATACTTGGTTGTGGATCATGCTGACGATCACGATCGTCTCGGGGGTTACCTACACCCGTTCCGCTTTGATCGCGTTGCAGAACCCAGCCGAGTAGAACCAGCCAATGCCCGAAGGCCCTATCGAACTGCCGGCATGGCTCGTGACCCTGTTCTACGGCGTGCTGCTGCTGGTCGTCGTCACTTGGGCACGCATCATCGGGCGGACCAGCCAAGGCAAGCCCGTCATCGCCCGCCGGCTGCGTCGGCGTGTGCCCTGGGGACTCGACGGCAGCATCCTCGCCGGGCTCGTGCTGGTTTCGTCCGTGCTGGCATCCATGGTCCCTTTGGAAACGGATCCGGCGCAAGAGAAAGAGCAACTGCTCGAGGTTGGCTTGCAAGCGGTCGGATTACAAGCCGCGGTGCTGCTGATCTACACGGGCATCGCGATCGGCCTCTTGCTGATGAACTATCCGAAGCTCCGCTGGGCCGACTTCGGATTCACCACCAACGCCAAGCGGTTGCCGCGTGACATCACCTTCGGCGTGATGGGCGCGGCGGCGATGCTGCCGCTGGTCTACATAGTTCAGTCGCTGCTCATCCGACTGCTCGGCGACCCGACGCCGCATCCGGCGATTGAGCAACTGATGTCTGACCCCAGCCCGGAGGCCCTCGTCGCGGTCGCCCTGCTGGCCGTGGTCGTCGCCCCGCTGTTCGAGGAGCTCGCGTTTCGCGTCCTGCTGCAAGGCGGCCTCGAACGGAGCACGAGCCGCCGGGCTTGGTGGCCGATTCTTGTTAGCGCCACGCTCTTCGGAATCGCGCACACGAACCAAGGCTTCGCCCAAGCACCGATCATCATCCTGGCCCTCGGGCTCGGCTACATGTATCGCCAGACGCATAGCTACGTCGCCGTGGTTTCCATGCACATGGCGTTCAATGCCTTGTCGTTGGCGGTCGCCCTAGGTGCCGGAGAAGCATTGGCCCAATCGATCCTGCCGTCATGAACACCCCGGACGTGGTCGCCGGCCTTGAGGCAGCGGTCGCGCAGACGGGCAGCTCCGTGACAATCAACGTCAGGGCCCAACCCAATGGCCGACGCGATGCGGTGACGGGCCTGCGCGAAGGCGAGCTCGGTGTCAGCGTGACCGCCGCCCCGGACAAGGGCAAAGCGAACGCGGCCATCGCCCGCTTGCTCGCCAAAACACGGGGCGTGGCAAAAAGTCGCATCAAGATCGGCGCCGGGCAGGCGAACCGTCATAAGCGTTTCGCGGTCGATGAAGCATCGGCTGAGGCCGTCCGCGAGGCGTTACACGCCTGCCTGGTATCCGGCCACTAGAGGGCCCGCGGGCTGGCGTTGCCGCTGCCCGCGTTGCTGCTGCCGCGGTCCCGGTCTACGATCCTTACGCATGCATCCAACAGCGGCGTGCGAAAGCCCCCAGCAGCCGGGGCCCACGCCGAAAGCCAAGAAGTAGCACGAATCCAACATGATAAACGCGTTAGCCCGGGTGGGGCGTTTCGCTTTCCTGATCGCCCTGACGGCCGTTGCCGTCGCGGTGATGTGGTGGGTGAGCCGCAAAGCCGAGGAGGTCGATCCGTTCGCCGAAGGGGCCGGCATTGCCGCCGCGCCGCTCGGGGCTCAGCCCCGCACGCTGGTGAAGGCCGTGCCGGTCGAGCCGGCGATGCGTGACATCACGATCCGCTACAGCGGCAAGATCGAGCCCTGGGAGGACTATTCCCTCGGGTTCGAGATCGGCGGCCGGGTTGCGTCGCTCGGGCAGAACCGGTCCGGCGACCCCCTCGATGATGGCGACCGTGTCGAGGCCGGCCAGCTCCTCGCCCGGCTCGATGACCGTGTCTTGCGTGCCCAACTCGCCGAGGCGGTCTCGAACCTCGAACTCGCCGTGACCGACCTGAAGCGGAGTCAACGCATCCGCGAGCGGACCCCCGGCGCGGTGAGCGACTCGGACTACTTGGCCGACGTGAACCGACAGGCCCAAGCCCGCTCGGCACAGCAGATGGCCGAGAAACGACTCGAGGACGCCCTGCTGACCTCGCCCATCACCGGCGTCATCGCCGAGCGGATGGCCGAGGCGGGCGAGTCGGTGAATCCCAACGAGACGGTCTTTGAGATCGTCGAGAACGATCGCCTGCGGCTGATCGTCAACGTGCCCGAGGCCCGCGTCCGCGAGCTCGAACTCCGCCGGCGTGCGGTCGAGGCCGCGATCGCCGACGGCTCGGACCAGTCCGACCCCGAGGCGGGCGTCTTCCGAACGCACATCCGTCTGGAGGGAGCCGACCTGTACGGCAACGCGTGGCCCACCATCGAGGCGGAGGTCTACCGCATTGCCGAGACGGCCGATCCCGTGACCGGCCTCTTCGAGGTCGATATCCAGATCGACAACCGCGACGGCCTCTTGCGCCCCGGCATGGTGGCAACGGCCAATATCGTGACCGACCGTCTCCTCGCCTACGAGTTGCCGGAGGCCGCCGTCCTCTTCCGCGCCGGCGTAACCTACGCCTTCACCGTCGATGGGCAATCGACCGAGTTGCCGGTCATGTTCTGGGAGGTCGGCGACACCGAGGTCCAACGCGCCCGCAAGGTGATGCTCGGCCGCTGGGTCGATCAAGGAGAGACCGTTCTGATCCCGGCCGATGGCGAGATCGAACTCGAGAGCGTCGTCACCCGCGGCCAGCAGCGGCTGCGTGATGGTCAACTCGTGCGAACGATCCGACTCAGCGAAGCGGATGACAACCTCCAAGTGAGCCGCGTCGATTAACAGAAGTCTCTCGCCGCTCGGCAGCCCGTCCCCCACGCGATAGCCCGCAACCCACCATGAAGATCAGCAACGCCGCCATCGAACGCCCACGGATGGTTTTCGTGGGGACGATCCTCGTGCTGCTGCTGGCGGTCTACGCGGCGATCTTCACGCCGGTGCAGCTCGGCCCCGCGATCACCAAGGCGGTCGTCCTCGTGGCGATCCCGTACCCCGACGCCAAGCCGAACGAGAGCGAGAACGAGATCGTCCGCAAGGTCGAGGACGCGCTGACCGAGTTGCAGAGCGTCGACTTCATCGCCTCGACCAGCATGCGGGGCTCGGCGGTCACGCAGGTCGTCTTCCTCGATGGCGTGACGCCCGACGAGGGCCGCCGCGAGGTAAAGGACCTGGTCGATCGCATCCGCAACGAGCTGCCCGCCGGGCGTGAGATCCAGCCGTTCATCACGGACGTCGATTTCGAGAACCTGCCGCTGATGCTGCTGAACATCCGGCCCCCCGCCGGGTTCGATGATCGCTCGCTCAAGACCATCGCCGAGGACGTGCAGGAGCAGATCGAAACGGTCGATGGCGTCGCCAACACGCAGCTCTTCGGCGGCAAAGAGCGTGAGATCCAGGTCAACGTCGATCCCGACCTCGCCACCGAGTATGGCGTCACGCTCTCGGAGATCCGCCAATCGCTCGCCGCGTTCCACGCCGAGATCCCGGCCGGATCCTTCGAGACCTCCAACTTCAACCGCTCGGTCCGCAACGAGACCAAGCTCCGCGGCGTGGACGATATCGCCGAGGCCGTCGTCCGCAACGCCGAGGGGCGCGTCATCCGCGTGAAGGACATCGCCGACGTGGTCGATGGTTACCGACGCGTGCTCAACGCGGCCGAGTTCGATGGCGACAACGGCGCGACGATCATCGTTAATAAAGAAGCCGGCATCAACACGCTCGGGGCCGCCCGCAGCGTCAAGGCGATGGTCGAAACCCTCAAGGAGCAGTACCCCGGCTTCCAGTTCGATACCACGCGCGACGCGTCGGGCGAGATCTGGGTCATGTTCCGGGTGCTCGGTTCGAGCGCCATTTTCGGGGCGATGCTGGTCTTGATCATCTTGGCTTGGACCATGGGCCTGCGGATCTCGATCCTCGTGCTGATTGCGATCCCGTTCAGCATGGCGGTCGCGTTGATCTTCCTGTTCTTCGCCGGCATCCCGGTCTCGAACATGGTGGTGTTCAGCTTCATCCTCGTGCTCGGCATGGTTGTCGACGGGGCGATCATCGTGGCCGAGAATATCCACCGGCATATCGAGCGGGGCGAAGACCCCGTCCACGCCGCCAAGGTGGGCATCGAAGAGGTCGGCGTGCCGGTCATCGCGGCCGACCTGACAACCGTCGCCGCGTTCCTGCCGATGCTCTTAGTGCCCGGAATCATGGGCGACTTCATGGGCGTCATGCCGAAGGTCGTGAGTGTGGCGTTGATCGGCTCGATCGTCGTCGATCACTTTGTGATCCCGACACTCGCGGCGATGTGGTACCGCAAGCGTGAGGTCGATCACGAAACGCCGACCACCGAGAACGGGGTCGCGATGCGGGTCCGCCCGAAGCTCGACCCGTTCACGCGGGTCTACGCCAACGTGCTCCGCTTCGCGCTGGACCATCGAGCCTTCGTGCTCGTCTGGATCTTCCTGGCGGTCTGGGGGGCGAAGCTGATGGTCGGCTACCTCGGCTTCAAGTTTTTCCCGGCCAGCGACCGCGGCCAGTTCATCGTCAAGTACGAGCTGCCGCTTGGGTACAGCATCGACCAAACCCTCGCGGCCTCGAAGGTCATCACCGACCCGCTCGAGCGTTGGATCGAGACCGGCGCGTTGCAGCACTACGTCACGTCGGTCGGCTCCTCGGGGGCCCTGGCGATGCGGGTCGACGAGGACGCCGCCGCCGGCCCCGAGTTCGGCCAGGTCCAGGTCCAGATGCTCGCCCCGATGGATCGCAGCGTCACGCAGGGCGAGGTCATCCAGTACCTACGCGACAATATCCAACCGCTGCCCGGCATGACCTTCAGCGTCGAGGAGGTTGAAGACGGCCCGCCCGGCGGGGCCGAGGTCTCGGTGCGGCTCACGGGCAAGGACCTCGACCAACTCGGCAGCATCGCCCAACGGATCACGGCCCGCATCGCCGAGCTCGACGGCACGGTCGATGTCACCACCGACTACCGCCCCGATGCGCCGGAGCTGGTCATCGAGCCGAAGAGCGACATCATCGGCCTCTTCGGCATGACCGACGCCCAAGTCGCCGAGGCGGTGCAGATCGCTATCGCCGGCGACAACCGCATCCAGATCACGCTCGACGACGAGGACGTCGATCTCCGCATCCAGCTCGCCCCCGAGCACCAACGGAGCCCGAAAGAGCTCGGCCGCCTGATGCTCACCGGGTCGGGTGGGCAGAAGACCACGATCGGTTCGGTCGCCACCCTCAAGCGAGACACCGGCCTCTTCAGCATCAATCGGTACGATCGCAAGCGGGCCGTCATCGCCAAGTGCAACGTCGACGATCCGGTCACGCCGGCCAATGTCTTCGAGGTGCTCGCCAAGGAGATCCTCCCGGACATGGGCTTCAAGCCTGTCGAGGGGGGCGGGAAGACGATCGAGGGCTACAGCAGGGCGTACTTCGGCGGCTCCGCGTCCGACGCCGAGGGCCTGCAGGCCGAGTTCACCGGCGAGAACGACGAACGCGACAAGAACTTCGGCTACCTGCTGTGGAGCATGATCATCGCGGTGGTGCTGATCGCGGCGATCCTCGCGATCCAGTTCAATAGCTTCCGCCAGAGCGCGATCGTCATGGCCGCGGTGCCGCTGTCGTTCATCGGCGTGGTGCTCGGCATGTGGGCGTGCGGCTTCCCCTTCAGCCTCGCCACGTTCATCGGCTTGGTGAGCCTGACCGGCATCGTGGTCAACGATGCGATCGTGCTGGTCGACTTCGCCAACCAAGCCCGCCGCCGTCATGAAGAAGATGCCCTCGAACGCTATCAGACGAGCGTCGAAACGGCCCAGGAAGCCCAGCAAGCCGATCTACTCTCCGCGTCGGGCAACGCCTACCTCGACGCTTCGGCCGTCGCGACAGCCCCTGCTCCGGTGATTGAAGCAGAGCTCCCGCACCCGAGCGAGTTCGTCAACGACTCGCTCATGGAAGCGGGCATCAACCGCTTGCGGCCGGTCATGCTGACGACGGTCACCACCTGTGGCGGCCTGCTCCCGCTGCTGATGAATATCTCCGGCGGGGCCGAGTTCTGGCAGCCGCTCACCGGCGCGGTGGTCTTCGGCTTGGCGTTCGCCACCGTGCTGACGCTGGTCGTCATCCCGTGTGCCTACAGCTTCGCCTACGTCCGGCCGAAGCTGAAGGAAGTCGCTGTGGTAGGTGGCTTCGGCGCGATCCTCTTCGGCGTGCTACCGATGATCGGGTAGACTGATGAGCCCCCCTCGACCACGACGTGATGAAAACCATGGACGACGACCTGCTCAAGCCAATCCATGATTTGAAGCAACGGCTCGATGCCTTGCGTCCACTGGATTCGGATGACTTGGCGAGTCTCGAAGCCTGGTACGACGTCGAGCTGACTTACTCCTCGAACGCCATCGAGGGCAACACGCTCACTCGCCAAGAGACGGCGATCGTCCTCGAGAAGGGAATCACAGTACGCGGCAAGCCACTCAAAGATCACCAGGAAGCGGTCGATCACCAAGAGGCCCTCCGCTTTATCCGCGGCCTTGCTGATAAGGATCGGGCGATTACTCAGGCCGATGTTAGGGAAGTCCATCGGTTAGTCACGAATGGAACCCTCCGAGACGAAGCCGGGGTCTACAGTCATCACCGCCGGCGGGTGGTTGGTTCAATGGTCGTCTTTCCAGCCCCCGAGAAGCTGCCGCCGCTGATGGAGGAGTTCGGCGGCTGGCTCTCGGAGTCGATGCCTTCTGCGATGACCGCCCTCGAAGCCCACCTCCGGCTCGTATCGATCCACCCCTTCAGCGACGGCAACGGTCGGACCGCCCGGTTGCTGATGAACCTGCTGCTGCTACGAGCGGGCTACCCGCCGCTGGTCATCCAACCCGAATCACGCCCCGACTACCTCGAAGGGATCGAGCAAGCCCAGCTGGGCAAAGGGGAGGCCGCCTACCACCGATTCATGCTGGATTGTCTGCGGTCTTCGCTGGAAGAGTACCTCGAGCAGCTCCAACCCGACCGCAACGCCTAGAGCTATTGCGGCACGTCGGCGGCGAACTCAGTGCATCGAGATCGCCCGGCTGAGTGGCTCGAGCACGCTCTCGATCACGTAGTTATCGAGCACGTCCGAGGCGACTTCCGAGAGGTCGTTGATCGCATCGACCAAGGATTGCCCCGGGTCGAGGCTGCCGTAGCGGCGGGCCGTGACGTACACGCTGAGCTGGTCCTCTTGGTACTCGCCCGTGCGGATGTGGTAGGGCGTCGTGCGGGTCTCGACGCCGACCCGGCACTGCGTGCGGCACTCCTCGTCCAGCGCGATGGTGACCGTCGGCTCGTTGGTGATGAACCGCGAGCCCGGGATGCCGGCGACCTTCTCCAGGCCAGGGCACACGCCCAACGCGTCGGCGACCAGTTGGTTGTGGTTGCCCCGGTAGATGAAATCGAACCCCCACAACAAGTCGAGTGCCTCGCAATCGAGTGGGCTGACCGACAGCTCGTACGGTGCGAGCTCCAACGCCTGCCGGTGCTGGTCAAGCGCGTCGTCGATGCTCGCCGGGTTCACGTGGCCGCTCGAGAGCCGGCGGGGCTCGATGCTGCACCAGCGGTACGAGCCCTTGTCCTTGTCTTCTTCTAGCACAAAGTCGTTCCGGTCGCGGCCGTAGAAGTTCCGCATCTCCGGGTAGCGCTTCTGCATCTGCTCGGCGAAGTGCAGCACGATATCGCGGCTGCTGGGGAGCTCCATCTCCGTATTGAGATTCATATTGAGATAGAAATCGTCCGACAGCGACGCGTAGCGATTCATCCGGGCGGTCCGTCTGGGGCGGGGGTTGGCCGACCCGAGAGTATACGAACCGTATGACGGGACCGTCAAAGCGTGGGGCAGGGATGAACCGCCAAGGACGCCAAGAGCGTCAAGCCTCGCTCCCGCACCGTTCTCGGGCCTACTCGGCCGCCCCCGCCCGCTTACGCCGCCCCGACGGGCCGGCGTTGCCTGGCACCCTGGATCCACTCGGTGACCTCTTCCAGGTCGGGCCGGGCGGAACCACGCAAGGCCCGTTGCCCCTCGCTGGTGTCGCAAAACGGATCGACGAACTCCAGCAGATCGCTCGGTTTCATCGAGGCGATCTCCTCTGGCGACGTCAGGCCGACGCCGACCAGCACCTGGGAATCGTGGCCGCGGAGGCCGGGGACGCAGCACATCAGCTCGGATTGGTTCTGCCAAGCGACGATCGTGGCGGCGTCGACGCGACTGTCATCGAGCTTCGCGGCGATCTCTTCCGGGTCGCCGGCGAGGAACTGGGCGACCGTCGCGTAGCCGATCGCCGTGAGCTGTGCCGCCCGCTTCGCCCCGATCGATGGGGCCGCTTCGATCTCGTCGCTTGTGTTCAAATAGAACCGGAGCGTCTTCTTGCCGGAATCGCTGCTACTCGATCGCTCGGATCGCTGGCTGGAAGAGGAGCTGCTGCGACGGGTAGAACTCGACGAAGTGCGACGCCGGCGACGGCGTTCGCGGCCTTCCCGCTCGCCTCGCTCGCTGTCGCGTTCACCCCGCTCGCTGATCCGGATCGATCGGCTCGAATCGCTACTGCGACGGTGGGCGTTGCTGCGTATCCGGTCGCGACGCTCACGGCGGTTGCGGCTCCACGACTTCGAGTACCCGCTCGAACGCCAACGGCCGACGCCATCGCCTGCCGACTCCACCCAGCGCTCGACGCTGCGGAGCATGGCCTCGCTCACCCCGCGTTTCCGCAACGCCCGAGTGAGATGGTCGGCGTCGGCGTCGGCGAGCTCTTCGACCGAGAGGACATCGCAATCGACCAAGTGCTTGGCCGCCTGCAGGTCGAGCCCGCGGGTGAAGCAGACGAGGGCCACGTGGGCCTGCCACAGCGAGACCAACTCGGCAGTAACGCCGTCGATGCTGATCTCTTCGGCGATCGCACTCGGGTCGCCGCCGATCAGGTCGCCCACGGTGCGGATCCGCGAGCGGGCGAACGCCGCTTGGCGATCGGCGAGCGGGACCGGGAAGCGTTCGATCGGGTCCTCGACATCGAGCAACCACTCGCGGGTCACGGTCTCTTCGCGGACAACGGTTTTCGGCGTGGCAACGGTCTTCACGACCGGCCGTGGCGGCGGCTCGGGCGCCGGGGCGACGCGAACGGCCTGACCGTCGAGCGAATGCACGGTCACGCCCAAACTCCGGAAGCGGTGCAAGCCGGCCCCGTCGCGATCGAAGAGGACCACCTGCCGGCCGCGGCGGGCGTAGTCGTCCAAGCAGGTCGCGAGGTTCGCGGCGAAGCGGTCGTCGAGATCGGCGAACGGCTGATCGAGGACCATCGTGAACGGCACGTCCGCGGCGTGGCATGCGTCGGCCAACGCCAGCCGCAACGCCCAAGCCACCAAACGCTGCGACACGGTCGAGAGTTCTTCCTGTCGAACCAGCCGGCCGCTCCGATCGCGGGCTTCCACCGATCGACCTCCCGGCGCGAGCCGGAGCTCGACGAACTCGCCGTCGCTCAGCCGGGCGAGCACGTCCGACGCACGGAGCGAGCCCGACGTGGTGGTCGTCGCGTAATCGGTGGCGCGGGCCAACTCGGCCTGCACGATATCGAGCTCGCGTTGCCACTCGCCTAGCTGGCCCGCGTCGAGCAGCCGGCGGCAGCGTTCGGCCACGTTGTGGCGTTCGCGGTCGATCGCTTCGAGCTGCGACTCAAGCCCGGCGAGCTCTTCGGCTAACGCCCGATGCTCGTGCTCGACGGTCGTTTGGTCGAACGTTCCCAGGTAAGCATCCGGCAGCCGCTCATTCCGCGCGCGGCTGCTACGCCACAGCGTCTGCCGACGCTCCAGGAGGTGATCGAGCTGCCGGCGGAGTTCGGTCTGCGACCGCTCGAGCTGAGCCGCCTCGGACATGAGCTCCTGCGTCCGCAGGGCGTGCTCTTGCTGGGCGATCAGGCCGGAGAGCCGATCGAGGTGGCGTCCGAGGGTCTCGACCAGCGGGTTCAGCCGGGGGTGAGCGTCCTGGCAAACGCACAACGGCGAGTCGCCCGAGCGCGCGAAGCGTGAAACCTCGCTTTCGAGATCGGCCACCAGCCGTTTAGCGACGGCGATCGAGGCGCGTTGGTCGGCGACCAACAGTTGCGGCGCCGCATCGTCGGGGCGGACGCGGGCCAACTCGCCACGCACGTAGGCCTCGCGGCTCTCCAGCTCGGCGAGCGTGGCTCGCCAACGGGAGACTTCTTCATCGAGTTCTTCGACACGCGGCGCCCAATCGTCGGCCGTCTGGCGGCCCTCGGCCTCGGCCGCCACTCGGGTCAGCTCTTCGTAGCGAACGCGGGCGCCCTCGGCGTCGAGCTGCTCGGCGAGCGTGCGGACGCGGCTGCGGCACTCGTTCACGCGGGCCAGCAGTTCGTCGTGATCGGCGTCGAGCGTCGCCAGCCGTTTGTCTAATTCGCCGCTCTCTTGCCGCCGTGTGGCCAGCAGGTTTTCGATCCTGTCAGCAAGTTCGTCGCGACGCCGCAACAACTCGTCGGCGGGCCGGCGTTTCGTAGCGAGGGCGACGTTGTCACCGCGGGAGCGGCGTGCCGACAGCTTCGTGAACGCCTCGGCGACGGGAGCCGAGAGCAAGGCACGCAACGGATCGATCGGATTCGGGTCGGCGAAGAAGACCGCCGAGAGCACGCTCGCCGGCACGCCCGATTGCCAGTCGCTCGGGCTCGCCTTGGGGGCGTTGTGCGGACGGTCTCCGATGGCGGAGAGCGTGAGACGCGGCGCCTGGGGCGTGCCGCTCCGGCGGAGTTGCACCTCGCCGTGGCGTGTCGCCAGCCGCGTCTCGCCGGTCGCCCAACGCGAGGCCGCCCAGCGGGCATCGGCGGTCCCCAGGAGCAACTCGGCCAGCAAGCCGGTCATCAAACCGCCGGGCTCGGCCGACGCGATTCGATAAGCGGCCAACCCGGGCGAGACCGCCCCCAGCGACAGCACGCCGCGAGCTGATGACGAACCGGCCGATGGCAGGCTCGATCCTGTGCCGGCATTGATGGCACCGGTCGTGGCGGATTGGATCCTCATTTCGCTCCCCTCCCTAGGAAACCGCTGTGAAGTGGGCACAGACGCCCTCTTCCGTCGTTGCGTTAAGCTAGCCAAACCGGGCCGGCTCGGCAACGCCGGCTAGCCTTGCCGGTTCCAGAACCTCCCTAGCTTGGCGGGCGGTCGGCTTCGCGTTTGCTCGCGTACATCGCTCGATCGGCCGCGGCGATCAGGTCATCGACCGTTGCGGACCCAGAACCCGGATAAGCCGCCCCCAGGCTGCCCCCGAGGTGGATCGGCTCGCTGACATCCGGGATGACGAGTTCCGCTGAGAGCGATTCGCGAAGCCTCTGGGCGATCGGCTCGAAGCACGAGCCATCCCTCACCCCCTCTAGCAGCAGCAAGAACTCATCTCCGCCGAACCGCCCAACGAGATCCGCCCCGCGGACCGTCGCGGTAAGCCGCTGGCCGATTTGCCGCAGGCAGGCATCCCCGACCAAATGCCCATAGCGATCGTTCACGGACTTAAAACCGTCTAGGTCCAAGAAGACCAGGGCGAGCGGGTCGCCGCCTCGCTCGGCCAGCCGATTCGCCAGCCGCTCGACAAAGGCTTGGCGTGTCAGGACCCCGGTCAGTTCGTCCCGAGCGGGCCTGGCCTCGGCCGCCGCCGTCGGCGAGGCCAGGGGCAAGAGCTCGATCAGCCGGTCTCCCTGATCGCCCACGGAATGAACCAAGGCCGTCCGTCCCTCGGCCTGCTGCTTGGCAGCCTCTTGGGCGATCTGCTCGGCGTGTACATCTGCCGAAAGCCCTCGGGCGGCAGCGGCCTCCTCGAAGGCTCGGTTGCACCAAGCCAATACGCCGCCCGCCGCCACCCGCGCATAGCCAACCGAGGCGGCCAGCAAGGCCTGCCGTGCTTGGTCACTGTCGGGTGAGTTGGGGGTCGGGCTCATGCCTTGGTTGCTGGGCTCATTTGCGCGATGTGTCACAAGTCGGCGGCATCCCGCCAATGTTACAAAAAAGCCTTCGGAAAAATCGACTTCGTGTAACGCCTGACTATACTCGCACCCGGCTTTCAACGGGCCTGGGGATCCGCATGAAGCCAACAAACCGCCTGATCTGCACGGCACTGTGACGCAGACGACGGTTTGTAGCCGTTGGGAATCTCCCCCAAACATGCCTCGCCTCTCGGACGCAACGGCTTGCCTATCCCCCCGCCCCGTGCGAGTGGATTGGCAAGCCCCCACCACGCGTCTTGCTTTGGATACGGTCGATCATGCTACGACTCGTTCGCAATCTGCTGACCACCGGCCGACGCCGGTCGGCCGATGGCTTCTTCCTCCCGCCCGACCGCTTTGAGCTGGCCGCGACCGCCGAACGGATGCGGGTCGATCGCAATGGCTCGATCGTCTCGCTCTTGATCATCGCCCCCTCGGCGACACGGAGCTCTCCCCAAGATATCCAAGACCTCGAACGCCGCATGGCCACGCGTCTGCGCTTGACCGATACGGCGGGCTGGCTGCGCGATGGCCGGGTCGCGGTCTTGCTGCCAGACACCCCCGAGTCGGGCGCCTGGAAAGTCGCCTCGGACCTATGCGAGGCCTACTCGGTCGGTGCCGACCGGCCCACCTGCGAGGTGGTGGTCTATCCCGAAGGCGGCGCCAGACGTGAGCCCGGCCAAGGTGGCGACCAGGGCAGCGGGATCGATGTCCTCGTGGAGCCCAGCACGTCGCCGCCCCGGGCAGAGAATCCGGTCCCCGGCTCGGTCGCCTCGGCCTCGATCAATGCCTCGATCGCCTACGACAAGCTACTGGTCCGACCGCTCCCGGTCTGGAAGCGCGGCATCGACCTGCTGGGGGCGTCGCTCGGCCTCTGCGTGGCCGGCCCGATGATCGCCGCCGGGGCGATTGCCGTGCGGCTATCGAGCGAAGGCCCCGCCTTCTTCGTGCAGGAGCGCGAAGGCCTCGGCGGTCGCCGCTTCCGGATGTACAAGCTCCGCACCATGCGTTGCGGGGCGGAGAGCGAGAAGACGCGTCTCCGAGAGAGCAGCGAGCAGGACGGGCCCGCCTTTAAGATGGAGAACGACCCGCGGATCACCCCGATCGGCCGCTTGCTCAGGAAGACGAGCCTCGACGAGTTGCCGCAGCTCTGGAACGTCCTGCGGGGCGATATGTCGCTGGTCGGACCGCGTCCGCTCCCGGTTGATGAGTCGCTGGCCTGCGAGCCCTGGCAACGCCGACGCCTGTGCGTAACCCCTGGCCTGACATGTACTTGGCAAATCTACGGCCGAAATGTGGTGCCATTTGATGAGTGGATTAGGATGGATCTTGACTACGCCCAACGTCGCAGCCCGTGGCTCGACCTGGAGCTAGTCGCGAAGACCGGTCCGAGCGTGATCCTCCAGAAAGGTCGGTGATCGCCGGGCACCGCGGTGCCTCGTGTTCCAACCCCTGATTTCGCTACACCGAGACGACCCGACCCCACCCGAAACGGCCCGCCGAGCCGCTTAGAGAACGCCCTCCCCTCTCGGCCCATCCGTCCCCTCTTCCTCGCCGATCCCACCGTCCCCGGGACCGGCGCAAGCGTCCATGAACGGCAAGTCGCCATCATCGACGGTGCAGCAGGCACCCAACCCGAGTCCGTCGCCGCTGGCGAACGGGTCGTCGCTGCTTGTGCCGACCGGTGGCCAGCCGCCCCGCGTGCTGCAGATCGCTTTCGTCTGCCATCCGAAGCAATCGATGGAGACCCGCATCGGCTGGCGACGCGCCATCCAAGCCGCCACCGCGGGTTGCGAGGTCACCGTCCTGCACGGCGGCATGGAGCACACGGAACTGCTTGAACAAGAGGCCGAACGGTTGGGGCTGGCCGAGCGTCTCCGCTTCGTCGCGATCGAAAGGTGCGGGCTCGGCAAGTTCCTCAGCCGCTGGGCGACGACTTACTACATGGGCTATCGGCTCTGGCATGGCTGTGCCCTCAAAGAGGCCCGCCGGCTGCACGCCGAGGAGCCGTTCGACTTGGTTCACCAGACGACCTACTGCGGCTTCCGAGAACCCGGCTACGGCTGGCGACTCGGCATTCCCTTCGTCTGGGGGCCGATCGGCGGGACCCAGTCGTTCCCGACGGCCTACCTCGGGCAGATGTCGCCGCGCGAAGCCTGGATCGAGCTCTGCCGCAATGCGATCAACGCTTGGCAGCTCCGCTTCAGCCCGCGCGTCCGTCGCGCGACAAAGCACGCCGACGTCTTGGTGGCAGCGACTCGTCGTGCCGCAAAAGACCTCGGTCCGCTGTACGGCCGCGAAGTCCCGGTGATGCTCGAAACCGGCCTGGAAGGGCCGGTCTCCGAGCCGCGTCCCCCCCGGCAAGCGAACGATCCGCTGCGGATCATGTGGGCCGGCCGTCTGCGGGCGTGGAAGACGATGCCGCTGCTCCTCAAGGCCCTGCCGCTCCTGCCGCCCGATGTGGATTGGCAATTGCGGGTGCTCGGGGTCGGTTCGAGCGAAACCCAATGGCGAAGCCTCGCGACGCGGCTCGGCGTGGCCGATCGCATCGAGTGGGTCGGCTGGCCCGAGTACCGCGAGACCCTGCCGCACTATCGCTGGGCGGACGCCTTCGCGTTCACCAGCATGCGAGACACCTCCGGCACCGGCTTGTTGGAGTCGCTCTCGGCGGGCACCCCGATCGTCGGCGTCGACCACCAGGGCGCGGCCGACATCATGACCACCGACTGCGCGGTGCCCGCGCCGGTGGGCAACCCGAAAGACACGATCCGCGGCTTCGCGACCGCGCTGACACGCCTCGCCCGCGACCCCGACGAATGGCACCGCCTTAGCGAGGGCGCACGCCGTCGGGCACAGAACCTCCATTGGGACGACCAGTCCGATGAGCTGGTCGGTTGGTATCGGTCCGCCCTCGAAACGGGCCGGTCGACCGCCGGCTCGCGGCAGGTCCGGCCCACCAACACCACGCAATACACTTCGACGCCGCCAGCCGGCTTCCCTCCTCAGACGCACCCGACCGCCGGGTAACGCGGTCCCGCCGCCAGAGAGACCTTGTCATGGCTCGTACCAAAACCACCCCGTCCGCCTACGACGTGCTCGAAACGCTGTTTCGTCACAAGTGGAAGGCGTTGCTGATCCCAGTCGCGATCCTCGCGGCGGGACTCGCGATCGTGTTGTTCGCTCCCCGGACCTACCAATCCGAGGCGAAGATCGCCCTGCAGGTCGGCCGCCAGAGTGTGAACATCGACCCGACCGCCCAGACCGGTCAGCAGATGATCAGCCTCCAACAGATGGGCCGCGAGGGCGAAGTCATCACGGCCATGGACCTCATGATGAGCCGCGGCGTGATCGCCAAGGTCGTCGATGAGTTGGGCCCCGATTACATCCTCAACGGCGGACCCGAAAGCGACGGCGATGGCGAGCTGACATGGACCGAACGAGTCACCGCCACCGTCCAAGACGCCGCCAGCACCGCGGTCGATCAGGCGATCCAGTTGGTCAAGAGCATCGACCCGATCAGCGACCGAGAAGAAGCGATCATCGAGATCGAAGAGAACCTCGCCGCCGACGCCGAGCGTGACTCGACACTCATCCTCGTGAGCTACGGCACCAAGTCCCCCGAAGGGGCTCAGAAGGTCCTCGATACCCTGCTCCATGTCTACCAAGAAGAGCACCTCCGGGTGCATCGCAACGAAGGCTCGCGGGTCTTCTTCCAAGAACAAGAGAAGCAGTTCCGCGACGAGCTCGACGCCGCCATGGACGCCGTCCGCGAGGCGAAGGACGATATCGGCGTGGCGTCGATCGAGGCCCGCCGCCAGAACCTCGAAGCCCAATTGCAAACGACCACGATGTCGGCGTACGAGGCCGAGACCGAGCGGACCGCGGCGATCTCGTCGATCCAAGACCTGCGTCGCCAATTGAACGATATGCCGGAGCGGATGGTCGCCTCGAAGACCTCGCGGCCGAACGAAGGGGCCGACCTGATGCGTGAGCAGCTCTACGCTTTGCAGGTCCGCCGCGCCGACCTGAAGGCGCGCTACAGCGACAGCCACCCGCTGGTCTTGGCAATCTCTCGCCAGGTTGAAGAGGCCGAGAAGGTCGTCGACGACGAACAAGAGGTCCGCGAGGAGACCGTCGACGATATCAATCCGATCCACCGCGAACTCTCGCTCGCCTTGAAGCAGAAGCAGGCCCAGTTGGCGAGCCTCGAAGGCCGCTTGACCGCCCTCCGAGACCAGGACGAGGCGATTCGCCTGGACCTGGAGCAGATCAACGCCGACGCGGTGCGGATCGCCCAGCTCGAACGCGAAGAGAAGATCGCTAGCCGCAAATTCTATCGCTACTCGGACAGCCTCGAGCAGGCCCGCATTGACGAGGAACTCGAGAACCAGAACATCTCTAGCATCAGCCTCGCGCAGTCGCCGACGCTGACCGAGAAACCGGTTAGCCCCTCGAAGGTGCTGGTCGGCCTCGCCTCGATCGTGCTCGCCTTCGCCGGCACGGCGGCCTCGATCCTTGGTCTGGAGCAGGTCAACGACAAGCTCCGCAGCGAGGCCTCGATCGAGAGGGCGTCCGGCGTGCCGGTCCTCGCGGCGATCCCCGAGTCCTCGATCCACGGACGCGTGCTCGCCCCGTAGCCGCTGCGTTCTATCCCGCTCCCCACGCACACCATCCGTCCTGGCCTCCCTCAGGCCCCGTTCCTCACGGCTTCTCATGGACAACACAACAACGACCCTCAATCGAACCAACGCCAACGCCGAGGACCGCGTCTCGCGGCCGGTGCCGCGTCGCCGCGGCGCGGATGCGTACGACACCCTGCTGTGGCGTCTGCACCCGCGTTTGGAAGAGGTGGCCACCCGCGAGGGCGGCGGCGGTTTCCTGGTCGGCGTGACCTCCTGCGACCGCAAGGCGGGCACGAGCACCGTGGCGGCCAACCTGGCCATCCGCGCCGCCGACCACCAGATGCGTCCGGTGCTGTTGATCGATGGCTCGTCGTCGCAGCCTTCGGTCGCGCGGCAGTTCCGCCTGCGCGACGCGATGGGCTTCGCCGATGCCCTGGCCGGCAACTGCACGCTGCAAGAAGCCGTTCACGAGACACCCGTCGATGGCCTCGAGGTCATGCCGGTCGGCACCGCCGGGCTGATGGACCGGGTCGGCTTGGACCACCAGCAGGTCGATGCGATGCTGAGTGGGCTACGCGAATCACACGAGATGATCGTTTTCGATCTGCCGCAGGCGGGGGAACTGCGGCACATGCTGTTGGTTGCACGACGGCTCGACGCCGCCGTGCTCGCCCTGAGGTCCGAAGCGACCCAGAAGGCGACGGTCGAACGGACCGCCGAACAGCTCCGAGCCGACGGGGTGAACCTCGTTGGCACGGTCGTCTCGCGGAAGCGGCAGTACGTTCCGAACTGGATCCGTCGCCGCTTGTAGCCCGGTCCTTGGAGACGACGCTTGGGAGACCAAGCGTCGCCGCCAAACCGAAATTCCCCCTAGGCGCAACGAGCGTCGCCGCCGCCTGTTGGTCTTCCCTTGCCCCAAGCCGTTCCTCAAGCCGCCGCTCCCACCGGGGATGCCGTCAGCGGACGACGACGCGTCTTCGGTGGCATCCCGTCGGGCGTGTGGGCCTTTATCGATCAAGGGATCGTCAGCCTCGCTAACTTCGTCGCCCCGGTCTTGGTCGGCAACGGGGTGGGTCAGGTCGAGCTCGGTTTCTTCATGCTCGGGTTCTCGATCTATATGTTCGCGATCGGCCTTGGTCGGGCGATGGTGTGGACCGCTTTCACACGCCGCTGGCCGCAGTTGCCGGCGGAAGAACGCCCCGCCTACGCCGGCAGCGCGACGGTCCACCTGGCCGCGTACGTCGTCCTGGTCATGGCCATCGTGCTCACGGTAGCCGCCATTGCCGGGGCACTCGGGGCGACGCGCTACGCCGAACTGCTGCTGATCGTCGCGCCGTGCTTGGCGGCGATGCTGCTGCGTGAGCACGCCCGTCGGCTCGAACTGGCGCGGCATGCCTTCTTCGAGGTCTTCTCCTTCGACACCGTGGTGGCGGTCGCCCAGGTCGCCTTGCTCGGGGCGCTCGCTTGGTGGGGACGCCTGACCGCGACAACTGCCTTCTTATCGCTCGCGACGACCTCGCTCATTGCCCTGCCGTGGCTGCTCCTCCGCCGCGATACCTGGGTCATCCAATGGGATCGGGTCCTCTCCGATTGGCGAGACAACTGGTCGATCACCAAGTGGCTCACCGGCGGCGGTGCCGCGGTGCTGCTCGGCAAAGAGGGCTACTCGTGGCTCCTCTCGGCGGTCTACACCATCGCCGAACTCGGCCGCTTGGGAGCGGGGCGGATCATCGTGCAAGCGACCAACCCGCTGGTGATCGGCGGGCAGAACTACCTGGGGCCGGTCAGCGCGCGGGTCTTGGCCGACGAAGGCGCTCGCGGCTTGTGGCGATTCACCGTCAAGACAACCGCCATCATGCTGCTAGCGATCGGGGCCTTCTTGGCCTTCGTCGCGGTCGCCGGGCTGCCGATCGTCCAAGCCGTGATGAACAAGTCGGCCGAAGGGGTCACGCTCACGCTCTTGCTCACCTACAGCGCCGGCGTCCTCTCCGAAGCGTTGCTTGTGCCGATCGAGTACGCCTTGGTGAACCTGGGGCGGGCTCGCCTGATGTTCGCCACGGCGATCGTCCGCTTGGTGACGAACGTGACCATCGGCTTCGGCTTGGTCGGCGTGTTCGGGGCCGAGGCGATCGGCGTCGGCATGCTGCTGGGGAGCCTGGTCGCCCTCGTTTGGCAATGGCTCGCGCTCGCCGCGGAGGTCCGCCATGCCTGAGTCAATCACCTACACCGGTTGGATCGCGGCTGATGATTCGTCCCTCGACGAACCACTCACCCGCGAAAGCGGCTCCCTCGGCATCCGCTGGGGCCGTGTGCTGGCGGTCGCGGCGGCGTTGTTCTTGGCGTTCTCGGGCATCGAGCACGAGCCAGAGAACTTCGCCGGCTCTCAGATCGGGGATAACAAGGAAGACCGCATCGCCGACGATTATATCGACGGCATCGAAGGGGGCAGCTCGACTCGACAGTGGGTCATCATCTTGTACGGCCTCGGCGGGGTCTGGGCCACGGCCGCCTGTCGCCAGCGAGAGTGGAACCTGCGTTGGAGCGGGGTCGTGATGCTTGGGCTCCTGTTCTCATGGGCCCTGCTCAGCGTCTTCTGGTCCGACGAAGCGGGCCTCTCCGCCAAGCGGGTCATCATCGCCATCCTCTTGATCAGCGGATCGCTCGGCCTCGCGCGCGCCTTGCGCCCCAACGAGTTGCTCGCGGTGGCGATCTCCACGCTGCTCGCCTTTGTCTCGTACAGCTTCCTCTGCGACCTGGGCGCCGGTGCCAAACCGTGGAGTTCGGCCTACCGCTTCAGCGGCACCCTGCACCCCAATATCCAAGCCGCCTATTGCGCCGTGCTCTGCCTAGCCGCCTGGACCTTCCCCGGCGGCTTCGGCAGCCGTTGGATCACGCGCGGCATCTTCGCCTACGGCTTCGTCCTTCTTGTCTTGACCCAATCCCGCACCAGCCTGCTCGCCATGCTGGTCGGGCTGCTGATGGTCTTCGTCATCCGCCTGAGCCCGACGGTGCGGCTCTGGGCCGTCCTGTTGATGCTGAGCTTCGCCTCGATCGGCACGGTGGTGGTCAGCTCGCTCGACGCCGGCGGTCGGCGGCAACTGGAAGAGGTCGTCCTGCTCGGTCGCACCGACGATGTCGGCTCGCTCACGGGGCGGGTGCCGCTCTGGAACGAACTCGCAAAGCACGCCGCCAAGCAGCCGTTGCAAGGCTACGGCTACGAGACCTTCTGGACGCCCAAGCGGATCGACGAGGTCATGAAGTCCCAGAAGTGGGCGATCCAGTCGGCGCACAACGCCTACTTCGAGGTCGTGCTGCAACTCGGCTTCATCGGGCTCGCGCTCGCCGTCGGACTGCTGCTGGTCGGCTTCAACCTCAATCAATCGGCCTACGCCCGGACGCGCGAGGCCGGGTACGCCTTCGCTTACGGGGTGATGGCGTTCGCGATGGCCAACAGCCTGTTGGAGTCGCACTTCGCCAAGCTCAAGTACCCAACGGCCCTGGCTTTGATCGCCTTGCTGAGCGTGAGCTTCTTCTACCCAAGCGAAGAGCAAGCCGACAACGAAGCCCTCCGATTGCAGGGGGCAGCATGAGCCGCACCCCGGGACAAGCCCTCGGCCTCGTGGCCGCCGACCGCCGTCGGATCGAGGCCATGCGCGACCGCGAGCGGGCCGAAGAGCTCGAAGCCACGCAGGCGAAGCCACGCCGCTTCACCGGCGTTGTTTGGAAGGTCCTCCTGCACGTCTTCGTGGCGGCCACCCTGCTGGCCATCTTTTCCGGGATCGAACACGATCCGGTCTTCGCCGACGCCAAGATCGACGGCATCCACGAGGCCGATATCCGCGACGAGTACATCGACCAGCTCAAGAGCGGCAACGTGATCCGTCAGGCATGCCTCGTATCGTTCGGCATGATCGGGATCGTCTTCTTGGTCGCCAAACGGAAGGAGCCGTGGAACATCAATTGGGCGGTCGCGATCCCGCTCATCCTGCTCCTCGGCTGGACGGCTATGAGCGCCGGGTGGTCCGGGCAGCTCTGGGTCACCTCGAAACGCTTGGTCGTGCTCGGCTGCATCGTTGTGGGGAGTGCGGGGCTCTCGCGCTACTTCGGCCCGAAGGGACTGCTGGTCAACGCCTTGGTCACGCTGCTCGTCTTTATCCTCGGATCGCTGGCGATCGATATCGCCCTCGGGGGGCGGCCTTGGGAGGGGGGCGACTACCGCTTCGGCGGCACGCTCCATCCGAATGCCCAGGCCAACTACTGCGGGGCGCTGTGCCTCGCGGCCGTTTGCCTCCCCGTTGGATTCGGCACCCATTGGATCACGCGGGCGATCTTCGTCTTTGGCTTCTGCCTGATCCTGATGACCCAATCACGCACCGGCCTGGCCGCCCTGATCGTGGCCCTGCTGATGATCTGGGTCATCCGGCTGCCCGAGTTGCTGAAGTGGGCCGGGGCGGCGGTTGTGCTCGCCGGCGCCGCCACCGCGTTCATCGCGTGGTACAGCGTCGGCGATGGACTCCGCAACCAGACCGTCGACGCCGTGCTCCTCGGCCGGACCGACGAGGCCAAATCGCTCACCGGCCGCGTGCCCCTCTGGGAAGAGTTGATCGACTACGCCGACGATCGCCCACTCATCGGCTACGGCTACGAGGGCTTCTGGAACGTGCGGCGTATCGCGTCGATCATGAAGAGCCAGAACTGGACGATGCAGAACGCCCACAACTCGTATCTGGAGATCGTCTTGCAGTTGGGGATCATCGGGTTGGTGTTCGCCGTCTGGTTCCTGATCGCATCCCTCTTATCGCTTAACAAGGCGTACAGCCTGACCGAGTCGCCCGGCTTCGCGTTCGCGTTCGGCTTGGTCGTCTACGGCATGGCGAATAGCACGCTCGAATCGCTCTTTGTCCGCATCCGCTACACCCCCGTGCTGGCGTTGATCGGCGTCATGCTGGTTGTCCTCAGCTTCCCGCGAGGCGACGACGAGGCGTCCGAAGAAGCATCGCCCGCCGACGATCCGCTCGCCAAGAACCCGCCTCACCTCCAGCCGGCCCCTACCGGAACCGTTTGATGTCCGAGACACCGCAACAAGACCCGACGCCCCGCCCGGTCGATGTGACCGTGGTCATCGGCAGCTACAACCGCGCGGACATGCTCGCCGAGACGCTCGCGAGCCTCACCGCGCTCAATACCGAGCTGACCGACGGCGAGCGTTTTACGTACGAAGTGGTGGCGATCGACAACGCTTCGAGCGATCACACCGAAGAGGTCATCGCACGATTCGCCCTGCCGGAGCACCGCGGGACCGCCACCCAGGTGCGGGGATTCTTCGAAGCCGAAGCCGGCGTGACCCACGCCCGGAACCGTGGCTTGGCCGAGTCGGTCGGGCAATGGATCGCCTTCCACGACGACGATCAACGCGCCCATCCCGATTGGTTGGTCAAACTCCAAGAGCTCGCCAAGCGTCGTGCGTTGAAGGTCGTCGGCGGGGCCGTGCACCTTGCGCTGCCAGAGAACAACACCCGCCAGCTCGCCGGCCCCTGCCGGGTCCTGCTCGGCGAGAAGGTCGGCTGGGACGAGGAGCAGCCCTACACACGCAAGCGGATCCCGGGCACCAACAACCTGATGATCCATCGTTCGGTCGTCGAAGCCGTCGGCGTGTTCGATACACGGATCAAAGATGGCGGCGAGGACGCCGACCTCTACCGCCGCATCCGCACGGCCGGCTACGAGGCTTGGTACACGCCCGAGGCGATCGTCTACCACCTGATCCCCGAACCGCGGCTCGCCGACGACTACATGCGATGGACCGCGACACGCCACGGCCAGCACGTCGCCCTCCGCGAATTCCGCGACTGGGGCCGCGCAAAGCTGGGGGGCATGATCCTGATTCGCGCAGCTCAGGCCGGGATTAGCTACTTTCCGCGTTTCCTTCTGGCTAAGCTGCAAGGTCGTCGCGAAGAGGCACTCGGCGCCCGGGCCCTGCTCTGGCGTTCGCAGGCCTACCTCGCCAAAGCATGGTCGATCTTCCGCTCGGGGGACGCGGAGTTGACCGGAGACGCTTCTTTCAACCTCCGCGAAGGTCGCGAGAGGCTCATCCACGGCGCGACGACCACCACTTAGTTCGCAACCCCTGCCCTACCTCGGCCGGTCCCGGCCAGACAGCCCCCACCTCGGTCAGTGAACACCGTCTACGAAAAGAAACCGACAGCAACGTTCTCGCCCCCTCGTCTGGCAGACAAGATCGACCCGAGCGAGCTCGGGCCCGTCGCCGGTCCGACGATCCGCGTCGCGTTGCCCGCCTACAACGAGGGCGAAGCCCTCACGCCGCTGCTGGTCTCCCTGCACGAGACCCTCGCCGCCGCCGGCCTCCGCCACGAGATCGTGGTCGTCGACGATGGCAGCAGCGACAACACGGCCGACGTCGCCACGCAGGCGTCGTACGCGATGCCGGTCCGCTTGGTGAAGCACGCTCAAAACCAAGGCCTCGCCGGCGCGTTGCGCACCGGGCTGCTCGACGCGGTCGAGCAATCGGACGCCGGCGATATCGTTGTTACGATGGACTCGGACAACACGCACCCCGCCGGCCTCATCCCGCGGATGCTCAGCCTGGTCCACGAAGGCCACGACGTCGTCATCGCCTCGCGGTTCCAGCCGGGCGCGCGGGTCATCGGCGTGCCCTTCGATCGCGTCCTGCTGAGCATCGCCGCCCGTTGGGTCTTCAAGCTCTTGCTGCCCATCCCGGGCGTGCGTGACTACACCTGCGGGTTCCGGGCGTACCGCGTCGAGCCGCTCGCCGCGGCGATCGAGCACTTCGGCGACCGCTTCGTGAGCGAGACCGGCTTCTCCTGCATGGTCGACGTGCTCCTCAAGCTGCGTCGCCTGCGGGTGAACGGCTCGCCGATCGTCATGGGCGAAGCCCCGATGATCCTCCGCTACGATCAAAAAGGCGGCGCCAGCAAGATGCGGGTCCTTCGGACGATCGGCCAAACGCTCTCGCTGGTCTTCCGCCGGCGGTTGAAAGGCGCTTGAATCGATCGGCGGCAAGCGACCCGCCGGGAGGGCGAGGCTCCTGCCGAGCCGACCCCGTGCAGCCGCTCCGCGGCTCGGCGGGAGCCTCGCCCTCCCGTAGTTGCCAACCCAGACCAGCACAGAAGCCCCCAGACTCTCAATGACCGCCCTCGCGCACCCCACGCCGACCGTCTCGACCGACGGCGACACACGCCAACACTGGGCCGTGGTCGGTGGCGGCATGCTGGGCCTCGCCCTCGCTCACGAGCTCTCGAAGAAGGGCGCCCGCGTCACGGTGCTCGAAGCGGCCCAAGAGCTCGGCGGGCTGGCCAGCCCCTGGGAATTGCACGACACCGAGACCGGCCGCGATATCACGTGGGACCGCCACTACCACGTCACGCTGCTGAGCGACACGCGGCTCCGGCGGTTGCTCGACGAGATCGGCCTGTCGGAAGACCTCCGCTTCGTCGAGACCAAGACCGGCTTCTATGCCGGCGGCAAGATGCACTCGATGTCGTCGACGCTCGAGTTCCTCAAGTTCCCGCCGCTCAAGCTCTGGGAAAAGTTCCGCCTGGGGATGACCATCGCCGGCGGCTCGAAGATCAAGAACTGGCGGCGGCTCGAACAGATCCCGGTCACCGATTGGCTCAAGAAGTGGTCCGGCAACGGGGCGTTCGAGAAGGTCTGGCTGCCGCTCCTCAAGGCCAAGCTCGGCGAGACCCACAAGCGGGTCTCCGCGTCGTTCATCTGGGCGCACATCAGCCGCATGTACGCCGCCCGCCGCAGCGGCCACAAGAAGGAGATGTTCGGCTACGTCCGTGGCGGCTACCCCCGGATCATCGAGCGGCTCGCCGAGGTGCTCGAAGAGAACGGCGTCGAGATCCTGACGTTCGCCCCGGTCGCGGAGACACGCCCCGATGGCTCGGGCCGCGTCGAGGTCCAGATCGCCGGCGAAGACGCCCCGACCATGACCTTCGACCAAGTCGCGTTCACGACCCCCTCGGCCACCATCGCCCGCGCCGTGCCCGGCCTCTCGGACGACCAACGCCAGCGGCACAACGACGTCGAGTACCTCGGCATCGTGTGCGCGTCGTTGCTGATGAAGAAGCCGCTCACCGAGTACTACGTCACGAACATCACCGACGGATGGGTCCCGCTGACCGCCGTCATCGAGATGACGACCATCGTCGACCCCAACGAACTCGCCGGCCGCCACCTCGTGTACCTGCCGAAGTACGTGCCGGCGGACGACCCGCTCTTCGACCGATCGGACGACGAACTCCGCGAGGAGTGGCTCACCGCCCTGGAGAAGATGCACCCGCACTTCTCGCGAGACGACGTCGTCGCGATGCGGTTCAGCCGCGTGAAGAACGTGATGGCCCTGCCGCTGATGAACTACAGCCAACGCATGCCGGCGATGGACACCGGCGTGCCGGGCGTCTGGGCGGTCAACTCGGCCCAGATCCTCAAGGGCAACCTCAACGTCAACGAGACTATCCAAGTCGCCGACGAGGCCCTCGCCGGCCCACTCGCCGGGGTTCTTAAGGATTAACCACGGAGGCACGAAGAACACGGAGGACGCGCAGAGCGACTCAGTTGGCTTCTACTCCTGCCTTGCTCCGTGTCCTCCGTGCCTCCGTGGTTAGCTTCCCATGCAGCAAGCCAGCCTCTCGATCGACCTCGACGACAAATGGGCGTACCTCCGCTCGCGGGGCGATGCGGCGTGGGAGGCCCGGCCGAGCTACCTGCCGGAGGTCGTCCCGCGGATCGTCGACTTCCTCGGCGAACGCGGCCTGCCCGGCACCATCTTCGTCGTCGGCGAGGACCTCACCCGCGACGCCGGTGCACGCGAAGTCGAGCGACTCGCCACCGCCGGCTTCGAGATCGCCAACCATAGCCAATCGCATTGGCCGTGGCTCGACACCCTTGCCGCCGAAGAAATCGAGCGCGAGATCGCCGAGGCCGAAGAACTGATCGAACAAGTCAGCGGCAAGCGTCCGATAGGATTCCGAGCGCCCGGCTTTAGCTGGTCACCCGAGGTGCTCGCGATTCTGGCCCGTCGCGGCTACTCGTACGACTCAAGCGTCTTCCCGACGTTCATCGGCCCGCTCGCCCGGGCGTATGTGAAGCTCAGCGGCTTCAAATCACAGCACGCGGCCGACGCCCCCGAGCAACGATTCAGTTCCCTGGCAGATGCCCTGCGTGACCTCCGGCCGCATCGCGTCGAGACCCCCCACGGCCACCTCACCGAGCTCCCGGTTACGACAACACCGCTGCTGCGCTCGCCGATCCACTTCACGTACGTCTCGTTCCTGGCCCAGAAATCACGGGCCGCCGCCCGGGCGTATTGGAAGACGGCGATGCGGCTGTGCCGCCTCCGCCGGATCGCCCCCACGCTGCTGCTGCACCCACTCGACTTCCTCGGCGAAGAGGACCAGCCGGAGCTCGCCTACTTCCCCGGCATGCGACTCACCCGCCAAGCCAAGCTGAGCCTGCTGTCCGACACGTTGGCCGACCTCGCCAAGAATCGCCGGGTTGTCACCACGGCTGACCACGCGGGGCGGGTATGATTCACCGCGGAGACGCGGAGAGCGCTAAGGAGCAGCCTCATCAAAGCTAATGCCGACGTATCTCTGCCAAGAGCTCAGCCGCATAGTCCGTGTTTGACAAGACTTGGCCAATCGTACGTTCTCTCCGCGTCCTCTGCGTCTCCGCGGTGAATCCTACCCGATCAACGGCCGCAGCACGTTCCGGCTGATCCGCAGCGATTGCTGACGCCCTTCCAACGTTCCGGTGAAGGCCTCGTCTTCGACCTCGATGCAGACCGGGCCGTCGTAACCCGCATCAGTCAGAGCGCCGATCCATTGGCCCCAATCGATATCGCCCAGGCCGGGAATCTTGGCCGTCGAGCGTTCCATCGGCGGGACGAGCGAGCCGACCTCGTCGAGGCGGTGCTGGTCGATCCGCATATCCTTTGCATGAGCGTGGAAAATCTTCGGGCCGAACTCGCGGATCGGGGCGATCGGGTCCATCAACTGCATCCGCAGGTGCGACGGGTCGTAATTCAACCCGAACGCGTCCGACGGGATGGTCTCGAAGAGCCGTCGCCACACGGCCGGCGAGTGCGCTAGGTTCAAGCCGAACGGCCACGTCTTCGCGAAGAGCATCGGACAGTTCTCGATGCCGATCCGAACGCCCCGCTCCTCCGCATGCGCGATGATCGGCGGCCAGACCTCGGCGAACTTCGCGAAGTTCTCCTCGATCGAGAGGTTCTGGTTCGCCCCGATGAACGAGTTGACCGTCGACAGCCCCAGCATCGCCGCCGCGTCGATCACCTTGTGCAGATGCGCCACGGCGGCCTCGGCCTGCTCGGCGTCGGCAGAGAGCGGCACGCTGTAGTAGCCGAGCGCGCTGAAAGCGACGCCGTGCTTATCGATCAGCGCGAGCGTGTCGTCGGCCATCGCGCGAGTGAACTCGGTCACGTCGAGGTGGCAGACGCCGCCGTACTTCCGATCCGGCCCGCCGGGCGGCCAACAGAGCGTCTCGACGCAATCGAACCCCTCGCCCGCCGCAAACTCCAGCACCTCTTCGAGCGAGAAGTCGTTGAGAATCGCCGTTACAAAACCGAGTTGCATCGTATCCCTTTGTTTTCTCACCGCGGAGACGCGGAGGACGCGAAGAAAAACCTCCGCGCACTCTGCGTCTCCGCGGTGAACTTCTATTTATTGGAAGCTGTGAGAGCCTGTTCAAGATCGCCTAGCAGGTCCTCAGCCGCTTCAAGCCCAACCGACAGCCGGATCATGCCGTCGGTTATTCCATGCTTCTCGCGGTCCTCCGGCGAGTAGCTGGCGTGCGACATGCTCGCTGGTTGCTCGATCAGCGACTCGACCGCCCCGAGGCTCACCGCTAATTGAAACAACTCGGTCGCCTCGACGAATCGCTTGGCCGCCTCGAAGCCGCCGGCCAGTTCGAAGCTGATCATGCCGCCGAAACCGCCGTCCATCTGCCGCTTGGCCAGCTCGTGCCCCGGGTGGCTCGGCAGGCCGGCGTACATCACGCGCGACACCTCGGGGCGGGCGTCGAGCCACTCGGCGAGGGCCTGCGCCGTGCGGCATTGCTCGCGGACGCGGAGCTCCAGGGTCTTCACGCCGCGCGAGCAGAGGAACGATTCGAGCGGGGCCATGATGCCGCCGGTCGCGTTCTGCACGAACTTCAGGTCGTCGAACAGCGCCTTGCCACGCACCGCGAGCAGGCCGCCCATCACGTCGCTATGGCCGCCGTAGTACTTGGTCGCCGAGTGCATGACGATGTCGATGCCCAGCTCCAACGGCCGCGACAGCACCGGCGTGGCGAACGTGTTGTCGCACGCGGCGATCACACCCTTCGCGTGTGCCTGCTCGGCGACCGCCGCCAAGTCGGTGATCGACATCTTCGGGTTGCCGGGCGACTCGACCCACACGAGCTTCGTGTTCGGCCGGTAGTGCTTCTCGAACTCGCCGAGGTCGGTCGCATCAGCCATGGTCACTTCGACCCCGGCCCGATCGGCCACCTGATGCAACAGCCGGTAGGTGCCGCCGTACAGGTCGTTGCCGGCCAGCACGTGGTCGCCCGACTTGAGCGAAGCGATCACACAAGCGGTCGCCGCCATGCCGCTGGCGAACGCGAGCGCGCCGCCCTCGTCGCCGCAGCCTTCGAGCGAAGCGACGGTCGCCTCGAGCGCGGCCCGCGTCGGGTTACCGCTCCGCGAGTAATCGTATTCCCCCCACTTGCCGGCGCCCGGCTGAACGAAGGTCGTGGCGAGATGGATCGGCGGAACGACCGCCCCGGTGCCGGGGTCACGCTCTTGGCCAATATGGATAGCACGGGTTCGGAATTGCATGGACATATTTGACCACGCCAACCCCGCCCGCTAAAGCCACCCACGCCCTGGTTGAGCGATGCGGCGGGTAGGATGCAAGATCAGCGACGTGCAGCAAGAGACTTAATCCGTGCAAGAATACCTTCTGAAACAGCAAATAGGTCTTTTTTAGACTGGTCAACCTTGCGGCACGGATCATCCATTCGATCTTGTAGTTCCAGGTACTCCTCAGTCAGCGTTCGAGCGATCTCAGCCGGCCAGAAAGGTAGCAGAGCCCGCTGCGTATAGTCTTCCAGCGTTTCGGTAGGTCGAACGAATAGCAAACGGGCTATCGCAGTCAAAGCTCTATCGAATGAGCAAAACAAGTGCATTGGATCACCAGGGGAACGCTTTCTTTCGTACTCAGCCCATGACTCAACTGCAACGAGGTCCCAAGTCGCATTCTCGACTGCGCTGACAATGGCCTCGTAATCCTTGTTACGACCAAACTTGATCGCGGGCTTGCCTTTGTAGTTGCCCCAAAGCTGAGCGGCCGCAAAGCTGGCGGCCGCCGCGAATCCCAAGTCTGAGAACATCCAGTTCGAGAGAGCGCTGTAACGCTTAGCTTGTGATCGGATTGTCCTGCCACCGTAGGTAGGATCTAGATCAATCTCAGCAATCTTCAGCACCAAAGCGCGGTAGAATGCGTGGCCGTAAATGTGGGTCGCTAGGCTGTCGCGATGCTCAGTTGGCTCCAATGTCTCACGACTCGGAAGGGTAATCGAGTCACATCGACCTAGTGAGTAATCCGCCATCAACTGCGGGTGCATATTGTCCAACGCATAGAAGGCTGCCAGACGCTGGTCTGGCACTTCGCTGCCTGTCAATGCGTACTCGTGAACTGCAATCGTTGGGTTTACATGCAAGCCTAAACACCCAGCAAGCGCCATTAAGGCAGCTGAACTACGACGCAACTCATTAGGGTCACGGCCGTCATAGACATCCACTAAGTACGACAGAATATTGCTATCGATGTGAACATAGATGTCCGTGCCATGGACAATAGCCTCAGTAGCCAGGGCTTGCCAATCAGCTTTCGCAAACTCAGGCCAGATGGATACTATCGATTTAGCATCTGCCAGCGTACGGCTGATCTGGTCAAGGTCAGCCAAATCAAGCGGAAGCGTGAAGTGTGCATTCATGGTGTTGGAGGGCTCGGATCAATCACGAAGGGATGGCCAGCCGCTACAGCTTTTTGTGCCGTAACCTCGCTCCGCTTGTTGCGGCCTACCAGCCTCAGACTCCGTTCCCACTAGGCGACGAACCCGCCACAACCGGCAGCATGTCAATCGTGCTGATGTTCATGATCGCTGCAAGGTGGACGCTCTCTTTGTCGTTCTCCTTCACCACGATCGCGGCGTGGTAGTCCGAAACCGTGATGAAATCACGATGGCGGACCTCGAACGACTCGCCGCCCGTCATATTGATGCGAAACGGTTCTTGAGCCGCGTTGCGGGCGAGCTTTCGTAGATCGTCTTTTTCCATGGGCGTCTCCGGTTCGGTTGCTCCTCGCACATTTTAACCACCCGGCGGGTGGCTGGGGTCACTGCGAAGCGGAGCCCCCAAGAGTTTAGCAAACGGACATCGTCCCTGTGATTCGACGAGGGTTGCGTCTGACGGCTCTTGATCCCAGCCATGCATGGAGAACTGTTGACCTCCGGGTGGCCGCGAAGACGTGGACGCTCGAACCGGGGGGCCCCAGCGTTTTGGTCACGCGACGGGCTACAATTGGGCCGTTCTTGGCGAGGTCGTCACGCCGCGATTGACCCGGTCGTCGATGCGACAAAACGCAAGCCGTTGGGCGGCAAGGGGTTAGGCGAGAGAATGGGCCGAATCAGCCTCTCAACGCCAAACCGCCGTGCGACAAAACGTGCGACAAAACTGCCTAGCCGCCTGATCGGGGATTACCAGCCGCGGAGCCCGCAGGCCTCTTGGGCTCGGCGGAGTGTCTCGCCGGCCCGCTCGCGTGCCTTCGCGGCCCCGGCGGCGAGGATCTGGCGGACCTCGTCCGGCTTCGCGGCCCACTCGGCCCGCCGCTCACGGGCCGGGGCCCAGTAGCGTTCGCTGGCGGTGGCCAGCGCCTTCTTCACATCGCCGTAGCCGAAGCCACCCTTGGCATAGGTCGCCGACCACTCGGCAAGCTCGTCTGGGGTCGCAACCAGCTTGAGCAGATCGAACAGCACATCGCCCTCGGGGTCCTTGGGATCCTCCATCGGGCGGCTATCGGTCTGAATCCGCATGATCTGCTTCCGCTGCGGCTTCTCCTCGTCGAACACGGCCAGCGTGTTGTTATAGCTCTTGCTCATCTTCTCCCCGTCGGTGCCAGGGACGCGAGCCGATTGGTCGAGAACCTTGCCCTTGGGCAGGACGAACGTCTCGCCGTAGTGGTGGTTGAAGCTCTGGGCGATATCGCGGCAGACCTCGATGTGCTGGAGTTGATCCTCGCCGACGGGCACGACGGTCGCGTCGTAAGCCAAGATGTCCGCCGCCTGCAGAACCGGGTACGTGAACAGCCCGGCGTCGGCTTTGATGCCCTTGGCCATCTTGTCCTTGTAGCTGACGCACCGCTCCAGCAGCCCCATCGGCGTGCCGGTGAGCAGCAGCCAGCAGAGCTCCGAGACCTCCGGCACATCCGACTGGACGAAGAGGACGGCCTTCTCCGGATCGAGCCCCAACGCCAACAAGTCCATCGCCCCGCCGAGCGTGTACTGCTGGAGGAGCTCCTTATCGCGGACGGTGGTCAGCGCATGCAGGTTGGCAATGAAGTAGTACGAGCCGTCGTCGCACTCGTCCTGCAGCGCGATGTACTGCTGGATCGCGCCGAAGTAGTTGCCCCAATGGAACGGGCCGGTCGGTTGGATGCCGGAGAGAGCACGCATGGCGGGTTGTTCTTGTCTCAGGTGGTTTTCAGGGAGCCGACGACTTCGGCAACGCTGTTCGCGCCGAGCTCCGCCAGGGCGGCTGGCAGAGCGTTGAGTAGTTCTTCCGCGGCGGTCGGTTTGTAGAAGTTCACCGTGCCGAGCTGCACGGCGCTCGCGCCGGCGACGAAGAACTCCATCGCGTCATCGATCGTGGCGATGCCGCCGACGCCGACGATCGGGGTGCTGACTGCCTGGGCGGCTTGGTAGACGCAGCGGAGGGCGATCGGCTTGATCGCAGGGCCGCTGAGGCCGCCGACGACGTTCGCCAGCAGCGGCTTCTGCTTGCGCCAGTCGATGCCCATGCCGAGCACCGTATTGATCAGGCTGAGCGCATCGGCCCCACCCGCTTCGGCGGCACGGGCCATGACCGCGATGCTGGTCACGTTGGGCGTGAGCTTGGCGAGGATCGGCAGGCTGGTCGCCGCCACGCAATCACGGACGGCGGCCTCGCACTTGGCCGGGTCGCTGCCGAAATCGACCCCGCCCGAGACATTGGGGCAGGAGAGATTGAGCTCGACCGCCGCCGGTCGGAGGGACTCGTCGAGGTCGCTTAGCCGTCGGGAGAGCTCGACGAACTCGTGGCTGGTCCGGCCGGCGACGCTGACCACGATCGGAGCACGCACCGAGGCCAGATAGGGCAAGTGGTGCTTGACGAATGCCTCGATGCCGTCGTTATCGAGACCGATGGCATTGAGCATGCCGGCGGAGGTCTCCACCGTGCGCCACGGGGCGTTGCCCTCGCGTGGCGTGGCGGTGACCGTCTTCGGCAGGATGCCGCCGAGCCGCGAGAGATCGACCATCGAGGCCAATTCTCGGGCGTAGCCGAACGTACCAGAGGCCACCATCACGGGATTGGGCAGCCGCAGCCGCCCGAGCGTGACGGACAGGTCGATCGGAGACGTAACCGCCGACCGGGCGGCGACGGACGAGGCTTCGGACCCTGGCGACATGCTGGCAACGACAACGCAACGGACGAACGAATCAGACGAATGGTCGGCAGCCTACCCTGCTGGCGCAGCGCGTCCTAGCCGCGCCAACACGAGCCGACAGACCGGTCGCTTGATACGAACGCCGAAAACGCCGGTCTCATAGAACCAGACCGCTGGTGCGATACGGCTTCATGTGGCTAGGAGAGTCGAGGAACCAGATCCGCTCCCACTCGTCCAGGAAGGTACGCAGGTCTTCCGAGGTGTAGAGAAGCTGCTGGGCTCGGCGAGCCGGATCGGCCGAATACATCGGGATCAGGCAGCCGGTGCTCGAGCCGATGGTCACGATGGCCATCATCGCCCAGAGCAAGAACTGAGGGCGTAGAAAACGTTTCCGCGGACGCGAGACGGATCGCATGGGAGTCACTCCTCCGTGAGTGTGGCGTTCGAATGAAACGCCGGCTTTGCTTCGTTTCTTCGGGCGGTTGGCCGAATATCCTTACTCGTCCAGGCCGCTTCGTATGTCGTAAGTCGTTTATCTGTCGCTTGTTCGGCGGATCGGTTAAGAGCCGGCCGCGTCTTGGGCTGATTGATCGTAGCCGCTGTAGCCTGCCGCGTTGTAGTCGGCGTGGCCGTTCGGAGCGGGGTCGGTGGGAACAGCCGGTTTGCCTGCTTGGCCCGCCTGAGCGGCCTGCTCTTCCGCCCGACGGCGTTCGGCGGCCTCTTCGGCGGCGCGGCGTTCGAGCTCGCGGACCCGCTCCTCCATCTCTTTGCCGGGCTTGAACGTGACGACGAACTTCTCGGCAACGTCGACCTTCTCGCCGGTGCGGGGGTTACGTGCCTTGCGAGCGGCCCGTTTCTTAACTTCGAAGACGCCAAAGTTACGCAGCTCGATCCGATGGTCCTCGACGAGCGTTTCGACGATGGCGTCGAACGTCTTCTGGACGATCTCTTTGGTCTTCAGCTGCGTCAGCCCGATCTCTTCGGCGATCGTTCGGACGATCTCTTTTTTGGTCACGACCGACTCCCCGGCTGGAAAGGCGCTTCGAGTTTTGGAGTCACCCAAATCGACGTTGATTTGGGCCCTCGACGAGGCCTTTCTTGGGTTGGCTCTGTCGTCCCAAGTGTAAGTCTGACAACGGTTAGTGTCAAGATTCGTGCGTCCGTCACGGCCTCGACACGCCCTCTCCGACCGTCCTGCGGCGGTTTGGCGATTCTTCGGCGATCGTGACGTAAGTCTCATTGAATCAAGTGTTTGCGTCGAATGATGCGGCCAGCCGAAGCCGTCCCTTATCACCAATCGTCGCAAAGTGTTTCCTGATAGTGGTTTGCAACCAATAACGCCGAGATGACGTCGTGCCACACCCAGGGCGTAGCATTCCCGACTAAATCGGTATCGGCGGCATGACCGGCGTGCTTTAGCTAACCGGCAAAGTCGGCAAGAATTCTGCTCAGACGCTGATAGCGGACCAGCGAGCCCCCCGTCAACGCTGCCATCAGCCGCTGGCGTCGGGCCACCGGCCCCACTCTCAGACGTGGACAACCCTCCGCTGCTCCTCGATATGCTCCAGCGTGTAGAGCTTGCCGGTGCCCGCCCCGGGGCACTCGGCACAGGCTTCGGCCCACGCTTCGGGGGATTTCACATTGGAATCCCAGAAGGGCCAGGTCTTGCACTGGCGGGGTCGAGCGGCGTAGACCGTGCATTTGCGGGTCTTGGCGTCGAGCAGCACGCAATCGCCGTTGTCGCGTTCCCGCAGGCTCTTGCGAACCCCGACGTCGACGACATTCTCCGTACGGAACTCCTCGGGCGTTTGCCCGCGGGCGGCCGCCATCTCGCGGATCTCGGCCGCATTCAGCCAGACATAGCCGGGGTCACCAGAGCAGCAATCGCCGCAAGCGGTGCAGGTGAACCGCAACCCCTCGTGATGCCAGGGCTTCGAGGGGTCCTGGGCGTCGGGTTGGGTCTTGGGCCGTGGCATGAACGCTCTGTCGGTGGGTAGATTCGTCTTAAGCGGGAGTCGACTCGGCGAACTGGCGAACGGCTTCGATCGCCGCCTCGAGTTGCGCGGGGCTTGTCGTCGTGCCGGGGCTGAAGCGGAGCAGGCCGCCTTGCGATGCGGTCCCGATCGCCTGATGGAGCCGCGGAGCACAATGCAAGCCAGCGCGGCACTCGACGCCGGCGACGGTCGCTAGCAGGCTGGCCAACTCATGCGGATCGTAGCCCTCGACCCAGAAGCTCACAACGCCCGCTTGGCGATCGGGGGCATCCGGGCCGTAGAGAGTGACCGATGGGATCGACGACAGCCCTTCGGCCAACTGGCGTCGGCTGGCGGCTAGCCTGGATCGGACGCTGTCGACGCCGCACTCGAGGACCTGCTCGACGCCCGCGGCGAGGCCGGCGAGGCCCGGCACGTTGAGATTACCGGCCTCGAACTTGTCGGGGAGCGTGTTCGGCACCGCGAGCAACTCGCCTCCGCTGGCGGCCCCGCCGTGCCGGAACGGATGCAGCTCATCTTCAACGCCCGGTGCGATCCACAAGACACCGGTCCCCAACGGACCGAGCAAGCCCTTGTGGCCCGGAGCGGCGAGCAGGTCGGCTCCCAGGCTCCGGGTATCGATCGGCCAACGCCCCAGCGACTGGGCGGCATCGACCAGCAGCTTGACGCCAAGCCGCCGCGTCTCGGCCGCGATGGCCTCGATCGGCTGAACGGCCCCCGTGACATTCGACGAGTGCATGACGGTGACAAGACGGGTCTCGGGCCGGATCGCCCGGATCACCGCGTCGGCCTCAACGGTTCCCTCGGCGTCGCAACCGACAGAGGTCACCTCGATACGGCGGTCGGCCTCCCCCGAGGCGAGCCAGTTCAGAGGCCGCAGGACGGCGTTATGCTCGCAGACGGTGGTGACCACGTGATCGCCATCACGCAGCAGGCCCAAGATAGCGGTGTTAAGGGCATCGGTGCCGCTGGTTGAGAAGAGCACTCGCCGTGGGTCCGCCTCGCCGAGGAGCTTCGCCACGCCTTGACGTACGCGATCAATAACCGAACGGGTCTCATCGGCCGCGGCTGAGGTGCCACGCGCATACGAGGCCCCCACGCGGCGTTGCCAGTCGTCGACCGCTTGGTAGACGGACTCGGGCTTCGGCCAGCTTGTCGCGGCGTTGTCTAAGTAGATGCGTTGCATGACGACTCCGACAACGCGATCAGACTCTCTTTGACTTCCGGCATGACACCGTAGCTCGCCGCCAGCAGCTTCAGCGGATGCAACGTCCGCACCGAGGAGTTCTGCTCCATCTGGGTTCGGCACGCCCCGCATTCGGTCGATCCGAGTTGGTGCCGCCCGCTCCGCATCTCGGCAAGCAGCGGCAATCCGGCACGCAGGCTGCTGCGGTAGTTGCGCCGCGAGAGGCCGTACGTGCCCGCCATCCCGCTGCATCCCTTCTCCAGTCGGACGAGCCGCAGTTCTGGGATCAGCCGCAACAGGTTTTCGGCGGGTGAGCCGATGTTCAACGCCCTCATGTGGCAGGGCGTGTGATGGGCAACGTGGTACGGGAGCGGCGTGAGGTCGAGTTGCAGGCGGGCCTCGACGTGCCGCCGCCAGAGGTAATGGCAAGCCTCGTACGTGCTGGCGGCCACGAGCTCGGCGTCTTCGTCGTCGGGCAGCAGGTGCTTGTACTCGTGCGTCAGGGCGAGCACGGCGGAGGGCTCGGTCGCCACGATGACGTAGCCATCGCGGACCGCCTCGGCGAGCCGTCGGACGTTGCGGGTCGCCAGCTTGCGAGCCTCCTCCAACGCCCCTTGGCTGATCAATGCCATGCCGCTGTGGAGCTGATCGGTCGGGGCGTAAAAGCCGACGCCATGACGCGTGACGACGCGCTCGAAGGCCGTGGCGAGCTGGGTATCGAAGTGGTTCGCGTAGGTATCGACGAAATAGAAGACTCGCTCGGTCGCCTTCGGCTGGCGATGCAGACGACGGGTCGTCGCGTCTTGCAGGTAGGTCCGTTTGGCGAAAGGGGGCAGCTTGCGGCCGGCGGCGAGGCCGATCGTCCGTTCAAGCACCCAACGGGCTGCGCGGTTGCCGATCGCGGCGTTCGCGATCCGCGGCACCATCGCCCCGAGCTTCGCCACCCCGTCGAGGCGGGCCGCCCACCAGGCGTCGCGCCGGAGGCCGTTCGTGGCGACATAGCTCGCCTTGGCTTCGAGCATGAGCTTCGGGATATCGACTTCCGCCGGGCAGTCGAGGCGGCATTGGTGGCAGTTGACGCAGAGATCGGCCACGGCCTTCGCGTCATCGAGCAAGAGCGTCTCGGCCGGTAGCTCGCCGGCGAGCACGCCGCGCACGAGGTTCGCCTTGGCACGCGGCGAGGCTTCCTCGCGCGGCGTGTAGCGGAAGATCGGGCACATCCGCACCGACTCGCTCCGCGATCGGCACTTGCCACAGCCATTGCAGACGCGAGCCGCCTCGGCGGCCTCCTGCGGTGACCAAGCGAGCTGCAGCTCGACGGTCTCCTTCGGCAGGTCGCCCGGCTGCACCGCCTCGGGGCGGGTCCGGACGCTGCCGGTTGCTCGCAGGGAGTGGGTCATCCGCGACCCGGGCGAGGGGACGACCTTGCCGGGATTCAGCACGCCGGACGGGTCGAGCAGTCCCTTAACGCTGCGGAAGAGGTTGACCATCGGGCCGTGCTGACGCGAGCTAAACGGCGTGCGGCTGAGGCCGTCGCCGTGCTCGCCGCTGATGGTGCCGCCCAAGAGCCAAACGGTGTCGTAGAGGTCGCTGGCGAGCGTTTCGAGACGCCGCACGTCGGCCGGGTTCGTCAGGTCGAGCAGCGGACGCAGGTGGAGTTGGCCGTGCCCCACGTGCCCATAAACCGAGGCGGTCACTTCGCGCCGTTTGAGCGTGTCTTGCAAGCGGAGAAAAAACTGAGGCAAGGCCGCGGGCGGGAGGGCGATATCCTCGACCCCCGGGACGGCGCGGCGGACGCCTTTGATGCCATGCAGCGAGGAGACCAACTTCTTCGATAGCTGGCTGAACAGCTCGTGGTCCTCGGCCGACTCAGCCACGAGGGCTTCGGCGGCCAACGAATCGTCGCCACGCACCGCCTCGACGATCGCCGGCAGGCGTTGGTTGAGTTCGGCTTCGTCGTCTGCGAAGACCTCGACATACAGCAGGGCTTCCGCCGCGCTGGTGAGGAGCATCTCGTAACGAGGATCGAGCTGCCGCGCGAGGCTGATGCGGCGGCGGTCGATCAGATCGCACGCCGCCAGCCCGAGGGGCAAGAGCACCTGGACCGCTTCGGCGGCGAGCTCGAAGCTGGGAAACGTTAGCAACACGGCTCCGACCGCCCGTGGCGTGGGCGTTGTCTTGACCGTCAGCTCCGTGACGAGGCCGAGGGTCCCTTCGCTGCCGGCGAAGAGTTGCGTGAGGTCGACCGACTCGTCACCCAACGCCGCCTGCAGAGCGTAGCCGCTGTTGTTCACACAACCGCGGGGCGTGTGTTCACGGATGGTCTCCCGTGATGTCGAGAGCATCGAGAAGAGTTGCTCGCTGAGCTGCCGAGCGATCGGCGAGTCTTCGTTCGTGCAAACAATCCTGCCATCGCCAAGCACGGCCGTGAGTCCGACCACATGATCACGAGCAGCCCCATAGACGAGCCGACGGCTGCCACTGGCATCGACCGAAAGCACGCCCCCCAGGGTGGTCACATCCGAGTCTGCCGGGTCCGGCCCGAAAACCCGTTTCGATTGAGCCAGACGGCGGTTCAGATCGCCGTGCACCATGCCCGGCTGCAAGCGGACCGTCTCGCCATCGTCCGACAGCATCCGCCGCATATAGCGTGAGAAGTCAACAACGATGCCCGAACCAACACAGCCACCGGCCAGCCCCGACCCCGCCCCGCGAGCGTGGACGGGGATGCCTTCGGTGGCGGCGTAGCGGACGGTTGCCACCACGTCGGCCGTGACCCGCGGCCGCACGACCGCTGTCGGCATGATCTCGTACAGGCTGCCATCGCTGGCGTACAGCCGCCGGGTGAGCTCATCGCTGAGCACATCCCCCGCAACCTGACCGCGGAGGTCTTCGGCGATGCGGCTGGGAGCGAGTGGCATGCGACGCGCGTCGAGAGTCAGGGGACAGCCAAAGCACTTGAAACGCTGCGACGGGCGCGACGGTGCCTAGGCCTTCATCCTACTGACAACCGGCGTGACCACGACCCACCCGCCCCGCTGGCCGGGGCCGAAACGCCTCAGTTTTCGCTGAAAGGCGGCGGAAAACGGGGCCGTAACGGCTGCGACGGCAGTGCGCCTGAATCTCCAGGCTCTTCGGGCAGTGGCGGCAGGGCGTCGACCAAGCCTTTCGCCCGGGCCATGACATCCGACTCGGCGAGGACCGCCTGCTTCGCTTCACGCGATATCGGCAGCGTGTAGGCCGCCAAATCAACGAGCATCCCAAGGGGCGAATCCGATTCGAAGATCCGCTGGAGCGGCTCGGGAGGCACCCCGTGAGGCAACGCGGCCCGGAACGATCGAACCACCTGATCCCGCAAGAAGACCGCCAAGCCGTCGCCCGCGGCGGGCTGTTGCTCCTCGATCAGTTCGACACGTGCCCGCCGGAAGGCTTCGGGCGGCTCGATCTCTTCGAGCATCTTCAGACGACGAACGCCGGCCAGCAGCAGGTTGAAGCGGCCGTCCTCCAGCTCGTGGTGGGCCATGATTTTGCCGAGGCACGCCACCGATTCGAGCGGCGGGCGGCTGGCGTAGTCGATCTCCCAGCCCGGCCGCAGCACGGCCATCGCGATCAGCCCATCGCCATCGAGGGCGTCACGCATGAGGGCTTGGTAGCGTTCCTCAAAGATATGCAGCGGCTGCACCACGCCCGGGAAGAGCGACGGCGCCGGCAACGGGAAGACCCGGGCGATCCCGGAGAATCCCTCCGCGTCGAACTCGACGGCACCGAAATCCGAGTCCGCCGGATCGTTCAACATGGTTCAGCTTGGCTCTTCGAGGATCAATCGCGATTGGACAACGCAATGAACAACCGCAAGACATACCAGAAGAGCAACGCGACTGAGGCAAATAAGGCCAGCGAAGCGGCCACGTGCTGCCCGGGGTGGTAGTGATGCATCACGTTCGACGTGTCGTAGAGGATGTACGCCGAGGCAAACACGATCATGCCAACCGAGAACCAAGTCCCCATATTGAAGCCCATGACCATGCTCGCCACGATCAAGGCCATGATCCCCAAGCCGGCGATGCCTAGGCCAACTCCCATGAACGAGAAGTCTTTACCCGTGAACCAAACGATCGCTGTCAGGCCACCGAACATCAGGAGGGTCGTCACGGCCGCCGCACCAATCACGTTGACGCTTTTGCCTTGGACGATCTCCAAGGAATACTCCTGCGCCAGGTAGAGAAGTGGTGCCATGAAGGCTGCCTGGGCGAACACATAGCCAACGAGGCCGGCATACTGCAGGCCGATCGACGTTGAGTTCTCCGCCATACTCCGAGCCATCCAACTCACCAGGACAAAGCCACCAAAAGCGACCAGCATGCCGTACTGAGTGCCCTGCAGCCAGTTGAACGACCACTCGGCGAGGCCGGTTTTGAAGAACGCCCACTCGATCGCATAGATCGCCAGCGCCAAGTGCGTGTAAGTCTTCCGGATAAAATCGACCCGAGCACTTGGGGTGGCTTCGGCGACGGTGTGGCCGAAGTCGGCGTACGGGTTGCCAGCGAGTGTGTCGGAAGCAGCCATCGGGAGAGGCCTCGGGGAGGGCTTTGGCGGAACGTCGATTTGCTGAAGCCTATGACACACAACGAGTTGGATCAAGTTTCATTCGAGAGTCCTCGGTGTCAGGGGTCGGGCACCGCTTTGCTTTCTCCGGCCGCATCGCTGAGAATGCCGCCGTCCCGCCCCTCCCGCGTCAGCCAATCCGCCGTATGGCACGCCCCCAAGCCACCCCGCCCCGGCCGCCGGTGACGCCGGAAGAGCACAAATCCCAGGCCCGCCGAGTGCTCAGGCGGCTCAAAGCGGACTACCCCGACGCCGAGTGTGCCTTGCAGTTCGAGACGCCCGTCCAGCTCCTGGTGGCGACCATCTTGTCGGCCCAATGCACCGACGAGCGGGTCAACCTAGTCACCGAGAAGCTCTTCGCCGATTGCCCAACCGCCGCCGACTTGGCCAACCTGCCGATTCAACGGCTGGAGAAGTACGTCCAGAGCGCGGGCTTCTACCGGAATAAGGCGAAGAACATCAAAGCATGCTGCACCGATCTCGTGGAGCAGCACGACGGCGAGGTGCCGCGAGACCTCGACGCCTTGGTCCAGCTCGCCGGCGTCGGACGGAAGACGGCGAACGTGGTGCTCGGCGTGGCGTTCGGCATTTCCTCGGGGGTGGTGGTCGATACGCATGTCGGCCGGCTCAGCCGCCGGCTGGGGCTTACCGCGCAGACCGATGCGGTGAAGGTCGAGCACGAACTCGCTAAGCTGATCCCCAAGCCGCAGTGGGTCGACTTCCCGCTCCGGATGATCTACCACGGACGCCAAGTCTGCGACGCCCGGCGGCCGAAGTGCGATGCCTGCTCGATGCGGCGGTTCTGCCCGCGGGTGGGCGTGGATGATTAGCAACCGACCAACCTTCCGCCCCTCACTCCTCTGAGAAGCCCCGATGATCTTATCCGGCGCGGAAATCCAAAAGCGACTCGGCTCGGACATCGTGATCGATGACTTCGATCCGGCCCGGCTCAATCCGAACAGCTACAATCTCACGCTGCACGACGAGCTGATGGTCTACGAGGAGGTGGTCCTCGATATGGCCAAGCCGAACCGCGTCCGGCGGATGACGATCCCAGAGGAAGGCCTCGTCCTCAGCCCGAACCAGCTCTACTTGGCACGCACCGCCGAGAAGACCACCACGCACAACCTCGTGCCGCAGATCGAGGGGCGGAGTTCGATCGGGCGGCTCGGGCTCTTCGTGCATGTGACCGCCGGCTTTGGCGATGTCGGCTTCAGCGGCTTCTGGACGCTCGAGATGTTCCCCGTCCAGCCGGTGCGTATCTACGCGGGCGTGCCGATCTGTCAGATCTTCTACCACGAGCTCACCGGCGAGATCACCGAGTACGCCAGCAAGTACCAGCACAACCGCGACATCCAACCGAGCCTCCTCTTCGAGGAGCTCCGTCAAGAGGACGCCGACGACCCGCAGTTGCCGCTGGACTTCGGGATGGAACGCCCGCTGTCGCGGTAGGCAGCCAGCCGTTCAGACGCCAACGAGGGCGACTTCGCCCAATGCAACCAGCCGGAACGTGGTACCGGCATCGCTCCGGATCGCCTCGCGCCAGGCGTCGCAGGCTCCTTCGGAGGCACAGCGGCCGATCTCTTGCTCCAGCGCCCAGAGCCAGGCGTCGGCGACGACCGGCTCGTGCTGCGTAAAGGAATCGACGCCCGATACCACCCCCGTGACAGGCTGCTCGCCGGCCACGTTGTTGACTAGTTCCTCGGTCGCGGCGAGCAAGTGATCGCTCTGCTCGCTCATCGACGTGCAGAAGCGCTCACGCACCCCCGGGGCGAGCTCGAAGAGCCGGCGGTAAAAGAGCCGCACGACCGTCTCAGCGATCGGCGAGGCGTGACGCCAAGAGGCTTGCAGCAGTTCGATCTGACGTGAATTCATAGCAGGAGGGGCGAGGTGCTAGTGGTTAGGTGCCAGGAGATTGGCTTGTTGAATCAGTTCTTGAGTCGTTGTCGCAACGAGTTGCGGAGTCCGGCCAGCATGCGGCTCTGCTCATCGCAGAGTGACGTCAGTCGTTGCGCAGCCTGATCTCTCAGGAAGCCGAGCTGGTCGGCGATGGTTAATTGCGTTTCGAGCTCGGCGAGGGATCCGCTTGCGATGGAGATAAAGTGTAGGAACTCTTTGGTCGACTGGCGGGCGTGGCCTTCTGCCAAGTTCGAGGGGATTGAAACCGAGCAACGTCGGAGCTGGCTAACGAGCCCGAATCTCTCATCCTTCGGAAAGTCAGAGGTCGCTTGATAGACGCATAACGTGATCTCAATCCCTCTCTGCCAAACCTTCAGGCCTCGGTAACTATCGATTTCAGCCACAGCGTCTCCCTAGTCTCTCGCACCTAACCCCTCTCCCCTCTCGGTCCTTCATCACATCACGGCGAAGTAGTTCTCGCAGGCGAAGTCGAAGTTCTCCTGCGACATCGCCGGGGGACGCTTGGTGTAGTGGCAGAAGTTGACGATCTGCTGCAGCAGGTCGCGTGGCTGGCACGCGCGGAAGGGGCGATCGACGGCCTTGTAGTGCTTCTCGATCAGGTAGTCGACAGCACCTTGGTCGTAAGTGACCCCCAGGCTCTTCGCCATGATCACCAGCAGCTTGCGGTAGGCGGTCTCGACCGGGTCGATGACCTCGATCTTGTACGGGATCCGGCGGAGGAACGCGTCGTCGACGAGGTCACGCGGTTCGAGGTTCGTTGAAAAGATGATCAGCTGGTCGAACGGGACCTGGATCTTCTTGCCGCTCGAAAGGTTCAGGAAGTCGTAACGCTTCTCCAGCGGCACGATCCATCGGTTGAGCAGCTCGTCGGTGGTCATCCGCTGGCGGCCGAAGTCGTCGATCACCAGGGTTCCGCAATTGCTCTTCAGTTGGACGGGCGCCTCGCTGACGTTCGTGACCGTGTTGAGGGTCACTTCGAGCGAGTCCATCGTCAGCTCACCGCCAACGACGATCGTCGGCCGCTTGATGCGGACCCAACGGCCATCGATCTTGCGGTCGTCCAGCAAGCCGGTGCTGGCTTCCAGCGGGGCCTCTTCGTGCATGCTCGGGTCGAACAGCCGCATAATCTCGCCATCGACCCCCAACGCCCGCGGGATCCAGAGGTGCTCGCCAAACGCGATGGTCACCCGCTCGGCGATCGAGGTCTTGCCGTTACCGGGAGCCCCGAAGAGGAACAACCCGCGTCCCGAGTTCACCGCCGGGCCGAGCCGCAGCAGCATCTTCTCGTCGATCAGCAGGTCGCTGAACGCCCGCTTGAGGTCGTCCTCGGTCGGATGCTGGTCGGCGATCGTCTGCGCCGTGACGCTTTCGATATAGGCCTCCAACGGCACCGGCGCCGAGCCGTAGTAGGTGCAGTGGTCGGCCAGCTTCTTCGCCCGGTCGCGTCCCTTGCCGGTCAGCGTGTAGATATAGTCGTTCATGACCGAGGCCGCCTTGTGGGCCACCATCTGGTCATCTTTCATCGATTGCAGCAGCGGATCGATCAGCCGGAAGGGCAACCGAACATGCTCGGCCAGGTCACGCCCCGAGGACTCTGCCCGGGCGTTGAGGAACTTGAGCAGGAGGTCTTCGACTGCCGTGTCGGTGAGGCCCCCCGCCGCGAACGAGGCGGGCTCTTTTGGGTACCAAGCGTTCGTTTCTACAGCAGACGGCGCCGATGGAGTCGGTGGGGTCTCAGCCGGAGCCGAGCCCTCCACGTCGGCCGGGTTGTCGCCCGTGAGTTGTTGGATCCGGCTCAGCAAGTCGTCCAGACGGTTCTCGCCCGAGGGGGGGCATTCTTCCGTTTTTGGAGCGACGGCTTGGCCGCCGGGCGACAGGAAAGACATGGGTTTCGCCGCGTGCAGGCGGAGTAAGAGGGCTATCAGCGCACGCAAACCATAGGACGGGCAGAGACTCGCCCCCGATCGAACCGGTCACCTCACCCGAAGTAACCCGTGGGGGCCGTTCGACCTTTGTCGGTTCTGCCACGTCTAGCGATTGCGAGGCACGAGATTCTCGATGTCTCATCGAGATCGGGAATCGACGGGCGACGTCCGTTTTTCACGTAGTAGTTTTCCTGTGGACTTCAACCAACCCACTCCGCCGCCGTGCCAACCGACGCCCCAACCGCCGTCTCACTCCGAGCGACCTTCGCCGCCGGATCGCCCACCTTCTCGGCCCGTGAAGGCAAGCGAGCGATCGATGGATCGATCGAACCGCTCTTCGAGAAGCTCAGCGACCTGTGCACGCTGCCGGCGATTGCGCAGAAGGTGATCCAAGTCGCCGAGGACGAGGGCAACGACGCCGATGACCTGCTCGAAGTGATCGAGCAAGACACGGCCGTCGCCGCCAAGCTGATGCAGGTCGTCAACTCCGCTTACTGCGGGCTCCGTGACCCGGTCGGTGATCTCAAGACAGCCATGAACCTGCTGGGCCGTGCCCGGGTTCGCAATCTGGCGCTCACGGTCTCCATGGGCGATACCTTCGGCCGCCACACGCCAGTGGGACGGCTCGATCCGGATCGGCTGTGGGATCACTCGGTGTGCGTCGCCACGGTTTGTCGGCTGATCGCTCAACGCGGCAGCTACCACAATCCGGAAGAGGCCTACCTGGCCGGCTTGCTGCACGATATCGGGCTGCTATTCATCAACCAGAACCTCGGCAAGCTCGTTCCGCGCGTCCTCGCCCAGACCGCGGCCGGCATCGCCTTGCCCGAAGCCGAACGCCGTATCTTGGCGTTCGACCATGCTCAGATCGGTGCCTACGTCGCTTGGCGAGCCAAGTTCCCCGAGGTGCTCGTCGCGGCGATCGACTACCACCACGACCCGCTCAGTTGCCCCGAAGAATCGCGGGCCTTGACCCGAGTGGTCACCGTGGCCAACTACCTGGCGACGCGCTACGGCCGCGGCTCCCTCGACGGACGCCGGCTGCCCGCGCCACCCGAAGGGGTCCTCGAACCGATGGGCCTCAACCTGCAAGCGTTCCGCCACCTCTGGGCCGAACTGCCCGAATCGATGGCCAATGTCAGCCAGCTCACCGGCGCCTGATCCCTTCCAAGGCCCGGCGGATTAGGGAGACTACTAGGCTCCCATCAAACGCCGAACGCGATTCCGCCCCATGCACGCCGTCATCACCGCCGTTGGCCCAGACAACCGCGGTCTCGCCGATCCGATCGTCCACTCGGTCACCGATCTCGGGGCGAATATCGCCGAGATCCAGATGTACGACCAGGACGACGCGCATGTCTTCTCGATGATGACCCGCGTCGAGATCGAACCCACGAACTACGCCTCGCTCTGCGAAGCGATGGTCGAGGTTGCTCAGAAGACCGGCCTCTCGATCCGCACCTGGTCACCAGACGGTCCACGCGTCGAAGGGCGGAAGCCGCGATTGGCCGTTTGCTGCACGTACCGCGAAGAGACCCCGCTGGCGGTGCTCAACGCGATCCGCGACGGTCACCTCGGCGCCGAAGCGACCGCCCTGATCAGCAACCGCGACAAGCTCCGCGGGCTGGCGGATCAATTCGACGTCCCTTGGCGTTCGATCGGTGACGACGGTGGCACCCCCGACGACGACCAACTGATCGCCATCTGCGACGAGCTGCGAATCGACTTTGTCATCCTCGCCCGCTACATGCGGGTGCTGCCAGCGGCGAGCTGCTGGAAGTACGCCGGCGGGCGGATCATCAACCTGCACCACGGCCTGCTGCCGAGCTTCCCGGGCATGCGTCCCTATCATGAGGCGTACGCCAACCGGATGCTCACCTACGGCGCGACCTGCCACTTCATCGTGCCCGAGCTCGATGCTGGCAATCAGATCATCAACCAATCGACCTTCGCCGTGTCGCCCGGGGCGTCCCTCGAATCGGTGATCGAACAGGGACAGTCCGAGAACGAACCCAAGTGCCTCGTTGAAGGGGTGCGTCGGGTGGTCGACGACGAGGTGCGGCTGCACTTCAACCGCGTTGTGGCTCACGCCCCGTCGTAAGACGGAGAATCGGCAGCGCGATGCGTAGCGGCGTGGTGGTTAAGCTAGCGGGGTCGTCTGAATCAGATCCTCTAGCTTGCTCAAGCTCTATGCTCCGAAGATTCTTGCTGATCGCTGCCGTCGCCTTCGCTGTGCCGACGGCCGCCGCCCCTCCCGAGCCGGCAACCAAGCCCGCGGCCCTCAAGCCGGGCGACACGATCATGTTCGTCGCCCCCGCGGGCGAGCTCATCTCGAAGCGTATCAAGCGAGCTGCCAAACGGCTTGAAGAGATGGGCTTCAAGGTCATCCATTCCAAAGACCTCTTCCGTGTGCGTGGCTATCTGGCAGGCACCGACGAACGGCGTGCCCAGGAACTGATGCAGGCCTTCAACAACCCGGAGGTCGATGCCGTTTTCCCCGGCACGGGCGGGTACGGCACCATGCGGATGCTCGACCAACTGGACTACGACAAGATCCGCGCCAACCCGAAGGTGCTGATCGGCTTCAGTGATATCACCGGTCTGCACATGGCGTTGGCAGCTAAGTGCAACTTGGTCACCTTCCATTCCCCCAACCCGCAGTGGGGATTGGGCAGCCCCGGCAACCTCAACCCGTTTGCAGCAAAATACTTCTGGCGAAGCCTCTTGGCGGAGAAGAACGGTGGGGCGCAGGGGTTTGCCTACGAAGCTCCGCGCTGGTCACCGCTCGGCTCGTACGCCGATGGCGTCGGGACCGGGCCGCTGTGTGGCGGCAATCTGTCACTGATTTCAGCCTTAGTAGGCACCGAGTACGAGCTTGATACCGAAGGCCGCGTTCTCTTCCTGGAAGACGTCAACGAGGCCCCGTATCGAATCGACCGGATGCTCCGCCAGATGCAGCTCGCCGGCCAGCTCGACAAGCTCAGCGGGGTCATCCTCGGGCAGTTCCGCAAGTGCGAGGCGGATAGCGGTGAATCGAGCTTGTCGCTGCCGGAAGTCTTCCTCGATTACTTCGGCGAGGCTCCCTATCCCGTTGTCTGCAACTTCCCAGCCGGTCATGTGACCCTCAATGCAACCCTGCCGTTCGGCGTGCCCGTGCGGGTGGATGCCAACCGTGGCGAGGTTCGCGTGCTAGAGAATCCGGTGCTCGCCGATTGAGTCGGTAGATTTTTCAGAACGGCTTGTAATTCCGGGGAAACTGGGGTTGCAGTTTTGAGAACCCGTTCGTAACGTCCCGCCGCCTCGGACCGAGATCCGGGGTGGTCTCGTCTACCGGACCACAGCTTAGACATGCTGCGCACGCGCCTTGGGCAATCGGCCCACGGTCCGCAGCGGCTGTCGACCGCTGTCTGCATACGCTAAGGCCCACCTCGATAGGGAAGTCAGGGGATGCCAAGCCGACTGATTCGTCGCCGCACGTCGCTCGCCGCTCACGCCACACTCTTGGCGTTGGTTGTGACCGCTCCGTTGTTCGCTCAGGAACTCCAACTCCCGAGCGAACCGCTCTCAGCCCCCAGTGGCGGCACGCTGAGCAAGCCATCGACCATGTCGCCTTCGGGCGGGCCGATGGCGCTCTCGCCGAACCTGTCAGGCAACCCCGGCATGGACGCCATACCGATGCACGCCGGCCCGGCCAGTGCCTTCGCGGCGGGCTCGGTCTACAACCCGACGCTCGGAGCCCACCTGCGTGCCCGCTACAACACGCGTAGCTACGGCCAGCAGAAAGGGACGCTCGACCTGGGCACGATGAAGATGATGGACTGGGACGGCGGCATGCTGTTCCTGGATGGCCAGGTCACGATGAACGACGAATCGCACGTCGGCTACAACCTGGGCCTCGGCTACCGCTGGATGACCCTGCCGGTCTTCCCGTTCAGCCCCGACGACGAGAAGATCATGGGCGTCAGCATCTGGTCGGATGGCCAGACCGTTGGCGGCGATAACTTCTTCAATCAGATCGGCGTGTCGCTCGAGATGCTCGGCGAGCACATCGATTTCCGCGCCAACGGCTACGCCCCGGTCGGGCCACGCACCCGCACCCGCGATGGCATCGAAACCGGCGAACTGACTTATTCGGGTAACTCGCTCGCGCAGCAGCTCCAGCTCATCCGCGATACGGCCCTCACCATCGGCGAGGCCGAGGTCGCCGGCCGGCTCGGCGACCTCGACGCCTGGGCGTTCGCGGGAGTCTACGGCCTAAACGGCGGCCAATACGACGCCGTTGGCGGCCAGGTCGGCCTGCGTGGCTACGCGACCCCCGACCTGTTGCTCTCGATCGCCGTCGCGAACGACGACGAGTTCGATACCAACGCCCTGTTCAGTGCGACTTGGTTCATCGGCCGCACACGAGCGGAGAACTGCCCGACCGGACAGCTTCGCGATCGGATGCGAGAACCGGTCATTCGCCACGACTATATCGCCACGCAACAGGACAGCGTGCTGGTCGCTGGCGACGCGATCCTGCAGGCTGACGGCACTGAGTTCCGCGTCGTCCACGTGGACAGCACCGCGGCCGCCGGCGGCGACGGCACGTTCGAGAATCCGCTCAACTCGCTCGACGACATCAATACCAACAGCCTCGACGACGACATCGTCCTGGCCCACGGCGGCAGCGACTTCAACAGCCAGACCGCGATGCTCCGCGACGGCCAAACCTTCTTCGGAGAAGGAGCCGGCAACACCTTCTCGGTCGACCTGCTCGACATTGGCACCGTCAGCCTGCCGGAAACAGCCCCCGGTGCCCTCGACGGTCCCGTCGCCACGATCGACGGCGGTGCAGGTGCGGGTGTGGTCTTGGCTGACAACAACACGGTGCAGAACCTCGCCTTCGACGGCGGCCTGAACGCGATCACGAACGACGCGGTGAACGGTTCGTTTAACTCGAACCTCAACAACTTGACTATCAGCGGCACGACTGGCGACGGCATCGCCCTAACGGCTGTCGCCGGTGCGGACGAGTTCGATGCCAATGCCGATAACGACACGGACGAAATCGTCAACTTGCTCGGTGCCGTGACCATCGACGAGATCGCCTTCAACAACGTTGGCGGCAACGATATCGATATCAACGCCGATGCGTCGGCGGCGACCGTGAACGTTGGCGAAACGATCAACATCTCGAACATCACGACCAGCGGTGCGGCGGAGCAGAGCATCGCGATCCGCAACACGAACGAGGTCACTCACGCCGGTACAATTGACGGCGACACGACGATCTCCGACCTGACCTACAGCGGTGGAACGACCGCCAATGGAGCCCTGCTATTCGATCAGACCGATGGCCAAGTCACGGTACGCGACTCGGACCTCGACGGGGGCAGTTCGCCTGCGATTGAGGTCTCGCAAACCACCGGCGGAGTATCAGTAGCGAACACGGTCACGATCGATGACGTCGTTGGCGAAGCGGTGCTGATCGATCGCGTCGCGGGAGATTCGAGCAGCACGGTCGCCATGAATGCGACGATCACGAACGCCAACCAAAACGGCGGTGGCATCCGCATCGTGGATAACACCGCGGTTGTCAACGTTGGCAGCAACATTCAAACACAGAATGCTGCAGCGGTCACAATCACCGACTCGAAGGCAAACATCACCTTCAGCGGTGATATCGATAGCAATGGCACGGGTGACGCGATCACGATCACCAACGCGGGCGTCGGCACGTCCAGCGTGGCTGACGTCACCTTCTCTGGCACGGTCAACAACGAGAACGACGCCCTGCTGGTTGTCGATGGCGGAGATAACACCGTTGCCTTCACGGGTGACGTGTCCGATACGACCGGCGCTACGGACATCGTCGATACCGGCGAAGGGATCCGAATCACCGGCCGCGATGCGAATGCCGAGGTTCGCTTCGAATCGACCGCCTCGGTCAGCCTAACAGGGGCCACCGACGCGATCGTACTGGGAGGGGCGGGAGCCGACGTCAACGACGACGACTCCGGCGTCACCTTCGCCGGTGGACTCGCGATTGCGGGCGCAACGCGTGGCATCACAGGCACCAACGGCGGGGAGCTGAACATCACAACCGCCGATGGCATCGAGAACACCCTAGTTTCGTCCGACACCGCAATCCGCCTGACCGGCGGCTCCTCGGCTGACGGGGTGAACTTCACTTCCGTCACTGGTGGTGGCGGCAACGGCTCCGTTGTCTTGGACGAGTTCGATGGCACCCTTGATATCGATGACGGCCAGCTCACCTCGACCGCCGGCACCGCGGTTCAGATCACCGACTCGGGCCTCGATCTCGACGGAGTCGATATCGTCTCGAGCACGGGCACCGCGATCCAGGCCTTGTTCAACGGAACAACGAACCGAGTGGTCAGCATCGCCAACGCGAACGTGAACGCTGACAACGTGATCTTCACGACAAGCGGCACCGCCAGCAACGCGGGCGACGGCATCGTCACGCTCAGCGACATCACCAATCTCAACGGGGCCGACTTCAACGCGACGGGCCGCGGCAACTTGCTGGCGACCATGACCGATATCACCGGCACCGGGGTTGGCAATACGACCCTTGATGTTACGAACTCGGGCAACGGCTCGCTTACGATGACCAACGCCGAAACCGGAGGCACCGTCACGGCGAACAGCTCGAACACCTCGTCGGGCGACTTGTCGCTCACGATGAGCAACTCGGGCAGCACGACCCCATTCGATGCCATCACCGTGAACGACCAAGGCGACGGGGCCGCGACGGCCAACTTGACCAATATCACCAGCACGGCGGGTGTCGCCTTTGATTCGACCGACGACGGCAACGCCAGCCTGATAGTCAACGGCGGCGACTACGGAGCGGGCATCAACGCCTCGGCCGACAACAACGGCAACTTCACCGCCAGTGTGATCGGCAACACGACCCTCACCGCCGGCAACGTTGTCATCGACGCCCAGAACACGGGCACACTCAACGCAACCCTGACCGGAGTCGATACCCCCGGCACCCTGTCGGTTACCGCCGGCAACACGGTCACCAACGCGAACATCAACATCAACGGCGGCAGCAACACCGGGGTGACGGTGGATGCCGACAACACCGGCACGCTCACCACCAACGTGGACAACATCACAACCACCGGGGCGTTATCGATCAACGCCACGAACGACGACAATACGACCATCGGCATCTCGGGCGGTGGCTACGACGACGGCATCGCCGTCAATGCGAACAACACCGGCACCATCGACTTCTCGATGACCGGAGTCGGATTTGACACGAACGACAACCTGACGGCGGTTGATCTCGACTTCGGCTCGTCGATCTCGAGTGGCACCATCGACCTCAACGACAACGACACGATCGAAACACTGGGCGGAAACGCTTTGGATGTCTCGATCGCGAGCGACAACGTGATATTCCAACTACGGAATACGACTCTGATCAATGACGACGCGGCCCTGTCGGCAGCCACTGTGCTGGTCAGCGGCTCGGCCGACGTCGACGCGACGTTCTCCGGCAACACGTTCCAGAACCTGGACGCCAACGGACCGGTTGAGTTCTTGATCGCCACCGCGGTGGGTGGCTCGCCGACCCTCAATCTCAACATCGAGACCAACAACGCCATTAGCAGCGGCGGCGGAGCCGGCAGTGGCGAGTTTGCTGTGACGGAAGGCTCGGGCACGGTTAACGTGTTCGAACTCGATGCGACCTTCGATGGCACGCGGAACCAGGGCACTTTCAATCCTGATAACCGCGGCGACTTCGACAACCTGCTCGTCGCGCCAGCAACGCCGTAGGGCATGACTCACTAGTATCGATTCGGCAGGGGCCGGGGTCATCAGTGGCCCCGGCCCCTGCCTGTTCTCATCGACGGTTTTCAATCATCGGTCGTCGGATGCTCTCTCGAACCCTCTCATGCATTGCGTGCGGCTGGCGAACCGTTTGTGGACCGGCCGATATCGTGTCGCGGCTCCGATTGGTCGGCCTCCTGCGACGAGACGCTGACCCAGACGAGGAGATCCTCGCCGCCCTGCTCCCCGAAGCAGCCGGCCGCATGACTTGCCCCGGTTGCAAGGCGATCGGCTTGGTGGCGACCGAGGCCGATGAAGAGGATGCCGACGATTGGCAAGCCGCCGTGCTCTGTGAGTCGTGCCGCAAGCCGATCGATCCGGAACGCCTTGAGGTCTTCCCAGACTCAAAACGTTGTGTGCCGTGCCAATCGAGGAGCGAAGCCGGCATTCCCAACCCCGAAGAACCCAAGTTCTGCCCGCGGTGCGGTTCGCTAGTAGAACTCCGCGTCAGCCGCGGCGGCGGGTTAACTCGTTACCGGCGTTTCTGCACCGGCAGTCCATCCTGCCGACTCTAACGACGACAACGACGACCGACACCGAGTGCCAATAGAGCGAGCATCCAAGAGCTGGGCTCAGGGATGGCAGTCGCTGGCGAGGCGGCGGTTGCAAACGTCGGGTCGGCAGCCAATGGTGCCGAAGAGGGCGGCGCTAGCGAAGCCGCCAGCTCGTCAATCGAGGGTGCCACAGGAACACTGGCAGCAGCGGCTGCCGCCTCGTCGACGCCGAGCGCGCTCCGCAAGGGGCCAACGAATGAGAAGTTGCTCTCGGTGATCACCGAGGCCGATTCGACAATCACCAAGTTGCCTTCGGCGTCTAACGGGATATCGTTGAAGTTGGGATTGTTCTGCCCAGGCGCGAGGTTGGCTTGATCGAGGGAAACTAGCCGATCGACGTCGGTCATGTCCACAATCGCCGCGAAGGGGATGAAGCCTTGGGCATCGAGGCCGGCATTGTTTCCCAAGTTGACGAAGAAACTTGCCGAGCCCGTGTTCGGGTTGCCACCCGAGAGAGCAAGCGAAACGGTGCCTCGCACATTGCTTAGGCCGTTCAGGTCGATGTCCGGATTCAAGTCGCCGTCCGTATCAACGATGACCGGATCGAAACCTTCATTCGACTCGAAAACGCCGGTCGAAACATTGGCGATCTCGGCCGGATCGATCCGAAAGCTGCCCAACTGAAGGACAAAACCCTCGGGGGCACGGTTAACGATGTTCTCGTCGTAGATGCCCGCCGCCACGTTGGCCAGCATGTTATCGACCAATGGCTGGAGGTCGTCGTTGTTCGTTGGGTTCAAGATCATATCGAACGTCCCCACTGTGGTTTGGAACCGAACGGTCTGGGCGTTCGCGGAAGCGACCAAGGTCGCGGCGATGGCGAGGCTGGCAAGGCGGTGGATCATGCGGGGTGCCGGGTTCGATTCATCGTGTGGTGAGCCGAGCCGAAGGGCTCAGCCGGAACCTCCAGACTAGTCGCCGGCTGGTGATGTGGCGCGTCGGTTGACCCGCTTTTTCCCGCAGGATAGCCCGCATGACCGTTAGAAATGGGCCGTCAGTCGTCGCTAGGCGGCGGATCGCGGGTTATGCTTTACCTCTCGCCCCGTCTGCCCCGCCCTGCCGTTCGCTATGCCCCGCCTCGCTACGTGCCTCTGCCTGCTGTACGCCGCTCTGATCGGCAGGGTGGATGCGTCGGAGTACCTCGAGACCGAAGACTTCGCCGACGTGGTCGCGGTCACCGAGGCGTACGCTGAGCAGTATGGGCCCGAACAAACGCTATTGGTTGTTGATATCGACAACACACTGCTGGCGATGCGTGGCGACCTCGGCGGCGATTCTTGGTTCGAGTGGCAAGAGTACCTGCTCAATCACGAGCCCGATTCGCCGCACCTTGTCGCGAGCGACTTCCCGGGCCTCCTCGAGATCCAAGGGCTCCTCTTCCAACTCGGCAAGATGCGGCCGCCGCAGGACAACTTGCCGCAACTCGTAAGCCGCTGCCAAGACCTCGGCGTGCCGACCTTGGTGCTGACCTCACGTGGTCCCGACTTTCGCTTGGCGACCGAACGGGAACTCGGCTCGGCCGGCTATGAATTCGCGTCTACTTGCCTCGCAATGGATGAGATGCCGCGTGGCGACTTCTACCCGGTCGATCCGGATCAGCCCGAAGCCGTTGGGCTCACCAAGGCAGAACTCGACCGGTACAAGCTGAGCAAGCCGCGTCTCGCCAGCCTGGAGAACGGCATCTACATGACGGCCGGCCAGCACAAGGGAGCCATGCTCTTGACCGCCTTGCACCACGCCCGCCAGCAGCCCAAGGCCGTGGTCTTCGTCGACGACCACGGGCGGCACGTGCACCGCGTTCACGACGCCCTCACGCGGCGTGGCATCGAGGTCACCGTGCTGCACTACAAGCGCGAAGACGATAACGTCGCGAGGTTCCGCTACAGCGACAAGCAGGACGTGACCCGGCGTTGGCGAAGGCTAGAGTCCACCATCGCCGAGGTCTTCGACCTGCCGGGCAAGCCGCTTGGCGATCGTGTCCAGCGACCCGAACGGACCGCCAACGCCCCGCGATCTCGCTCCACCGCCAAGAAGCCGATCGCCGAGCCCGCCGGTGGCTGAATACGATCTTGTCGCGACCGCGGCGTTCGGGCTCGAGACGCTCGTCCGCCACGAACTCGAAGCGCTCGGCTATCAAGCCCGGGTCGCCAGCCCGGGACGTATTCACTTCCGCGGCGACGAGCAGGCGATCCGCGAGGCCAATCTCTGGCTCCGCTGCGCCGAGCGGGTGCTCGTTCGGCTGGCAACCGGCCCCGCCGGCGATTTCGGCTTGCTGTTCGACCTCGTCCGCGAGACGCCTTGGTCCGAGTGGATCCCGGCCGATGGCACGTTCCCGGTCCGGGCCAAGTCCAACAAGTCGCAACTGACCAGCCTGCCGGCGATCCAACGGAGTGCGAAGAAGGCCGTCGTTGAGCAACTGCGCGAGGGGCACGGCGTGCAGGAGTTGCCCGAGACAAACGGCGAGTACGCGATCGAGGTCGCGATCGCCCAAGACACGGCCAGCCTCTACCTCGACACAACCGGCGTCGGCCTGCACAAGCGAGGCTACCGCCCCTTGGTTGGCACCGCCCCGCTGCGTGAGACCATGGCGGCGGCCATCGTCACACTCAGCCGATGGCGACCCGAGCAGCCCTTCTGGGACCCGTTCTGCGGCACCGGCACCGTGGCGATCGAAGCGGCGATGATCGGCCGCGGCATCGCCCCCGGCTTGAACCGGACCTTTAGCTGCGAGCGGTGGCCCCGCGTCGCCGGCGAGGGATGGGAGCAACTCCGGGAAGCGGCCCGCCAGCGTGCCCGCCCCGCCCTGCCCGAGCCGCTCCTGGCAACCGACGAGAGCGAGGAAGCCCTCAAGGTCGCCCGTCGCAGCGCCGAGGCGGCAGGCGTCGCCGAGAACATCCATTTCCAACGGCGCGATTTCGGCGAGGTCTCCAGCAAACGCGAGTACGGTTGCCTGATCACCAACCCGCCCTACGGCGAGCGGCTCGGCGAGGCCGAAGAGATCGAGCGGCTCTATCAATCGATGCCCGGCGTGCTCCGCAAGCTCAAGTCGTGGTCGCACTACGTGCTGACCGCCCGGCTCGATTTCGAGGAGCTGGTGGGCCAGCACGCCACCAAACGCCGCAAACTGTACAACGGCCGGATCGAGTGCGCGTTCTTCCAGTACCACGGCCCACGCAAGCCGAAGCCCGGGCAAGCCTCGGCTGCGGATCAAGAGTCCGCCTTGAGCGACGCCGCGGCTCCGATCACGTCGAAGATTCGTTCGCAGCAAGCCAAGCCGCAGGCGTTCGGTGGGCTGCGTCCGGAGGCCGAGCGGCAAGCGACCGAGTTCGCCAGCCGTCTCGCCAAGCGGGCGCGGCACCTACGCAAGTGGCCGACCAAACGCCAGATCACCTGCTATCGGCTCTACGACAAAGACATCCCCGAGCTCCCGTTCGCGATCGATCGCTACGAGGATGCGGTCGTCGTGGCCGAGTACGAACGGCCACACCATCGAACGCCGGCGGAGCACGCCGACTGGCTCGATCTCATGATGAAGACCGTCGCCAAGACGCTCGAGATCCCGCGTGACGAGGTCTACTTGCGGAAGCGAGAACGGCAGCGTGGCGAGTCGCAGTACGATCGGCTCGGTGCCGAGCGGGAGACACGCGTCGTTAACGAGGACGGGCTCCGGTTCCGAGTGAACCTGTCGGACTACCTCGATACCGGCCTCTTCCTGGACCACCGTGTCACGCGCGGCATGTTCCGCCAAGCGGCCGCCGGCAAACGCGTGCTCAACTTGTTCGCCTACACCGGCAGCTTCAGCGTCTACGCCGCGGCGGGTGGGGCTGCCTCGACGACGACCGTCGACCTGTCGCAGAACTACCTCGATTGGGCGGGCGAGAACCTGAAGCTCAACGGCTTCGAGCCGGGCGACGCTCACCAACTCGTCCGCTCCGACAGCCGCGGCTACTTGCAATCGCTGCCAACGTCACCGCGGTTCGACTTGGCGATCGTTGATCCCCCGACCTTCTCCAACAGCAAGCGACTCGACGACGACTGGGACATCCAGCGCGACGCCGCCCCGCTGCTGATTGCCCTCCGCAAGCGGATGTCGGCCGAAGGGGTGGTCTACTTCAGCACCAACTTCCGCCGCTTCAAGTTGGATGAATCCGCTCTAAGCGGCTACGCGGTGCGAGAGATCAGCAAGCAGACCGTCCCCGAAGACTTCCGCAACCAACGCATCCACCGCTGCTGGCGGCTGCAATGCTCATAGACGTCGCTCGATGGCTAAGCCCGGCCGCCTTGGTCCGCACTGAGGATCGGCCAACGCCGCCAGGTCTTCGGGTCGACGCTGTGCGTGTCGAGGTGGAAGCCGGGTGCCATCCGCTCGCGTTTCCACGCACTGATCCGCCAGAGGTGCCAGAAGCGATCGACCCAAGCTTCGATCTGATCTCTCGTATAATCAGGGAATCGCTCGGCGACCAAGCGGGCGGTCGTCTCGCGAGGCTCCAGACGCCCGATTGCCGACCGCTCGATCTCTTCTAGGACTGGGTAAGGCATCAGGTCTGCTTCGTCGGTCTGCTTCACCTCGCCCGGCTCGTCCGGCAGGGGCCTGAGTTCGGCGGTCGGCCGCTGAGCGTTGATCGCGACCAGCGCGGGGAGCGGGCCGATCCCGATCGGGCCTTCGGCCTCCATCCATTGAAGCCAATCGAGCAGGAACGCCTTGTCGATGCCGGCCAACGGCGAGACGCCACCGGACGTATCGCCGTCCATCGTCGAGTAGCCGACCGAGGCTTCGCTGCGGTTGCCGGTTGTTATCAGCAACGCGTTCTTCAGGTTGGCCAGCATCCAGACGCCTGGTGAGCGGACACGGGCCTGGATGTTCTGCAGCGCGATATCGTCGGATTCCCAGGAGAGCTCACGCCCCATCGCGGCCTCGGCGAGGCCCGTGTAGCCGGCAACCAAGGGATCGATCTCCCAGAGATGATGTTCGGCGCCCACGGCCTCAGCCACGGACCGGGCCGCCTCGCGGGTGGTATCGGACGAGTTCTCCGTGCCTTGGTAGACGGTCGTCAGCAAGCACCGCACCACGCCCGCCGCGTCCTCGGCGTCGGCGAGCCCCGTCACGTTAGGAAGCCGGCCCGCGAGTCCTTCGATTCCGATATTGTCGATCGCTTGCCGTGCCAACAACCAGATCATCACCGCACACGCCGCCGAGTCGGCCCCGCCACTTAAGGAAAGGACGAATCCTTTCGCGCCGCTGCGTCGCAGGTAGTCGAACAGGGCGAGCGGGACGGCGTGGCTGAACTCTTCGAACCGGGTTGCGAAGACTTCCTCGCTGGGTGGACTTTTTTTCGGCTTAGCACTTGGTGCAGCCGGAATCGAGAAGCCGCTCGGTATCGTTCCTTCTCCCGCCGGCACCTGCCGTTCCGGCACCTCGAAATCAACCATTGTCAAGCAGCACGCCGCGTAGGAAAAACGCTTGGCCGAAGCGATCAGTCGGCCGGTGCCCTCGTCAGCCGATTGGGCGAAGAGCGATCCGCCGTCAAAGATCGCCCGGCCCGACTCGTTGCCCAGCAGGTTGACGTAGGCGGCAACGCCATCGATTGCCGCCGCACCCTCACGCGTCAGGCGTTCGCGGATCGCCTGTTTGCCGAAGGCGAAGTGGCTCGCCGACGGGTTCAGCAAGATCGAGACGCCCCGCCCCGCGAAGCGTTTCGCCGGCCGTTCGGTGACCCAGGCGTCCCGACAGATTTCCATCCCAACACCGACACCATCGAAGTCGTAGATCAATTCGCCAATGGGGAGAGGGCTCCCATCAAACTCGACAGTCCCTTGTGTCCCAACGGGCCAAGCCGTGAACCACCGAGCCTCGTAATGGATCCCGTCGTTCGCCAGGAACTGCTTGAGCGTGAAGCCGAGCAGCCGGCGATCGGCAATCATCGCCTGGGCGTTGTAGAGCACTCCATCCACTCGCAGCGGCAAGCCCACCGCCACAGCGATCCCCTCGGTCCGCGGGATGAGTTCGCCCAGGGATCGCCGTGCCCGTTGCTCGACGTAGGCCGCGAAGAAGAGGTCCTCGCAACCGTAGCCGCTGAGGCAGAGCTCCGGCATGCAGAGCAGCCCAGCACCGGCTTCGCGAGCCTGATCAATGGCTTCCACGACTCGGCGCAGGTTCCCGTCCCAATCGACGGGCGTCTGATTCAATGCCGCGGTGGCGAGACGAACGTTTGGCATATCAATCCTTCAAGAGTTCGAGCCGCAACAGATTCATCGCGTGCTTGGCCACCAGCGGACGGTGGATCGAGGGATGGCCGACCAAGGTGATGTCTTTCGTCAGAGCCTGGCCACGCCCCGCCAACGCAATCGGAACCTTCCCGTCCTTCTCGACGCCTATCGCTACGGTGTAATGAGCCTCGGACGCGTTGCCACTGGCCCAAGCGGCCAAGTCGGCATCGGATGGCAGTCCGACCACGCCATTCAGAAACACTTCCTGCAACGGATCGGCGGTAGCGAGTTGTTGGGCGAGCAGGCCGCCGGTCATCCCTTCGGTGGTCATCACCTGCCGGTTGAGGCCCCGCAGCAATCCGGCGATCGTGTGATGCAGCTCGATATCGCTCTCCCCGCCCGGCTGCTCGGCGAAGACCAACTCCCCGAGCGTATTACGCACTTCTTCGAGTGTCGGCTGCATCGATTCGTAGCAAGCCGCTTCGTCCGCTCCGCTGGCTGTGACACGCAGCGTGATCGTGCCGTGGCTGGCCGTGATTCCCACCAGCGGTTCGCGACCGCGGGCGATCAGGTCCGGCAGCAGCGATTCGACGTGGCTCTCCCCGGCTCCGAAACAACGGACAAGCCAGTGTCGAACGATCCGCCGTGGGCCGGCCATCAACTCGATCGCCGGCGAAACGGTCTCGGCCCACATCTCGCGCATCTCCGCCGGCACGCCCGGCAGGGCAAAGAATCGGCAACCACCAACTTCTTGATCAACACCTGGAGCGGTGCCGCCCGGGTTGTTGATCGCTACGGCCCCTGCGGGGAGCTGTGCTTGCCGCAGGTTCTGCGGCGGCATCGTTCGACCGCGGGAGACGAAGATCGATTCGATATGCGCGGCGAGCGTCGGGTCGTCGATGAGCGACACGCCGGCGGCCTCGGCCATCGCATCGCGGGTCAGGTCGTCCGCCGTGGGGCCAAGGCCTCCTGTCGAAACGACCACCTGGGCCCGCTCGGCGGCTGCCCGGAAGACCGCGACGTTCGCGGCCATGTCATCAGCGACGGTCGTATGGTAGCGGACCTCGACTCCCTGTTCCGTCAGCCGCTGGGCGAGCCATTGGGTGTTGGTATCCAGCCGCTGGCCGGTGGTTAACTCGTCACCGATGGCAATAACCTCACCAACCAGCGGCTGGTTGGGCGGGGTTCGATCGGCGGTCGGAGGGTTTGGCATCGATTTGGGAGGGTTCGGAGCGGAGCGGCTGGCTAGAATGGTAGTACGCCACGCCCCAAACCGCGACGCCCGGCTCACCATGCACTTCCGAATCGTTATCGCTGCCTGCTTGGCCGCCGGAGCCGTTGTAACCTGCGCCAAAGCAGAAGAGTCGAGCAAGCCAGCCAAGCTTGCCCCGCTCAGCTTTGGGGCACCGCCTTCCAAAGGCACCGCCAAAGGCTTTGGCGATCAAACCAAGGCCTCAGCGCAACAAAGCACCAGCGATCGCGATAAGGCCTACGCCCGCGGCCTGATGCGGAAGTACGACCGCAACAAGAACCGGGTGCTCGAAGAGGACGAGTGGCGGCGGATCCGGGGCAACCCGGAGAAGGCCGACACCAATGGCGACAAGCGGATCACGTACGACGAGCTCGCGGCACGGATCTCGCAGAAACGTCGAGAGACCGACGCGAAAGATGCGGCGAAAGCAGATGCCGACGCGCCGAAGTCTTACCGGCTGGCCTCGCCGGGCGAGAAGCTCCCGGAAGGGCTCCCGGGCTGGTTCAAGGACAAGGACTCAAACGGCGATGGGCAGGTCGCGATGCACGAGTACAGCCGCCGCTGGTCGGATTCGACCGCCAGTAAGTTCGTCAAGCTCGACAAGAACGATGATGGCGTGATCACCGCCGGCGAGGCAGCGGCCGAGTAAGCCGGTCCGCAGCGAGGATCACTGGGGTCGCCCGCCGGCCCGTTGTTGCCCGCCTCCACGCTGGCGGCCTCCGCGACGACCGCCCCCCTCGCCCTGTTGGCGTCGGAAGCGTTCCATCGCTTGTTGCATCCGCTGCAGGCCTTCGAGCTGCCGGCGGGCATCGCGTGCCTTCTGTTGGGCGTCGTTGCTTTCACTAGCTGGCTTGGCAGCGGGCTTACCCTGCGTAGCAGACTTATCGGATGGTTCGCCTCCGCCAACGACCGCCTTGTCACCGAGCAGCGAGAGGAGTGTCTCCCGGAGGGCGTCGCTGCTAGTGTTCCGCAGCGAGACGACACGTGTCGCCACAGGACGCTCGACTCCCGCCCGGTCGAGTTGCAGGACCAACGACTTCACCTGCTCGAAGAGCGGCTCGGACGAACGGACAACCAGCGAGTTGCTCCGCTCGTCGATGCTCAGGGTCATCTGCTCGGGCTCTTGTTCATCGGCCGCATCGCCCCCGCCCTGGAGTGCTTTGAGCAAGTCTCGAGGGTTCGGCTCACCACCGCCCCCTCCACCAAGACGATCGGCGAAGACTTGCCGAACCACCGTCGCGACATCGGTCGCGCTCGTGTTCTCAAGCCGGATGAGCCGTGGCAGGCCGGTCGATTCGATCGGATCGGGACCGCGTGGTTGGTCGATCACTCGGAGCAACTGATTGATCAGTTGCAAATCGACTCCGGCCGCGCGCACATAGAGGGCATTGAGGCGTACGTCGGGGACGATATCGACTGATACGGAACTGAAGCCAACGCTCTCACTCGCTCCGCCCCCGCCGAGCAGGCCGCCCAGCAGGTCGCCGTCCGCCCCGCCGATGGCAGCCCCGGCGAGGTCGCCCATCAAGCTGCCCCCGCCGCCACTCTCGCCGCCGAAGATGCTGTTGAGCAGAGCGGCGGCCGTCGTCGCTTCGGAAAACTTCAGATAGAAGACCGCGTACTGTCGATCGCCGCTCGCCGGGGCATTGAGCACCGTGGCGAGCAGGCTTTCGAGCACGTCGAGGGCTTCGACGTCGCGGCTGGCGATGACGGTCGTGCCAACGCCCGGCGAGATATAGACCGGATCGGCGCCGGAAGCCGCCGGGCCTCCCGCGGCATCCTCGGCTGGTTGGTTCGCGAATCGAAAGGGGGACCGCCTGAGTCGTGAGGCCGATTTCTTCGGCGTCCGCTCGGGTTGCACGTCGTCTAACCGGTTCAGCGGGTCTTGCCCCTGGAACTGCTCGCGTTCCACTTCCGCGCCGGGCCGGAAGCTCGGGATCCCATCGTTTGGTGTCGAGAGCCGCAGCGGGTTCGAGCGGAGCGAAGGCCAAAGGGTCTCGATCTGGTCGAGGGCCTGTTCGAGCTCGGGACCGGTGACCGGCAGCGTGCGGATCGTGCCGCCCGCACCCGGGGCCGCCGAGGCGTCGGGCGTGTCGAGTTGTTGGACGAGCTGTTTGATCTGCTCGACCTGGGCGGACGTGCCACGGACCAACAGCGAATCGGTGTAGCGATCCGCCTCGACAATCGGGGCATTCGGATCGCGTTTCTTCTCGTCGCTGGCGTTGGGATCGAACAGACGCGTGACGAGCGTCGCCGCGACGAGCGGATCGACCGTTGTGACGGGGATCAACTCGACGCGTCGCCCGTCGGTGCGTAGTTTGTCGAGCGTCTGCTGGATCGATTCGTGCTCGGTCGGGGTCGCCAGGGCGATCAGGCTTGCCGTCTGGTCATCCACCGCCAGGCGGGTGGTTGGTGACCCTTCGAGAAGGGTCTGGAGCACCGCGAGCATCGTCGCCGCGTCGGCTCCACCGGTTGGGTAAGAGCGGAGCTGCACCTCCTCACCCGCCAGAGGCTCCGAAGCCCGCCGCATCGCTTCGATAACGGCCAGCATGGTGCGGATACGTCCACCGGTCTCGGTGACCTGCAGCATCTTCGCTTCTGGCAACACCACCACCGAACCTTGCGGTCCAACCAGCCGCTGCACCGAGTCGGCCGCTGCCGTCACGTCCACGTCGCCTAACTCGATCAACACACGGATCAGTTCGTACTCGCCCCGCTCATCGAGCTCGTTGAGCGGCACATCGGTCACCACATTCGGCGGGATGACATCTTGTTCGAGGTCAATCACCAGCAGCATCCGCTCTTTACGAACAAGCGTGTAGCCCTTCGTGAGGAGCACGCCGTTCAGCACGTCGAGGGCCTCGGCGGGTGTGTAGCGGCGATCGTCGCGGTAGTTGAGTGTGCCGGGCGGGGGCGTATCGACCACTAGCGACAGGTCGGCACGCTCCGCGAACCACTTGATGACCTCTCCCCAAGGTTGCTGCGAGAAGTTGAAGGAGAGCTTGCCGTCACCCGGAACCTCGGGCTGCGAGATGGTTTCGTTCGGCTCTTCGGTGGGTGAACTTTCTGCCTGCTCGTCTGGGACTTCCTGCTCGGTGGCTGGCGGTGCGTCGTCCGGCTGGCCAGCTCGCTCGTCAGAAATTGCCTCTGGTTCCGCCGCGTCGGCTGTCGGTTCGGCGGGCTTCAGGGCTTGGTCTTCTTTGTTGGCGGCGAACTCACGGAGTTGACCAGCCTGCTTCTCGGTGAGGATCGCCAGCGCGCGTCGTTCGCTCTCGGCGCGGAAGTCGGCGAAGGCGGCAACGCGTTCTTCGCGAGGCTTCTTCGCCAGCTTCATCGCTTTCGAGAAGCCGTCCATCTCCCGCTCGTCGAGCAGATCGATCAGCCGGCTGAGTTGCTCCTCGCTGAGGCCGAGTTGCTTGGCAACGTCCGGCTCAACAGCAACCGCCAGGAGGCCGACCATCTCGGTCTCTGCCGCCTGCGCACCGGCCGGCACGGCCGCCAAGAGGGCGGCGATCAGGGTCAACAGAATCCAGCGTGCGATCGGCATGGAGGGCGTAAGGGCGGGGAAAACCATCCCGAGGGAAAGCTCCTATCTTAATCAGGCGCAGACCGGTGGCGTAAAAGACCGACGCGTCCTGAGTTCGTAAACCCTGCGGAATAGGCGGGGTGCTGGTAATTCTGCGTATTTCATGGCTTCAGGGCGTTCTTCCGTGGTCTTCCGCGGAAAGCACTTCGCGAGCCGCCGGAGGTTCTTGCCGAGGCATCGGGCCACTGCTAACGTACATGGACGGGATTTGTGGCCGCTTGCAGCCGTCAGACTGCTAAAGAGCCATCGCTCGCCCCCGCCGAGCGACACTGAGATTCGCCCCCAGGGCGCCGTTTCAGTGGTCGATCGGGGAAGGCCGGCGGTTGTTTTTGTTAGCACGATGTCGGTTCCGCCGCAGCTCCCGAAGCCGCCGGCGGTTTTTCGTGCGCTGATCGCACCCCGCCGGGTTGGCTACCGAAGCGTAGGACGACCCGATCATGGCGACCGAGACCCCGGCCCAATTCGACCCACTCGACGAGACGTCGTCGCTGCCGCCGCGGCCGGCGAGCACCCTGGCGGTCCACGCCGGCGAAGCACGCCAGAAGCCGGGCGACGCGATCACCGATCCGATCTTCTGCGCTTCGACTTATACGTTCCCCGATACGCAGTCGATCATCGACTTCATCGAGCAGGGTCAACTACGCGAGGAATACGGCCGCTACGGCAACCCGGGCGAGAAGGTCGCCGAGGCGAAGCTCGCCGCCCTCGACGGCGCCGAATCCGCCGTCCTCTTCGCCAGCGGCATGGCGGCCTTGGTCGGCGTGTTGATGGCCAAGCTCGGCGAGGGCGACAATGTGGTCTTCACCGACGAGTGCTACCATCGCAGCCGGCAGTTCTGCACCGATCACTTGAGCCGTTTCGGAGTCGGGACCATCACGGTCAAGACCGGCGACTACGAGGCTATCCGCGCCGCGATCACGCCGCGGACCAAGATGCTCATCAGCGAGTCGCCGACCAATCCGCACCAGAGCTGCATCGACCTTGATAAGTTCGTGGCGATCGGCCGAGAGACCGGCGTCGAGACCCTGATCGACGCCACCCTCGCGACGCCCTACAACCTGCGACCGATCGAGGCGGGCGTCGACTACGTGCTGCATAGCTGCACGAAGTACCTCGGCGGACACAACGACTTGCTCGCCGGCTCGATTGCCGGCTCAAGAGAGAAGCTTGGTTCGGTCCGCGAGTTGCGTGGCATCATGGGCGCGATCAATCAGCCGCACAGCATCTACCTGCTGCTCCGCGGCCTCAAGACGTTCGAGCTGCGGATGCAGCGGCACAACGAGAACGGCCTCGCCGTCGCGAGATTCCTCGACGCCCACCAGCGGGTCGAGAAGGTCTACTACCCGGGGCTCTACTCGCACCGCGACCACCCGCAGGCGAAGAAGTACATGCGGGGGCACGGTGGGCTCGTCACGTTCCTGGTTAAAGACGCCGACTGGCGACAGACCGCGGACGTGGTCGATCGAACCAAGATCTGCCGCATCGCCCCAAGCCTCGGCGGTGTCGAGACGCTCATCGAGCAGCCGCTGGTGATGAGCTACTACAAACGCACGCCCGAAGAACGCAAGAGATTCGGCATCTCGGACAACATGATCCGCTTGGCGTGCGGCATCGAGGATTCGGCCGACCTGATCGCCGACCTCAAACAGGCACTCGAAGGGTGAGAAGTCGGGGGTGAGGAGTTAAAGTGGGTTACCGGCGCTCACGGTTTCTGCTGCCCACACGATCTTCGCCCCTCGCTCTTTGAATGGCCATCCTCGGCATCGGCACCGACATCGTTGAGACGCTGCGGATCGCGAAGATGATCGAGCGGCACGGCGAGCTCTTTATCGGCCGGGTCTACACCGAGCACGAGATCGAGTACTGCGCCAGCCGCAAAGCCGCGACCCAGCACTACGCCGGTCGGTGGGCCGCTAAGGAAGCGGTCCTGAAAGCGCTCGGGACCGGCTGGATACGCGGCATCTCGTGGCGCGATATCGAGGTCCGCAACAACGTCGCCGGCGCGCCGGCGGTGCGGCTCTACGGCGGCGCACGCGACGTGCAAGAGCGGTCCGGCATCGACCGCATCCACCTCTCGATAAGCCACTGTCGTAGCCACGCCACGGCCTACGCGGTTGCCGAGAGTTGAACGCCCCCCCGCTACGGGGTCTCGGGGATCGCCCCCGGCTCGCGATCGAGGGTCAGTTCGCGTGCCACATCGACGCCGTTGAAGAAGTCACCGGCGATCCAGCTATTGAGGTCGTAAGGCACCGAAGCCTGGATGGTGACAGCGGTCGTTGTCTCGGTAACCGTCACGGTTTCGCCGAGGAATCCGGCCGCGCTGATCCGGTCGCGCACCGTCTGATCGATCTCGGCCGAGGTCGCTCCGGGCACGATGCCGGCACGGGCGCCCATGTAGATCGCCTCGTCGACGGAGTGCCGCAGCACCTGGAATCGAGCGAACTCGATCGCCGCCATGAACATGAAGAAGACGATCGGGGCGGTGAAGGCAAACTCGACCGTCGCCATCCCGCGTCGCATAGCACCACCCCGGCGGGGTCGGCGTCGGCGGCGTAGCAAACGGGATGACATGGTGGGTAGTTTCCTTTAGGTGAGAGGGGGGGATCACTGAATCAAGCTGCCGGGCAGGCGATCGGCGATGTCTTTGTAGGCACTCACGAGTGACTCGTAGGGTGCCTCGGCAGCCGTCCCCAGGTCGATCGGGTAGTAGCGGCCACCCGTGGTTTCAGCGATCTCCTGCAGCAACGCGGCACCATCCTCGTCGGCACCGAAGCCGATCGTGTGGACCGTGATCCGAGCTTCGGCGGCACGCTCTGCTTGGCGGATCGCGTTGCCCTTCAAGCCACCGCCGAAGGCACCGTCGCAGAGCAGGATCATCGTTCGTTCCGAAGTCAGATTGCGGCGGTGCGCGACCTTGCGGATCACCCGCCGACCGGTGTTGATCCCCGCAGCGATCGTCGTATCGCCGATTAGGGGCTGATTGGAAAGGGAATACGCGGCGTCAAGGAATAGCTGGGTGTTGTGGTCGAGTTGTTGGTCCTGACTCACCTTCACGCTCTCGAAGAGCCCGAACGTGTAGTCGCTGGCGAACGAGGACAGACCGACCTTGGCATTCAGGTTCCTGTCCTCGATCGTGGTCCTGAACACCTCCAGTGCCCTGAGAGCAGCCCCCCAGCGGCTCTGCCGCTTGTTGGGGTCCGATTCGGAGTTGTCGTATTCGAGGTAGGGCGGGCGGAAGTAGTTTTGTAGTGTGGAATCGTCGTTGAAGGTCGACGGGTAGCTGAACTCGTCACCGGTGAGGTCCCAGGCCATCGACCCCGACCGGTCGAGCACGACGCAAACGTCGTGGTCGTAGCGGCCCGCGATCGCTTCCTTGCTCAAGTTGTAGGAGCCAGGCGAGACGATGTTCGAGAAGAACACCGAGATGCCATCGACCGCCCCGCCGTCGCCACAGCGGGCAGTCACCCGAGCGCAGTTCTTGGGCTCGGCGTCGGGATCGAAGGTGTAGCGGCCCGTGCTCTCATCGCGTTTCGCGTTGCCGAACTGAATGTCCTCGTTGTTCAGCCGCATGGACTTGCCGCCAACCTGAAACTCCTGGACGAGTTGCTTGGCGGCGGTGCGGGCTTGGTTCTCGTTCTGCGTTTCGCGGAGGGTGACCGCAGCCGCTTTGGCCGCCGCGTCGGTGGCGGACCGGAGCTGCGTATTAGTCAGCTCGATGTACGACCAGTTGATCACCAACGCGCCCATGCTCACCAGCGCGGTCGACATGACCGCCACGAGCACGAGAGTCGCCCCGCGGCGGGCGTCGGTTGGGCGTCGATCATTCGATGAGCGATGCATGGCGGCTCTCTCTTCGGGGCGAGGCGGGTAGAACGCGTTGCTCTAGTTGCGGTGTCGGGGAATCGTTCGGTCGTTGGAGCTTATTCGCGGAGGAAGACGACCGACTCGGTCATGTCGGGCAAGCCCTTTAGGACCAGGTTGGTTGTTGTGTTGACGCCAACCGGTGCGGCGACATCGACACGGATCTGACTTCCTTTAGCGGCACCCTCAACATCATTGGGAGTAAAGGTGAGGGTTACTTCCTTCAGACCACCTACCACCGCACCACGGCTGGCGACGATCTGCTCGAAGCGAGCCTCCGCCTCCGCCCTGGTTCCATCCTCTCGGGCGACCACGCGTCCTGCTTCGTAGGCGGCGACGGCGAGGGCTTGCTTCATGAAGATCAACTGACAAGTCTCGAGCATGCCAAAGACAATGATGACCATCACCGGCAGGGCGAACGCCAGCTCGACGATCTCCACGCCGAGCCGCTGGCGGCGGCTTCGCAGGGCTCGGCGTTTGCGATGATTGGTCATGACAGTTCACTCCGGATGCTGGACGATCCTTGCGTTCTCCAGCGATCAACGAGGCAAGAGCGTGAGCGGTCCTTGGCCCAGGTCGGTGCTCAGGTCGACCACCGCGACAACGTCGTTGTAGTCGAGGTCACCACCGCCCACGATGTCTTCGAAGCCGAGCAACACGTAGCGGTCGCCCAGCAGCCAAGCGGCCAAGTGCTGGATGCCGTCCGGGTTAAGATCGTCGCGGTAGGTGAAGACTTCACGCCCGCCGCGGACCGCGTCACGGACGATGAAGAACTCGAACTGCGTGCCGGCCGAGAAATCGCCAAGCTCGACGAAATCTCCGGATTCAAGCATCACGGGTCCGCCGTACGTTCCATCGGACACGTCCGGGAAGATGAGCTTCCGATCGCCCGCACTCGTCGAGCCGGCGATGGTGGTCGAGTAGCCCAGCGTGTTGCGGTAGCCGGCCCCTTCGTGCACGAAGTAGATCCGCACCGGGCGGTCGGTCGGGTTGAGGATGAACAAGGCATCCTCGTCCAAGCGGGTCACGCCGACTGCGAGGAACTCAACGCCCTCCCTGAGGTGCGTATCGACCAAGGCCTGTGCCCCCGGGAGGATCTGAGCGTTGAAGTCTTGAGCTCGCTGGTCGGAGCCACCCTCCATCACCGGAGCGGCGATATCCAACCCGAAGACTCGGAAGTCGGATTGAACCTCTTTCTGTTCGGCACCGGCCACCGACGCGAACAGACAGGCGACAGCGAGAGCCCCAAACACAGGGCGCAGGGATCGACAGACGGACATAGCCGGCTCCTCGGTGGGGGGCGAGCGCCACCCGGGCGGGCGGCTAGCGGAAAAGGCGGGAGATGAGGCGGACGCCACAGCCGAAGACTGTCGGTCCGTTGAAAACCTAGTTCACGTTTCCGGCATGCGCCGGCACGTTCTAAGATTCTTCGGAAAATGCGGGGCAAGAAGCACCCACCGCTTGGTTCTGCGGCTAGCCACTCCACGCCCGACTGCTATCGAAGGACTCAAAAGGGCCGCTTCGCTGACCGGGATTCGTCGTTATCTCGGTGCCGGACTACAACCCAGCAACCAATAAACCAGGATGGGAACGCATGCTCGGATTATTCAAATTGTCGCCCGAAGCCGCCAAGGCGAAGCTAGAGAAGCGATACGCCACGCTGCTCGCCGAATCGCATCGGCTGAGCGCGATCGATCGGACGAAGAGCGACCTCAGGGCAGCCGAAGCCGATGAGGTGCGTCGGGAGATCGAAGCCCTGGAGCAGGCGAGCTAACTCGACCGCCAACCCTACACGTGGTTCAGCTTGTTGAGCCCGTTGTACGCCGCCACTTTGTAGCACTCGGCAAGCGTCGGGAAGTTGAACACGTTGTCGATGAAAAACTCGGCCGTGCCGCCCAAAGCCATGACCGCTTGACCAACATGGATCAATTCAGTCGCTTCGGCGCCGATGACGTGGATTCCGAGGATGTGGTGCGTCTCCTGATGGATGAGCATCTTCATCATCCCGTGTTCGTCCCCTAGCAGCTTCGCCCGCGAGATCTCGCGATAGTGGGCGATCCCGGTCTCGTAAGGGATGCCTTCGTCAGTCAATTGCTCTTCGGTCTTCCCGACCATGGAGATCTCAGGCACGGCGTAGATGCCGTAGGGGAAGAGCTCGGTGTTGTAATTCCGCACGTCGCACACCCCGAGGGCGTGGCAGACGGCACGGCGGCCCTGCTCCATGCTGGTCGACGCCAACGCCGGGAAGCCGATCACATCGCCTGCGGCGTAAACGTGTTCGACGTTCGTCTGGTAGTGCTCGTTGACCTTCAAACGCTCGCGGTCGTCGTACTCGATACCGACCGCATCGAGCCCAAGAGCCCCGCACACCCCCTGGCGGCCGACCGAGTAGAGCAGCACCTCGGCGCGGAGGGTCTTCCCCGATTCGAGCTGGGCTTCAACGACCTTGTCCGGTCGTTTGCTCTGCCCGCCAAACGTGTTGCCAACCTCGGCTTCCGCGGCGTCGACCTCTTTGATCGACTCGACCTTCTCCCCAACGCGGAGCGTGATCCCTTTCTGCCGCATGAAATACTGGAACGCCCCGGCGATCTCTTGGTCGAGGAACCCGAGGACTTGGTGCCGCCCCTCAACGAGAGTGACCCGCACGCCAAGCGTTGCCATGATGCAGGCGTACTCGCTGCCGATCACGCCGCCGCCGACGACGATCATCGTCCGCGGGATGTGGTCGAGCGTGACGAGCTCGTCGCTGGTGATGATTGTGTTCTGGTTGAACGGGATGCTGTCCGGCTTGGCCGGACGAGTGCCGACCGAGATCAGAAACTTGTCCGCGGTCAGCCGCTCCGGGCCATCCTTGCCGGCGACCTCGATCTCGTTGGGGCCGACAAACTTCGCGTGCCCCCATATCAAGTCGATATGGTTGCGTTCGAACTGACTGCCGATCAGCTCCCATTCGTGCCGGATGATCTGCTGCGAAAAGCCGACCAAGTCCGCAACCGTGACGTCCTTCTTGGCTCGATACGACGCGCCCAGCAGGTTCCGTTTGTCCGCCCCGGTGAGGGTGATAACCGCCTCGCGGAGGGCCTTGCTGGGGATCGTCCCCGTGTTGACCTGGGCACCGCCGACCACCGGGTTCTTCTCGATCACCGCGACCGATCGGCCGAGCTTGGCCGCCTGGATCGCTCCTTTCTGGCCAGCGGGACCGGTGCCGATACAGATAATGTCGTAATGCTTCATGGCGGGAGGCACGGGGCCTGGGGGGCGGGGCTTGTCGCGTGAGCCCCTAACCTAACACCAACGCCCGACCTGTGGGAACGGGCGTCGGCGAGGGGGTGCTATACTTCCGCTGCTAACGCATCCCACGAGTCGCTCACCGTCTATCCCTTCTTGTCTAAGGCCCCGCCGTGAATGCCAGCGACCAGCCAACCCCAGGCAGCAAGCGTGTGGCAGTTGGTTTGATCCTGTTCGGTTGGGTCGTGGCAGTGATCGCGGTTTTTCAGCTCCTGCCTTACCTGTTGCTCTCTGCCTACGACGGCGAGTCATTTGATTGGCTGAATCGCAAGATCGCTTCGCACGCCGCCCTGGCTGAAGTTGAGGGACTGCCGACCCGCGACCGCCAATGGTACGCCGACTCGGCGGCTCGCTACTCGTACCGGATGGCGATGTTCGCGACGCTTGGCGCAGTGGTCGCCTTGCTAGCGGTCTACCGTCGCCGTGTCGCCCGCCAGATCCACAGCTATGTGACGACCCCGGGCTACGCGTTGAACCTCGGGGTCATTCGGGCCGTGACCTTTCTAATGGTCATGAAGGAGCTCACAACGCTCCCGATCCTCAAGATCGCCGAGCTACCCAACGAACTCTATCGTTGGCCAGCCCTGGCACGCTGGGCTCTGGCTCCGGTGCCGATCGAACCTTGGTATGTAGAGATTGCTCTGCCGATCGCGATCACCACTTGCGTGTTAGCGATCATCGGCCTCGGCTCGCGATGGACGGCTCTCATCACCGCGGTGCTCGCCTACACTTTGGTTGGCATCCCTGGCTTGTCGGGCAAAGTGAACCACTCTCACCACGTGCTGGTGTTCGCCTTCCTCATCGCGTTAACGCGATGCGGAGACCGATTCTCGCTAGACGCAATCATAAGAAGCCTGCGTGCCAAGACGGTCGCACGACCCGACGCCAAGCCTCTATTCGCCTACGGCTTCCCGATCCGTCTGCTGACAATCATCCTGGCGACGGTCTACTTCTTTCCCGGCTTCTGGAAGGCGGGGGTGGGGCCGGAGTGGGTCTTCGGCGACGCGATGGTCAACATCACTCGCAACATCTGGTTCCAACGCGAGACCTTCGAACCGCTGATGAGAGTCGACCTGCTCGGCCCACTCGGCATCTTCGGCGCTCTCGGAACGATCGCCTTCGAGATGGGCTTTCTGCCGGCGGTCTTCTTCCGGTGGCCCCGCGCTTTGTTTGCGATCATCGGAACGGTGTTCCACATCATGGTCCGGCAGACAATGGGAATTGCTTTCGTCTCGCTGCAGGTCATGTACGTCGTTTTCATCGACTTCCAAACGGTGTTGGCATGGCTGGGCGAACGATTCGGGCCGAGCAAACTGACCATCTACTACGACGGTCACTGCGGCCTTTGTAAGCGTACCATCAACGTGCTGCTCGAGCTGGATTGGCTCCAACGACTGCATCCGCAGAATGCCCTTGAGCTCACCGAGACCGACCCAATACACGCCTACGCCGAACCATCCGACTTGGTCGAAAGCATGCACGCCCTCTCGCAGGCACCTGACGCCAAACCGCGAGATGGCTACGCCGCCTACCAGCAGATCGCTTGGCGGGTGCCGTTGCTTTGGCCGCTTGCCGCGATCATGTGGCTGCCGCCGATTGCCATGATCGGCCGAACGATCTACCGTTGCGTCGCAGACAGCCGTGCCTGCAAAGTCGATTCTTCACCGGCTTCAAGCCCGCCCGGGGCAACCCGAGCCACTTGGTCACCGATTCCGCTCACGGCCGTCTTCATACTCACTTTCGTAGGATTTCTTGGCACCGGCTTCACCAAGATGGTCGTTGCTTGGCCGGTGGCTTGCTATCCAACGTTCGATAGCCCGGGGGCAACCTACACCGATTGGCCCGTTTTCCTCGCGACAACCGAGAGCGGTCGTCAGATCGAACTCGACGACGATCCGCTGCGGGCCTACTACGGCGGCGCACGGTACGTTCAGGTGCTGCGTCGCTTCGTGGCCAGAGGTGATGAACGATCGAAGCTGATCGCTCTGCTCGGCGAACTCGCCGTTATCTGGGAAGACACCGGGTACCTCGATCCAGACGATCCACCTCAATCAATCGAGGTAGCTGTTAGTCGTTACGAACTGATCGGCCCCAAACGACCGGAGGAGCCGCTCAGTTCCGAGTCTCGCCTGACAGCCGACTGGTCGGAAATCACCGGCGTCAGCAAATCTCCGGCTACTCCGTAGCCTCTTGCTTCGCCTTGAGTTGATCGAACGACTCCTGCAACTTCTCTTGCTGCTCGCTCAGGTCGCGCACTCGGTCCCGAAGCTCCGAGACGACCTTCGGGGTCTTGGCAGCCTGTTTGTCGAGTTGCTCGAGCGCCTTCTTGGCCGCCGCTCCGATCTTCCCGCTCTGGCCGGAGAGCGATTCCAAGATCGGCGTGGCTCGGCGGTCGCGTAACTCTCCGAGCGCGGCAATCGCTCCCAGGCGGACCTGCTCGTGAGCGTCCCCTAAAGCCTCCGTAAGAAACTCGCGGGCGGGTGTCTTGTCATCTGACTCTCGATACACCTTGGCCAGCGAAGCCAGGACTTCGCTATAGCGGCGTCCCTGCAGTTCGAAACGTCGCTGCTTCAGCATCGCCAGCAGGGGCTCGCCGAACGCCGGGTCGTAAGTCTTGCCGGCGGCTTTGGCGGCCGCGACGGCGAGGTGGTTGTGCAGCGACTGGCTGCCGAAGGCCGCCTCGATCACGGCTTGCTGGCCCGCGTACAGGGCGAGTCCGGCGAGGGCCTCTCCGCGGATATCTGGGTTCGTTTCCTTCGCAGCAACCTCCGCCAGAGCATCGCGGGCCGCCTCGTCGAAGAAATCGCCAAGGTCTTTCACCACCTGCTGACGCACGCGGGCGTCGGCCTGATCACGGCTGCCAAGCAAAGCCGCCAGTGCCGCCTCGGTCCCTTGCTTGCTGAGCGCGTTGCTGGCCGCCATCCGGACCGCGTAGAACGGATCGTTGGCAAGGGCCTTGGTCAGGGCCTCGGTCGCGGCCTTGCTCTCCTTCTTCCCCAAAGCCTTCGCGGCGAGCAAGCGGCCGATCATATCGTCCTCGAGCACAAGCTGCTTCTCCAGCATCTCCACGGGCTTGTCGTGCTCGACCTTGGCAAGGAGGGTGTACTCCGGATCGAAGCGAACCACCTCGGGCTTGGCCGGCAGCTTGAGGAAGAAGTCTTGCTCTAGCTCCGCGACCTCCACTCGCCGATCAACGACACCCTCTGCCGTGTGCGCCCGCAGCGTCACGGGAAAAGTGAAGAGCAACGACTTGCCCTTCGCCGGAGCGGCTTGGCTCACGGTGACGCGAAGCAGCTTCTCCTCCGGCAGCCACTTGTGCTTCACTTTCAACTTGGGGACACCGCCGTGGTAGACCCACTGATCGAAGAACGCATCGAGCGGCTTGCCGGTCACCTCTTCAAACGCCTGACGCAGGTCGTCGGTGACGACACTCGACAGGGCGTGGCGCTCTAAGTAGAGCTTGATCGCCTTCCGATAGAGTTCCTCGCCGACACGGCTGCGGAGCATGTGCAAGACCCAGCCCCCCTTGGGGTAGGCCCGGAAGTCGAACTGGTCCCAAGCCTTTGCGTAACCGCGGAAGACGATCGGCGAGAGGTTCTTCTCGGTGCCCGGGAGGACCTTCTGCGTCGCGTCTCGGTAGAGGCCGTAGAGCATCTCGTCGCGGCCCTGTTTGTGGCCGGCGTAGAGGTGCGTGTAGTACGTGGCGAATCCCTCATTGAGCCACAGGTGGCTCCAGTCCTTGCAGGTCACGTAGTCGCCGAACCACTGGTGTGCCAGCTCGTGGGCGTCGAGTCCCTGCGAGGAGCGGATGTTCTCGGTCTCATCGGAGTAGATCGTCTCGAGCGTTAAGGTCGTCATGGAGGTGTTCTCCATGCCGCCCCAGTAGTAATCGCGGATCGTCACCTGATCGTATTTATCCCATGGATAATCAACGCCGATCTCTTGTTCGTAGAAGTCGATGATCGCCGCGGTGTCTTGGAACGAATTGGCCGCGTGCTTGGCCAACGAGGGCTGGGTGTAGAAGCCGAGCGGCACGCCGTTCACCTCGCCGGTGAGCTTCTGGAACTGGCCGGCCACGAGGCAGATGAGGTAGTTCACGTGCGGCTTGCCCTGCCGCCAGTGCGAGGCCTTGAGGTCCCCCTCTTCCGCTTCCTCCCCCAGCCGCTTGCCGTTCGACATCACGGTCATGTCGGCCGGGACGTGGCAGATGATCTCCGAAGTCGATCGCTCGTTGGGGTAATCGAAACACGGGAACCAATGCGGGGCCTCGTGGGTTTCGCCCTGGGTCCAGAGGTGGTCTTCCCCTGGTGGATAGCCCATATCAGCCGTTCGGAAATAGAGTCCCTTCTTCGGCTCGGCCGTGTAGGTAATCGCGACTTCCACGACCTCATCGACCGGGATCGGCTCCGCGAACAACAGCGTCAGCTTCTCGTCCGTCGAGGAGTGCTCGGCCAACGGGCGGCTCGATCGGACGCTCTCCACTCGCAGCCTCACCGCATTGAGTTCGACCAAGCGGGTCGGCTCGGCGATCGGTGCGAACGTCAGCGTGGTTGTCGCCCGGATCGTCTTCGCCGCGAAGTCGGGCGTGACGTCGATCTTGATGTGCCGAACATCGACCACCCGGTCCGGGGCGTACTTCGGCGTCGAGGCCCGATCGCCCGTAGCGGCGGCTTGGCAGTAGCGACAGGCGTGCTCCGCGTGGCTTGGTGCGACGGCGGCACACGCTAGCAAGAGAGCTAAGGATCGGAACATCGGCGGGCGGGTCGATAGGGGCAGGATCGGAGGGAGGGAACTCCTAGCCTAGTCAGGCCGCCCCCATCCTGCGACGCCCCCGCCGCCCTCATTCTTCGTTGGCGAGCCGCTGTGATCTCTGGAACGATTGGACGTCCTCGACCCGCCCCATCACGATCAGGCAATCATCGAGCTCGAAACGATCGTCCGGGTCCGGATTGAAGACCATCGTCCCCCCGATCCGGCGGATCCCGACGATCAGCAGATTGTGCCGCTGCCGAGCGGCGATGTCTCGGACCGATTTGCCAATCAGCGGGCTCCGGTCAGGGATGCGGAGCTCTTCGAGATCGACATCGATCTTCTCGTGGTTGGTGAAGTGTTCGAGCATCTCGGCCGCGTTCGGCCGCGTGACCATCGCCGCCATCCGCCGCCCGCCGATCACCGCCGGCAGGACGACCTGATCCGCCCCGGCCTGGCGGAGCTTCTTCTCGGTCGCCACCTGCTCGCCCCGCGCGATGATGCGGAGCTCGGGACAGAGGTTCCGGGCGGTGAGCGTCAAGAAGACGTTATCGGCATCCGAGCGCAGAGCGATAACGATCGTCTCCGCCTGCTTGATGCCGGCGTGCTCCAAGACCTCCTCGTCGGTCGCATCGCCCAGGATGGCGAGGTGCCCCTCCTCGAGCGCACCGCCGACGATGTCCTGGTCGGCGTCGAGGATCACGTACGGCTTGTTGCGGCGGTCGAGCTCTTCGGCGATCGTGCGTCCCAGCCGGCCGTACCCGCAGATGATCGAGTGGCGGCTGAGCTGTTCGATTTGTTGTTCCATGCGACGGGCTCCCAAAGCCTGCTCGATCTGACCCTCGATCATCGACTGAACGACGAGTCCGACGGTGTAACCAACAGAAATGATACCGATCAGGATGACACCGATCGTAAAGAGCTTCTCGGCGGTGCCGAAGCTGCTTTCCTCGCCGTAACCCACGGTCGAGACCGTGATCACGAAGAAGTAAACCGCATCAACCCAAGAGCACCCATGCAGCCACTTATACCCGGCAACGGCGACGACGAAGAACGCCCCGAGGAACGTCGCGCCACGGCGGATCCGTTTTAGGAGGCTCAAGAGGCTTTAGGCTCCAGGCGATAGGCTACAGCCGGGCAAGAAACTATCTCTCACTTCTTAGTGATCGTATCAGACCAGCGAGCACACGCGATGTCTCATCCGCCAGGGCAAGCAACGAGGTGGGGTCGGTTTTAGGGAAGAAGCCAAGCCGCTTGGCTAGCGAACTTTGGTAGGCAACTTCTTGACACGACCCGTAAGCGATATCCAGATACCTCAAATAGTCTGCTTCGGTGTATTTAGCGCACCCTTCAACGATGTTCGAGGCAACCGAAACCGCAGCGCGACGCATCTGCGACGTCAATCCGAAGCGTTCATCGCTCGGGAAGCCTCTCGTCACTTGATAAACTTCGAACGCCAAACGGTCGGCCAATTCAAAAGCGCGAAGCTTGGTGTGATCCCTCATAGCTCGCTCCTAAAGCCTACCGCCTAAAGCCTAGGGCCTTATTTCACGTCCGATAATCCGCGTTGAGCCTGACATACTCGGTCGTAAGATCAGTCGTCCAGAAGCGTGCGATGGCGGTCCCTTCGCCGAGCAAGAGCAACAGCAGCGTCTCCTTGCTCGACTTGATGCTGTCGGAGACGGTCGCCTCGTCGAACTCGACCGGGGCGCCCTTTTCGTAGACCAGGATGCCGTTGATCAGCAGGGCGACCTCGTCTGGATCGAACGGCACACCCGCGTAGCCGGCCGCCGAGACGATGCGGCCCCAGTTCGGATCGGCCCCGGCAACAGCGGTCTTCACTAGCGGGCTATCGGCGATCGTCTTGCCGATGCGGATCGCGTCGGTGCGGGTGGCACAGCCATGGACCTCGACCGTGATCAAGTGATCGGCGCCCTCGCCATCAGCGGGGATCGCGACCGCCAGGTCTTCGCAGACCTCAACGAGCGTCGCCCGAAAGTGGCTGAGCTCTTTTCCGCTGAGCGGCTCTCCCCCCGCGGCGCCGTTGGCGAGCAAGAGGACCGTATCATTGGTGCTGGTATGACCATCGACGCTGATGCAATGGAACGACTCGTCGACCGCCTCCGCCAGGGCGGGTTGGGCATCGGCGGTCGCCAGCGGCGCGTCGGTGACCACCGTCGCCAGCATGGTCGCCATGTTGGGCCCGATCATCGCTGCCCCCTTGGCGATGCCGGTGACCGTGATCTCACGCCCGCCGATCTCCACCGTCCGGGATCGGACCTTGGGAACCGTATCGGTGGTCATGATCGCCCGAGCCGAGCGTTCGACCGCCGCGGCGTCGTCGGCTAGGTCGGCGGCCACCTTGGGGATGCCGCCGAGGATCTTCTCCATTGGCAAGTGCTCGCCGATCACGCCGGTCGACATCACAAGCACTTGCTCAGCGGCACAGCCGTCGAGGGCCTCGGCGGTCGCCGACGCCATCGCCCGGGCGTCTTCCATGCCGCGGTCGCCGGTGCAGGCGTTGGCGACGCCTGAGTTGATGATCACGGCTCGCAGGTTGTCGCCCGGCGTCCGCTCGCGGTCGAGCAGCACGGGCGCCGCCTTCACGAGGTTCTGCGTGTAGACGCCGACCGCTGTGCAGTCGCGATCGCTCACCAGCAGCGAGAGATCCAGCTTGCTCGTGTCTTCCTTCACGCCCGAGTAGACCCCGCCCGTGGTGAAGCCCTTCGGGAGTTGGAATTGGTTTTCGGACATCAGCTAGCTAGTCGGTTGGAGGGCTCACAGAGCGACGGGTTCAAAGCAACGCCGTCGTCTCATCGAGGCCGTGCATCAAGTTGAAGTTTTGAACCGCCGCGCCCGAGGCGCCCTTGATCAGGTTGTCGATCACGCTGACGACCACCACCCTGCCCCGCACCGATTTCACGTAGACATGGCACCGATTCGTCCCGGCGACATGCTTTGTGCTCGGTGGCGAGTCGACCACCGCGACGAACGGCTCGTCGGCGTAGTACGAGCCTAGGGCGTCACGCAAGGCCGCCTCGTCCACGCCCGCGGCGGGGGTCGCGTAGCAAGTACACATCTCGCCGCGGTCCATCGGCACCAAATGCGGCGTGAAGATCACCTCGACCCCATCAGACCCGGCCGCCGTGGTCAGCACCTGATCGATCTCTGGCATATGCCGGTGGGCGCCTACGCCGTACGCGAGGCAACTCTCGTTGGCCTCGGGGAAGTGGAGGTGCGGCTTCGGATTGCGTCCGGCCCCGGTGACCCCGCTCTTTGCATCGATGACGATGCCGGCGGTCTCGATCAAGCCGGCTTTCAACAGCGGGGCCAAGCCAAGGATCGTCGCGGTCGGGTAGCACCCCGGGTTGGCGACCAGATCGGCCCCGCGGATCGATTCGCGGAACAACTCGGGTAGACCATAAGGCGTCTCGCCAAGGCGTGACGGATCGGGGTGGGTCACCCCGTACCATTGCTCGTAAGTCGATCGATCACTGATCCGGTAGTCGGCGCTGAAGTCGACAACATTCAGCCCGCGGGAGAGCAACTGGCTCACGACCTCCGCACTGGCCGCGTGTGGCAGGCAGGCAAAGGCGGCATCGGCTCGCTCGGCCACCTCGTCGAACGAGAGGTTCTCCAATCGCAGATCGAAAGCCCCGGTGAGCGCCGGATGGATCTCCGACACGTGCGGGGCCTCGTCCTGCCGGGTCAGCAGGGCCGTCACCTCGACGTGCGGGTGCCGGGCCAAGAGCTTGAGTAGCTCTAAGCCGGTGTATCCGCTGGCGCCGTAGACCGCGACCCGAACCATCAAAGCCCCTTAATCTGCCGAAAAACCGCCACAGAACCGCAATCTTAATACACCGCGAGCCGAGTCGCTACGCCCGCTGGTTAGCGGACCAAACGCTCGCCGATCACATCGAGGATGCCCCGGGCGACCTCGTCCTTGGGACCGGCGAATTGCCCGACGACCGCTCCGTCGGGCGTGAGCACCTCGACCTCGTTGTCGGCCGCATTCATCGCCGCGACGCCATTGCTCACGATCAGGTCGCAGTGCTTCCGCTCGAGCTTCGCCAACGCCCGCAACCGATGGTCCTCCGATTCCAAGGCGAACCCGACCACCCAGCGGCCTCCCTTCGACGTCCCCAGCGTGGCGACGACATCGTCGGTTTCGACCAGGCTGAGCTGCAGAGGTTCACCCGTCTTGGCGATTTTCCCCGGCTCGACCCGCACGGGGCGATAGTCACATGGCGCTGCCGCCCCGATCAGCCCATCGCAGCGATCGAACTCCTCGGCCGCCGCTGCGAGCATCTCCTCGGTCGATACGACCGGCACGACGCGGCATTCGGCCGGGTAATCGACTTCGACCGGACCAGAAACCACGACCACCTCGTGGCCGGCCGCCAAAGCAGCACTCGCGAGCCCACGCCCCATGCGCCCGCTCGAAGCGTTTGTGAGATAGCGCACCGCGTCGATGTACTGACGCGTCGGACCGGACGTGATGAGGATCGTCGCCATGAGCGACAGAGTACCTCATCGCCGATGATTGAACACCGCGGGGGTCGCGGAGGGCGCGGAGAAGGGGGATTGAGTGTGTTTCTGCGACAGCCGGCGCGAGCTCGCGAGCCTCGCTTGGGCACTGTCGACGTGAACAGCTAAATATCCCGCGGTTCTCCGCGTCCACCGCGAACTCCGCGGCGGCACGAATGCGTTCTACCACAACCCAGCGGTCAATTACCAATAATCGGGCCGGCCGCGACAATTTCGGCGGAAGCCACCTCGGCGTACTGCTTGAAATTGTCGACAAAGAGGCCCGCTAGCTTGGTCGCGGTGCTGTCGTACGACTCCGGCTCCGCCCAGGCGTTGCGGGGCTGGAGCAACTCGCCGGGCACATTCGGACAGACTTTCGGCGTCCGCAGGCCGAAGACCGGGTCGAGCTCGGTCTCGGCGTCGGCGAGGGTGCCATCGTGGATGGCATCGATGATGGCGCGGGTGTGTGCAAGACTCATCCGCGAACCGGCCCCGTACGCCCCGCCGCTCCAGCCGGTGTTCACCAGGTAAGCGTTCACCTCATGCTCACGCATCTTCTTGGCCAGCAACTCGGCGTAGACGGTCGGGTGCCAGACAAGGAACGGCGCGCCGAAGCACGCGCTGAAGTTCGGTTTCGGCTCGGTCACCCCGACCTCCGTGCCGGCGACCTTGGCCGTGTAGCCGCTGATGAAGTGGTACATCGCCTGTTCGGGCGTGAGCAGGCTCACCGGCGGCAAGACGCCAAAGGCATCGCAGGTCAGGAAGATGATGTTCCGCGGATGCCGCCCGCGGCATGGGATCTGGGCCTGGGGGATGAAATCGATCGGATAGCAGGCCCGGGTGTTCTCCGTCAGCGAGCCGTCGTGGAAATCGACCTCACGGGAGGCTTGATCGAGCACGGTGTTCTCCAACACCGTGCCGAAGCGGATCGCCCCGAAGATCTCCGGCTCGCTGGTCGCCGAAAGATCGATGCACTTGGCATAGCACCCGCCCTCGATATTGAAGACCCCCTCGTTGCCCCAGCCGTGCTCGTCGTCGCCGATCAGATCGCGCTGCGGGTCGGCGGAGAGGGTCGTCTTGCCGGTGCCTGAGAGCCCGAAGAAGAGCGAGACATCGCCCTTCTTGCCCTCGTTCGCACTGCAATGCATCGAGAGCACGCCCTTCTTCGGCAGAAGGTAGTTCATAATGGTGAAGACACCCTTCTTCATCTCGCCGGCGTACTCGGTGCCGAGGATCACGAACTCGCCCAGCGCAAAGTTGAGGGCGACACTGGTCTCGGTATCGATGCCGTCGACCGACGGATCGGCCGGCGCCCGGCCCGCGTTGAAGACCGTGTAATCTGGCTCGCCGAAGCTGTTCGATTCCTGCTGCGTCGGACGGATCAGCATGTTGCTCATGAACAACGCGTGGTACGGCCGCGAGCAGATGATGCGGACCTTGATCCGATCCTTGGGGCTCCAGCCGGCGTAAGCGTCGACCACGTAAACGCGATCGCAGCTATTGAGGTAGTCGATCGCCTTGGCACGCGTCTTCTGGAACGAGTTGGTGCTGAGCGGGATATTGATATCGCCCCACCAGACGTCGTCGCGGCTGGTGGTCTCTTCCACGACCCGCTTGTCGTTCGGGCTGCGGCCCTTCTTATCGCCGGAGTAGACACACAACGCCCCGCTCGCGGCGATCTGGGCCCCGTCGTACTGCACGGCGTGCTCGTACAGGGTCGCCGCGGAGAGGTTCCGCAGCACTTTGACGTTCTGGATGCCGTAGCGTCCGAGGCTGATTTGGTACGGCACGGCTCAATCTCCCAAAACGGTTCCCGTGTAGCGCAGGGGTAGCTTCGCGACACGGCTACTCAGGCACGCGAACTGGATGGCGTGCGAGCGTAACGATCCTGAGACACGCCCCGATTGAGCATGCCTGTCTATCAGAGTATCGGCTCCACCCCAGGCCGCGGCAAAGGGGCAACTCGACGCACCGGCATGCCGAGACGCGGCATGCCTCCGATAATCGGCCCATGACCTCCAGGGCGTCCGCCGGTCTGCCGGAATCCCTTGCGCGAGGTGAGCCGTGACCGGCCCGGAATCGTTGGTTCAGATCACGACCGGCTTGCCGAGTTCGCGTCGGACGGGCACGAATTGGCCGACGTGCATCATGGGGTGCGTCGCGGTCAGGACCCACATCGACCCCGCTGTCGGGAACATGCCCCGCATATGCTCGCTGGGGTTCTCGGCGTCGAGGTCCGCTTCGCTCAGCGTGGCGGCCGCTTCGGAGGTGGCTGCTCGCACCTTCTCAAAGAGGGCAAGGTATTCGTCTTTCGAGTGGAATTGGCTCGGGTCATCGCACTTGCAGTTGTCCTTGCCGTGCTTGTCCGCGAACCCTTCGGGCAGTTCCGGCGCCGCCCCCGGCTTCAACATGTTCAGGAGGTTGCACTCCGAGGCGATCAAGTGCCCCAGTTGCCACGCGACGTGGTTGCACTCGGGGTGCGGTCGGCGGAGCAGGTCGGCGTCCTCGAGGTCACCAACGTAGCTCTTGAGGATCATATCGCTCGTGGCGGCGGTGGCTTGGATCGCTTGGACGGCGTTCATCGCATGGTTCCTGACAATGAGGGGCTGAGAGCACTCTTTGTCAGGATACGCGATCCGAGCCGGCTTGTAAGTGAGCCAGATCGCCCAGCCAGCTCGACTCAATCGTCGGCGTCAAACGGAGCGTCGCCCTCGGCCTCGGCCTCGGCCGCCTTCTTGACCGTCCGCTTCTTGACCCCCTTGGTGGTCGCCTTCTTCTTGGTGGTCTTCTTGGCGGCTTTCTTCTTCGGGCTCTTTTTCTTGGCCGTCTTTTTCTTGGCGGCCTTCTTCTTTTTCTTCGGGGCCGCCGCGGCGCGTTCGGCGAGGAGGGTCAGGGCCTCCTGGAAACCGAGCTCTTCAACCCCCATCCCCTTCCGCAGCGAGGCGTTCGTCTCGCCGTCGGTCACGTAGGGTCCGTACCGACCGTCCATCACCTGGACTTGGCCGTCGGTGATCGGCGACTTGTCATCGAAGACCTTGAGCGGCGGCTTCGGCGCGTTGCGGCCACGCTGCTTCGGCTGGTTGAGCAACTCGATCGCTTGTTCCAGCGTCACGTCGAGTGGCGAGACGTCCGCAGGCAGCGAGCGGGTCTCCTTCTCACACTTCACGTACGGCCCGTAGCGGCCGTTGTACGCGTGGATGACGCCTTCGAGCTTCGGGTGGACGCCTAGCTCACGAGGCAGGCTGAGCAGCTTGAGCGCGGTTTCCAGCGTCATGTCTTCGATCGCCATTCCCTTGAGCAACGACGCGTTCTTCGGCTTCTCCTCGTCCTCGGGTGTGCCGAGCATGATGTACGGTCCGAAGCGGCCGACCTTCGCGTACACGGGCTTGCCGGTTTCCGGATCGGTTCCGAGCGGCTCTTCGGCCTTCGCCGCCTGGGCGATAAGGTCCAGGGCGTATTGGAGCTTCACCTCGTCGGGCGGGAACTCGTCCGGCAGCGAGGCGGTCTTTTCGCCCTTCTCGACGAACGGCGAGTAACGCCCAACGCGGACGAAGACCTCTTCGCCATCGTCGGCCTTGCCCAGCGAGATGCGGCTGATCGCCCGGGCGTCGATCTCGTCGACTTTGTTTTCGAGTTGCTGCTTCAGCCCCGGCTTGCCATTGCCGTAGTAGAAGCTCTTCAGGTAGTCGAGGTTGTTGCGCTCGCCCCGACTGATCTCGTCGAGGTCGTCTTCCATCTGGGCGGTGAATTGATAGTCGACCAGCCCCGTGAGGTGGTCCTCCAACAGCTTCACGACGCTGAACGCGACCCAGGTCGGGACCAACGCCCCGCCCTTTTTGAACACATAGTTCCGGTACAGGATCGTATCGATAATCGACGCGTACGTACTCGGACGGCCGATGCCCTTCTCTTCAAGCGCCTTGGTCAACGCCGCTTCGCTGAACCGCCCGGGCGGCTGCGTGGTGTGGTCCTTGGCGAGCATCTCGATGACGTCGAGTTGTTCGCCCACTTCGACCGATGGCAGGGCCTTCTCTTGGTCGGCCAGCTGGGCGTTCGGGTCATCCGACCCCTCGACATACGCCCGCAGATAGCCGGGGAAGTCGATCGTCTTGCCGCTGACCGTGAACACGCAGCCCTCGCCCTCGATCGTCACGACGATCCGGCGGCCGCGGCTGTTCTCCATCTGGCTGGCGATCGTCCGCTTCCAGATCAGGTCGAAGATCTTGAACTGCTCTTCGGTGAGCTGCCCCTTCATGATCGATGGCACCGCGAACGGCGTGCCCGCGGGGCGGATCGCTTCGTGAGCCTCCTGGGCGTTCTTGACCTTGCCGCTGTACGACCGCGGCGAATCCGGGAGGTAGTCGTCGCCGTACTCGCTGCGGACGAGGTTGCGGGCCTCTTCGACCGCCAGCTTGGACAGGTTGGTCGAGTCGGTACGCATGTAAGTGATGTGCCCGTTCTCGTAGAGTGACTGGGCCACCTGCATCGTTCGTCGGGCGGTGAAGCTGAGCTTGCGGTTGGCTTCCTGCTGGAGCGTGCTGGTCGTGAACGGGGCGTACGGCTTGGTGGTGTACGGTTTCTCCTCGACGCTCTTCACCTTGAAGGTGCCGTTCTTGACCTTCTCGACCAGGGCCTTCGCGCCGGCCTCGTCGAGGTGCAGCAGCGCGTCGTTCTTGATCTTGCCGGTGTTCTGGTCGAAGTCCTTACCGCTGGGCAGCTTCTGGCCATCAACCGAGACGATCGTGGTCTCCAACCGCTGCTTGGGGTCGCCCTGCTTGGAGAACGTGCCGAGCAAGTCCCACCAAGTCGCCGAGACAAACGCCATCCGCTCGCGTTCGCGATCAACGATCAACCGCACCGCCACGCTCTGCACACGGCCGGCGGAGAGCTTCGGCCGGACCTTTCGCCACAGCAGCGGCGACACCTCGTAGCCATACAGGCGGTCGAGGATGCGTCGGGTCTCTTGGGCTTTGACCAACCCGTCGTCCACCTCGCGGGGCGATTCCAGGGCTTCCTGGATCGCGGTCTTGGTGATCTCGTGAAAAACGAGCCGGTGGACCGGCACCTTCGGCTTGAGCAGTTCGAGCAAGTGCCAGCTGATCGCTTCCCCTTCGCGGTCTTCGTCCGTCGCGAGGTAGAGCGTGTCCGCCTTCTTGAGTTGGTCCTTGAGCAGTTTGATCTGCTTGCTCTTGCCGGGCGAGGTCACGTAGATCGGCTCGAAGTCCTTCTCGACGTTCACCCCCAGGCTGGCCCACTTCTCGCCTTTGTACTTGGCCGGGATCTGCGCAGCCCCCTGCGGCAGGTCACGCACGTGGCCCACCGAAGCCTCGACGATGTAGCCGGGGCCCAGGTACTTGCCGATGGTCTTCGCCTTGGCGGGTGATTCGACGATCACCAGAGCGGAGCCCTTGCCGGCGGCGGCTTTCTTCTTGGCCATGGAGGTGCAACGAGAAGCGAGATACGGAGGATTAAGAAGTCGGTCGGGTCTGTTTGGTCTCTATCTGGCGGCGAGCTGCTAGCAGCCCAGCCGCTGGAAAAAACGCCGGGTTGCACGGGTTTTAACGCCCGATTGACCCCTCTCACCTGGCTGGCGAGCTCGGGTCTCCAACACCGTCTGCGCGAAATGCTACGCCGCGAAGCCCGTTTCGGCGAGCAAGACGCAAGCCCTCACACCCGCCCGCGATCGACGACACCCCTTGTTGGGATTGCGTTTACGCCGAAAACGCTTGACAATCCCGTGCTTGGCTCGTCAGGACGCGAGCGCCGCAGCCTGCGGCGGCGGGCCAAGGCTTGTCAAGTCCATCCGGCGGCAGATGCCCCCGGAGCGACGAGTCAAACCACGCCGCTCGGAGCGGCAGCCACACCGAACCAACCGCGGGAAGCCGTCACCGACGGCCCCGCTAGCTAGGAGTCCTTGATGTCGACCCCCCTGACCGCCATCGGAAAGTACACCGGCGTACTGACGATCTTCTTAGGCGTGCTGCTGATGTTCGCCTTTGTGGTCGCCGACCCGCTGATGCAATACGCCGGAGCCGGCCGCGGCGGCCCGGGCGGCGGAACCAGCAGCACCGAGTTGGTCGCCAAGTGGAACGGCGGGCAGGTCAACGAGCTCCAGCTCGAGCAAGCGGTCATCCACCGCAACATCCTCGCCGAGTTCCAGTTGCAGGTTCGACGCCTAGGCTACATGGATGCAACCGAGGACGGCGTCGAGGACCTAGCGCTACGCGTGCAGCCGATCGAACTGCCCCGCTCGCGGGAGCAGGGCGTCGAAGCGAGCGTCATCCGCACCAAGATCTTCGCCGAGAAAGCCCGCGACGCCGGTATGGTGGTCAACGATGAGATGATCGTCGATTACCTGCGTGCCCTGGGCCGTGACCGGGTCAGCAACCAACAGATGCGGGAGATCCTCACCCGCATGGGCCGCAACAACCGGGGCGGGCGGGCGACCATCGGGTTCGTCTTCGACCTGCTCCGTGAAGCGATGCTGGCCAACAATTACCTCGCCAGCCACACGTATGTCTTCCGGACGATCCTGCCGGAAGAAAAGTGGGAAGACTGGAAGAAGCTCAACGAGCGGGTCGTGGTCGAAGCGGCCCCGATCGATACCTCGGCCTTCATCGACGAAGCCCCCGAGCCGACCGACGCCGAGCTCGCCGAGTTCTTCGAGCTTTATCGCAACCGCCAGCCGAGCACGGAAGTCTTGCGTGGCTATGGTAACGTCGAGCTGCCCTCACGCCTGCCGGCGTTCGCGACCCCGCCCCGCGTGAAAATCAGCTACTTGAAAGCCGATTTCAACGCCGAGCTGGAGCAGCTTGAGAACGAGATCACCGACGAGCAAATCGCCGAGTACTACGAAGCGAACAAAGAGAGCTTTGTCGCGGCTGACCGTGCTCTCTTCGGCGATGATGAGGACGAGGAGTCGATGGATCTCGAAGCGGACACCGAAGAGGCAGCCGATGCCGAAACCGAATCGGCAGAGGAAGGCCCGGCAGAAGAGCCAGAAGCCACCGAAGAAACCACGACGGAAGAGACCGCCGAGGAAGAATCCGCCAACCCGCTCCGCCGAAACGAAGCGGTTGAGGAGGAAGAGGAAGAAGAGGAGGAATCCGCCGAGACCACCGACGAGGAAGCCGCGGACGAGACCTCCGAGCCCCCTTACCAACCGCTGGAAGAGGTCGCCGACGAGATCCGCCGCCGCTTGGCGATGCAACAGGCCGCCGACCGCATCCGCGAGAAGATGGATCGGATCAAGCTCAAGCTGGACGACGAGTTCGTCGTCTACTTCGATGCCCTCCTCGACGCCGAGAGCAAGCCCGACGCCGAGACGCCCGAGCCCCCGAAGGCCCTGGCCGACCTTAAGCCACTCGCCGAAGCCGAGCAGCTCGAGCTCGTCGAACTCGACCAAGCCTCGCAAGCCGAGCTCCGGGCACAAGAGGTCGGCTCTTCGGTCAACGCGGACCGTTCAGCACAGCAGCCGCTGCCCGTCTGGTACGAGGCGTTCGCCCTCAAGCCTGACGGCTCGCCGGAAGTCGATCCCTACGAGCCGATGACCACCTACGATATCGACGGCAATCGCTACCTCGTGCTCATCACGGAGCGATACGAGGCCGAGACCCCCGACCTCGACGAGATGCGCGAGCAAGTCGTCGGCGAGTGGAAGCGGCTCAAGGCGGCCGAGATCGCCCTCGAGAAGGCCGAGGAGATCGCCGAGGAGCTCAGCGGCTCGGGCCAATCGCTCGCCGACTACTTCGCCCAGCAGGACGAGCCGCTGGTCGCCACGGAGAAGGTGCAAGAGACCGACCCGTTCAGCCTCTTC
>CAYGUP010000003.1:0-111995 GCA_964353155.1 uncultured Planctomycetaceae bacterium | reverse complement strand
GCTCGGGACGCTGCTCGGGACGCTGCTCGGGACGCTGCTCGGGACGCTGCTCGGGCCGCTCTTAAACCGACGGTTGTCACCCTGCAGGAGTCGTCTGCCTTGCTGGTCCGCCGGATGGCCGAGGTGACGGATGCCTAAGAGCCCCACCCAGCGTGCCCTGGCGATCCTCCGCGGCCACGACTACGTGGCTGCCGTTACCGAGCAATGGAACCCACACGCCCGCGTCCGTCAGGACCTGTTCGGTTTCTGCGATGTGCTCGCCGTGCGGCCCGGCACCACCCTCGCCGTGCAGGCCACCTCGGCCAGCAACGTTGCCTCGCGGTTCGCCAAGCTGACCGACACCGAGACCCCGGTCGGTCAGCGCGTGTGGGATTGCCTCCGTGCCGGCTGGCGTATCGAGGTCTGGGGCCTGCGACAGAAAGCGGACCGGCACGGCAGCAAGCTCAAGGCTCGCACGCTGGTCCTAGAAGAAGACGGCTCGGTGCGGATCGCCGAGTGTTCACTCGCTATCGAGGGATCGGATCAACCGGTTGCGTTCTGAGGAGCGTGACCGCCAACCACCAGGGGAACCAAGTGGCTAAGACAGCCAAAACGAAGCCGGCCGAAGACGAGCCGGCAATAACCATCGATCAGCAGCAGACGCTCCCCGGGGCGTTCCCTGAGATCGATGAGGACCTCGAGAAGCTGATCTCTCAGCACGAGGCCGCGAAGGCGATGGTCACCAAGGCGACCGATCGCAAGACGACCGCGTATGACGCGCTGAAGGAGGCGATGCGTTCGCGGGACCTCGAAGAGTATCGGTGCTACCGGTCTCGGTACGTCGCCAAGATGGATCCGGGAGACCCCAAGGTCAAGTCGCGGGCCCTCAAGGAAGACGAACCGTCTCCCTACCAGCCGTCGGCCGCCGGCTAGGCGTCGGCGTTCACGCCGGCCCGCCGCGATGGGCGGGCCGGCTTTCTCACAGCGAACGGAGTCACCCCGATGGAAGACGAACTCGAAGAACCGCTCGGCGGCACCGCCCCGATGTTGAACCTGAACGACCCGGAGATCGCCGGCCGCTGGTCGGCGGCAGAGATCCCCTGCCAGAAGATCCGCCACGCGCTGGCGTTGGGCCTCACCGAGCTGGCGATGCAGCGGGCCCGCGAGGCCACGCACCTGATGCGGATGCACGGGGCCGGCACCACGCTCAGTGACACCCCCGTCGCTCAGGTCGAGGGGGTCTCGCAGCGAACCCTCAACGCCCTCGAGGAGGAGCTCGACGTCGTCACGCTCGGTGACCTGCTGCAGCATAACCGGCAGACGCTCTCGGCGCTCCCCAACTTCGGCGACCGCGTCATCACTGACCTGCTGTTGGTGTTCCTCAAACACACGATCAACGCGACCCGTGCCGCCGAGGCCCGGATCGCCGAACTGGAGGCCCGCGGCTGATGGAAGGCACCCTCATCAAGAAGACCCGGGCCGCGTTGGCGGGCTGCGATGGCCTGCTCTACCCGGGCGAGCGGATCACGATCTACATCACCGAGGTCTGCGGTTGCCGGAGCGGCGGCGAGCGGCCGAGCGAGTGCAACCAGTGCAGCGGTAAGGGTTGGATCTTTAGCTCGACAACCCTCAAGGCCTGATGAAACGGACCGAGCTCAAGCGGACGGGATTCAAGCGTAAGCCCGGCAACTCGCTCAAGCGGACCCCGCTCCGTCGGCGCAGCAAGAAGAAGGAGCGAGAGATCGCCAAGACCCGCCAACCCCGCAAGCTCTACCTCGAAGCCCACCCCGAGTGCATGGTCCGCGGACCGGAGTGCGAGGGGGCGGCGGTTGAGGTCCACGAGATCCCACGCGGCGGGTCGCGTCAGCAGAGCGTCGCGGACGCCGACTGCTGGCTGACGACCTGCCGGCCCTGTCACGACAACGAACTAGGAGACTACGACCGATGGCCACCCGAGAAGCAAGCGGCCCTGAAGCTGCTGAGAACGTTGCAGACGATCAATACGATCCGCAGCGGCCTGCCCCAGATCCGCCTGACGGAAGTGGTCCGCGCGCTCAAGCGGCTCGCGACCCGAGAGCGTTGACCAAGCGGCAGGCGACGGTGCTCGCCACCATCGTGCGGATGGGAGCCGAGAACGGCTACATGCCGAGCATCCGCGAGCTGGCCGAAGCCCTGGGCATCAGCTCGCCCAACGGCGTGCAGACGCACCTGGACGCGTTGCGACGCAAGGGACGCCTTACCTGGGCCGCGGGCAAGAGCCGCACGTACAGGGTGCTGGGCGAATAACCAATGACAGAGCATCCGATCATCAACCGCAGCATGAATAGCAAACAAGAACTGCACGAGGAGGCCTTGCGGCTCCGATCCGAGGGCCTCCCCCGCCGCGTGGTTGCCCAGAGGACGGGCCTCAGCGTCGCCCTGCTCAAGAAGCTCTACAGCGGCGAGAGGGGCAAGCGGGCCGTGCTCGGCTGCCTCTCCGGCGACTGCGGTCGGTGCGTTGCCTGCGAGGCTCGCACCTACGCCGGCGAACGCGAACTCGAAGCGGGCCCCGGGGCGAGGGCCAGCGATCCGTCGCCCCTCGATATCCGGCGGGCCTGCGCCGCGATCCGCCGCCAGCGTCCCGAACCGGACCGTCCGGCCTGCTCGCTGCAAGAGGTCGCCACTGCCGATCTCGGTCTCCCCGTGGAGTTCTTGGCATGAACGGATTCGATATCGACCCGGGCGACCCGGCCCACCGAGTGGCCAGCCGGGTCAGTCGGCATGCGATGCAACGGTGGGCCTCACGCGAGGCGGGCAGTCCGTCCGACATGCAGAAGCGTTTGCTCTGCGAGATGCGCCGTGCCGTTCTCGGCGGGCTGCGGCCAACGCTGGCGATCCAACGGCTCGACCAGCACGAGGGAGAGGCGGCCGACTACTGGGTGACCAACGACTGGGTCTTCGTTGTCGTCGGGGACCCCGATAGCGAGGGGAGTGTGGTGGCGACGATCTACCCCTTCAGCAAGAAGTATCAGCCGCATCGGAGGCCGAAGGCCAAGCGGTCGGCGAGGAGGCGGCGGCGATGAGCAAGACCAAAGAAGTCGAGTTGGTGGGAGGCCCGGCGTGCGGCCGTCTCGTGACGGTGCTCCGGGCGGTTACCACGATCCAGGTGCCGGTGCCGCCACCCCTGCTCGTCGTCGACTGCCGCAACGATCGCGATCCGATCGACGGCAACCGACGGCCGGAGATCCACCTCTACCGAGAGAGCGATCCCGGCCTCGTATTCACGTACGCCGGGCTTAGCGATGACACGGCACGGGAGGGGCAATCGTGACCGACCGCGAATGCCATGACTGCGGCGAGCTAGAAGACCGGTGCGTCTGCTACCAAGACCGGCCCGAGCTTGAGCCTTGCCAGTGGTGTGGCGATCCGCTGTGCGATGAGAACTGCTTCGACTGTGGTCGGCTGCCGGCTGGGCTGGGCGGCGGCTGCTCGAAGGCGGGATCGGAAGAGTGCGACTGGGACTGCCCATTCAATGAGTAGCCCCACCCACCCAAGAACTAACCAAGACGGAGGAATGAGAACGATGACCGAGGAACGAAAGGAACTGCTGCGGCTGCGATTGGCACTCAGGCGGGAGTCGCGTGTTCGCCAGTTCTGCGAAGACGCTGCTGGGGAGCTTCTGGAAGCCGTCGAATCCGCTTACGCGCTTTTGGACAAGGTCGTTTGCGGATCGATGGACGACGAGATCGCCGAAGCAATGGAGGTCTTGGCGAAAGCTCGCAAGGTTGTGTCGCCTTGCACAGAACCAACCTACTTGGGAGCTAGTGATGACTGACCAAGACTTAGAGCATCCGAAGTGGCATGCCTGCGTTACGGGCGACTGCGACCACGACCACGCTAACCAATGCCTTAGCGAGCTGATACCGGTGATCGACGCCTACGAGCCGCCGGCACCCGTTAACGCGGTGTGGCACCCCGTCACCGAAACCCCCGAGACCGAGCACGACGAGCCGCGATTGCTGCTAGTGCAGCTCGACACCGGCGAGGGGCTCATCGCCGATATCGGTTGGTATCACCCGGAGGACGACGACCCGTGGCGGTGCGGTCACACGTCGGTCCCTTTCGAGCCGTGGCCGGTCGCTTGGTGGGCTTATCCGCCTGAGTTTGAGCAGCCGCCGGCACCCGTGCTGACGGAGGAAGAGCGGGAGGCGATCCAGAAAGCAATCGAGTCTTACTGGCGTCGAACTGAGCTTACACACGAGCAGGCCATGACGCTTGGCGGGCTCTTGACCCGCACCGCCAGGCGATCAGCAGCCGACACCACAGGAGCCCACTAAATGGCTGTCAACTGGTGCGGCCGCTGCTGCGGCGCGGGTTGGGTCTGGTTTCGACGACCCAAGCGTTGGCTGCCCTCATGGGGGTGGTGTGGCGAGTGCGGCGGTGACGGTCGAGCTAAGCCACCCGGGTGGCCCGACCCTGAGGAAGTTCGACGACTGCGACCAATGCCGCCGCCACCACCGCCTCGCAAGTAACTGCTAACCAAGCCGCCAGCACCGCGGCACAGCCGGAGGGATGAGAGGGATGGCTATCTGCCACTGCTGCAACATGGATGAGTCGGACTTGGCGACTTGTGAAGGCTGCGGATTCGAGTCGTGCCGTGATTGCTTTGGCGTGGAAGACAGTGGCAAGACGCGATGCGGAGATTGTTTGATCTTCGGCGACTTGAACGACCAGCCGTTATTCTACGCCACCCAACCCAGCGGCGAGCAGCCGCGATAATAGGACATCGCAGTGAAATCAGAGCAAGGGCTGGTTGCCGCTGCGATCGCCAAAGCGAAAGCGGACCTTCAATAAATGCTCTCGGCCGATTCACCCGGCTGCCATAGATTCCGGGCATGGGTGGACCAAACTCCGGCACGCCGCCGAGCCGCGAGCAGCTCGAGCAGGCATTCGCATTGATCGACGGCGGCGTCTCTTACCGAGAGGCGGCGCGCCGGAGCGGCCTCGACCGGGGCACGCTCGCCAAGTACCACGAGAACCGTCACTACCGGCGGAAGGTGCGGCGGTGCGGCGAGTGCGGGTGCGTCGTGCAGATGCCGTGCCTGCGGTGCTCGACCGACCTGAAGGTGGCGGTGCTCAGGCGTCACAAGCGGCGGCTAGGCAAGGCCCCTCGGAGGATCAGGTGATGCAAATGCTAGGAGCCGGGTTGTGCTGGCTAGGACTTCACCGCTGGGGTTCGTGGCGGCGGTTTGCCGTGTACGCCGATGGCGAGGAGTGCCAGTTCACATTGCGTGCGTGCGCCTGTGAGCGATGCGAGAAGGTGCTGGTGATGACACTCGATCGATGTAATCAGCCGGTCTCGTCCTAGCGTCGCTCCCTGGTATCAGGGGACGCCAGCCGGCACCCCCGCCAACCTGCCTGGGGAGGTAGCCGCATGGGTCGCTCTGAGTTCACGCCGCCGCACGCCGTGCCGGTCAACGTCTATTTCGATCGGCCCGAGATGCCGTTCGAGACGATCGAGCCGATCGTGTACCGCAACACGATCACCACGGTTGAGATCCCGGCCAAGTTCCGGCTCGACTTCGCCAGCGTGCCCCGCCTGCTCTGGTGGATCTACCCCCGCGTGGGCCGCTACGTCCGGGCCGCCCTGGTCCATGACGCCCTCTACCGCGAAGGCCTCGTCGGACGCATCCAGGCCGATGCCCTCTTCCTCACGATCATGAAGGCCGATCAAGTGCCGGCCTGGCAGCGGTGGCCGATGTACGGCGCGGTCCGGTGCTTCGGCTGGAAGCCCTGGAAAGCCATGCGGCTCGCCCGCCGTAGGACCGGCAAGCCGTTGATCGAGTGTGACCTGCCCCGCGGCAAGCACTCGACCGACGTCGCGGCCTCCTCGATCGGCGGGCTCCTCATCGCGGCCGTCGTGTTCCTGCTGCTCATCGCGGCCACGGCCTACGGCCAGTGCGACACGGGGGTATGCGCAACGGCTCCTCAGCAGGGGTACACCCAGCCCCAAGGCCAGCCGCCGAGCGCCGCCGTGATGTCCGCCGCCCGGGCCACCGCCAAGATCGTCCACCAGGAAGCCTCGGGCCAAGGCAGCCTCGGCAGCGGCGTCTTGATCGATCGCGACGAGACCCACAGCTACTTCCTGACCTGCGCCCACCTGTTCACCGAAGCGGGCCGCACGCACGTCGAGCACCAGGGCCAGAAGTACCCGGCAAGGATCGTCAACCTCGATCGCCAGCATGACTTGGCCCTGCTGCGAACGCCGCCGGTGCCGGGACGGATCCCGCGGTTCACGAACCAATCCAATCCGACGGGCCTTTTGTGGGGCTGCGGCTACGGTGGCAACGGGCAGCGCCGCTTGATCGGAGGCCCGATCCGCGGCATGGCAACCGCTCAAGGGGCTTTGCACCCAAGCATCCGTTTTGTCGGGCCGGCGCGAAGCGGCGATTCGGGGGGGCCGCTCTTCAATCAGGCCGGCGAAGTGGTCGGCGTCGTCTGGGGCCAACGCAACGGCGAGAGCTATGCCATGCACGGCCAGCCGGTCCGGCGACTGCTCGGCCGTTTGTTCCCCAGGTGGCGGGCCCGACGGCAAGCAGAGGCCCCGCCGCCAGCAACCTTCTCCGAACCGCCGCGGCGACCGCTCGTTCCGGTGCCGCGGCCCAAGGGCGAGGCCCCGTCGGCCCCTGTTTCGCAAGATCCGGGACCGGCGGGGCCGGCCTACGCGCCGCCGGCTGCCGACCCGCTGCCGTGGGCCGGAGGCCCCTGGCCCGACCCGACACCCGACCCCGCCCAGCCAGCAGCGGAACCGCCGCTCCGCGAACGCCTCCGCGATGCGGTGCCGGCGGCGGCCGGTTGGGGCTTGAGGCAAGTGGTCGCGGGTGGACTGGCGGCCGGTGGGCCGATCGGCCTCGGGATCCTGGCCGCCGGGTGGTTCGTCCGGCGGCGGTACTCCAGCGGCGACGTTCGGGGGGCGTCGCCTACTCCGGGCTTTCCCGCCGAACTCCGAGTCTACCGAGAAGCAACACCGGCAGGGTAATAAGGCGAGCGTTGCCTGGAACGCGGCCGAGCAGAAGGCGACGCCGGTCAGCAGCTCGACGATCGTTGTCGAGACGCCGCCCAGCCAGCACCGCACGGTCGAGAACCGGTACGTCGAAGTCGAGACCGATCGCTATCAGAACGCCCACGCCTGGGCGACCGCCGAGATCGCCCGCAAACACCCGGGCGCGACCGGTTTCGTCCACCAGCTTGAAAGCTTGATCCGTCAGAAGCTCGCCGCAACGCCGCGGTGAGCTTGGCACCAACCACCGGCCGGGGAGGCCAATCCACGATGCCCATCACCAACACCGATGCCCCGCTGCACTACAACGTCGGCGTCTTTGGCCAAGCCGGCTACGCCGTCCCCAACTGGGGCAATGACCCCGGCGCGCTGAATCCGACGATCATCGAGTTCGTCGACTTGGCCGGTCGGAACCTGTTTGCCTTCATGCACTCGGAGGACGCCGACCTGCGGACGCCGCCGAGCATCAACACCTGCAAGAAGCTGCACCGCCTCTACGTGCGGGCGACGCGGCTGCTGATGGGCCGTGCCGTGCCGTACGGCGAGGACAACCTCGAGGTCGCTCACCAGCGCCCGGCCGGGGAGATCTACCGGGTCTACCCGATCCCGTTCTTCAAGGTCCGCAGCCCGTACATGCGTCGTTGGGCCGGCCTGGCTATGACGAGCATCTGCGACGCGATGCAACACACCGAGGGGCGTAAAGAGGTCGAGATCAGCGAGGCGTTCGCCGGGCAGGTGCTGCAGTGGCTGCACCGTGCCTACACGAACATGGCGATCGAGCTGTTCAATATCGATCGGGCGGTGGCCCTCTCCACCGGCTTCGAGCTCTCCGACGCCGACTTCTCGGCCTACAACCCGGCCGAGTTCTTCACGCACACTGAGCTGGTCGACACCGTGCCGCGGCTTGATCGTGTCTTCACGGAGGACCGACTCGAGGTGCTCGCCGAAGGGATCCCGGTCACCGAGCTTCCCGAGCTCAAGCCGTGGCCGCAGAACCTGAGCGACCTGTACTCGGTGATCCGCAGCGATGCCACCATCAACGCCGGCGGCAACGCCTCGGCCGCCTCGACCGGGGCGAGCGGCGGCAGCGGCCTGCCCGGGATCCCGGGCGTCACCCGTTAGACCCGCCGACCGCGACGACGCACGCCCACGCTCCCCGAGACGAGGTGAATCATGTTCCGCCGAATCCTCTTCGCCGCGTACGTCGTCGCCTGTGGGTGCGCCTCCCCGCCCGCGGCGGCGGCGTCCGGTGAAGGGGCTCCGCCGGCCGGCGTCTCGGGCAGCTGCCGCATCGTCGAGGTCTACGACGGCGACACGGTGACCGTCGAGTTCCGGGTACGGGCTCGGGTGCGGATCGTGGATTGCTGGAGCGATGAGGTGCGGGGCGGCACGCCGGAGGCCAAGGCCCGCGGCCTGGCGGCGCGGGATTACCTGGCACGGAACTGCGGCATGGTTTGGGACGACTCCCGCAAGCCGGCCCGCTGGCGGTCGAAGGCGGGGACCGCCGCCTGGTTGCATGTCCCGTTCACGGGCGACGGCGATGTCGGGTCGCTGTTCACGATGAGTCGGTTGGTAGGATCCCTCTGGGTTGAGGGCGAAAGCGTGGCCGAACAGATGGTCGCGGCGGGCCATGCTTACCGGACCAAGGCCGGTCTCACGGCGGCCGGGCAGAAGGCGAATCGGCAGGTAGCCCCGTCTAACTAGCCGAATGAGCTCCCCGACACACAAGACCTCCGCCGAGGCGGCCGAGAAGATCGCCGTCCGCTGGCAAAGCTCGATCATCGCCACGATGGTCGCGGTTTTCGTGGGAGTGAGTGGGTTCTTTGGATCGGTCGCCTTCTCGAGCCTGCGGTCGATGGGCGAGCAGCAAGTGGAGATCGTGACGATCCAGGCCGGACAATCTGAGTCGCTCGCCCGACTGGGTGTATCTCTAGAGAAGCTCGCCGAGGAAGTCCGCGAGAACGACCGGCGGATCACCCGCCGCGAGGACAACCAGTTCACCGCGCGCGACGCGGCCAAGCTGCAGACGATCGCGACGACCAACGCCACGCAGATCACGGCCGTCAGCCAACGGCTGTCGCAATTGGTTTCGCTCAACGTCAAGCAACGCGAGGCCGATCGGGCGGAGGTCGCCAAACTCCGAACGGCAATGCAGAAGCTGTACCTGCGTCTCGGCGACGGGGGGCGGGAATGAGCTACGAATCGATCACCCAAACCAACCCCGGCGTGCAGGCAGCCTTTCTTCACCCGGGGCAAGGAGAGAGCCTCGCCGACGCCAGCGGCAACGGCGTCACGCTGTCGGCCACCCGCTACGGTTCGCCCGACGTGGAGTACGTGGCCGCGAGGTACGGCGCTTTCGCGATGCGGCTCGGCTTCGGTTTCCTGGGGCAAATCAATGCCCCTCTGCTCGCCGGCCGCACGGTCGGAACGATCGCTTTCAATCTGCGTCGCGATGCGAGCGATCGCTGGAAGAACCCCGTCTCGGCTCTTGATGCCAGCGACGACACACTCTGGCGGTTCGAGACGAAAGACCCCGCGAACGAGATCACCAACTACGGCACCGGGTGGTACTCCGGCACCAACATCACGGACGCCCTGACGGTCTCGATCTTCCACTCGGTCGTGCTGACCGCCGATGGCACGAACGTTCAGGCGTACTTCAACGGCGTGCAGGGCTTCGATACTCCGCTCGTCGGCCCCCTGCCGGCGATCGCTAGTTGGCTCGTCGGCGGCCGGACGCCGGATGAGGACATCTATTGGTGGCGTGGTCGGATCGGATCGCTGACCTGGAGCCACGACCACTGGCAGCCGTTTGAGGCCCAGCAGTACGAGGTCGGCCCAAGCGTTGTGATTCCCGATCCGAACGCCAGCCCCACCCGCCTGATCCGCCGCCGCCAACTGCTACTCAACCAACAACGCCGCGCGTACGAGCTCGCCCATGCATAGCCTGACCATCCAAGCCATCGACGACACCGGCGCCAACCTCACGGGCGCGGCGGCCGATATTACGTGCCGCTACCAGCAGCGTGCAGGCGACACCCTTGTTGCGATCGCCGACACCAACCCGGACGAGTTGGCCGCTGGTGTGTATCAGTTTGGGCTTACTGAGGACGAAGCCGAGGGCCTGGTCTTTGTGCCGGAGGTCACTGGGTCAAGCGTAGCGCCGGCAGGCTCGACTGCCACCGTCATCGGGCTATCGCCTACGCCTACCAAGGTGGGCGAGCTACAAGCCCCGGCTGCCAAGCCGACCGGCCCCGGCTGGGTGATGGAACGCACGGGTCACAAAGTGCTCTTGGAGTACAGCGATCCGGGAGTAGCTGATTCTTCTGCCGAGTCAAACCGCACGTTCTGCGTTGTCACAGAAGAGCAACTAGGTTTCGAGTTCCCAACGATCGGTGGAGTGAAAGCGTTGCGGGCTTTGTACCGCTCGACCTATCACGTGCCGGTTGCAGACGGGGGCGGCATCTATCTCGGGTGGTTGGTGCCTGACGTAGAAGGCCAATGGACGAACGCCGACGGCCAGATCACCGTTCGTTACGTGCCGCATGCGGACGTTGTCACCGCTGGCGAGGTTCCCACGTCATGGCCCGGCGACCGAACGGCGACCGGCCGTGTCATCTTCACCACGGCCAATAGCAGCGACGAGCCCGAAGCCCCGATCGTTGCCCGCGTCAACGGCACGACGTACATGGCGTTCCACAGCGACGATTTCAACGGGACGGCGTCGTTTCAGCAGTCAATGTGCTTTGAGCTGAACAATCCGGCCGTTGCCGTCGAAAACACAAACGTCGTCTTCGGCGTTCCCGGTGGCGTGGATGAACGCAAGTTCTTCCAGGGTGATTGGCACACCGGATACACGCATGACGTGTACGCCGAGATTCCAGGCCGTCTTGGAAACCGATTCTTCTCCGAATTGCTCGGCGGCGGCGGCACCACAAGCGGACTGGCTTTGATCGATCCGCGGGGATTCTTCGGCAACTTTGAGTGGGACGTGATCCGATTCGGTCGCGTGGGTTACGGGGCTCCGGTTGTTGGGTTAGACAGCGACGTTCGATTGAGCCCCGTTCCGCGTGGTGCGGGCATTGCTAAGAGCGGGGTCTATGCCTCGCTTATGAATCTTTCCCCATCGATCGCCGGCGGGGCCAACGCCCAAGGCGAACTGTACTCGGTTCTCTACGACACCGAAGATTGGCGAATGATCGCGGCCCCGCGACAAGTCACGAGCGGGGGACTGCTGGCCGGCTTTGACGATAGCCTTCGCACGGTGACCGCCTTGATCCCGGTCGATGATTTCTACATCGGAATCGGAGTTGGTACCGATGCGGACGCACCGGACAACCACGACCACATCGTCGCTTACAAACTGCGGCTGGTGGATCAGATGCAGTACGAGCCATTGTGGCCCGCCGCTCCCGGCCCGCAGTTGCTTCGCAATCTCGAAGCGGACCCGATCCCGAGCGTCGGCGATCAATTTGTCAACAACGTCGCCAACGCGGGCAGTGCGATCACGGTTGAGCCGGAGGGTCTTGGCATGCGTGTCGCAGGAACCAACGGGCGGGCTGCCGTCGCTTGGGAGAAAGGACGCCGCATACCCGCTCAGCATCGCGGCCTTTACTTCGAGGCCGATGGCCTATTCACAAAGGACACCCCGGCCGCAAGCGACAACAACAAAGCGGCATCGCAGAATCCTCTTGTCGCACTTGGCTGGCGAGCCGCCGGGGCTCCGATGAATGATATGTGGAGCGGATCGAATAAGATCGTCGATGGCTTCATGTTCCTGTTCGCCGCAACCGAGACGAAGGTCCAATACTTCGAGGCCGGCCAAGCCACCGACGAAACCGTGCTAACCACCGATTACGTGTGGCGAGAGGACGGAGCCATCCCGAAGCGTATCGACCACCCTGACCGCCCCGGCGAGCCTTACTTGCGAGGCATGGCACGGTCTGTTGGCATCTATTGGGACATCGAACGCAATCGCATGTTCTTCGCGGGGGACGGAACGCCGGCCGTCGGCTGGTTTGACTTGAATCTCCCTGAAACGATGGACTTCAACCGCGAATGGGAGCCGTATCTCTACCTCGTCGCCAATGCATCGCAGGAAGCTCAATTCGTCGCCCGCGATTTCAAGGTCGTGGAGCACAACGTCGCCTACAGCGAGAACCGATTCGATCAGCAGCGTGAGGGCCCGGTTGCTCGCATTGCCTCGGAGATATCCCGAACGACTGCCCAGAGCGTTGTCGCGAAGCTCGACAACGTCCCCACGCAGGCACAGGCCGCCGCCGACAAGGCCGAGATCACGGCGGCCATCGGCCCCAAGCTGTACGAGACCACAGTCGCCCCAGCCCCCGCCAGCACAGACACCGCGATCAATGTGGTGGCTGATCCACCCGCAACACTGGTCGGCAAGACGATCACGATCGCTGGCACGCAACGGACGGTCACGGCCGTCACCGCCGAGGCCGGTACCACGCCTGGCATCATCACGGTGGGCGAGGCGTTGGCAGATACGCCGGCTGGTGGTGACGCGGTGTTTGTGGATCGGGCGGTGGATGTGGCTGGCAGCGTGGACCTTGGGACGGTTGGTGGCGAGGACGTGACCAAGAGCGATCTCACGAGTGGTGGAGCTGGTGGCCAGCCAGTCCGCCCCCGGGTGATCAACGCCGCCCGGACCTGGCACTACGACCCGCACCGCAGCAGCAAGCGGCCTGTTGATCTTGTCGAGGTCGGGGTCGGCTTCGATGGCGAGCTCGCCATCGAGCCGCCCATCAACCCGGGTTCGGGCGTCGCGGCGATCACCGGCGTCACGATCGGCGGCTCGGCGACCGGTCTTTCCGAGTTCGGCCCGAGTGCCGATGCCGAGCAGGGCGTGTTCACCATCGCGCCGGGAACCCTGTTAACCGCTGGCAAGTTCGAAGTCGTCGCCACGGTCACCACCACCGACGGCCAAACGCTGCCGCTGGCCGCCACGCTGCGGGTGAGCTGATGCCCGAGCGTGCCCTGCGGATCTGCTCGTACCCCGGCTGCAGCGAGATCGGCCGCCACTCGCGGTGCGATCGGCACGCCACGGGACGGGGCACCAGCAAGAATCGACCGGGCGACCCCTTCTACTCTTCGCAGGCCTGGCGGCGTCTCCGGCTCCGCAAGCGGGCCCGAGACCCCCTGTGCGAGGACTGCCTCGAACGCGGGGTCACCACCCCCGGCGCGGAGGTCGACCACGTGCTCGACCGTCGTGACCGGCCCGACCTGGCACTCTCGATGAGCAACCTGCGGACCCTCTGCAAGAGCGATCACTCTCGCAAGACGGCCAAAACCCAAGCGAGGCGACGACGTGGCGAAGCGGGGCCCTAAACCGAAACCGACCGGCCTGCACGTCGCCGAGGGGACGCTGCACCCCACCCGCCACAAGGGCCGGGCCAAGGAGCCACGTCCGAAGGGTGCCCCAACCGCTCCCGATTGGCTCGACACAACGGCCAAGGCCCACTGGCAGGAGGTCGTCGGGCTGCTGGTGCCGCTCAAGGTCGCGACGGTGCTCGACACGTCGGCCCTGGCGATGATGTGCGACGCGTGGAGCCAGTGGCGTCGCCTCCGCGATAGCGTCAATGGCGACGTCGAGAAAGAGACGGCCGCCGCCTACGTGCTGGCCCGCCTCCGCAAGGATTGGCTCGACATCGCGGCCCGCTTCGGCATGACCGCCAGCGACCGGACCCGCATTGAGGCCGAGGTCGATGACATCGAGCAAGACGGCGATCGCTGGGTCGTGTAACACCGCGGGAGACGCCCCGTGGTCGTCATCAACCAAGACGCTCCGCCGCTCGACCTGAACGGCTACGACCCGGTCGCCACCGCCGAGCCGGGCGATTGGTTCAACCCGGTGCGTGCCGACTTCGTGGTCGGCTTCATCGAGAACAACCTCTCGCACAGCAAAGGCCGCTGGGCGAAGAAGAAGTTCGTCCTCGAAGCCTGGCAGAAGGACTACATCCGCACGCTCTTCGGGTGGATGCGGGCCGACGGCACGCGTCGGTATCGCCGGAGCTTCCTCTTCACCGGCCGCAAGCAGGGCAAGACGCAGCTCGCCGCGGCGATCGCCAACGCCTGCCTCTTCACCGACGGCGAGAACGGGGCCGAGGTCTACTGCACCGCCTACGATCGCGACCAAGCGGCGTACGTGTTCGACGCGGCGGCCAGTCAGGTCGAGGCCTGCCCGGCCCTCCGCCGCCGCTCGAAGATCCTCAAGAGCAAGAAGCGGATCCTCTTCCGCGAGCGTGGCAGCGTCTTCGTCGCCCTGCCGGCGAGCGACAAGGGGGGGCACGGGGCGAGCACCCACTGCGTCGTCTACGACGAGTTCCACCTCTACAACACGCCGCGGCACGTCGAGGTCTACGAGTCGCTGCACACCTCGACGGCCAACCGGGACCAGCCGCTCGAGATCATCACGACGACCGCCGGCTTCGACCGCACCAGCCTCTGCTACGAGGAGTACGAGTACGCCAAGCGGGTCCGCGACGGCCGGGTGGAGGACCGGGCCTACCTGCCGATGATCTTCGAGGCGGGCCCGCACGACGATTGGACGAGCCCCGAGACATGGCGAAAGGCCTGCCCAAACCTGGGCGTCACCGTCACCGAGGAGTTCCTCCGCGAGAAGTGCGAGGAGGCCAAGCGGAACCCCCGCAAAGAGAACACGTTCCGACGGCTCTACCTGAACCAGTGGACCAGCCAAGAGACCCGCTGGATCAGCATGCGGGACTACGACGAGTGCTGGGGCTCGGCGGGCGAGCTGACCGGCCCCCGGTACGGCGGCCTCGATATGTCGGCCGTCGAGGACCTCACGGCGTTTGTGCAGGTGCAGCGGCGGCCGAGCGGCGGCTTCCGGGCGAAGGGGCACTACTGGACGCCACACGCGAAGCTCGAAGGGATGCGTCACCAAGGCCTGCCGGTCGATCGTTGGGTCCGCGAGGGCTGGCTGACACCCATCCCGGGGGCGGTGATCGACGACTCGTACATCAGCCGACGGGTCGTCTCGGAGCATGCCCGAGGCGGTTTGGACGCGGTCGGATTCGACCCGGCCCATGCAAGGCAGATCCGTCTGAGCCTTGAGCGATCCGGCCTCACCATGCTGGAAGTCCGCCAAGGGGCCTTCACACTCGGCGAGCCGTGCAAATTGCTGGAGAAGTCGATCAAGGCGGGCACGTTCGATAACTCCGGCGACCCGGTCCTCGCGTGGTGCCTGGAAAACGTCGAGGTGAAGACCGACGACAACGGCAACATCCGGCCCGTCAAACCGGCCCACGGGAGCCAGAAGAAGATCGACGCGGTGTCGGCCCTGGTGACCGGCCTCGCGGTGCTCATCGCCCAGCCCGAGCCCAAGCGGCTGACCGCCGCTAATTACCAGAGCCTGCTCGTATGACGCTCCCGCTAGTCAGCACGTTCGATGCGATCCCAGGCGGCGGCGTGACCGAGCTCCCGCAAGCAACCGCCTCCCGCGACTACCCCGAGGCGGCCTTCTTCGAGGGCTTGCTCGGCTACGCCCCCGAGAGCACCTCCGGCGCACGCGTCACCCCGATGGCCGCCCTCGGCCACGCCCCGTTCTGGCAGGGGGTGAACATCATCGCAGGCGATATCGGTTTGCTGCCGGTCTGCGTCAAGCGACGCGTGATCGACGGCCAGGGAGCGGCGAGGCGGGCCACCTGGGCAGAGGAGTTCGATCACCCGATCGACCGGCTTCTCAACGAGCAACCAAACAGCTATCAGACGCCAGAGCTCTTCAAGGAGACACTCCAGCTCTGGGCCCTGCTCTATGGCAACGGCTGTGCTGCGATCGCCCGCGACCGGTTTGGTGACCCGGAGGAACTGCTGCCGCTATTTCCCGAACGGCTCTACTGTGAGAAGGATGACGCCGGCGGGCCGGTGCTGATCTACAACCTTCTCAACGGCCGTCGCATAGCCCTCGACCCCGGCGAGGTTTTCCATATCCGAGGCTTGGCAACCGATGGATTCTGGGGAGTCTCAGCTGTGAGGGTCGCCCGCAACGTGCTGGGCCTGGGCATCGCAGCCCGGGACCACGCGGCCGCGACGATGAAGAACGGCGGCCGACCGAGTGGCGTGCTCGAGACTTCGTATGAGTCGATCGAGGACGACATGCGCGATCAGCTCCGCAACGAGTGGCACGTGATCCACGGCGGGGCAGCGGGAGCCGGCAGGGCGGCCGTGCTGACGGCCGGCACGAAGTACGTGCCGATCTCGATGAGCAACACGGATGCCCAGCTGCTTGAGCTGATGCGGCTCGACCGCGAGCAGGCGGCCAGCCTGCTCAACCTGCCGGCCCACATGCTCAATGCCCTGGAGAACGCGGCCGTGCGGGCCAACGTCGCCGAGGGCAACCGGGATTACTACCGCCGCACGCTGGCACGCTGGGGCGGGCGATGGGGGAGCGAGGCGAAGGACAAACTCATCGCTCCAGCCGAGCGTCGCCGCACTCGCTATTGGGTCGGTGTCGACGCGGAGAGCTTGACCGGTGGCGGGCCCGATGAGCGGATGAACCGGGCCGTAAAGGGGGTCCGTGGCAAGCTGATCACCCGCAACGAGGGCCGCGAGCTGATCGGAGAAAACCCGGTTGATGGGGGTGACGAGTTCGAGAACCCGGCGATCGATACCAACTCGGCCGGCAGCGACGAAGACTCGTCGGTCGAGACCCGCGAGCAAGTCGAAGACCTCCAGGAGCAGGTCGACAACCTGACGCGGCGTCTGGGTGCCGTCGCCGAGGCGATCGGCGGCGCGGCCAAGTAAACCGCCACCTCAGTGCCCCAATCCGGGGCATGGATATCTACCTCTACGATGTGATCGGAGACGAGTGGTACGGCGACGGCGCGGCAACCGCCAAGGGCCTCCGCGCCGAACTCGCCAAGGCCAGTGGCGACGAGCCGATCACCCTGCGGATCAACTCGCCCGGCGGCGACGTGATGGAAGCCGTCACAATGGCCGAGCTGCTCGGAGAATACGGCGGCAAGGTGACCGCCAAGATCGATGGCTTGGCCGCCAGCGCCGCCTCATACCTGGCAGCCACCGTGGGCGAGGTCTCGATCGCATCGGGCGGGCTCTACATGATCCACAACCCGTGGAGCCTGTGCGTCGGTGAGGCCGCCGAGATGCGTCGTGAGGCGGACCTGCTCGACAAGGTCCGCGAGAACCTTGTCGCTCAGTACGAGCAGCGGAGCGCCCTCTCGACCGACGAGGTTCGCAACGCGATGGATGCCGAGACCTGGTACACGGCTGACGAGGCGATGGAGGCGGGTCTTGTCGATTCGGTAAGCGAGTCGACTGCCAAGGCGATGCGGGTCAGCAAGCGGCTGGGCTTCAAGAACTTGCCTAAGCAGCTGGCCAAAGATCCTCCGAAGAAACGATCGGCTCGGAGCCGCCATGCCTGGGAAAACCGCTTGAAGCTGGTGGCGGCCGAGCTGCGTTAGGCCTCGTTTCTGGGAATCGGCCACGCCCCGCCGACTCTTGCACGCGTCACGCCTCGGCCAGCGGCCGTCCCCCGAACGCCAGCGAGAGAGCCCCGCTATGTTGCACCGCCCCCACTCTTGGAAGCTGATCCGAGCGCTCGCCAAGGCGGGCGGCGTCAAGATCTTTGCCAAGGTCGCCAACGCGCAGACCCTGGCCGAGATCGACAAGGAGATCGCTGAGATCTCCGACGAGGCAAAAGCGCTCGTGAAGCTGGCCAAGGAAGAGGATCGGGAGCTCAGCGACGAGGAGCAAGCGACTCTCGAAGGCTTGGTCGGCGAGGACGACGGCAAGATCGACCAGCTCAAGGCCGAACGGGCCAAGGTCGAGAAGCTGATTGCCCTCAAGAAGCGGGCCGCCCTCGAGAACCACGATCGCCGCGGGCCGCGCAACCCGCTGGACGACGACGGCGGATCGACCAACCGGGCCCAGGACAACATTCGCGTCATCAACCGGTTGCAGAACTTCACCGGCGAAGAAGCGGCCCGCGACGCGTACGTGTCCGGCATGTACTTGCTGGCCCGCCTCGCCCAGAAGAAGAACGCCCGACACGAGAAGGCCGAGCAGGTCTTGCAGTCGTACGGTTACGGCGGGATTCAAAACACACAAACGATCGGCACCGACGCCGACGGTGGCTACTTGGTGCCTGACCCGCTGCAGCGGGCGATCATCAGCGTGCGGGACCGCCATAGCGTGATGCGCCCGTTTATCAGCACGACGCCGATGACGGCCGAAACGCTCCGTGTCAACAAGCGGACCAGCGGCCTCGCGGTCTACTACGTCGATGAGGAGGCGAGCTACACCAAGAGCAAGATGGGGTGGGATCAGTTCACGCTGACAGCGGTCAAGCGTGGCGTCATGGCCAAGGTCTCGCAGGAGCTCCGCGAGGACGCCATCATCCCGATCATCGACAGCTTGATCCCCGAGTTCGGCGTCGCTTTCGGCACCAACGAGGACCGCGAAATCGTCGTCGGTGATGGTGGGGCCGCTACGTCTGGCGGAGTCACCGGCCTGGTGCCTTCGCTCAACGCGGCCGGACAGATCGCCACCGGTGCCGACTGGGACGGCCTGACCCTCGATCACTTCTTCTCCGCCATGGCCTTGCTGCCCGAGAAGTGGTGGCCGTTCGGACCGGCCTGGCTCTGCAGCTCGGCGTTCTACTACACCGTGATGCTTCGCGAGCTCGCCAAGGCGGGCGGCAACACGATCGCCACATTGGAAGTCGGCGGTCGGCAGGTGCCGCAGTTCCTCGGCCGCCCGGTGATCTTCACCGATCACATGCCGCGGATCTCGGCGGCCGGCGTCTCGTGCCTGTTCGGGTCGTTCAGCGAAGCCGTCATGCTCGGCGAGCGGATTGGCGTGCAGATCGGTCAGTCCGAGGACTTCGAGTTCTTGAACGACGTGCTCGTCATCAAAGGCCGCACCCGCTACGACATCCGCGTCCACGAGGCCGGCGGCGGCGGTAAGGCTGGCGCGTACGTCGGGCTGGTCACGGTCTAGTCCCTCGGCTAGCCGGCTTCTACTTCACTTCACCCGATCACGTTGCAGGGTTCTTCGCTATGGCCGAGATGCTCCGCGTCCGATTCCTCAAAGCCCACGGGGCCTACCCCGAGGGCCACGAGGAGCCTTTCTACCCTGACGTTGCCGCCGAGCTTTCGGCGTTGGGGGTGGTTGAGTTGCTCGACCAACCCCCAACGCCCGAGCCAACCGCAGGCGACGGTGACGTCGAATACAGTGGCGTGACGGCCAAGCTCGAGCAGACGATCGCCGAGCTGCGAGACAAGGTGCAGCAGCAGGACGAGCAGATCGCACGTGACGCCGCGCGCATTGCCGAACTCGAGAAGACGGTTGCTGACTATGCGGCCGGAACACCTGCCGAGCAGCCGAAACCGTCGGACCCAGCGGAGGCCCCATCGGAACCCGCTGCCGCTCAACCGAACGCACCTGCCGAACCGGTCGATCTCCCGGAGGCAGCCGCGTCGACAGAGTCTTGGCGTAGCAAGCCAGTTGCCGGACTCAATATCCCCTCGGCGATCAAGGCGAAGCTGATGACCGCCGGCATCGCAACCGCTGGCGATATCGACGAGGCGCTCAAGGACGGTCGGGTGCTGTCCATCGAGGGCATCGGCGAAGCGAAGGCCGAGGACCTGCGGGCCCACCTGACGGCCCTCGCCGGCTGATCGCGACGCGGCAGCTCACCAACCGCACCAGCCCCGAGCCACCCGCTCGGGGCTGGTTTTCTAGGAGGCCGGGCCGATGCTCACACGACTCGCGGACCCGGCTCAATGGGTCGTCTCGCTCGACGAGGCACGGGCCCACGTGCTCGCGCTCGACGACGAGGACCTCTACCTCGAAGGGCTGATCGCCGCGGCCCACGAGCAGGTCGAGCTGGCCACCCGACGCTCGCTCACGATCGCCCGCTACAAGATGGCGATCGGCGGCTTCCCCCGGGGCAGTGACCTGCTCTGTCTCCCCGCCCCGCCGCTCGTGAGTGTCGAGTCGATTAAGTGCAGGGACGCCGATGGGGCCGAGCAGACGCTCCCAGCGGAGGCCTACCGGACCGAAGCGGACCTCACGCCCGGCCGGGTCATCCCCGTCGATGCCTGGCCGGCGACGCTGCACCAGAGCGCGGTCGTGATCGAGTTCACCGCCGGCTATGCCGAGCCGCCCGCCCGGGCCAAGCACGCCGCCCTGCTGCTGGTGGGCCATTGGTACGCCAACCGAGAGCAGGTCGTCACCGGCATGAACGCCACCAGCCTCCCGCACGGCTTCACGGCCCTCTGCGGCGGCCTCAAGTGGGGGGACTACTCATGATCCGAGCGGGGCAGCTGCGGCAACGAATCGATGTGCTGCACGACACCGACGGGGTCGATGCGGCCGGTCAGCCCAACGGGGAGTGGCAGGTCGTCGCCGGCAATGTCCCGGCCGAGGTCGTCTTCAAGAGCGGCACCGAGGCGGCCCGGGGCCCGCAAACCGAAGCGGTCTCGACCCACGAGGTCCGCCTGCGTTGGCGGGCCGACGTGCGCCCCGACTGCCGGCTCCGTGTGCATCGCACCGGGCAGCTTCTCTCCGTGGTCAGCGTGGGCGACCCCTCGGGCAAGGGCCGAGAGCTCCTCTGCACGGCGACCGAGGTGGCTAAATCCCCCGGCTGATTGTGATCGTTGGCCGCCATGGGCACAGAGTTCAGCATCGACGTCGAGGGGGCCGAGCAGCTCGAGCGGCTGCTCGGTGAGATCATCGCGGAGGACGGCCCCAAGAGCGTCAACAAGGCGATGCGGCAGGCGACCCGGGCGGTATGCAAAGAGATCCTGCTGCCCGCCGCCCGCGACCTGATCCCCGTGGACACGGGTGAACTTGAGGACCAACTCACGGTGCGGGCGGTTAAGGGCAAGCGGAGTCGGCTTGGCCACTCGGTCGGCTTCCGCGACCCGCTGTTCACCGGCGACACCTTCTACGGTGGCTTTATCGAGTTCGGATTCACCGGCCGCGACGGGATCCACGTGCCCGCCGACAGCTTCCTGCGTCGGCCGCTCTACGAACGCGAGGTCGAGGTCCGTCGCTTCGTGACCGACCGCATGCGGAGCTTTATCCGCGACACCAACCGCCACGCCCCGGATCGACTCTGATGGCCCGCGCCGACCTGATGATTGCCTTGCGTACCCGCCTGCTCGAAGACGCCGAGCTCAAGGACCTGGTTGGATCACGGATCTACCCCGATGTCACCCCGCAAGGGAAGTGCCTCCCGGCCATCGTCTACCAAGAGCTGCCTGGAAGGCGTGATCAAACGATCGATGGACCGAGTTCACTGCGACACGCCCGCGTCCAGTACGACTGCCTATCGAACGCCCGCGAAGAGGCCACCAGGATCGGCCACGCCATCGAGAGGATTCTTGACGGCTTCACGGGGCTGCTGACGGAGACCCGCGACGGGCAGAGCGTCTCGATGGATATCGACGACTGCTCGCTCGACAACGCCTACGACGCGGTTGACCCGGCTGCCAAAGGCGAGAGCAATCCCCGCCGCCGCCGCACGATCGACTTCGACATCAGTCACCAACACGACGCGATCGAACCTACCGAGGAATGACCGTGGGCAGAACCGGACAGAAGACGGGCGTCGCGTTCACCGGCTTGACGCAGACCGTGATCAGCGTCACCCCGCCCAGCTACACCGGCGGCATGGTGGAGATGCCCAACCTTGAGCTCGACGTCGGCGAGTGCATCCCGATGGAGCCGGCCGACCTGGTGTCGCCCGGCGAGGTGGTCATTGTGGTCGAGGACGATGAGTCTTTCGACCCCGAGACTCTGATCCACAAGAAGCAGGACCTCACGCTCACGCACCGGGTGCCCGCGGGTCTGACAAACGGAGCGACCGAGGTTTACGCCGACGCGTTCCTCAAGAGCTACGACCGTAGCGAACACGGAACCGGCGTCCGCCGCGAAGCGACCGCAACGATCCAGGTGCCCGACTACCCGACGCGTGCCGCGGCCAGCTGATTGTCGCTGATTGAAGCCCAACCAACCACTCGAAGAGCCCGCCATGTCTGCCCTCACCGCCAGCGTCAGCGTCCGCAAGATGAAGGGCGGAGCGACCACCTTCGAGATCCTGCTCGGCAAGAAGCGGCTCGGCTACGTCGGACTCGCCCAGCCGGGCGGCAAGGCCCCGATCAGCTGGCTAACAAAGGGCGTCGGCGGCGTGGAGATGTCGGTGCCCGAACGGGTCGAGCTGATCAAGCAAGTCCGTCTGCTGATGACCGACGAGTGGACGAAGCACGAGGCGGCCCAGCAGGAGCTCCGCGATCTGGAGAACGGCCTGTCCGCCCTCGAAGCAGGCGAACCGTCTGCCGATGACACCAACGAGCAAGGGCCCGGGGAGGGGCCAACCGATGAGCCAAGCACCGAAGAAGTCGATCCCGGCGAACGGGGCGGACCCGCTGACGGCGGCGGAGATCAAGCAGAGGATGCTCTCGCTGAATGACCTGCGGGTCGAGCCGGTGGACACGCCGGAGTGGGCGGAGGAGGGCCTTGCCCGGGTGTGGGTTCGGAACCTGACCGTCGTCGAAGCGGCTCGCCTGAGGGAGACCGAGACCGAAGCCGAAGGGCAGCTGCTGGCGATCTCTCTTGGGGCGTGTGACGCCACGGGCGAGTCGCTCGACTTCACCGAGGCCGAGCTCACCCTGCTGGCCAACCGTTCGGTCGGCCCGATGCGGCGGCTGCACGACAAGATCTACGATCTCTCGTACCTCACGGTCGAGGCGGTGGACGAAGCGGCAAAAAACTCGCCGGAGACGGGTGGCGACGCTTCTGGCTCGAACTGAGCCTCGTCTTCCGTCTGCCGCCGAGCGACTTGGCGAAGAAGCTCACCTGCCGAGAGGTTGCCGAGTATATGGCGATCGACCGGCACGAGACGCTTGACCCGGTGGCCTCTCGCCGCGACGCGTGGAACCTGCAGCACCTGATGAGCCGCGGGCGCGAAGAAGGGTCGCCGATCCCGCCCCTGGAGGCTTATCGACAGTCGTTGCCGTGGCCTTCTAGTGAAGGGGAGAGCCCGCCAAGCGATGCCTAGCTTGTCTGCCTGAGAGCGGGGCAAGTGCCTCGCCGGTGCGGGATCCTAACGGGGCGGGTACGATGGGTGTCGGGGCCTTGGTTGTCAGCGTCATCGCCAACACGGCGAAGGCACGCAAGGACCTCAAGAGCTTCCGCGGCGACGTCAAAAGCACCGGCAAGACGGTCGGTGCCTCCAGCCGTTCGTTTCGCACGCTCCGCACCAGCATCTCGGGGCTGATCGGCCCCTTAGCGGCCGCGGCCGGGGCGGCCCTCTCCTTCCGTGCGTTCAATGCGGTCGCCGCCACGCTCGATCGGACGGCCAAAGTGGCCCGCAAGCTCGGCATCGCCAGCGAAGAGCTCGCCGGGCTCCGCCACGCCGCCGAGCAGACCGCGGGGGTGACCGGCGGCACGCTCGACATGGCGCTGCAGCGGATGACCCGCCGGATCGCCGAGGCGGCTCAGGGCTCGGGCGAGGCGGTCAGCGCACTCGAAGAGCTCGGCCTCTCGGCGGAGCAACTCAACAAACAGACGCCCGACGAGGCCTTCCGGCGGGTCGCCGAGGCGATGAAGACCGTCGAGGGTCGGAGCGACAAGGTGCGTCTCGCCTTCAAGCTGTTCGACTCGGAGGGCGTCGACCTCGTCAACACGCTCGACCTGGGTGCCGACGGCCTTAAGAAGATGACGGCCGAGGCCAAACGGCTGGGCGTCGCCTTGGACGAAGCCGACCTCGCCAAGGTCGAGGCCTACAACGACGCGATGGACCGGCTCCAGAAGTCAGCCGGAAGCCTCGGGTCGAGCCTCGTGATCGAGGCGGCCCCCGGCCTGACCGATACGGTCGATAGCCTTACCGAGGCGGTCCAAGGGCTCAAGTCTTTCAAGGTCCCCGACAATTGGGTCACCGACCTCGCGGGGCGTGCAGGCCGGTCAGTATCCAACGCTTATATGGGCTTTGGTGCCGAAGCCTATCGTCGGGTCTTCGACGACAACGGCGGAGGACGCGGGCAGCTGACACAAGAAGAGCAGATCGCTCAGGCCCGCCGCGAAGAAGAGAACCGCCGGCGTAACTCGGCGGCAGGCCGCGAGCGTGATCGGCAACGAAGCGCGGCGGCCGAAGGGAATCGCCGGCGGGCCGCCACGGCAGCCAAGAACTCGCTCGGCACCAAGGCGGGCCGCGCCGTCGAGCAGGCCAAGGACGGTGTCGCCAGTGGCTTCAAGTCGCTTGGCAGTTTAGTGAATCGGACCGAGTTCTCGCTCAAGCAATGGGGCAGCCAGGCTCAAGCCCAGATGACCCGCGGGATCAACCCGATCACCGGCCTCCCGTCGCTTGGCAAGAGCGATGCCCGGGCCGCCCTGGAGCAGCAGCGAGCCCAGGACAACGCCCCTCGCGGGCTCAACGCCCTGGTCGATGCCAATAGCCGCGAGGGCTACATGGCGCTGCGGGCCAACCTGGGCCGGGGTGGCGACGACGTGACCAAGAACACAGCCAAGACAGCCAAGTACAGCCTCGAGACGGCCCGCGGCGTCGCCCAGTCGGCTCGCTGGCTCGGCGATATCGCCAGTGCCTTCACCAACGCACCGGCTCCTCTGTCGATCCCCGGGGGCTAACTCTCATGGGCGTTGTCTCGAGCACTCTCCAGCCGATCAGCCGCGGGGCGAACTTAGCGCTCAACTCGGGTGGCTTCACGTACAAGCGGACCTACCGGGTCCGAACCGACGACCCCCGCGACGACGAGCGGGCGGTCCTCAACGGCTACCTGACCGCCGGCCCCGACCCGGGCCCCGATTACCTGGCGATCTATATCCGGTCCGATGTCAGTGTCGCGTATCCGGAGGGGATCCCGGACTTCACGAGCCGGGCCCAAGCTTGGAGCATCCGGCAGCCCGACGAGATGACACCGACGCTGTGGGAGGTCGAGGTCACGTTTGCCCCGTTGCGCCGCGGGCAGGACCCGACGTTCACCGAGAGCCCGATCGACGTCAATTGGAACCCGCTCAACCTGCCGGTCGAGTTCTACATCGATCAGCAGGTTGATACCCGCATCGTCGAGAGCGATTTCCAGGGCCTGCCGGTGGTCAACAGCGCGGGGCAGCCGTTCGACGAGCCGGCGGAGGAGGAGGTCGAGCTCGAGGTGATGGTCTTCCACAAGCGATTCGCGACCATCCAGGAGATCCGGGCCCTCAATCGGAAGTTCCGCCGCAAGCTGAACTCGGACACGTTCGCCGGCTACCCGCCCGGTCACTGCCGCTGCCTGCCGATCCGCGCCGGCAAGCGGCAGGAGGAGAACGGCTACCGCTTCTACGAGGCGACGTTCCGCATCGTCTGCAACGATCGCCCGTGGGTCCGTGAGTATGTGAACCGAGGCTTCAAGCACTTCCAGGACTTCGCCGTCGAGAAGGACGGCCAGATCGTGGTCGAGAAGCGACTCGTTAAAGCGACGGCTCCGCTGGGCAAAGACCCCAGCGATACCACGCCCGGGGAAGAGGCCGAGGAGGCCCGCGTCACCGTTGGTGAGCCCGTGCTGCTGGCCGGTGGCCCGATCGATGCCACGGCCAACCTGAGCCAAGCGATGGCGTCCGACGACTCGTTGGTCTCGATCACCGCCTTCTCGGCGATCCTCCCCGATGACGAGCCGAACCAGCCCAGCCCGTTGCCCACGACGGCCCTCAACCCACTCGGCCTCGCGGCCGCCAGCGGGACCGCCGTGCAGCTGATCTGGAACGGCTCGTCGTGGTCGATCAGCAAGACGCCCCCCGATAATCCGCTGCCCGACAAGCCGCCCAACCGAGGCTACCGCCTGCCCGATGGCCGCGGCGGCAACGTCGTTGGATTCCAGCTCCAAGGCGCGGTCGCCTTCACCGGGGCCAGCGGCCTGCCCTTCCCCGCCCCCGTGGACGCTTGAGACATGCTGCCCGGACACCAATTCACTGGCGACGCCGCGCGTGAGATCGTTGAGCATGTCGGCGCGGCCATGGGGCAGCGCCGCGGAGGCAGGCGGGCTCCTAAGCGGCAGTATGGTGGCAGCGGTGGGACCGTCGTGGCTGGGGGTCAGACTGTAGCCCGGCGATGGGGCATCGTCCGTAGTTGGGACGCGGCGTTATGGGACGACGATGTCCAGGAGCTTCGCTTAGTGCTTGGTGACTGCGACGTGTGGCCGTTGCTGACCTTCGCGAGCGCGCCTGCTTACGACCCCGGCAGCACGTACAACAGCGGCCGGCTTGTAAAGTACGAGCCTGCCGAATTCGACTCGCAGCGGACCTACTTGGAGAACGAAGCGGTTACCCGGCTGAACATCGTTTACGAGGCCAAGTCCGACCTAGCGGCCGCGAGCTTCGACCAGAGCAATTGGACCTTCATCGGCGAGGCTGGCATGTTCCGCTGCACTGCGGACAGCCCCGTGGGCGGTATGGGCCTTGGCGACTGGAACCCGCTCGGCAAAGCCGTCGAGGCGATCGATACACAAATCAGCCCGGACACGATCCGCCTTGTGCACCGGTTTGATGGCGAAGACGCCGAACGCGGCACGCTGGTCGGCTGGGTCGATGGCGAAGACGAGGTGCTCCAAGTCACCTGCAAGAAGTTCGAGACCTTCGAAGACGGGTGGCTCAATTGAGCGGATTACGAAGCTTCAAGTGTTGTTGCGACCAGAGCTCGAACTTCGGTTTCGATGTCTGGCGGGCTACCTGGGACCCCTGGGCCTCGGACTTCTGGGATTGGACCTGGGACAACACGCTGATCCTTAACGACCCGGTGTTGGGGGCGAGGATCACTGATTGGGGCGCGTTCGAAACGGGCGTGGGTCCTTACCTGCGGCCCGATTACTTCGATAACGAGCAGCTCCGGGGGGTGCTCGTGCGGGGCAGCGTGTTTGGTGGCGTGGAGGACTCGCGTTTTGTTGACGCCTCCGCCAGTCCTGCCCTACCGGTGCCTCAGGCGGTCCTCGACTTCGAGCTCGGTAACCCGGTCCCTGCGGAAGACGAGCGGGGCTGGCTGCCTAGACGTATCCTCAACTCGGTCGATGCTTCGGGCCAGGAACATGTGCTGGCGTCGTACTTTGAGATCGGTGACGGGAGCAACTCAACCGATGGCAATCAGTGGAACTTCCTACGACGCCAAGTGCATTGGTTCTCGACCGCGGGCGACTCAATCACGCTGGAATCCACCGCGGGGCAACGCGTCGACCCGCCGTGGAACGCCGTGCCGCGAGCCAGCAATCGGGTGAGCTATATGGGCGACGGCGTGGTCTACACCACGGGTTTCAACGGCGTTACCTACGGCGAAGGGGCGAGATCGGGCATCACGATTTACGACCACAGTTGGACCGCCCAAGACTTGCTGGATATGCAGAGTGGGCCGAGCAGCTTCGATGACCGGATCGGACCGGATAAACTCGGTCCCTACAATGGCCCGAACGGGGCCGACGATAGCAACTCGCCCGACTCGGCGACCGAACAGACCCGCCGTATGCGGGTCGGTGACGAGTGGTATCACTGGGCGTTCGCCCAGCACTCCCAGGGCCTCGATTTCGGGGTGGTTCGGCATTACGACTATGTCCCGCTCCTTACCGGCTATCGCGACGACTTCGACCCCAACTTCCCGGGCCAAGCGCAATACAGCGTGTCCCGCCGATTCGTCAGCCGCGAACTCGTCTACGGCAGCGTGAACAAGGCCGATGGCCAAACCGTTGCCGGATCGATCGAGACCTCGGTGGCAACGCTCCTGCACGAGGATTCGTACAAGCTGCCGGGGCCCCTCAATCTCCCGGATAGGGAAGTGACCGAGCGGATCAGCTTGGTCCTCGGCCCAACGATCCGAGAGGTAGATGCCGCCCATTGGGCGGGCCAATTGCGGGCAACGCGATACTTCTGGCGACGCTACTTATGGTTCGACTCGTACACCGAGCCTTCTAGCGGTTATCAGGCACCTCAATCGGGCGACCTGATCTCTGAACTAGCCGAGCCCGACTGGAGCAACCCAGCGAACCCGAGTTCTCAAGAGAACACCTACATCTACCAACCGCCGTTCGGACCCTCTTCGATCCTCATCTACGATTCGATCGCGGTCGAGAACTCGAACGTCGCCGCCAATCCGGACTACCCGGACGGCCCGATTCAGTATCAGAACGATCGGGTTCAGCCAGGGAACGGAACCCCCTTCGGGACCTACACGTATCTCGACCTCCCCGTCGTGGACTTCCTGGAAGAACGGGTGAAGGTGGCGATCGGATCCAATGTGGTGCATGATGAGCCCATCCGCGGCGGAGGGTGGTTCCCCGTTACGATCGACTGCCCGGCCGGCGAGGGCGCTTACTATCAAGCGGTAGAGTACCGTCTTCCTACGGCTCTGCGGGGCTATGAGCCGACCGTTGAGGTCCCGTCGATCGCCCACAGCGCCACGTTCGCCTTGAGCCGACCGGTGAGCTTCGCCGCGTCGCCGTTCAAGCGACTTCAGGTGTTCGCTTGCGATGAGGCGCTCGAGATCGCTGACGCCGACCCGCTGCTGCGGTCCGGCAGCGGAACGACCGCCGATACCGGGATGCACTACGCCTGGCTAGTTTGTGATTCGTTCGAGGGTGGCTTCGGCGGTGAGCCTCCTCGGCAAGCGACGATCCAGACCGTCAGCGGAGAGCGGGCCAGGATCTACACGAGCTCGATGGGAAGGTTATCGCCGTCGGGGCCTGATCCGATCGTTTCGGGCAGCGTGTCGCCCCGCGTAGATAGCGAAGAGCTGCTGCGGGTCGGCCATTACACCCACGACGGCAAGTGGGGGGGCCTGAGTTCGTACGGTCAGGCCATGCCGCTGAGCAGCGTGGTGAACTCTAGGGAGGCGGTGCTCTCGACCTACGACAATCACACGACCACGACCGTTCCGCCGTGGGTGCCGGTGGCAGGGACGAACGCCGGGCAGCTCACCATTAGGCTTCCCTATCAACCGCTCCCCGCCACCAAGGCGATCGCATTCGGGCGTGAGCGATACCGCGGCCACGGGGGTTACCTTGAGAAGCGAGACCAGAACGGCGACTTGCTATGGAGGGTCTTAGGCCGCACGCCCGGTGAGCCCAACACCGCGTTGGACGTCACAGCCCTCTTGGCCAACGAGGTGATGAGCTCCAACGCACGGGGGCTATTCACGAACCTGCGATTCGACGAGCACCTCGAACGCACCTATCGGGCATTCGACCCCAAGTGGATCAGCCACGGCCTGATGGAGCCGGTGGGAGGCTTTGCGTTTGCGTCGGAGACCGGCTATCCCAATCGGCTCAACGCATGGGGCGAGTCCGACGTGCCCGGCATTGCCGGCGTCTACCTGCCGGCGAGCCACCCGCTTTGCCGCGTCGTGGGGCCGGATAGCACGACTCTGCGAGAAGGGTAGCCGGTGGGGTGGGTCAAGCGGAAAGAGTGGCTCAACCGCGTCGGGGCTCGGGTGACTGGCAAGCCCTCGTGACACCACCCTGGCACACCCCAAGGGCTAGTGGTTCCGGCTGGGCAAAAGGGGCAGAAGTTGTTGCTTGCATGCGACGTTCACGCATGTACACTACGACCCGTCTTGGTGAGCGACGCTCTTTGACCGGAAGCGACGACACTGGGGCGCGGCAGACGGTAGCCGGGGCCACCCGTTGTGGGTTTTCCAGTGCCGATGAACCACGTAGCAGGATCGCCGCCATGAATGGCAATTCAGATTCCGGTCACCCATCTTTCGACGCCTCCATCGAGGCGCTCAACCAACTCGACCGCACCGATGCCGAGATCGGTCGGATCGTACGCAACAACGATCGCACCGGGGCTCCGCTCACGGTGGATGCGTTGGCCTCTACCCTGACCGAGCTCGGCATCACGATCGAGACTTGGAGCCAGATCGCCGGCCGGGTGGATCGGCTGGTCGCCCTCGGGCTCTTGGACAACCGAAGCGGTGATCTCTCGCTTGGGATGTGCGGGCCGGTGCTGGGCGCAGTCTGTTAGCCGACCACCTCACACGAGGCCCCCTGCGGCACCCTGCCGGCCTCCCACGCCAAGCGACCCACGTGTCGCCGGGCGACGCTGCCGGCAGCCCTGGTGCGGCTCCGGCGACCCACGAAGCGGAGGGGGGGTGGGTCAAGATGAGCAGGACCACTAGATCAGCCGTTTGCTGTCCCGTGCAGTTTTTTCGGCGCAATTCGCAGGGCCGTGGTTTGCGGCCCCTGTGGAACCCGTGCGTCGCGACGGATGGCTATTCATGTGGTCTTAGTCGCCGGAGGATACGACGCGTTACGCCGCCGCAGAGAGGCTGAGAGAAGGTTCAAACGAGGATCCTCACGGGCTCTTATCCGTGATGCCACCAAGCCATGACACGTGCGCAAATGACCAACGCCACGCCGCCGATTGCAGAAGCGAACGCAAGCACAAGGGAGCCGGCAGCCAGAATGCCTGGCGACCGGCTATCAGGGCCTGCGACTAGGCCAGCAATGACAAAGAAGAGTGGGGCACCGAAGAAGGTGGTCGCGAGCCCTATCAGGGTGAGCAGCTTCCATTTCTTGCTAGTCTTCTCGATGGTGACGGGCCGTGGCTTCCTTGGTGAATGTTGCCTCTTTTCACGGGGAGGGCCCGCCGCATCGACCTGCGTTACTGCAGCGGGGCTCGCTACAGACGATGAGGAGCTGAATATCTCATCGAATCCATCGTCGATCATCGGCGGTATTAGCATGCCCGCCTTACAACCCGGGCATTTGACTCGCAGGCCAGCGTACTTCTCGGGAGCGTTGACCGCGTGGCCGCATGCCTCGCAATTGACTCGGATAGGCATTTGCCAACCTGTCGGTGTTAGGTGTACAACGACACCACTGAACACGGTCGCGTCCCGCCTATCAATGGGGGGGCCGACCCAGCAGACAAAAAAGGCGGCTCCCTCCGGTGCGCTAACACCTCGGGGAGCCCACGGACGCTGGGCACGGGAGGTGCCAAGGCCATGGTTTTACACCTACACGCGCGCGTACGCGCTTGCTCGATATCTGCGGCCTTCTGCCGCCAATTGGATCACCGCAGCCCAGAACCGGGTGGGTGCACCTTCGATCGACCGCTCAGCGGTCAGGAGGTGGCTTTGATTTGATCTAGACCAAAGAAGAAAGCCCGGGGCTGTTTGCTCTCTAGGTACGCCAATACCAGAGCGAACGGCCCGCGGGCTCTTCCGAAAACCTCGTTCCGCACCCAAGTCCCAAACCTTGCAGGGAGCAAGACCTGGAGCGGATTCCCGATCCCGAAAACGACCCAAGCAGGCCGTCCGCAACCGGTACGCACTCAACGCGAGTGCAAATATGCGGTGGCGGGCGGAGCTTGTCAACAAGGACAGTGACATGTTCCAGCTTCCGATCGTCAACATCGACCAGCTAGCCAAGGACTTGAATCTCAGCCGCGATTGGATCAATCGACGGTGGCTGAGAAGTGAAAACCCGCCTCCCTCCTTCCGAGATGGCGACAACGTGTTTTTCGAGATAGAGGAGCTACAGCAATGGGCGAAACGCCGTTCGCTCGGGTTCGACTTCACCGATACCGAGGACGACCTTTTGGATTGATTTGGGAGTGCGGCCAGCGGTCCGGCGAGGTGAGCAGCGGGACAACAGACCGCCGCGAAGCCGAGCGGGCTGCTGGCCGGCTCGAGGAGCAACTTCTTGCCGGGCAGTTTCCAGGCCGCTCCGAGGGCATCGCGATCTCTTGGGAGGACTTCCGCCGGCGGTACGAGCGGGAGTGGCTGGAACAACTCAGCAGCGGGAGCCGTGCCGGCTGGCGAACGGCCGCCAATCACTTCGAGCGGATCTGCGAACCGAGGCTGCTGATCGACATCGACAAGGCCATGCTGAGCCGTTTCCGGGCCGAGTTGGAGACGGCCGGAATCAGCCCGGCTAGCGCGAAGAGCTACTACCTCGCCTTGCACGCGGGGCTGGGTTGGGCGGCTGACGTTGTGGACCTGATCGAGACCGCCCCGACGATCCGGCTTCGAAAGCCCAAAGGTCGCAAGTCCAGCATGCGATCGCGGCCGATCACCGGCGAAGAGTTCGAGCGGATGATCGCCACGGTCCCCAAGGTGCGACCACGCGACTCGACGAACTTCGAACGATTCCTCCGAGGGCTCTGGCTGTCGTCCCTGCGGATCGACGAGCTGAACCGGCTTCGCTGGGAGCTCTCGCAACCCCTTCACGTCGATCTGACTGGCAAGCTTCCGCTGATCGTCTTCCTCGGAGCCCAGAAGAACGGGTCGGACAGCTACCTCCCTGCCCCGCCAGAGTTCTGGGAGCTGGTGGATCGCCGCGGTGTGCCGCGCCGTGGTCACGTTTTCCCGATGCCCCACAACAACAACCAGATGCAGACCCGCAGCATTGGTCGCCGCATCAGTGATATCGGCCGGCGGGCGGGGGTGTTGGTCACCCAGAGCGGCAAGCATGCGACGGCCCACGATCTGCGCCGGGGCAACCTGACCGCCTTGGCGAGTCGGGCGAATCTGAGTCAGGTGCAGACGATTGCGAGACACAGCGACCCCAAGACGACGAGCGATTACTACGTCAAGCACGACGCCGAGACCTTGGCGGCGGCGCTGGGATGGATCCAGTGAGTGTGTGCAAATTGTGTGCAAGCAGGTTAAGACGCCGAAAGAGAATCGACGTAAGTCAGCGGAGGACAAGGGACTCGAACCCTCAACCCCTTGCGGGGCAACTGATTTCGAATCAGTCTGCTAGCCATTCGCATATCCTCCAAGCGGGCCTCAGCTTGGTGCGGGTTACCCCGCGGGCTGGTAGGCCGCAGCTCTATGAGATTATCTGTCGGCAGGGTTGCTGGCAAGCGAGGGTCGGGCGTTTGAGCCCGTTATATCCGCTCGATTCGGCGCATCCGGGACGCTAACCGGCGGCCACGGCTGGCGGCGCGATTTTGCGGGCTCTTCCCGCTGCGACGGCCACCCGCGGGGGGCTCACGAAGTGCTAGCACGCCTGCCGATCTCTCACTTCGACGAGCGTGCCCCGAGCGGGCGGCCGAAGGAAGGCCGTCACTCCCGCCGGGCAGGCCGCTACCGAGCCAGACAGGAAGGAGGGCTCCGCAGCCGATCGATCCGCAATCGAATCACCGACGCCCGCCGGAGACCTTCTATGGCAGCCCCCAAGACCATTCGCATCGTCACCCGAGGTGCCGGCGGCGAGATCCGCAGCAAGGATTACCCGCACACCGACAACCTGCTGAAGATGCACTCGCAGATCGGGATCGACGATTGCTCGACCGACCTGTCGCTCCGTGGGCTGCCGGTCTTCCGGGGCTTGATCGGCCCGATGCCGGACGCGAAGGGGATCGTCCGTTACGAATCGCCCGAGGTCTTCGAAACGCTGACCAAGGAGTGGAGCGCCCCGCCCCCGAAACGGAAGCGGATCCGCAAGAAGACCCAGAAGCCCGAAGCGGCTAAAGCCGAGGCCGTAGTGCAGCCGGCCGAGTAGGCCCGGCTCCCCGCCAATCGCCAAGCCAACCAGAACGCCAGGTCCGTGAGACCCCCTCTCATCGGACGCTGGCGTTCTTGCGTTGGCTGTGGCACGAAGTCCCCTGCCCTCTAGCGCGGAACCCGCCCCGATCGGGTACGCTGTAGGCATCCCAGGCGGGAACTCTACGCTACCGGTCGGTCTCGCCTGTGCACGTCCCGCTCCAACGCCTGCTAACGACGGCCGCCTTCTTCTTGGCGACCTGTGCGGTGGTTTCGTCGGTCTACGTGGCCCACGGTTGGGGGCTGGCCGACGCGATTTATATGGTCGTCATCACGATCTTTGGCGTCGGCTACGGTGAGGTCAGGCCGGTCGATACGCTCACGCTCCGCACCGTGACGATGATGTTGATTGTCGTCAGCTACGGTTGTGTCATCTACATCGCGGGAGGGTTTGTTCAGATGGTGATGGAAGGCGAGATCAATCGGGCGATCAACCGCCGGCGGATGACACGCGGCATCGACGAGCTGACCGGGCACACCATCCTCTGCGGCTACGGACGCGCCGGGCGCATCCTGGCCGCCGAGTTGGAAGCCGCGGGCACGGCGTTCGTGGTGGTCGACCAGGACGAGGAGAAGCTCAACGACGCCGAAGCCACCGGCATGCTGGTCGTCGAAGGGAACGCGATCGAAGAAGAGATTCTGCTCCGCGCCGGCGCGTCCCGTGCCCGCGTGCTGGCCACGGTCTTGCCCGACGACGCCGCGAATGTCTTCATCACGCTCACCGCGCGGGAGTTGAACCCCGAGGTCGAGATCATCGCCCGGGCCGAGAACCCCTCGACCGAGAAGAAGCTCCTCCGCAGCGGGGCCGATCGGGTCGTGCTGCCCGCGGTGATCGGCGGTCAGCGGATGGCGCAACTCATCACGCGCCCCGGTGCGGAGCAGATGCTGGCGAACTCGGAATCGAATGTCGAGCTGCAGCACGAGTTGGATACGATCGGCTTGAAGCTCGATGAGTTGCTCGTCACGGCCGGTTCGCCTCTCGACGGCCATGCCTTGAGCGATATCGACTTGCGCGGCAACCGCGGCTTCTTGATCGTCGCGGTGCGGCGGTCCGATGGCGAGATCGTGCTCGATCCGCCCGGCGACTGCCCGCTGGCCGGCGGCGACGCGATCATCGTCTTGGGACACGCCGGCGAGCTGCCACAGCTCGAAAAGCGGTATAGCGTCTCGAAAGAGATCACCTACCGAGGAGCCACGCTACGCGTTTCCGAGTAGAGTTTGCGATTAATCCGAAGGGAGGAAGCCTCTCCCGCGTTAAATTATCGGTCGCTGCCTGGCCAACCTCGCTCGCCCCTCGTCGAAGAATCTTCATGCGAATCGCGACGTGCCTCGCCTCCCTGCTGCTCACGGCCGCGGGGCCGCTGCTCCAAGCCAAAGCCGAAACCGCTGGTGCCGCGCCGGCCCCGAGCGTTACGACCCCCAGTGTTGAGGTGCTGAGCGCCGACCAATGGCAGCGGGTCGATGGGTCGGTCGAGAAGGCCCTGGCTTGGCTCGCCCTGCAGCAACGGCGGGACGGCTCCTTCCCGACGCGTCGGAGCGGGCAGCCGGGCGTCACGGGGCTGTGCGTCTTGGCCTTCTTGGCCAACGGGCACCTGCCGGGCGAGGGGCCTTATGGCGACTCGTTGAGCCGGGCGGTCGCTTACATCGTTCGCCAGCAGAAGCCGAACGGCTTGATCGCTTACGAGGCCCCGCCGATGCGGGGCATCCCGCGAAGCGTGCCGGGGCCGATGGGGACCGCGATCGTTTACAACCACGCGATCGCGTCGCTGGCGGTCAGCGAGGTCTATGGCCTCCAGGGGGTCGAGGGCCAGCAGCAGCTGGCGACGGTCATCGAACGGGCCTTGGAGGCATCGCTCCGGATGCAGCGGTGGGACAAGCAGCCGAACGACCGGGGCGGCTGGCGATACCTGTTCGTCCACCCCTTTGGAGATTCGGATCTGTCGATCACCGGGTGGGAGTTGATGTTCTTGCGTTCCAGCCAGAACGCCGGCTTCAAGGTGCCGCAGAAGTCGATCGACGACGCCGTCGATTATGTCCGGCGTTGCTTCGACGAGGAGTACGGCGTCTTCGAGTATGAGAAGAGTCACCGCGATCGCCGCAGCCGGGCGATGGCCGGGGCAGGCGTGCTGGCCCTGGCCCACGCCGGGTTCCACAACTCGCGCGAGGCCCAGCTCTCGGGCGAGTGGATCCTGCGGCACGGCTTCGAGGACTACAACGTGAACATCCCGTTCTCTCGCCGCAACTTCGCGAAGGATCGCTACCACTACAGTGTCTTCAATTGCAGCCAAGCGATGTACCAACTCGGCGGCGACTTCTGGGCCAAGTTCTTCCCGCCGACCGCGATGACCCTGGTCACGCACCAGCACGCCGACGGCTCGTGGCCACCCGAGTCGCACCAAGAAGACCGCCAATACGGGGCCGCGTATACGACCGCCCTCACCACGCTAGCGTTGTCGGCACCAAATCAGTTGCTGCCGATCTTCCAGCGGTGAGACCTCGACAAGAACGCGATTGCTCAGGCAAATCGAGCCGACTACATACTCACAAAACTTCTGTCATCGGCCGCGTTCTTACGGGCGGAAGGCTGCGTCCACTCCGCTCGTATTCTTCGATCACTTCCTGCACGACTTGGTCGAGCTCGCGATAGACATCTATCGGGTCTTGCCCGTGGATGCCGGTGATCAGATCGGGGCAACGGCCGAGGTAGACTTGGTCTTCCTCGCTCCATTCGACCCAGCGGTGATAGAGATCGGCGGGCTTCATAGTTGAACCTCTTCGATAGCTCGCTGTACCTGACGTTCCTGATACCGCTTCGCGTCGTCGCCGTCGCGACCGCTGAGTGTCACGGCTCCCTGGTATCGCACATGCACCAGCTTCCGATGCGAGCCTTTTCCACCCCGTATCATCTCGAATCCAGCCGCCCGCAGGTCGCTAACCAACTCGCGAATCTTCTTCGGCATGATGGGCGGGACGCTATCGGACAACACGGCTCACGGCACGCCCTCATTATAGCATGCTTCCGTCACGCGTCCCGATACGACACGGGTTCGTTCAGACGGCCACTTGGGCATCGGAGCCTTCGACGTTGACGTCGAGGATGCGGTCGGCGCGGTCGAGGAGGCTTTGGCAATCCTCGGAGAGCCCGTTGAGGGTGACCTCTTTTCCGAGCTCACGGTACTTCGCGCAGATGCCGTTGATCGCTTCCATCGCCGAGTGGTCGTAGACTCGCGTCCCGGCGAAGTCGATGCGGACTTGGTCGGGGTCTTCGGCGGGGGTGAAGATCTCCTTGAAGCTGGTCACGGCGCCGAAGAAGAGCGGGCCGTCGAGCTTGTAGGTCTTGATGCCGCCGGCCACGCTGTGCTCCGCCTGGATGGCGTGCGACTTCTTCCAAGCGAAGACCAGGGCCGAGATCACCACGCCCGAAGCGACCGCGATCGCCAGGTCAGCCATCACGGTGATCGCCGACACGGCGACGATCACGAGCATGTCGCTGGCCGGGATCTTGTTCCAGAGCCGGAGGCTGGTCCACTCGAAGGTCGCGATCACCACGATGAACATCACGCCGATGAGGGCCGGCACCGGGATCAGTCCGATGCACGCCCAAAGCGGCTTGAACAGGATAAACGCCAACAAGAACAACGCGGCGGACACGCCGCTCAGGCGATGGCGGCCGCCGGAGCGGATGTTGATCATCGATTGGCCGATCATCGCACAGCCACCCATCGCCCCGAAGAAGCCGCACACCATGTTGGCGAGGCCTTGGGCCATGCACTCGCGGTTGCTGGAGCCGCGGGTCTCGGTCAGTTCGTCGATCAGGGTGAGCGTCATCAGCGATTCGATCAGGCCGATCGAAGCGAGCGTGACCGCCAGACCGCCGATTACCAGCAGGCTCTCGAAGGTCAGCGGGATCTGCGGGACGGTGAACACGCCGGCGACCCGCTCGGCCGCGACGTCGGGCACGTCGATCTGGCTGGCGGCGATCTCTTCGCCCCGCTCGTCGACCTTGGCGTACAAGAGGCCGGGCTTCTCGGCCTCGAATTGATCGGTCTTCGCGGCCTTCTCCGCCGACAGGTGCTTCATCTCCGCGACCGTATCGTTGACGGTCACCGACTCGATCGGCGTGAAGTTCACCAGCAGCGTCATCGCGACGATCGCGACCAGCGTGCCGGGGACCGCCTTGGTCAGCTTCGGGAGGAACTGGATGATCGCCATCGTGCCGAGGATCAGGCCGATGGTCGTCCACAACGCGGCCCCGCTGAGCCAGTCACCCGTGATATGGAACGATTGAGCGACGGAGTCAAACTCGACGCGGTGGTTCTGTTTCAACTGCTCGAACTGGGCGAGGCCGATCACGATCGCCAAGCCGTTCACGAAGCCGAGCATCACCGAGTGCGGCAGCAGCCGGATGAATTTGCCAATGCCGAACATGCCGCAGAGGATCTGCACCACGCCGCACAGCACGACCGAGGCGAACAGGTACTCGAGACCATACATCACGACGAACGCCGTCATGACGACGGCCATCGCCCCGGTGGCGCCGGAGATCATGCCGGGACGGCCGCCGAGCATCGAGGTAATAAAGCCAACAAAGAAGGCGGCCCACAAGCCGACCGTCGGGTCCACGCCGGCGACAAACGCGAAGGCGACCGCCTCGGGCACGAGGGCCAGGGCAACGGTCAGACCGGAGAGGAGTTCGGTCTTGAGATTGACATCACGCTTGATGAGCAGATCGATCACGGCGGGCATTCGCTGTTTGCAAGCGCACCTCGATCACGGCTCCGCCCCGCGGGGCAGACAATCGACTCAGGAGGACGCTTCAGGCGGGCGGGGCTCCGTGCTCGGGAACCGCCGGGCTGGGGTAGGCCACGCCAGGGCTCCCAGGAGAAACCCTTGACGTGTCGCCCGCATGATAGCTGGCGAGGCGATCCTTCGATAGATGAAACCTATGCCCGCTAGGCCGGGCATACGCGGGGCTAATTGCTCCGAAAACAGTCCCAAGACGCCGAGCTTCGTCCCCTGGGCACTGCCGCCTTCGGGAGGGCGAGGCTCCCGCCGAGCCACGCGCCGGGTACCCGCTTCAAGGCTCGGCAGGAGCCTCGCCCTCCCGGCGAAGTCTTCCCGCCCGCTAATGGAGCGCCTCGGCGAGCAGCTCCATCGGGTGGGCCACGCGGACGTGCTTGAGCTCGGGATCGGCCTGACAAGCGAGGTTCAGTTGGTGCATGCAGCCCGGGTTGGCGGTGGCGATCACGTCGGGCGCTGCGGCTTTTACGTTTTGCATCTTCCGCGACAGGAGCTTCCCGGCCTGCTCCGGCTGCGTGATCGTGTAGACGCCCGCCGCCCCGCAGCACCAATCGGGCTCGCTCAGCGAGACAAACTCATGCTGGGGGAGCCGCTTGAGCAGTTCAACCGGTTGATTGACGACCCCTTGGCCGTGGCAGAGGTGACACGAGGCGTCGTAGGTGAGGCGTGGCGGCTGCTTCGTTCCGCCGGCTGCCGCCGATGGTTGGGCGTCTGCGGCTGGCGTGAGCTTCTTCGCGAGGCGGCTGGCCGGCTCACCATCCGCGACTAGCTCGTACACATACTCTTGAGCGTCCTGGACCTTAGCGTCCCACGCCTTGGCACGCTCGGCATACTCCGGCTCATCGGCGAGCAGATTCGCGTAGTGCTTGAGGTGGCTGCCGCAGCCGCCCGAGTTGCTGATGACCGCGCCAATCGCTTCCAACCGATAGGGTGGACGTGTGAACTGATCGAGCGTGCGGCGGGCCATCTCTTTGGCCGTGTCGAGCTCGCCGTTGTGCGCGTGCAACGAACCACAACACGATTGGGCCCGGGGCGTGACGACTTCGCAGCCGGCGGCGAGCAACACATCGACGGTCGCCCGGTTCACCCGGGCGAAGGAGATATCTTGAACGCAGCCGGTCAGCACAGCGACCCGCGCCCGCGGGCGGCCTTTCCAATCGGTCGGGTCGGGTGCCTCGACCGGTTTGATGCGGGTGTCGCTGAAGGGCGGATCGATCGGCGGTGACTGCGGTTCGAGGTCACGCAGCGGCTTCGGCGCGAGGCGCATCGCGCCGAGCTTGTAGAGCGTCTTCCGAACCCAAGGCTTCTGCTGGATCGCCACGCCCCGTGCGACCAGCCTCAACAACCAAGGGCGCGTCATCAGGAGCTTGAGGCTCAGCCAGCGATAGACACGCCGCGAGGGCGTATCGAGCAGGCCGGCCTGCTCGCCCGCCGCCCTGCCCTTCTCCAACAGCGAGACATACTCCACCCCGGCCGGGCAAGCGGTCTGACAAGCCAAGCAACCGACGCAGTAGTCCAACTCCTCCGCGAAGTCACGCGACAACTCCAACTCACCATCGGCCACGGCCCGCATCAAGGCGATACGACCGCGCGGGCTGTTGCGCTCGCGGCCGGTCTCCACATAAGTCGGACAAGTGGGGAGGCACAGGCCGCAATGCATGCACTGTTGGACGACGGAGTAGTCCATCGTCTGGAGGAGGTTCAACGGTTCGCTGGAATCACTCAATCGAAGACCTTACCTGGATTGAGCAACCCCTTCGGGTCGAGCGAGTGCTTGACCCGCTTGAGCAGTCCGAAACTCGCATCGCCAAGCTGCTGCTTGAGGAACGGCTTCTTCGCCAAGCCGACGCCGTGCTCGCCGGTGATGGTGCCTTGGCGGCGGAGGGTCTCATCGACGATCTCTGCCAGCGCGAGGTGCACGCGGTGCATCTCTTCCTCGTTGCGTTCGTCGGTCAAGAACGTCGGGTGCAGGTTGCCATCCCCCATATGACCAAAGACGCCGATCCGCAGGCCATGGCGGGCGGCGCAGTCTGCTATGAAGGTGACCATCGCGGCGAGCTCGCTTCGCGGAACGGTCACGTCCTCGAGGATCGTCGTCGGGCTGACGCGGGCGAGCGCGGAAAACGCGGCCCGCCGCGCCGTGCGGAGGCGTTCGGCATCGGCTTCGGTCTCGGCGGTCTCGACGCCGGTCGCGCCGTTGTCGAGCAGGGCCTGCCGCATCGCGGCCGATTCTTCTTCGACCACCGCCGGGTGGCCGTCGGACTCCAGCAACAGCAGCGCGGCGGCGTCGGTCGGCAGGCCGAGCTTCGCAAAGTCCTCGACGCACCGGATCGTCACCTGATCGAGGAACTCAACCGTGCACGGCACGATCTTCCGCGAGATGATATCAGAGACCGCTTGGGCGGCGGGCTCCATCGCGTCGAAGGTGGCCACCATCGTCCGCCGCGCAACGGGGCGAGGGAGGAGCTTGAGCAAGACCTCGGTCACGACGCCGAGCGTCCCTTCGCTGCCGACGAACAGGTCCTTGAGGCTGTAGCCGGCGACGTCCTTCACGCATTGGTTGCCGAGCCAAACCTCTTCGCCGTCGGCGAGCACGACCCTCAAGCCCATCACGTAGTCGCGGGTGACGCCGTACTTAAGCCCCCGCAGCCCGCCTGAGTTCTCCGCGACGTTGCCGCCGATCGTGCTGATCTTCTGCGAGCCCGGATCGGGCGGGTAGAAGAGGCCGTGCTTGGCCGCCTCTTGATCGACCGCCATCGTGATAACGCCCGGCTCGACCCGCATGGTGAGGTTTGCCGTATCGACCTCGAGGATGCGATCGAGGTGATTGAGCCCCAGCACCACGCCGCCATCGATCGGCACGCTGCCGCCCGAAAGGCCGGTGCCGGAACCGCGGGTCACCATCGGCACACCCGCGGAGGTGATCGCGTAGACGCAGGGAGCGACCTGGTTCCGTTCGCGCGGGAACACCACGCAGCCGGGCGTCTGCTTGATCGCGGCGGTGCCATCGAACGCGTACGGCTCGATGTCGATCGGCTCGGTCAGCACGTTCTCCGCGCCCACGATGCCCTTGAGGGCGTCGATCAACGCGGCGTCGGTGCGGCGGTGCGGCGGTGTCTCGTTACCCATGTCTCCAACCAACTGTGCGACTAGCTCTCGGGGTAACTCCGGAAGGGGCTCGTGAATGACGCGAAACCCGCCCGCTACGCCTTAATCGCGTCCCTCGGCGGCCGCTTCGACCTGGCGCATGACCCGCAGGAGATTGCCGCCGAGCACGCCGCGGATCTGCTCGTCGGTGTAGCCGCGGTCCATCATGCCCTGGGTGATGCGTGGATAAGTAGAGACGTCCTCCAGGCCTTCCGGCAACACGCTCACCCCATCGTAATCGGAACCGATGCCGACGTGCTTGATTCCCGCCACACTGGCGAGGTGGTCGATATGGTCCAGCAGGTCGTGGATCGTGCCGCGTGGCATCGGGTGTTTGATGCGGTATTGGGCAACTGCACGGTCGATCTCTTGCTCGCTCTTGCCCTCGGCGCGGAGCTTGCGTTTCATCTCAAAGGTCGTGTTGTAGTTCTCCGCCGCGGCCGGCACGACGAAGCCCGAGAAGAAATTCACCATCACCACGCCGTCCTTCTCCGGCAGCCGTTTGAGCACGTCGTCGGGAACGTTCCGCGGGTGGTCGGCGACGGCGCGGGCCGAGCTGTGGCTGAAGATGACCGGCGCCGTGCTCGTGGTGATCGCTTGGTGCATCACCTCGACCGAGACGTGCGAGATATCGACCATCATGCCGAGGCGGTTCATCTCGCGAACGACTTCGAGGCCGAACTCGGTCAGCCCGCCGTTGCGGGCCTCGTCGGTGCCGGAGTCCGCCCAGGAGAGCGTGTCGCCGTGTGTCAGGGTCATGTAGCGGGCACCGAGGGCGTGCAGTTGTCGCAGGGTGCCAAGCGACTCCTCGATGCAGTGGCCCCCCTCGACGCCGATCAGCGAGGCGATGCGGCCTTCGCCGGCGATGCGCTCGATGTCGTCGGCGGTCGAGGCGAACTCGAGGTCTTCCGGGTAGCGTTTGAGCATCAGCCGCACGAGCTCGATCTGCTCGAGCGTGGTCGAGAGGGCCTTGCCGGTGCCATCGAGTTGCGCCGGCACCCAGACGCTCCAGAACTGGGCCTTGAGGCCCCCCTCGCGGGCGCGCGGCAGGTCGGTTTGCAGCGTCGGTTGTCGCTGGGCGATATCGAGCTTCGAGAAGTCGCTGGAGCCTTGCTGACGGAGCTCCCACGGAAGGTCGTTGTGGCCGTCGATGAGCAGGCACGAGTCGTGCAGCTCTTGGGCCGCGTCCGTGACGACGATCGGTTCGCGGTCCTCGGCACTGGCCGATTGCGCGAGCAGCAACGCCGCGATGGCGAAGGTGTAGCAAAGCCGGATGGCTCTTCGCCTTGCTTGGTCGCTTCCCGACGGGCGCGGCTCGGCTGGGGGTTGCATCACTTTGCTCCGAGTTGGTTCCAGGCCCAGCGGTAGAGGTTGCGGGCGTCGAGGTAGCGGTTGCTGCCGGTGTCGGCACCGAGAACGACAACATACAGCTTGCGGCCACTCCGCTCGCCCGCCGATACAAGGCAGGCCCCCGCCGGGCCGGTGGTGCCGGTCTTCACGCCGTAGAAGCCTTCAAAGTTGAGCAGGCGATCGGTGTTCTTCCAGACGACGTTCCGCTCGTAGCCGGCGGTCGATTGCAGGGTCGTGCCGTAGAGCCGCGTGGCGACGACCTCACGGAACTTGGCGTGCTGCATCGCCGCGTGAGCCAGTTTCACGAGGTCGCGTGCCGAGGTGACATGGCCCTCGTCGGTCAGGCCGTGCGTGTTGCGATAGCCGGTCTCCGCCATGCCGAGCCGTTGGGCCTCGGCGTTCATCGCGGCGATAAAGCGGTCGTAGGCGGACTCTCCTTCCTCGCCCGGGAAACGGCTGCCGAAGTGCTCGGCGAAGGCGACCGACGCATCGTTGCCCGACGGGAGCATCAGGCCGTAGAGCAACTCGCCGGCGGTGACCTGCTCGCCCGCACGGACGCCGGCGGTGGAGCCGCTCGTGTTGTCGGCGCGCTCGCTAAAGGTGATGACCTCGTCGTAGACGGCCGGGTTCTTCTCGGCCAAGCGACAGACCAGGTGGGCGGTCATGATCTTGGTCGTGCTGGCCGGGTCGCGGACGGCCGAGTCGTTCTTGCCGAAGAGGACCTTGCCGGTCTCGCCGTCGGCAATCGCCCAGGCGGGGCAGGTCGTGACCGGGGTCCCGAGCGGGTCTTGAGACAGGAGCGGCTCCAGTTCCTTGGCGACCTCGCTCGGCGGCGGAACGGGCTCGTCCTCCATCGCCAACGGCCCGAGTGCCTTCCAAGTGGCCGAATCGACCTCGCCGGTCACCGCGATCTTGGCTTTCTCCTGGAACGCCTTGAGGGCCTTCTGGGTGTTCGGGCCGAAGTCGCCATCGACCGACAGGCGGGGGCTTGGATCGAGCCGGAGGTTCAGCGTCCGCTGCAACGGTTCGACGAGCGGGTCATCCTGGCCCATCCGCAACACCCGCGCGACACGCGGGGCTTCGACCGCCCCGGCGCCGGCGGTGAAGTAATCGTAGGCCGCCTTGCCGATCTCGGCCATCAGCGTCGCGGGGGCGGCGTCGGGCGTCCATCGTTTGTCTTGATTCTTGGCCGTCATCACGCAGTAGGCGATCGGACCGGTCGGCGACTCGATCACGCCGGCGTCGCAGCGGGCGTTGGCGACGCCGCCCGTCTTGTGAGCGACGACTACGCCCGCCGGCAGCAAGCGCGGCACCATGTCGCTGAACTGACACGCCCGCAGGTGGCCGAGCATCTCTTCGCGGTACGCCTCGACGAGCGACTTATCGAACTCTCCGCCCGGGTCGCCCTGGACGAGCTGTTCGAGCAGGTCGACCGTCTCCGCGGCGTTCATGAGGCCGAGGCCGAACGCTTCGCTCCGTTCGAGATCGACCGTGGTGTCCCGCCGGAAGGTCAACGAGTTGAGCCGGATGCCGTCGTAGCCCAGGCGGGCCATCAAGTCGTTAACCGCGTTGACGCCCGCGGCCGACTCCCCCTCGTCCCCCTTGGCTTGGGAACGGCCGATCGCGTTGATGACTTGGTTGGTGGCCGTGTTGTCGCTCCAGGCCATCATCAGGCGGATCGTGTCGCGCAGCGACAGGTCGGCACCGACCGAGAAGTGCGGCGTCAGCAGCCCGGAGCCCGGGACCTTGTCTTCCTCGGACAGGACGATGCGATCGTCTAGCGACAGGTCGCCGATCGCCGCCGCCCGATACGCGGTAAGCATCAGCGGCAGCTTGATCAGGCTTGCCGACGGGAGCGGGCACTCGGCATCGTGGCGGTATGTCTCGCCGGTGGTGAGGTGCTTGAAAGCCACGGTCACCTCGCCCTCGTGGGCCTCGATCATCGGCAGCAGGGCCGACGCGAGCGGGTGCTCCTTCGATTCCTTCGCCGAAGCGAACGCCGCCGTGCCGAGCAGCAGAGCGATCGTGAGTTGGGCAGCGCGCATGGTGCTTCTCCGTTTTAACGCCCCGACTAACCGGCGGTGGTGAGTTCGATGCCCGAACCGTTGCGTCCGGGGTAACAAGCCTTGCCGGCGACGACCTTCACGCCGTCGGCGATGTCTTCGGCGAGCAACGCGGCGCCGTCCATATCGACGTAGTCGAGCATCGGGGCGAGTTGCCCCAACGCCGAGATGCCGACCGTTGATTCGGTCATGCAGCCGGCCATCACCCGCAAGCCCAACCGGCGGGCCTCGGCGACCATCCGCCGAGCCGGGGCCAGGCCGCCGCACTTCACGAGTTTGATGTTGATGCCGTGGAAGTGGCCTTCGCAGCGGGCGACATCGGATTCCGCCACGCAGCTCTCGTCGGCGATGATCGGCAAGGCCGAACCCTCGAACACACGCCGGGCGCCGTCGTGATCGTCGGCCGGGAGCGGCTGCTCGATGAACTCCACGCCGAGCTCCTTGAGCGGGCCGGAGAACTCGATCGCTTGCTCCGCGGACCAGCCGCAGTTGGCATCGACGCGGAAGGTCGCCTCGGTGTGTTCCCTAAGCTCGCGGACGATCTCTAGGTCGTTCTCGGTGCCGAGCTTGATCTTGAGCAGCGGCCAGTCGGCGACTTCCTTGGCCTTCTCGACCATCTTCGGGATCGAATCGATGCCGATCGTGTAATTCGATGTCGGCGCGTTGGCCGAATCGAGGCCCCACAGCTTCCAGACCGGCTCGCCTCGAAGCTTGCCCCACAGGTCATGCAACGCGAGGTCGAGGGCGCACAACGCGAACGGTTTGTCGGGCAAAGCGTTCGCTAGTTGCGGGATCAGCCCATCGATCAGGGCGTCGGGCGAGTCGATCGCGAAGCCTTCGAGCAACGGTTGGACACGCTCGATGTCGGCGATCAACTCGGGGATGGTCGCGTTGTAATACGAGTTCGCGGTCGCCTCGCCGTAGCCGGTGTTCCCGCTCGCCGTGAGCGAGACGATCAGCGTGTCACGGATGGTCGTCGAGCCCCGCGCGATCGTGAAGACGTGCTTGAGCGGGAGCTGGTGCGGCTGCGTGGCGACTTCGATCAAGCGGTTATCGGTGGTTTTTGAGGTTCAGCGGTGTGTCTTGAAGTTAAGAACGGCGTCGACCAGTTCGTCCGGGCCGTGGCGGATCGGATCGGCGACCGGCAGGCCGTACTCCGAGCGGATTCGGTCGCGCTCGGCCTCCGCCTCTTGCGGCGAGACGTTGCGGCTGTTCATCGCGATCGCGATCACCTTCGCCGGATGGCCGAACGCGGCGAGGTGCTCGTACGCTTCGAGGACATCTCGCAGCGGCGGCAGCGTCAGGTGATCCATGCCCCGGATATGCGTCCGGCCGACCTCGTAACCGAGGATCATGCCGTGGGGGTTCGCGCCATGCAGCAGCCCGCACGAGACGGCCGAGAATCGCGGGTGCGTGATCGTGGCCTGCCCTTCGACGACCATCACCTCGTGGTGCTGGTTGGCACGAACGAGCTTCTCGCACGCGCCGTTCACGAAGTCGGAGACCACGCAATCGATCGGGAGGCCGTCTCCCTCGACCATGATGCCGGTCTGGCCGGTCGCAACAAACTTGGCGTCGACGCCGCGTCGCCGGAGGCCGCGTGCCACTTCCAGCGCGACCAGCATCTTGCCGACCGAGCAATCTTGGCCGACGGTCAGGATGCGGAGGCAGTCGTCGGTGATGCCTTGGCGTGTCGCGACCTCTTTCTCGCTGTTCTTGCGGACGTCGTGGATGGTGACGCCCGCTTCGGCGGCCGCGGCGACCAGCTTCGGGTCGTCGCTCAGGAATTGATGCATCCCGGAAACGAGGCTCATGCCGCGGGCGACGGCGTCGTAACAGAGCCGACGCCAGTCGTCGGGGATCTTGCCGCCGGCGGTCGCCACGCCGATCAACAGCGTGTCGGGGCGATCGGCCTCGTCAAGCGAGGCAACGACGGGCGTGTCGCCACCGACGCCGAGCAACTCGCCCGCGGTCTTGCCGGCTTGAGTCGAGTCGAGCAACGCCACGACGTCATCGCCCCGGTAACGAAGCAGCACGTTGGCGGTCTTCGCCGTGAGCGGGTCGGTCTTCCCCTCGGTGAGGATCACGATCCGGCTGCCGCCGATCTTTGGTAGGGCGTCGCTCATGAGCTTGGGCAGGCGGCAAAGGGGCGGCAACGCGGCGTCGTGCCGCTGTGTATGAAACTAGACCAAGCGGGGCGTCCGCTCTAGCCGGCCGACACGCAGCCGCTCAGCGTCTTTGCGCAGGGAGTTCAATCGATCGCGACGACCGGCTCGGCGAGCTTGATCGTTCCGGCCTCGGCATCGAGCCGCACGCGGGCCCCAAGAGGGAGCGGGTAGTTCGGGTGCAGATGCCCAACGGGCAGCCCCTCAAGCACGGGGATACCAAGCGGAACGAAGAGATCGCGGAAGACCTCGTGCAAGGCTCCTGGATCCTCTTCGCCGGTGTCGCTGAAGTAGCCGAGCGCGATCCCCGTTAGATGGCCGAGGCGGCCGCTCTGGCGTAGCTGGGTTAGGAGTCGATCGATCCGGTACGGGGGTTCGTGCGTGTCTTCGAGCACCAGGATGGCGTCGTGGAAGTCGGGCTCTTCGGGCGTGCCGAGCAGGGAGGTCAGCACGGCGAGGTTGCCGCCCACCAACGGCCCCTCGGCCAAGCCACCGACGAGGGGCGTGGCGGTCTGTGACCGACCAGCAATCACCGATCCGACGCCGGCCTTCCCACTAAGCAACGAGATCGTGGCCGATAACTCATGTGCGGTCTCTTGCGATCCGTTGCCGAGGCCATCGACCAAGTTGGGGCCGTGAAACGAAACCAGCCCGCACCGACGCTGGATCGCCGCGTGCAACGCGGTGAGGTCGCTATAGCCACAAACGATCTTTGGTCGTTGCTTGAGCAGCTCAAAATCAACCCGATCGACGATCCGCCCACAGCCGTAACCGCCACGGGCGGCGAGCACCATCTTGGTCTTGGAATCGCGGAAGGCTTTTTCGAGTTCCGCGACGCGATCCGCGTCGGAGCCAGACAAGTAACGCTGCGGGTCGCACAGGTCGCGGTAGACCTTGGGGCGGTATCCGAGCCCGGCGAGCGTCGCGAGGGCGGCTTCGAGCTTGCCACGCTTCGGCGAGCTGGCCGGGGCGACAATCGAGATGCCATCGCCCGGCTTGAGGGCGGGCGGGACGGCCAACGGCTGGTGGTCGAGGGAACTCACGCGAACAACAACCATCCCATAACCAGTGCCGCGGTGAGGCCGGACAAGTCGGCGATCAAGCACGCCGGCAGCGTGTGGCGGAACCGCTTGATGCCGACCGCGCCGAAGTAGACCGAGAGGACATAGAACGTGGTCTCCGTGCTGCCCATCATCAGCGAAGCGGTGTTGCCCAAGAACGAATCGGGCCCGTGAACATCGAACACCCCGACCAACACACCCCGCGAAGCCCCGCCGCTCAGCGGCTTGCTCAGAGCCAGCGGCAAGAGCTCGAAGACCTCGGTCGCCGATTCGAGGCCGACCGAGCCGAGCACCTTGCCGGCGAGCCATTTGAGGTCGTCGAACAGGCCGCTGGCGAGGAAGACCTTGATCGCGAAGAGGATCGCCACCAAGTACGGGATGATCATCACCACGACGCCGAAGCCCTCCTTCGCCCCCGTGACGAACGATTCGTACATCGCCACGCCGCGGACCTTCGCCGCGATGACGATGAGCAGGATGACCCCGGGGACCGTCCACTGACTGACCACCTCGGAGAACGCGACCAGCGATTCGGAGAAGCTCATGAGGAGGCCTCCGGGGCGTTGCTATCGAGGTTCGGCGGCTTGAGCGCAAACGTCGGCAGCTTGGCGAGCGTCCGGACCGTGACGACCGCGACCAGCGTGCTGACGAGCGTTGCGAGCATGATGCCGGCGATCGGGCCGGCCGGGTTCTCGCTCCCGGCGGCGATGCGGTAGCCGATTACGGAGATCGGTACGAGCGTTACGCTGCTGGTGTTGATCGCCAGGAAGGTCGCCATCGCATCCGTGGCGGTCTCCTTCTCTTCGTTGAGGTCTTGCAGTTCCTGCATCGCCCGCAGGCCGAACGGCGTGGCGGCGTTGTCGAGGCCGAGCACGTTCGCCGAGATATTCATCAGCATCGCCCCGTGCGCCGGATGCCCCTCGGGCACGCCCGGGAAGAGCCAACGCATCAGCGGACGCAGAAGCCAGGCGAGCCCGTCGACGAGGCCGGCGTCCTTGGCGACCTGCATCAGGCCGAGCCAGAGGACCATGATGCCGATCAATCCGAGCAGCAACTCGACCGAGACATTCGCCCCGTCGATCGCCGACTCGGTGATCTGCTTGCCGAGGTCGGCAAACGAGACGGACTCGGCAACTTCGGCCGGGGCTCCTTCTTCGACCGCCGCCGGGGATTCCTCCCAACCAATCGCCTGCCGCACGACACCACGGACCGGCGCGTACAGGATGCCGACAACGATCAGCCAGAACCAGATTCGGTTGAGCATCGGCAACCAGCAAAGGGGGACGCGTGTCGTTCCGCTTGGCTTCCAATCACCCCAGCCACTGCCCGGGAGAGTCGTGATTGAGCCCATCGGCCTCGCGGACGACCGTACCGCCGACGTACACGGCTCGCAAGCAATCGTGCGCGATGGCGTCACCCTGTGGCGCAGCGAGGACAAAGTCGGCCGGCGCATCCAGCGCGATCCGCCCCCTTTCGCCCCAGCCGAGGGTATCCGCCACGCGCCGCGTCTCGGCGAGCCAAGCCGCCACGGTCGCCGGCACCGGCGAGCTGCGACGCGGCGTGCTCTCCGGGTCGAGGGCCGGTAGGCCGAGGTGGCAGCACGCTTGCACCAGCACGTCCGGCAGCTCACCGGTCGTCGCGACGGCACCAGCGCCAACGACCATCGTCAGGCGTTGCAGCAGGGTGCTCTCGTCGGCCCCGGTCCCTTCGTGCTTCACGACGAAGGCGGCATTGATCGGCGGCGTGTCGCGTCGGGCCGCCACGATCTGGTGGTCGAGGTCGTCGTCGGCCAAGTTGAGCGGAACGAGAGCGGTCGTCGTGCCGGCGGCGGCGAGTGCCTCCCAGTCCGCCGGGCTGTCGTCGAAGGCGTCGGCCGACTGCTCTGCAAGCACGATCCGCCCCGGCAGGATCGTGGCCTCGGTCTCCACCAGCGTGATCGCGCCGTTCTCGTGCAGGTCGCCGATGCCCGCAACGGTGCCGTCGAGCGCCGTGACGCCCGCCTTGCGCTTGAGGAAGTTCACGCCGAGCGACGCCTTGGCGACGGCATACTCATCGCCGGTGCCGGTCGCCTGAGCGATGCCCGCGCCGCTGGCGATGAGGTCGAACAACTGGTACTCGCTCGACCGTGGCAGGTCGAGGTAACTATTCGGGTCACAATCCTCCAAGCAATCCGCCTCGCCCAGGGCGCTGCCGGCGATGGCGTGCAGCGTCTGGGCGAACGCGGCGAAGTGGACCTCTTCGGCCCGCTTGAAGTCGTTGTCCGGCCAGCCGCCCGCTTCGATCAGGATGACCGGCACGCCCTGCGTTTGGACCCACTCGCCGAAGGCCCGCGCCATGAAGTCGGCCCCATAGCGAGACACCCGCCCGCCGCACCGCTCGCAGACGCGTTCGCAGAACGTGGCGGCGACGCGGTTAGCGACCTGCACGGTTTCGGTCTGGGTGTTGGCCACGTCGAGCGGCGGAACCAGCAGCGACACCGAGGCCGGCCCGCGTGGATCGGCCACGGCCAGCCGGTGGCGTTGGTTATGGAGGTTGAAGCCGTAGTCGGGTTTGAAGTCTTCGAGTGCCTGACGGAACGCTTGGCCTTCGTTGGTCGCGAAATCGAGCGCGTCGCGATTGATATCGACTCCCTGCGCATTGTACCGCGTGTTGCGTTCGGCCCCGTCTGGGTTGAGCGGCACAATGATGCCGAGTGTCAGCCCGCGGAGGATCCGCTCGGCGGGGGTCTCCGCGGCGGTGAGCATCCGCAGCAGGTTGAGCAGCACGCTCGTGTGCGTCGGCTCGTCGCCGTGCATCTGGGACCACATCATGGCCCGCTTCGGGCCTTTGCCGAGCGTGAACATCTCGATCGGCCGGCCCTCGAACGAGTGGCCGATCGTCTCGCGATGGACCGGCCGAGCGGCGTTGGCGAGGATCGATTCGATCGCCGCGGTGATGGCGTTCGGCTTCCAGCCCCCTTCCGGGCAGGTGAGGACCGATCGGGCAATAAGGTCGTCCCAGAGCAGCATAGAGGAGCGTGGTGTGGGGGCGATGGTCGTTTGTGAGACGGGCCTAGTCTCACGCAAAGCCGCCGAGGCGCAAAGGTGTCCGTCTCTTCGCGCTTCGACTCGTTTGCGTGAGACTGCGACCCATGAACCCCCCAGAATGCATCGCCCGCGTCGTCCAGACAACCTCGGCCCGGGTCGGTCTCTCGGTTATCAACGCGAGCGGTGCGCCGGGATTCGGTCTGAACGAGGGCGAGGCCTTCGCCCAAGCCAGCGCGATCAAGGTACCGATCCTGTGGACGCTGCATCGACTGGCAGTAAACGGCGAATTGTCGCTTGGTGAGGCCCTGCCCATCGATCCCACGAATGGAGCCGGCGGGTGTGGCGTGCTGCAACGTTTCTCATCGCCGAACACGCGGGTCGCCCTGGGCGATCTGGCCGTCGCGATGATCGTCTTGAGCGACAACGTGGCTACGAACCTGCTGATCGATCGACTCGGTCTGGCAGCGATCAACGAGTTGATCGAGGAGATGCACGGCGAGGGGGAAATCTTCTTGCGGCGCAAGATGATGGATCAAGCCGCCCGCAACGAAGGCAGGGAGAACACGGCCACGCCTTCCTCGGCAGCCGTCTTGATGCTGCGGCTCGCCGAGCACGTCGAAGCGGGCGACCCGGCGGCGATCGCGGCGGCACGCGTGCTAGAGATGAAGAAAGAGAGCCCCGTCACCGCCGCGCTGGGAGGCCGGGTCCAACTGGCGACCAAACCGGGGATGCTGCAGGGCCTGCGAACCGAATGGTCGATCGTCAAATCGGTCGAGAACGATACGCTGCACCATTACGCCATGGCCTTGATGGCCGACGGCGGCGAGAGCGACGACGAGTTGCAGGCCCTCTTCCAGAACCTAGCCGCGGCGATCCACGAGCATCAAGTCACCGGCGACTAAACGCCGATGGTCGTCTGGCGTTGGCCCGCCAGCAGTTCTTTGCGGAACGAGTGCGGCGTCTTGCCGGTGTCCTTCTTGAAGGCGACCCCGAAGCGGGTCGCGTTGGCAAAGCCGCACGCCAGGGCGACCTCGGTGATCGACAGCTCACGGCGGCCGAGCAGGTCGCGGCTCCGTTCCAGTTGGACCCGCCGGATCTCGCGGGCGGGCGAACGGCCCAGGTACTTACGGAACTGGATTTCCAGGCTCCGACGCGAGATCGGCACCTGTCGCAAGATGTCTTCGACGATGATGCCGCGGCAGGCGTGGTCGCGGATGTAGCGGAGGGCATCGACGATCTCCTCGTCGTCGATCGCCAGCAGGTCGGTCGATTGCCGGCTCTGCACGCCTCGCGGCGGGATCTCGATCGGCCCGGTCGGCTTTGCGTGGCCGGCGATGAGTTGGTCGAGGAGGCCGGCGGCGTCGTGTCCGATCCGTTCGCTTGCGACATTCACCGCCGACAACGGCGGCGTGCTGACATCGCAGAGCAACTCGTCCAGGCTGCCGGCGAGCACGGCGACATCGTCCGGCACGCGGATACCGGACAAGTGGCAGATCTCGGCGAGTTGGCGTGCCTGCTCGGCATCGACCGCCAAAACGCCAATCGGACGCGGCAACGAACGGATCCAACGATCGACCCGCTTGAGCCGCTCTGCCCAACCGAGTCGGCGTCCGGCGCGGTAGCCCGGCTTGTAGACGGCACACTCGTGCCCGGCCGCCCGCACCTTCTCGGCGAACGCCTGCCCGCGACGCTTGGAGTAATCGAGGCTCGGCGGGGCGAAGTAAGCGAACTGGCGGAAGCCACGATCGAGCAAGTGCGACAGGGCCATCTCCGCCAGAGCCGCCTCGTCGGTGATGACCGAAGCAACGTCCTCTTGGGGCTCGATCACATCATCGACATTCACCAACGGAAGCCGGCGAGCCTGGAGCCGCTCGAGCTGCTTCTGCGAGGTGATCCGAGCGATAATGCCGTGGCCGTGCCAGCCGTCCGGCAACGCGGAGCGATGCTCGTGATCACGCGGATCGAGCAACAAGTGCCAGCGCCCGTGGCGGTCGGCGTAATTCGAGATGCCGCGGATGATCCGGCAGCCGGCGCTGGAATCGGTCTCGACCAACACGGCAATCTGTTTGAGGGATTCGGGTGCCGAGGCGACCGGGATGGCGACCTGTCCGCCGGCGGTTGGGGGTTTCGAATCGCGGATCATGCTTGAGCCCTCGCTAACCTCGTTTAGCAGCACGCCACACCCAGCGAGCACATCGCCGAGCCCCAACCGCAGCGTCGAAAAACCTCGAATTTGCGTGTTATCCGCCCGCTAGGCTTGTATCTGGACAAACCTGGGTGGAAACTCCCATGCTACTTGGTTCGGACGTTTTTTGCGCAGATCGGCGCGGTTTTCTCGAAAACACTCACCGATTAACGACCTCGTTGGCCGACCCTTGGAACAGGCGGCCCAACCGGAAACCGAGCCGAAGGCTCGTCATATCACGGCATTTCCTACTGTTTGTTAGGTAGAAGCTGGTCGCTTTTGCACGACTCCCCCCACACACGAAGCTATCCCTTTGCCGAATAAAGCGATTACGGTCGTAGGCCTGATGAGCGGCACCTCCGCTGATGGTGTCGATGCGGCCCTGCTGAAGACCGATGGCGAAGCCAAGATCACCGTCGTTGGCGGGCTCACGCTGCCTTACGACCAAGAGCTGCGCGAGCGGCTGCTTGAAGCGTCGCAGCACAATATGCCGACGACCGACTTGCTGCGGCTCGAGAAACAGATCACCGCTGTCCACGCCGAGGCGGTGGCCGCCATCCTCGAAGAGCACCCGGCCGAAGCAAAGCGGGCCGAGCTCGTCGGGTTCCACGGGCACACGGTCCGCCACATCCCGGACGAGCAGCTAACGTTCCAGATCGGCAACCCGTGGCAACTCGCCCACGCGACCGGGCTGAAGGTGGTCTCCGATTTCCGCCGCAACGACATCGCCGGCGGAGGCCAGGGCGCGCCGCTCGCCGCCATGTTCCACCGTGCCCTGTTCCACTCCGAAGATAAGCCGGTCGCCGTGCTCAACCTCGGCGGCGTGGCGAATGTCACCTGGCTCGGCGACGACGGGGCTCTGATCGCGGGCGACACCGGGCCCGGCTGTGGGCTCCTCGACGAATGGGCCCAAGAGATGGCCGACTTGCCACTCGATGCCGACGGTCAATTGGCCCTCGCAGGCAACGTGAGCGAGGCCCTCGTGGCCGAAGCCTTATCGGCCCCGTTCTTCGCTCGCCCGCTCCCGAAGGCCGCCGATCGTTTCGAGTTCGACCATGTTGATGTTTCTCCGCTCTCGGTCGAAGACGGCGCCGCGACCCTCTGTGCCGTGACCGTCCGGGCCGTCGCCGGCGCTGTCGCACGGCTCCCGCAGAAACCCAATTCTTTGTGGGTCACCGGCGGGGGCGTGAAGCATCCGGTCATGATGTCGATGCTCGCCGAGCACTTCGACGAAGTCCGCCGTGTCGAAGAGAAGAAGCTCAGCAGCGAAACCCTCGAAGCGGAGTGCTTCGCTTGGCTGGCCGTTCGCCGGCTGCGTGAGTTGCCGATCACGGTCCCCGAGACGACCGGCTGCAACGAGCCGTTCACGGGTGGCACCATCACTTGCTGAGACTCGCCGCGAGGCAGTTCAGGTCTTGAGGAGCCGCTGAGCCAGCAACGCGCATCCAACCGCCCCGTCCGGGGCGAGGCGTACCTGCTCGGCCGGCCAACCCCTTTGCATGAGACGCGTCTTCAGGGCGTCTCGGTAGAACGTCGAGCTGGCCAGCAAGCCACCGGCCAAACAAACCGGCAAGGTTTGCCGCGATCCGCTAAGTCGGTTGGCGGCGTTCTCGGCGAGCGTGGCTAATTGATCGGCCGCCGTGGAAACGATTGCCACGGCAGACGGTTCATCCTGCTCCGCGAGACCGATCACCGCCGGCGCGAGCGAAGCGATCCAACCACGCGGATCGTCGGCGCCGTAGATCGCGGCTTTTATCTCGGCGACCGTCTCAAAACCGGTTCGGTTCAGCAGAGCCGTCGTGAGTTCACTCGGTGTGGCCCGGGCATCGGCGTCGTGGAAGATTTGGCGGAGCGCATCGCGCCCGAGGGCGAAGCCGCTCCCGCCGTCGTCGACCAAGTAACCCCATCCGCCGACGAGTTCTGCCTTCCCGCTCGCATGGAGCGCCAGCCCCGACGAGCCGGTGCCGGCGATCAAGCCGATGCCCTCCTCGCCGGCTGGCAGGTCGGCCAGGATCGGTTGGGTATCGGGAACCACCTCGACCGTTTGGGCGATCGCCTGCCCTTGAGCCCAGGACTCGAGCCGCTCGCGGGATGCTTCCGCTGCGCAGCCGGCGACGGCGATCGTCGCCGCCTCAATGCCTTCCGCACTTCCGCCGGTCGCGACCCGGATGGCTTGCGAAATGGCCGCTTGGCAAGCCTCCCAACCGACGCTGTGGGGGTTGCTGCCGCCGGCGGTGCCAGACGCGATCAGGCAGAGCCGCCCGCTGGGACCCGCTTCGAAGAGCCGAGCCATGGTCTTGGTGCCGCCGCCATCCACGCCGAGCAGTCGCGTCACGGGTTGCTCACTGGCGAGGGGATGGCAGGGAATACGTCGGCACTCAGTCTACTCTCGACCGACAGCACGCCCTACATGCCCGCAATTGCTCGCCAGGAGTTCGCGAGCCGCTGTGGGCTCCGATCCGGTCAGATGCGTGACAATCGCGAGCTTTACTTCGCCATCGCACGAGGTGAGGAGCGTGCCGGCCGCTTCCGCGTCGAGCCCGGTGGCTTGGCGGACGATGCGGATCGCCCGCGAATGCAGCTTGCTGTTCGTCGGGCGCAGGTCGACCATCAGGTTGCCGAAGGTCTTGCCCAACTTCACCATCACGCCGGTGGTGATGGTGTTGAGAACCAGCTTGGTCGCCGTGCCGGCCTTCAACCGAGTCGAGCCGCTGAGCACCTCGGGGCCGACCACCGGGGTGATCGCCGTATCCGCCAAGCCAGTGATCTCGGCGTCGGCGTTGCAGCTCAGCGAGACGGCGTAGGCTCCAACCGATCGGGCGTAACGCAGGCCGCCCACCACGTAAGGCGTGCGTCCGCTGGTGGCGATGCCGACGACGACATCGTCTTTGGAGAGTTCGATCTCGGCGAGGTCCTTGGCCCCGAGCTCGGGGCTGTCTTCCGCGCCCTCGACGGCTTTGAGCAAGGCGCCATGCCCACCGGCGATGAGGCCAACCACCAACGAAGGGTCGGTGTTAAACGTCGGGGGGCACTCGGCGGCGTCTAGCACTCCAAGCCGGCCGGACGTGCCGGCCCCGGTGTAGATCAAGCGTCCGCCCCGCCCGAGGCGTTCGGCGAGGACATCGACCACTTCGGCGATCGCTTTCGCTTCGCGCCCGACCGCCTCGGCGACTCGCGCGTCTTCCGCGTTCATCACGCGAACGATCTCCAGCGTGGTCAGGCCATCGAGGCCTTCCGAGGCTGGGTTGCGGGCTTCGGTGGTGAGATGATCGAGCGGCACTTGTTCTGTGTGCGGGCCACCCGGACCGTGAGCCGGCTGCGCGATCCCTGTTGGCGCAGCGGTCCCCTCGGGTCCGCGTCGGACGGTGTGGCTGGCGTTGGGGCGGAAGTGGGCTTTCACGTCCGCTACTCTACCGATCGGCAGTGGGTAGCGGGGTGGCCACTGCGCAGTAGCGTGACAGGATTGCGCTGTTTGTTCCGTTCGATCCCCCCTGACTGCTAGCCTCGCCCCCACGCCATGCTTGCCACCTCCGAACTGCCGTTACTGCTTGCGAAGCCGCTGCTCGGGGCGTCGTTGCTATCCCGGGCGGACCTCATAATCCTGGCCGTTTACTTAGTCGGCACGGTCGTTTGGGGAGCTTGGCCCTGCAAGACATCGCAAACCGCCGAGGGCTACTTGCTGGGTGGACGCAACCTGGCTTGGCCGGTCCTGCTGCTCTCGATCGTGGCCACCGAGACCAGCACGGTCACCTTCCTGAGCCTCCCGGGTCAAGCTTTCTCAGACGGCGGCAACCTCTTCTTCCTCCAGATCACGCTAGGCTACGTCTTGGGCCGCTTGCTCGTGATCGCGTGGCTGCTGCCCGAGTACTTCCGGGGCAAGTCGTTTACGGCTTACGAGGTCTTGGAGTCGCGGTTCGGACCCGGCATCCGCCAAGCGGCATCGGCTCTGTTCCTGCTCTGCCGGACCCTGGCCGATGGCTTGCGGCTCTTCTTGACCGGGCTCGCCTTGCAACAAGCCTTGGGGTGGGACCTGCCAACCTGCGTGGCGTCGATCGCCGCGGCGACGGCCCTCTATGCGACGCTCGGCGGGGTCTCCTCGGTCGTTTGGAACGACGCCTTCCAACTCACGATCTACACGATCGGCGCACTCGTCGCGGCTTGGCTGCTAACACGGGCGGTCCCGGGCGGCGTCGGAGCGATCCTCGAATTCGGGGTCGAGACGGATCGCTTCCGGCTGATCGATCCGCGTGTCGGGGTCTTCGGTGGTGGCATGACCCTCTGGTCCGGCGTCCTTGGCGGGGCGTTCTTGTCGCTTGCGACGCACGGCGTCGATCACCTGATGGTGCAGCGTTACCTCTGCGCCAGGAGCAAGCGGAGTGCCGCCATTGCCCTGGGGCTTAGCGGGCCCGTGGTCGCTTTGCAGTTCTTGCTCTTCCTGCTCATCGGCATTGGGTTAGCGGCGTTCTACGCCAACTCTCCCGAGGCAACCGGCCTCGCGGGCGACCAGGCTTTCGCCGCGTTCCTCGCCGGGCACACGCCCTCGGGGGTCCGTGGACTACTGTTCGCGGCGGTCATCGCGGCGGCGATCTCGACGCTATCGAGCTCGATCAATGCCTCGGCGGGCGTCGCAGTAAACGACTTACTGAAACCGCGGGAGGGTGAGCCTCGCTCGTCGGAGCAGACGGTTCGGCTGGCGAAGTTGGCAACCCTGGCCTTCGCCCTGCTGCAAGCCGCCGTGGCAATCGGGGCTTACGATCGGGGCATCGATCAATCGGTGATTTACCTGGTGCTCGGCATCGCGGGCTTCACGACCGGCGTGTTGGTTGGGCTCTTTGCCCTGGGTAGGCTGCGTGGTTCATGCCGCCCCGCGGCCGCGATGGTGGCCCTGGGTGCCGGCGTCGCGGTGGGAGCGGCCGTGTTCTTTTGGAATGAAAACGCGGACGCCGCCTGGAAACTCAACGGCATGTGGAACGCTTTGATCGCTTCGGGCTCGACATTAATGGCAGGCCTCGTCGCGGACCGTCTTTGGAGGCAGCCAGCATGAGAAATCGACTCGTTGCATCGCTCGTGGCCCTGATACTCGCCACGCCTGCGCTCCAAGCCGAGGACCTTCCACAAGTCGATCCGGCGTCGGCCGGCATGCGGGCAGGCCACCTCAAGAACATCAAGCGGGAAGTCGAAGCGGCCCATGCCGACGGCGAGTTCGCCGGCTGTGTGGTGGCTATCGGACGCGGCGATCGGCTGGTCTATCGGCGTGCGTTCGGCGATCGACAAGTGTTACCTGAGCGGCTGCCGATGACGGTCGAGACGGTGTTCGATCTCGCCTCGCTGACAAAGCCCCTCGCGACAGCAACAAGCCTCATGGCCATGGTCGAAGACGGCCGGCTCCGCCTCAAGGACCGGATCGACAAGCACCTGCCCGAGGTGCCGGACGACCAGCGCGGCGAGATCACCCTTGAGCAACTGCTGACGCATCACTCGGGGCATATCCCCGACAACTCGATCGAAGACTACCGGCACGGCGTGGAGGAGGCTTGGCGGCGGCTCTTCGTGCTCAAGCCGACCGATCCGCCCGGCACACGCTTCCGCTACTCGGATGTGAACTTCGAGCTGTTGGGGAAGGTGGTTGAGCGTGTCAGTGGCAAACCGCTCGACCGCTTCGTCCAGGAGCGGGTCCATGGCCCGCTCGGCATGACCGAGACCACCTTCAACCCACCGGCAGAACTGACAACGCGTTGTGCGGCGAGCGAACCGCGTGACGGCGCGATGCTCGTCGGCGAAGTCCACGACCCGCGAGCCGCCCTGCTCGGCGGGGTCGCCGGCCACGCGGGCCTGTTCAGCACCGCCGACGATCTCGCCATCTACGCCGCGATGATGCTTGGCGAAGGCGCGGCCCGCGGGGTACGCGTGCTTTCCCCGGCAACCGTGCGGGAAATGACGCGCCCACGGCAGGTATCAGGGGCTCGTCGCGCAGCGGGCTGGGATGTGCTGAGCCCTTATTCGAGCAATCGGGGCGACCTGATGAGTGTGAGTTCGTTTGGCCACGGCGGCTTCACGGGCACCGCGATGTGGATCGACCCGGGGCACGATCTGTTCGTCATCTTCCTATCCAATCGGCTGCACCCCGATGGCAAGGGGAGTGTCAACCACTTGGCCGGGCGGATCGCTTCGATCGCCGTAGCTGCTATCCAACCCGAAGGAGATTCGCCTTGATCCTGCGTTGCTTCACGACCCTCGCCGCCGTTCTGTCGGCTTCGGCCGGGCTAGGCGTCGAGACGGCCGAATTCACGGCGACGGGTGATCGCTATGCCATCGCCACGGTCCAGCCGATCGCGACCGACGAGGCGATGGCCGTTTACCGCGAAGGAGGCAACGCGGTCGATGCGGCTGTGTGTGCGGCCCTAACCCTCAGCGTGGTGGACAATCACAACTCGGGGATCGGCGGCGGCTGCTTGATCTTGGTCCGCACGCCCGAGGGCGAGCTTATCGCTATCGATGGCCGCGAGATGGCCCCGGCGGCCGCCTCGCGTGACATGTTCCTCGTCGATGGCAAAGCGGACCCGGAGTTGAGCCAGACCGGCCCGCTGGCGGTCGCCACCCCCGGGGCATTGGCTGCCTATGCGGCCGTGCTCGAAGCGTGCGGCTCTAAGCCGCTGTCGCGTCTCTTGGAGCCCGGAATCAGGGCCGCGGAGGAGGGCTTCCCTATCGACTCGAACTACGCCAGCCGGCTCAAGTCAAAGGCCGAGGTCCTGAGGAAGTTCCCCGCCTCGCGAGCTCAACTGTTGGATGCCAATGGCAAGGCCCACCCAGAAGGCTATCGGCTTCGGCAACCCGATTTGGCGGTGACCTATCGCGGGATTGCTCGCGATGGCATCGACTATTTTTATCGTGGACCGGTCGCTCAACAGGTCTCGGATTGGATGGCGGCGAACGGCGGCATCCTGACCGCAGACGACTTCAACGCTTATCGAGCCAAACGCCGGACACCGATTGTCTCCAAGTATCGCGGCCACACGGTCGTTGGCTTCCCGCCCCCGAGCAGCGGCGGCGTGCACGTGGCTCAGATGTTGGGGATGCTCGAGCGGTTCGACCTCACGAGCGTTTGGAGGAAGGATCGCTCGGATGCCATCCACCTGCTCACCGAGTCGATGAAGCTGGCCTTCGCCGATCGGGCCCATTGGCTCGGCGACAGCGACTACGCCGACGTGCCGCGTCGCCTGATCGACCCGGCTTACATCGAGCGGCTCTCTGAGAAAATCGACCCGAAGAAATCCCAGCCCGTCCCCGCGCATGGCACGCCTCCGCAGTGGCGGCAAGACCTGTTTGGGCGGCACACGACCCATATCGCCGCCGCCGATGCGGCCGGCTGGTGGGTCGCGATCACGGCCACGGTTAACACGGGCTTCGGCTCGAAGGTGATCGTGCCCGGGACGGGTGTCGTGCTGAACAACGAGATGGACGATTTCTCCGCCCAGCCCGGCACGCCGAACGCGTTCGGCCTTATCGGGGCGGAGAACAACGCGGTGCAGCCGGGCAAGCGGCCACTCTCCAGCATGAGCCCGACGATCGTTCTCGACGAAGCGGGAGAGCCGCTGCTGACCATCGGCGCCGCGGGCGGGCCGAAGATCATCACGCAGGTGCTGCTCGCCATCACCGGCGTCATCGACGCGGAGATGACGCTCGCCGAAGCGATCGCCCAGCCCAGATGGCACCATCAATGGCGGCCGGATCGCTTGCGATTCGAGAAGTCGACACCAATCGGCACCGCGTTGCCGCTGCTGGAACGCGGCCACCGGCTGGAGGTCTTGCCTTCGGGCGGCGTGTCACAAGGCATCTCGGTCGGACCCGACGGACGACTCACAGCGGTGCGTGATCCACGGGTTCCTGGCAAAGCGGCGGCAGACTGATTCGCGCCGCGCTTCATGCCAACCCACGTTACGGGTAGCCGACGGCGGATGCCGTTGGTTCGCATGGGCGCGATGCGCAAATGCGAGAGCGGTATCTTCGCTGGCAGTTATTCTGAAGTGTTACGGAGACTCCACGGAACATGAGACTCAGGCACTTCTTGATGCTGTCTATCTTCGCTGCCTTGCTATCGAGCGACACGAAGGCTTCCAAGAAGCCGGGCCGACGCCTGCGTGCCGAAGCCCTCGAATCGAGGGAAGTGCTCTCGGCGGCCGGACTCGTCGATCTCGGAGCTCAGCCAGATGGCGGCCTCGATGGCAAGATCGCTTACCTGCACGGCGGGCACGGCATCACGGCAACGGATTCTGGTTGGGGCTACCAACGCCCCTTGCTGCTCGACATGGTCGAGGACTTGGGCAACCAAGATCAGATGACCTTCTTGGCCGACTATCTTTGGGATGCGGGCGCGACGGTTGTTCCGCTGCGGCCGGTCGGCGACCAACTGAACGAAGTCGTCCTCGACAACGACGACCTCGGCGTCTCGTTCGAGGGAAGCTGGGGCAACGGCAGCGGCAACGTCTACTTCGGCGACTCGGGTGACGTCCGTTACCGCTTCGCCAACACCTCGCCGGTTGAAACGGCCGTGGCGACCTATCGCCCCGACCTGCCCGAAGCGGGCTTCTACCCGGTCTACGCTTGGTCTCCCGCCGGAGCGAATCGAGCGACCGATCAGCTCTACCGCGTCCGCCACTCGGGCGGGGCAACCGAGGTGACGGTCGACCACAGCCGCGTCGGCAACGGGCTCGTCTACCTAGGCACCTACCACTTCGCCAAGGGGACCGCCGGGGCGGTCGAGATCAGCAACCGCTCCGACGACGCCGGTCGTGTGGTCGTTGCCGACATGATCCGCTTCGGCAACGGCATCGGCGATATCAACCGCGGTAACGGCGTTTCGGGGGAATCACGGGAGAACGAGGCCGGGCTCTACTGGGTCGAGTGGCACGTCGATCGCTCGCAAGGCATCCCGACGAGTGCGTATCGCACAAGTTCCAACGATGGCTCGGCCACGGTCTCGCTCGCTCCGCGTTACGCCGCCTATATGAACCAAGGCGCGGTCGGCACCCTTTCGGATCGGGTTTTCGTGAGCTTTCACTCCAACGCCGGGGGTGGCGGCAGCCGCGGGGTATTGGGACTGGTGAACGGCAACAACCGCCCGTCGGCAGCGACCCCCAATCAGCAGCTCCTCGCCGAATCGCTCGCCGGCCAAGTGAACGACGACCTCGTCGCGCAGAATGGCTCGTTCGAGCACGATTGGTTCAACCGCACCGTCGTGACGCTCGATCGCACCGACATCGAGTTCGGCGAGATCAACAACGAGCGGATCAACAACGAGTTCGATGCGACGATCATCGAGACCGGATTCCACGACAACCAACGCGATGCCCAGATGCTGCGCGACCAGCGGGTCCGCGATTCGATCGCCCGATCGACTTATCACGGGATCGTGGACTACTTCGGTGCCGTCGACGCCGGAGCGACCCAAGACATCGACGCCCCGCCCCGCGTGGCTTCTCTGTCCGGAGAAACACTCGCTCCCGGACAAGTAACCCTGAATTGGTCGCCCGGCCTCGCCTCGGACTTCGCCGGCGATGCGGCGGACGGCTACATGGTCTATGCCTCGACCAACGGGCTCGGCTTTGATGGCGGCCGCTTCGTCCCCGGCGCCGCGACGACAACCCACACGCTCACCGGCCTGACCGCCGGTCAGACCTATTACTTCCGGGTCGCGGCCGTCAACGCCGGCGGCGAGTCGCCCGACTCGGAGGTCGTCGCCGTGAAGCCCTCGGCGTCGCCCGAGCGGGTGCTGATCGTCAACGGCTTCGACCGGCTCGACCGTTTCGCCTCGCCCAAGGAGGCGTTCCGCGGCGGCCCCTCGACCGCCGACCGCGTCCGCTTGCGAGGCGGCAACACCGCCAACTACGCGATCCAAGTCGCCACGGCGATCGAAGAGGCCGGTGCCACGCCGGCGATCGCAACCGCCTCGAACGAAGCGATCGCCGACGGCACCGTCAACCTCGGCGACTACGACGCCGTCGTCTGGATCAGCGGCGAAGAATCGACCGCCGACGAGACCTTCAATCCGGCCGAGCAGTCCGCCGTCGCGACCTACCTAGCCAATGGCGGCAAGCTGTTTGTCTCCGGCGCCGAGATCGCTTGGGACCTCGACAACCAAAACAACGGACGGGCGTTCTTCAACGACTCGCTTCGCGCCGACTACGTCGCCGACGACGCCGGCACCTACAACGCGACCGGCGTGGCAGGCTCGATCTTCGAAGGGCTCAACCTGCAGTTCGACGACGGCGACCAGGTCTACGATGTCGGCTTCCCCGACGTCCTCGCCCCGCTCGGCGGTGCCACCGCCGCGTTGGCATACGGCGCCGGGGCCGGTTCGGCGGGAGTCCAATTCACCGACGACAACTCGGGCGAGCAGCTTGTGATGCTCGGGTTCCCGTTCGAGACCCTCGTCGGCGATGGCAACCAAACCGATGTGATGGCCCGCGTTCTCGACTACTTCGGCTTCGCCACGCAGCCGATCCAGAACGCCTCGCTCACCCTGGACAACGACGAGGGTTCCCCGACCTACACCGAAACGGGCAGTTGGATCACGCTCAGCGATCCGGGCGTCGGCGGCGGCACGCAGCGATTCAACCTGATTGGAACCGAATCGACGGCTACTTGGAGCGGCCCCCTGCCCTTCGCCGGCGACGCTGAGGTCTTCGTCCAGTACGACGCCTCATCGAACCGCGCCAGCGGTGCTCGCTACACCGTGAACGTCGGGGGCGTGTCTCGGGTCGTTTCGATCAATCAACAAGAGAACGACTTCGCGTGGGTGTCGCTGGGGCAATTCCCCGATGCGGCCGGGCAGGTCACGGTCACCCTCGACGCGGCCAGCTCGACCGGCTCGCCTTTCTCCCTGGTGATCGCCGACCAAGTACGGATCGATGTCCGTGGGCAGGCGGGCTCAACCGGCGGCGACTTCAACCGCGACGGCATCGTGAACGCCGCGGACTACACCGTCTGGCGGGACACGCTCAACCAGATCGTCCCGCCACGATCCGGCGCGGACGCCGACGGGAGCGGCCTCATCGATGCGGTCGACCGTGATATCTGGGCGGCGACTTACGGACAAACCACGACACCACAAGCCGTTTCGGTAGCACACTCGCAAGGGCTTCCGAATCAAACGACGCACGAATCTTCGCCACAACGGTTATCCGCAGGCATCGCACGTCCGGTAACTGTTATCGCTCAGCAGTCGCTCGAGACTTCAGACACGGAGAAACGCCTTCAAGCGGTGTCGACACGAGCCAATGACACGGCGTTGCTTCTTCTCTACGTAATTGAATGCGAAACGGCGACTCTCGATTCAGCAGCAAGCGACTTACCGGAAGCGATAGACACGCCGTCAGACGACACCCCGGAAGCATCGACGTCGCTGCTTAGCGGCTTGTCGTAACGGCCCGGACGACTGCGCCGTAAGGAGACAGCCTTGCGCTGATTTGAGAGTCATTGGGCGTGTTTTCTCGTTAGTCTAAGTGAACAACCTGCAACGACTGAGAACGCCCAAGACAGTCTGCATCGTCGCCGGTCTTGGAAGACCGGCCCACAAGTCAGAGGAAACGCTTCGCATGAGATATCAACTCGCTCTCGCCGTGCTGACGGCAGTAGCTGGCACACTCACTACCAGCACTTTCGCGGCACCTTACGCCTCGGGCGTACGCAACCTGGGCGGCTCGACTTACGAGTTCATCCTGAACGAAGGAGCCGACAACGTGGTGATCAGCCGCGATGGAGGCAACAACTTGACTCTCGGCTCGCTAGGAGCAGGACGTCACACGTTCGATTTGGGTGGTTTCTCGACCTTCGATATCGCAGTCTCGAATTCCGCAGCCGCAGGCTTCACAGCGGTCGACGACTCTACGAATCCCTTCGTCGATTTCGATCGTCCGGGCGGTCTGGCGATCAACACGATCCCAACGAGCCCCTACTTCGGGACGATCTACGTCAACCAAAACCGCAGCACGAACGGTCCCGATCCGGTCTCGACAGCGAATGGGCGTGCTATGGGTAACGGCATTTACTCGCTAACCGCCGACCGTCTTGGCGTCGATTTGCCAACGTTCACCGTCCCAGCGAATGCTAATGATCCTGCCCTGGCAAAGCTCCCCGCCGGGATCACCGTCAATACCAGCAGTTCGAGTTCCCTCTATCGGATTGGAATGGATGACGGCGGCAACATCATCGCTGGAGACTGGACCGACGATGTTGGCGGGCTCAAGTACATCTCGGCCGACCTGACCACCGGCGCCGTCTTGCTCCGTGAAGAAAGAGGCCCGACGGGCGGTGTTCTCAGCGATGATTCTGACGAGCTTGGTCCGCTCGCACTCCATGGCTCAATCCCCGGCGAGCCCCAGGTCCGTGGGACCTACGGGGTCGACCTCGTGGTTGCCGCCATGGACGAAGACCTCGACGCCGACCTTCAAATCGACTCCGCTAACGACGGCAATAGCATCTGGGAATGGAACATCGGCTCCACAACCAGCAACTTCGCCGGTGCCCCGCGACTGGTGGCAGCCGTCGGTGATCTCCACACCTCATCAGGCCAAGACAAAAATAGCTCCGGGGTTACTTTCCCCGCTTTCTCGTTCAACCCCGCCGGCACCCACTCAGACGGCAGCCCGGTCTTCTTGGATTACAACATCGGGGTCACCGCCAACGCGCAGTACAACGAGCACTTCGATAAGTGGTACCTATCCGGTGCACGCACCAACGGCGACGACTCATCGAACCTTGTCGTGCTTACACCGGAAGGCCCAGGTGGAGATGGTCGCGATATCGAAGTTGATTGGGCTTCGAAGCAATTCACGATCGACAACGGACTCGACGGTTACGTCGATGACCCGGACCCGGCGTTCCTGCTAGACGATGATCCTAACAACGACATCTTCCGTGATGTTCACAACATCACGTTCTCGCCGGACAACACGGTCATGTACGTGCAGCGGCGCGAGGTCGAGGATCAAAACCCGATCTTGGGCGAAGGCACCGGCTTAGGAGCGAAGATCCTGGCGATACCGCTCGACGAGAACGGCGTCCCCGACATCCAAATCTCGGTGGACGACAACGGAACCCCCGAAGACCCCTTCGACGACATTATCACCTCGAACATCACCCCGGTCTTCACTTCGGCTTCCCAGCTGTCACAGGGATCATTCTCGCAGGTGAAGACCGACGCGGCTGGCAACCTCTACTTCACTGACAACATCAGTGAGGGGCTCGAGTACTTCTCACTCGGAGGAAGCACGCTGGCAACCACCTCGAATAACGCCGCGCTATCGGCGGGTGATTTCTCCCTCGTCACGCTCGAACCACTCGATGGTGACTACAACGGAGATGGCACCGTCGACGCCGCCGACTACACCATTTACCGCGACACCCTGGGTCAAAGCGTAGCACTCGGCTCCGGTGCGGACGGCAATGGCAACGGAGTCGTTGACGCCGGCGATTACACCGTCTGGGCCAACAACTACGGAGCCACTTCGGGCAGCCCAGCCGTCGCCGTGCCTGAGCCCACGACCATTGGCCTCCTAATTCTTTCGGCGTTCACGCTATCGACGCGACGCCGCCGCTGATTGTTCTACCTGCTGACGCCTCACTCTTAATTTTCAGCTCAACAGACCCCTGTTCTAGAAGGTTTAGTTCTTATGAAGCGACATCTATGCACGGTTGCTTGGCTGGCCGCCCTGACGGCAACGCCCGCAGCAGCTCAAGTTCTCATCTCGGACAGCTTCGAGACCGATAGTTCGAGCAACTACACCGTCTGGGACGACGGAAACGCCCCCTCGGGTGACGGTGGTGCCGATAGCACCACAGAGTTTGCATTCGACTACGTAACCGCGGGGATCCCGCTGGCCCCTCGTTCGGCGCCAGGAGACACAAGCGGCTTGCGCTTCACAGCCAACGCCCGCGAAGAGGGCGATGAAGGCCCGTCGGGTACGGAAGAGGACCACGTCACGGCGTTCCACAACACGACAATCACCGGATCGCACCGACTCGATGTCGATGTCTACTTGGGTGTCGAAGCGGCTAGCGGCACCACCGAGTACGTCCACGTGGGCGTTGCGGGCACCCCGACCGACATCAACTCCTTGTTCAACCCGATTGTCGGGTCGGGGCACTTCATCGCTTTCAATGGTGATGGAGATAGCTCGTCGGACTACCGTCACTCGACGCCCAGCACGCTGGCCGTTCCCTTCGGTGACCCGAGCTACTTGAACACCGGGAATCAAACCCAGTCGTTTGCTGACACCTACCTGGAGCTGTTCCCGAACACGGCTAACCCGGGTTCGCCCACAAATATCTGGACCACGCTCACCATCACGGCAACTCCCGCTGCCGTCACTTATTGGCTTGATGGAACGGCTATCATCTCGACTGCTCCAGAGCTCATCGATGGTTCCGTCAGCCTCGGCTATGCCGATTTGTTTGACTCGGTGGGCCCCCATTTCGCTATCTACGACAACTTGGTCGTCACAGCGATCCCCGAACCCTCGGCTCTTCTGTTGTGCCTTGGCGCAGCCGCGGCGCTTATGTCCCGTAAACGACGCGTCTAAGTGATTTGCGTGGGAGGGGAGAGGTGGTCCAGCCACCCTCCCCTCCTTTTTTCTACATAAGATCGCTCACTAGGCTGATAAGTCTTTACCGATGAGCGAACGGAGAAAGCGATGGATATGCTGAAACCGACGGCTCACCTTGCCACTAGTTCCACGCAGCCCAAGGCCCGCCAAGGCTTCACCTTGGTCGAGTTACTGGTCGTGATCGCGATTATTGGCATCTTGGTCGCTTTGCTCTTACCGGCGGTCCAAGCGGCCCGGGAAGCGGCACGCCGCACACAGTGCAAGAATCAGCTTCGGCAAATCGGCCTCGCTTGCCTGCTCCACGAAGACACCCACGGCTTTTTCCCCTCGGGAGGCTGGGGGACGAAGTTCGTCGCCGAACCCAATAGTGGCTACGGCGATCGACAGCCTGGCAGTTGGTACTACAGCGTCTTCACGTATCTTGAAGAGAACAACCTGCGTGACTTGGGCCGTGGGCAGACCATCGGCAGCGCTGACTGGCAAGCGTCGATACGCCAGCTCTTAGCGACGCCAATCGGCGCCTTCAATTGCCCGAGCCGACGGGCGATCGCCATCGGGATCCACTCGGGATCGTCGGGCCAGTTCGCTTTTGTCAACGGTCAAGAGGCCGCCAAGGGAGATTATGCTGGCAACACCGGGACGTCGAACGCGTCGGCATCCAGTGGATTTGCAAGTGCAACGACGTTCCCAACCCCTAACTCGCTGGCCGAAGGGCGCACTTTCGACTGGGTTAGCACCTCTCGACCGCTCGTTGCCGGAAGCACAACGACCGCCAACCCATACTACCAGAACGGCGTGATCGGTTTCCGCAGCGAGGTCAAGGTTGCGCAGATCGTTGATGGCCTGAGCAAGACCTACATCATCGGTGAGAAGTTTGTTGCCCCGAAGGCTTACGATGACGTAGCCGGATACGGTGGTGACGTCGGACAGTACGGAGACAATCAATCGATGTACGTTGGCTTTGAATGGGATAACCAGCGCGGAGCGTACCGCCCGCAACATCAGCTTCGGACCGTGGGCTGCACGGAGCCGGTACACTTCCAGCCCTCGCAAGACACAAACGGCGCGAACCACCAGCAACTTGCAAACGCCGCTTTCGGGAGCCCACACCCGGGTGGCATGAACATGACTTTCTGCGACGGGTCCGTTCAACAGCTCTCCTACGATATCGAATCCGACTTGCATCGAATCCAAGCAATGCGGAATGACGAGGGCGACCCGAACTTCAGTGTCTTCCGTGTCGGCCGTTAGACCACTTCCTAAGCTGATAGTACCTGAGCCCGCATGGTGGATTTTTACCACCATGCGGGCTTCTTGTTTGTGGCGAGATCTTTCCGGCTTACGGAAATGCGCGGATCAATGACAGACTTGCGCAGATAACCGGGGCGTAATCAGAGCCTTCTGCCTACGATTTGTATAGACGTTGTCGCCCCGCTCTAAGGCCTCTTCATCGCGGTCGCGTTGTCTCCTTGGACGCTTCATGTTGCGGCGCAGCACGCTTCGATTCACCCCACCGACCATGGACTTGTTTGTCATGACCGTTCGTAAGACTGCTCCCTTGGCTCTCGGGTTATTGGCTGGATTTGCCATGCTCACCAACACCGCCGTTGCCGACACGGTGCTGGTTGATGAGGACTTCGAGTCCTACGCCGATTCCGCGGCCTTGTCCTCCGTGTGGAGCGGTACCGGATCGTCCGCATTGGTCGATGAGACCTACGAAACGCTCATCGATGACACCTTCGAAAACGTAGCGATCGGTGCCCGCGCCTACGACACACCTGGCCAAGGCGTCGAACACCTCGGCTCGGGCTTCCTCGAATACCAGTTGCCGTTGAACGGGGGCTCACTGCTGGCCCCTTCAGCAACCCAGAGCATCGTCCTGCAGGGCGACATCTTCGACGTGGGTGCCTTCGGCAACAAGCGGATGTCGATCGGCCTGCGGAGCAACGCCCCCGAGAACCTCATCGAGTTGGGTCACTGGAACAGCAGCGCGGTCGAGTTCTCGCACCGAGCCGTTCTCTTCCCGGGGGACGACCCCGATTGGCAACCCTACGAGCTGGATCCGGCCCTCGATCGTGAAGATGACGAAGACGATGTGACGACACTCGCCGACATTGGTGAAGACTGGCATACGCACCGCGTGACGATCACGCCGGACACACTCACCTACGAGCTCGACCTGCGACGTGACGGGCTGAACAACGCGACCGGCGAGGCGGGCGTTGATGCCACGGTCACTTACGACGTGACCACCGGCCCGAATGGCTACGACAGCCTTCGCATCGGTTCGCCGTCGGGTGTTTCGTCGGCGGGCAACGGCCTTTATGGCGGTGTCTTCTTCGACAACATCTCTCTGACGTTGGTCGATGTCGTCGCCGGCCCACCCACCGGCGATTACAACGGCGATGGCTTTGTCGATGCGGCCGACTACACCATCTGGCGTGACACGCTCGGCACCGTGGTCACGGCCGGCGAAGGCGCCGACGGCAACGGCAACGGCGTCGTCGATCCGGGTGACTACGACGAGTGGGCCAACAACTACGGCGCCGGCACCCCGGTCGCCGCGTTCGCTGCGGCGATCCCGGAACCGACGACGTCTCTGTTGCTCGTTGTTGGCGTCTGCCTCGGTGGCTTGCGGGTCCGGCGCTAAACGGGTTCCCGACTTGGATACAACGCGGTTCACCATCTGCTCGAGACTCGCGAGGAACGCGATATGTTGAAAGCCCTTGCCATGCCGAAACGCCCCCGCCAGGGCTTCACGCTCGTCGAGCTGCTGGTAGTCATCGCGATCATCGGCATCTTAGTCGCCCTGTTGCTCCCAGCGGTTCAGGCGGCGCGCGAGGCGGCGAGGCGGAACGCCTGCCTGAACAGCCTCAAGAACTGCGCTCTCGGGGCTATCAACTACGAGTCCACCTTCAATCGCTTCCCGCCCGGCGCGAGCTACGGTCCTCGACCGACGCCCGAGTTTCGGAACGGTTTCAGTTGGCAGGTCGCGATCTTACGGTTCATGGAAGAGACCGGATCGGCTGATTTCATCGATGACCTCGTCGAGAACCAAGATCCCAATAGCCCGATAACGCCTTACAGCGCGGCGCTGGGGCCTATCTCGCAACAAACCGGGTCGATCTTCCAATGCCCTTCCGATACCGAGAACGTTGCTCAACTCCTAGCGGAACGCAACGCCGGTCTGACCTCCTCGAGCTATACCGCGGTAATGGGGTCGGCTTTCAGCCGGGCGAATGACTTCGCCTCGAATCCCGAGCTCACCGCCCAAGTCGAGAAAGACTTCTACGGGGCCGCGGCGGACAACGCGGTTAATCTGGACGGCATCATGCTGCCGGGCAGGGGCAACCGCATCGCCAAGGTTACCGACGGCTTGAGCAAGACCATGCTGATCGGCGAGCGTTGGTACCAACTCCGGGCTTGGACAGTCGGTGCCTACTGGGGAATCACGACGGCCGGCGATCAACGTGATCGCCTTCTCGCCTTGCGAGGCGGTGACAACAACTGGGCCCCGATCCCGTTCCCGGTCAAAGGGAGCTATGTCTCCTCGGCGAAGAACATCACGGGACGGCTGACGCCCAATTCCTCACTCGAGTCGGTCGGCTTCTACGGCCAGCATGAGGACGATCAACGGCCGGGGCCCAAAACGATCGACACGCCCCAGCAAGGCTTCAACGAGTTGCTCTTCGGCAGCTTCCACCCCGGCGGGGCGCAGTTTGCTTACGGCGATGGGAGCGTGCACTTCATCCAAGACAGCGTCTCGCCCGAAGTCTACGTCTCGCTCGGCTCGGGCAATGGCGACGAGGTCATCAACGAAGAGTAAGCCCGGCCATGTCGGTAAAGGCGGATAGCTATTCGCAAATGCGAGAGATACCCACACGTCCCCCAGTAAACTGAAGCGTAAGAGAAAGGCTGACAGAAACTATTCCGGCTAATCTAGCGACCTGTTCCCAGAGGTAGATCCCATGAAACGCACCTTGATGACCCTTCTCGCCTCGCTGGCGATCCCTGCCCTGGCGAGCGCCACGGTGATTGTTAGCGAGGACTTCGAGTCCTATGCCGACACGACCGCCTTGGGCGGAGTCTGGAGCCTCGGCGATGGCACCCTGGACGCAGCGCTCGGCAACCCGGGCAATTCTCTGAGCCACCCCGGCACGGGTGGTAGCTTCACGGGTGCTAATACTAACTCGCTTGGCTTCGCACCGGTCTACCCGGGACCTGGTGAACGGCTCATCTTTCAAGCCGATATCTACGATGACGGCAACTCAAATAACGAGCGGAACTCCGCCGGCCTGCGAACGGGCGCTGGGGCCAACATCATCGAGATGGGGCACTACAACAATCCGTCTCACTACGCGATTCGTACAGTGCTCTTCGGGGCCGGCAGCGACGGTAGCTGGGTCGCCTTCCCGAACCTCGTCGATGACGCCGGCGATCCCTTGGCGGCCGAGACCCCGGTCATTGGCTGGCACACCTACACGGCAGAGATCACCGATTCCGATATCACCTTCACGCTCGACCTGAACGGCGACGGCAACATCAACAGCACGCTGACAGCCAACGTCGTGCAGAATGCCGCGTTTGAGTTCGATGTCATTCGCCTGGGTGGTCCGTCGGATCTCGGTTCGCTTAACGGCGGAGCAAACTTCGACAACATCAGCCTGTCGCTTGTTCCCGAGCCGACCTCGGCTTTCCTGGTCATCGCCGCGGCTAGTGGCTTGGCGGTGCTTCGGCGTCGCTGAGCAGCAACGGCCGATCGCTACACTCATCAACGAAGACGCCCCGAACCAAGTTCGGGGCGTCTTTTTTTAGGCAGCTCGTGCTAAGCGTTTGGCGTAGCGATGCAGCGTTTGCTCAGGCGAGAGTTTATGGATCGCCTGTCCGTCGGTCTGCCATCGTCGCTCACGCCACACGAACACGGCGGTTGCCGGGTCGATGGCATCTGACGTTCCGTCTTTATCGGGCTCGATCGCGACGAGGGCAACGAGTTCCGCCGTCGCCTTGTCCCAGGCGATGACGCTCGCTCCACCATGGAGAGCGACTGTCGATTGTGGCCGGTCGGCGTGGCGACGATGGCGAGCCAACAGGAAGTCGGCCGCCAGGCGATCCGGGTCTTCTCGGAGCCGTTCGTTGGCGGTGTGCACCAGGGCCGCTGATCGGCGGCGGCGGCGAACTCCCAGGCGAACCCAAGCCAAGCCGAGAACGATGAACGCCGAAGCGGCTAGAACCGTCGTCAGTAGCCCGAGCATCCAGATCACTTGCGTTTACCCTCAGCGGCTCGGCTGAGGGGTCGCGATCACCTCGGGGCCGAGTTCGCTCCCCAGGCTAGGGGTCGCGAGGCTGGGGGTCGCGAGGGTCGGTGGTGAGAGCGTGCCCGACCACATTGGTGCTGATTGCATGATCGGCGGGGCAACCTCGTGCTGCGTGTAGCCCTGCCAGTTCGTCTCCATCGCGGGCTCGTGGATGCCGCAGTCGCCGCTGGGGCAACCTGACCAAGCCGAGGGCGTGGCGGCGAATCCGTGGTCTGCTGGCGGGGCGAGGCCACGCGGGAGCCATTTGATCGGCTTCGCTTCGTTGCCGGCATGGTAGGGATTTCCTAGCAGCAGCGGCGCGTGGTAACCAGGCCCAAAACCGACCCCGAAGCACTGGCGGAGGTTCGTCGGCATATTGTACAGCCCGGCCGCCGACGCGAGCGATGCCCCGCCGGTGAGTAGTCCGACGAGGAGCAAGCGGATGAGGGGCGTACTCGACACGGCGATCGTTCCTTGATCGGGGCCAGTCTGGCTCGGGCCGCCGAGGGCAGCCTCTCCGAGAAGATCGTCCCGTGCTCTTCGCGATCTGAGCCTCGCTGCGGGCGACACCGCACCATCGTGGAAGAGGCCGTCTGGCAGTGACGGTCTGGCAAGCTGTGAGGGCGTCGCGCCCAAGAAACGGCCTCACCACGCGAGCTTTGCAGGCCCCTACGCGATTCGACCGTCATTGGTTGAACCGCGGCTTGGACCGTCGTTTAACTAACCGCGGGCAAGGCGATGAGCGGCCTTGACCCTGGCTCACGGCGTATCAGGTCCAAGAAACCTGCAACAGGTTCTCGACCTGGTGAACGCCATCGATTCGGCGGACGACCTCCTGGGCCATCTGCTTCTCGAAGAAGGTGCCGACGTCGCCGTGGAGGCGGACGCGGCCGTCTCCGGCTTCGATTCGGAAGCTCCGGCCGGCAACGTAAGGGCTGGATTGTAGCGCTTCGTTGACGATTTCTTGGAGCGTCGTGGCGGGCTGGGCCGCGGCTTCGGCGATAATCATGAGCGGGCTCGGCGGGAGGGTGGGCGCCACCGGGTGGGAGGACGGCGCGGTGCGGACTCCCGTATTATCGGTCGGTACGCACCATCCTCCTGATGCCGAGACGCCTGCCCGCTAGCAAAAAACAGCGCAGGCGTGCGGGTCGCGCGGCCCTTGCGGGTCGATCGGCGACACGAGACCGCAAGCGTGCGATCGCTCAGCCGAGCCAACTGGGCAACGTACCAGCGGCCGGCAGGTGAACCACCCGGGCGCTGCTGATCGCCTCGTGGCCCTTGATGGCCTCGAGAGCGGCTTCGGAGGGCTCGCCATCGACGTTCAGAACGCCGATCGCCTCGCCGCCCGGCTCGTCGCGTCCCACGCCCATCTGCGCGATGTTGACGCCATGCTCGCCAAGGATGCTGCCAACCGAGCCGATAATGCCGGGGACGTCCTTGTGCTTGAAGAGGATCAAGCAGCCGTCGAGGAACGCCTCGAGGCGGTAGTCGTTGATCGCAACCAAACGGGGCATGTCCTCGCCTAGCAGCGTGCCGGTGATCGAATTGTTGGTGTCTCCGGCGGCGAAATCGACCGACATCGAGGACCGGAACGCCCCTTGCTGGCTGCTGCTCTCGGTGACCACGTCGATGCCCCGCTCGGTCAGCAACGACTGGGAATTGACGAGGTTCACCTCGTCGCCCATCGCGTGCTCGAGCATCCCAACGGCGAACGCCGAGGTCAGGATCTTCGTGTCGCGGCTCGCCAGCTCGCCGCGGTAGGTGATCTTACAAGACGCCAAGCCGCTGGGGGCGAGGCCCTCGGCCAGCTTGCCGAGGCGGTGTGCCACGTCGATGTAGGATTTGAGCGAAGCGAGCGTCGTGGGGTCGAGGGCGGCCGTGTTGACGGCGCACTTGATCGCTCCGGTCTTCAGGAAGGCGGTCAGCAGTTCGACCGCTTCGACGGCGACCTGCGTCTGAGCTTCCTCGGTGCTCGCCCCCAGGTGCGGCGTGCAGACGACGCCGGGCATGCCGAAGAGCGGGTTCTCGGTGCAGGGCTCGTCCGGGTAAACATCCAACGCGACGCCGGCAATCTTGCCCGACTCGAGGCCTTTGACCAGGGCGGCCTCATCGTAGATGCCGCCACGAGCGCCGTTGATGAGGCGGGCTCCCGGCTTGAGCAACTCGATCTGCTGGTCGGAGATCATGTTGCGGGTCTCGTCGGTCAACGGCGTGTGGACCGTGAGGTAATCGACGCGTGGCAGCATTTCGTCGACCGTCGCGACCAACTCGATGCCGAGTGACTTCGCGTGATCGGCCGACATGAACGGGTCGTAGCCGACGAGGTCCATCTCGAGTGCCTTGGCACGAGCGGCAACGGCCAAGCCGATGCGGCCGAGGCCGACGATGCCGAGCGTCTTGCCGGCGACCTGGGTCCCCATGAACTTCTTGCGGTCCCAACGCCCCTCGATGAGGGATTGGTTTGCCGGGGCGACATTGCGGCTCATCGCCAGCATCAGGGCGACCGCGTGCTCGGCCGTGCTGATCGTGTTGCCGGCCGGCGTGTTCATCACGACGATGCCGGCACGCGTGGCGGCGGGCTTGTCGATGTTGTCCGTGCCCACGCCCGCCCGCACGACCGCCCGCAGCTTGGTGTTGCCTTCGAGCACCTCGGGCGTGAGCTTCACGCCACTGCGGCAGATCGCCCCGTCGAACTCATTGAGGGCGGCCTTGAGGTCGTCGCCTTTCAGACCGGTGCGGACCTCGTACGAGATCCCTTCGGCCGCTTCGAGCAGCGCGAGGCCTTCGGGGGCGAGGTCGTCGAGAACGATGATGCTGGACATGAGAGCAGGCTTAAGGCTGGAGACGATTGGCTTGAAGAAAGGCACGGCGGGACGCTGGTATCGGTCGACATCGGCAACCGAGCGAGCATCGGCAGCACCGCCGATCAGTTCGCGTTCTTGTCGCGGAACTCGATCATGAAGTCGCGGAGGGCCTCGACGCCCGCGACGGGCATCGCGTTGTAGATCGAGGCCCGGGCGCCGCCGACCGAGCGGTGCCCCTTGAGATCGGAGAGGCCCCGCTCTTTGCCGCCCGCGAGGAACGAGGCGGTGAGGTCGTCGGAGGGCAGGTTGAAGGCGACGTTCATCAGGCTGCGGCAGCCCGGCTTCGCGTGGCCCATGTAGAACTCGGGCGAGGCGTCGAGCACGTCGTAGAGGAGCTTGGCCTTGGCCTCGTTGTGCTTGTGCACCGTGTCGAGGTCCCCGAACTCACGCATCAACCATTCCGTGACGAGCTTCACGACATAGATCGAGAAGGTCGGTGGCGTGTTGTTGAGCGAGTTCGCTTTGATGTGCGTGTTGTAGTTGCAGTAGATCGGTAGGTCGTCGCTGGCCCCTTTGACCAGGCTCTTCTTGACGATGCAGATCGTCACGCCGGCCGGTCCCGCGTTCTTTTGGGCACACGCATAGATCAGGCCGTACTTGCTGATGTCGAGCTTCCGGTGCATGAAGTCGCTCGAAGCATCGCAAACCAGCGGGATGCCGCCGGTGTCAGGCTCGGTTGGGAACTGAACGCCCTGGATGGTCTCGTTGCACGTGTAGTGGACGAACGCGGCGTCGTCTGAGTATTGAGGGGCTGACTCGCCCTCGCAGAAGGGGCCGGGCAAGCGATCGAAGTTGGTGCCGGACGCGTCGTACGCGACGTTGCACGGGCCGATCTTCTTGCCCTCGGCCATCGCCTGCTTGCCCCAGGAGCCGGTGAGCAGGTAGTCGCCGGTCTTGCCAGGGAAGGCCCCCTTGTCGCCGATGAGGTTCATCGCCGTCATCGAGAACTGGAGCCGCCCGCCCCCCTGGATGAAGAGGACGGCGTAATCATCGGGCACCGCCAGCAGCTTGCGGATATTGGCCTCGGCGGCCTCGATGATCTCCGTGAAGGCCGGGCTGCGGTGGCTGATCTCGAGGACGCTCGCCCCCACGCCCGGCAGGCAGAGCATCTCATCGCGGGCCTGCTCCAGCACGGGCACCGGCAGGACGGCGGGGCCGGCGGAGAAGTTGTAGACACGTTGATCCGTCGCGGTGGCTGTCGACATCGGTTTATGCGGGGGAAGGGTCACGCTGGAGGGGATCGGTTGGCCTCTACAAGCCAGACCGAGCAGTGTACCGAGGGTTCACGGCGTTGACGATGGGCAGGTCGGCTTGGCGAGGGGCGTCGAATTGCCACAGAACAGGGGCCCGCCGCCGTTTCGCTTCTAGCGTTCGCCCCTTAGGCCGAATACGCTCATGAGTCCTGCGCTGCCCCGCCCTCTCCCGTTGTTGATCCACGCCGTGTTTGCCCGCCTCGCCGCCTGGATCCGCCCGCTCGCCGAGCGCGGGGCCGTGCCGGGCGGGACGCTGACCCTCTTGCTGGCTGCGGTCGTTGGCTTGCTGGCAGGCTTCGGGGCCGCGATCTTCGGCTACCTGATCGAGGGGGTCACCGAACTGACCTACGGCTGGGCGAACCATGCCCGCGGTGAGTCCTCGGGCGTCTTGATGGCGTTGTGGTCGATCGCCTTGGTCGTGAGCCCCGCGATCGGCCTGCTGGTGGTCGCCTGGGCAACGCGTGTCTTCGCTCCCGAGGCTCAGGGGCACGGCGTTCCGGAAGTCATCACGGCGGTCGCTCGCCACGATGGCGTCATCCGCCCGCGGATCGCCGTGGTCAAGATCCTCGCCAGTGGCGTGACCATCGGCACGGGCGGCTCGGCGGGCCGTGAGGGGCCGATCGTGCAGATCGGCTCGGCACTCGGCAGCACCGCCGGCCAACTCATGAAGCTTTCGGCGAAGAACATCAAGGTGCTCGTGGCCGCCGGGGCCGCCGCCGGCATCAGCGCAACGTTCAACGCCCCGCTCGCCGGGGTGATCTTCGCCAGCGAGATCATCCTTGGCACATTCGCGGTCGAGTCGCTGACACCGATCGTTCTGGCAAGTGTCTTGGCCGACGTGGTCCAGCAACACGTCGGCGAGCATCGCCTCGACCCGGCGTTCAAAGACTTAGAGTACCAATTCGCCGGGGCCTGGGTGCAGTTGCCTAGCTACCTGCTGCTGGGGCTCGTCGCCGGGCTCGCCGCGGCGGTGTTTATCAAGCTGCTGTATGGGATGGAGGATATCAGCCAGAAATGGCTGCCCGATTGGCGGGCGCGGGCGATCTGCCTGGGGCTGATCGTCGGTGTCATCGGGGCCAGCTACCCGGTCACGCCGCCGTACACGGCACAGGACCCGGCCACGCAGGAACTGGAACGCCTGCCGCCGCTGATGGGCGTGGGTTATCAGGTGGTCGACCACTCGCTCCACTTGACGATCGACGAGGAAACACAGCCCACGGCGTCCTCGCTCTTCGGGGAGTTGTTCCGAACGGCTCCCGACAAGGCGGTCGTGGTCCCGCGTGATCGTCTGCTGACCGCGTTGCTCTGGCTCGCGCCGCTCGTGCTACTCAAGCCGCTCCTGACGAGCCTCACCCTCGCCGGCGGCGGTTCGGGCGGGGTTTTCGCGCCGTCGCTCTTCCTCGGGGCGACCCTCGGTGGCTCCTTCGGGCTCGTGATGAACCTCTGGATCCCTGAGTACAGCCATTCGCCGGGCGTGTACGCGATCGTCGGCATGGCGGCCGTCGTCGCCGGCGCCACGCAGGGCGTCCTCTCGGCCATCCTGATCGTTTACGAGATGACCGATCAGTACGAGATCATCCTGCCGATCATGGCCGCCACGGGTGTGGCGAGCATCGTCACGCGTATCGTTGACCCCGAGAGCATCTACTACAAGAAGCTCAGCCGGCGGGGCGAGAATATCTCTCGTGGGCACGACCTCCACAACCTGGACCATGTCATGGTTCGCGATGTGATGGTCCGCAGCTTCCCGCGTCTCAAACCTGAAGACAACGCCGCTGAGATCATCCGCATCGCGCGGGTGAACCCAGAGATCGAGAGCCTGCCGGTCATCGGCGACGACGGCAAGCTGGTCGGCATCATCCGCGCCGAAGACCTCCACCGCGTGCTCGACAGCGACCTCCAACCAGAACTGGTCAACGCCGAGGACATCGCCCTACGAAGCGTGGTCGCGGTGCAGCCGTCGGAGAACCTGATCGAAGCGATGCGTGACTTCGGCGTCCAGGACGTCGAGACGCTGCCGGTTGAGGTCGGGGCCGGGGAAAGCCGGCGGCTGGTCGGGCTCTTGCTACGGGCCGACGTGATGAAACGCTACCGCCAAGAGATGCTGACCGGGCGCTAGACCGCGAGCCGGGTTGCCCTCTCGACCGTGGCTAATCCGACACCGGCTGGGTGGCCGGATGGGGTGGTTCTTGGCCTTCGAGCTCGGCCAGAGCGTTCGCGGCGGCTCGCTGCTCGGACTCTTTCTTGGTCGATCCCCAAGCGGCCGTGAAGCGACGCCCCGCGATCTGGACGGCAACCTGGAAGGCCTTGCTGTGGTCTGGCCCTTTCTCGTCGATGAGGCAGTAGTTGGGGGTCGTCCCTTCCTCTCGCTGCACGAGCTGCTGGAGCAACGACTTGTAGTTCTCGCCGCCCACGCCATCCGAAGCGGCCTGCTCGATCTCGGGATCGGTCAGTCGGTTTACGAACTCCGCCGCCGCGTCACGGCCGCCATCGAGGTAAATCGCCGCGACCAAGGACTCGAAGACATCCGACAGCACGCTCGGCGGGACGTTCGGCGAGTTGGTCATCCCCTTGCCGAGGATCAGGAACGGCTCGATGCCGAGCTCCCGGCTGATCTTCGCGCAGGTTGATCGGCTGACGACCACGCTCTTGAGCTTGGTCAGGTCCCCCTCCAGGAAGTCGGGGAACTGTTCGTAGAGCTGCTCGCAGACGACCGCTCCCAGGATGGCGTCGCCCAGGAACTCCATCCGTTCGTTCGAGGCGAGCCGGTGATCGGCCCCCGACGCGTGGGTCAGCGCCGACTCCAGCAAGGCACGATCGCGAAACCGATAGCCCAGGATTGCTTCGCACGCTTCGAAATCGACGGATTCTTCGGCGGACACGGGGCGGCGGCGAGGACGAGAGGGCGGTGGCGATTACGCTGATAAGCTAGCTCTGAGGCGGGGCTTGCGTCCAGGGCCGCTGGACGGCTTCTGGCAAGCAGGCCAGCCTCCAACCGACCGCGTTGGTGCAAGATTCGCCCCGGATTTGCCGATTGCGCCCTCGCCGGCGAGCAAACGAGCCGACAAGATACTCGGCACAAGCCACGCCGACACGAACGACGCCCGCTGCCCCGCCTATCCCGCCCCGTCGCCATGAACACGCTCTACCTCCCCGAACTGCGGGAGATGATTCAGACCGACGACGACGCCTCGCTCAACGAGTTCATCGAGGCGTTGCTGCCGGCCCGCGCGGCCGAGTTCATGGAAGGACTCGATGCGGTCGAATCCTGGCGTGTGCTGCGGGCGGCCGAGGCGGATCGCCGCGTCGAGGTCTTCGGTTTCTTTGATCGCGACAAGCAGTCCGACCTAGTCCATGCCCTCGTCGATTCGGGCGACGCCGAGGCGATCAGCGGCCTCGTCGCTGACTTGCCGGCCGACGACCGGGTCGACTTGCTGAACGATGTCCACGAGACGGTCGTCGACGAATTGATGCCCCTGCTGCCGCAGGAGGATCGCCGCGAGACGTTGCGTCTGCGTGGTTTCGCCGAGGGGACCGCCGGCTCGGTCATGACGACCGAGGTCGTCTGCCTGCCCGAGCACCTTACCGTCGCCGAGGCGTTGACCGAGATCAGCAAGGCGGCCCAGGAAGTCGAAACGGTCTACTACACCTACGTCGTCGATGATAACGACCGGCTGCTCGGCCTGCTCTCCGCCCGCCAACTGGTGACGCACTACCTGAATCCGGATCAACCGATCAGCGAGCTGATGCAGCGTGACGTGGTCACCGTGCGGGTTAACGACGACCAAGAGGCGGTCGCCGAGAAGGTGGCCGATTACGACTTCCTGGCGATCCCGGTGGTCGACGACAACCGCCGGCTGCTGGGCATCATCACCCACGACGACATCATCGACGTCTTCCGCGCCGAGGCGACCGAGGACGCCCTGCTCGCCGCCGGCGTCGCGCCGCTGGGGGAAGGCTACCTGCGTTCCCATTGGTTCACCTTGGCCTGCAACCGCGGCATCTGGCTCGGCGTGCTGTTCATCGCCGCGTTGCTGACCGCCATGGCGTTGCTGAGCTACGAGGAGGGCTTCGATCGCGTCTGGTGGCTGGTGCTCTTCATCCCGCTGGTGATTTCGAGCGGCGGGAACTCGGGCAGCCAGTCCGCCACGCTGGTGATCCGTGGCTTGACCGACGGCGAGGTCGAGCTCCGCGACTGGAAGCGGGTCTTGAGACGCGAGCTCATCATGGGGCTGACGCTCGGCAGCGTGCTCGCGATCGTCGGCTACGGCAGCGCTTACGCGCTAACCCGAGCCGCCCCCGAAGCCGAAGCGGCGCCGACCGCCATGGAAGTCGCCGTCGTGCCCGTGACCCTGCTGTTGGTTGTCGTCTGCGGGACGGTGTGCGGCGGGGCGTTGCCGCTGATTTTTCAACGGCTGGGCCTCGACCCGGCTCTGATGAGCAATCCGTTCGTCGCCGGCATCATCGATATCGCGGGGATCGTCATCTACATGACCGTCGCGGTCGCGATGATCGCCTCGCTGAGCTAGCCGCCTGAGCGGTGCGACTCAAACGTCGAGCACCGGGTGGCCGACATACATCTGGAGCACCTGGCTCTGCACTTTGATGGCGCGGATGAGGATCCAGATCTGGTCCTGCGAAAACTCTTTCGGGTCCGAAGTCGCCAGGTCTTCCAGCTCGCCGGTCATGGCGGCGTGCTGGTCGGTGGCGAGTTGGAGCTTGAGGCCGATCTCACGCCATGCTTTTTGCAGGGTGCGAGGGTCTTCGAGCGACTCTAATTCGCGCTCGGTGTTGGAGAGCAGCAGGCACAGCCGGGCGACGTCTTGCGTCGAGGCCTCTGGCTGGAGTTGCTCGATCCGTTCGGCGAGTTGATGGCAGGTCATCAAGGTGTCCGGCAGGCTGTTTCAGCCCCTCGGTAGTTGTGGGGTAACCAGTGGAATGGTCTCGTCGTTTCGTTGACGAATCATAGCTCCGCCCGGCTGACCGGGTTCGTGATAGATTTCACAGGTCGCGGCTGTCCGTTGCAAATCGGGTCGATCTGTGACGGCTGTCCGGGCAATCGTGGTCAGGCGAGCGTCTTCAGAGAATAATGCTTCCGTGCAAGGAAGACTTTGTGGATACCCCTCACCTGGGAAACCGATGAAAGCCTGCCCAAATTGCGGATCTTCGCAAACCAGACGCGAGTCGATGTCCGATCAGGTCGGGCCTCGCATGGATTTGGCGCGGGTCACCTCGGTCGCCGAGGCGGGGTACTTGGTCTCACTTCTAGAAGAGGCCCAAATCCACGCGACCGCCCGGCCCTCGGAGAATTTCAACGCGGTCCACGGGGCCTGGACCCCCACCTACCACATCAGCATCCCCGCCGCCGACGCCGAGGCGGCCGCGCGGGTCCTGCAAGCCGAATCCGATCACGACTTCGGCGAAGTCGCCGAGCAGGTCTTCCGCCCCGACGAATCCCGGCAGAACCCCGCGGCGGTGAACCCCTGGCGGATGCTCACGGTCCTTGCCGTGGTCGCCGCCGCCGGAACGGCGTTCGTTGCCGATCGTCTCGGCAACCGTGCCCAACCGGTGCGGCGTGAAGCGATCGCGGCTCCACCACGCGCCGAGTCGCTCGCCTCGCTGTTCCGCGTGCTGCAAGCCGCTCCCGCTCCCATGACAACCGGCGAGGCGGAAGCCGGCCCGCGTCATCGGCTTCGTTACTCGGACGTGGATGACTCGCTGGTCCTGTCGGTCGATGCCGATCGAGATGGTCGATACGAGTCGCACCGGCGCTTCACGCCCGCGGCGGTCGGCCGCTAGACTCTCTCGCTTTATCGAACCCAACCCCAACCCCTCGGCTGCCCGTGGCAACGCTTGGTGTCAACATCGACCATGTCGCAACCGTCCGCCAAGCCCGGCGGACCGTCGAGCCCGACCCCGTCACGGCGGCCGCGATGGCCGTCCTCGCCGGGGCGGACGGGATCACGATCCACCTCCGCGAAGACCGCCGACATATCCAAGACCGCGACCTGCGGGTCTTGATGCAAACCGCCACGGTCCCGGTCAACCTCGAATGCGCCTGCACCGATGAGATGATCCAGATCGCGTGCGAGACCAAGCCGCATCAAGTGACACTCGTCCCGGAACGCCGCGAGGAAGTCACGACCGAAGGCGGGCTCAATATCGTGGGTGGCGGCGAGCGCGTCGCTTCGGCGATCCACGCATTACACAACGCTGGCATTCGTGTCAGCCTGTTCATCGATGCCGACCCGGAGCAGATCGAAGCGAGCGCCGCCTTTGGCGAGGCGGTCGATGGCGTGGAACTCCACACCGGCCCGTACGCCCATGTCTGGGCCGATCACGGGGGCACGAGCGACGAGGCCAAGCAGCAACTCAATCGACTCGCCAACGGCAGCGAACTGGCTCAAAGCCTCGGCCTACGCCTGCACGCCGGGCACGGCCTGAACTACCAAAACGTCGGCCCGGTCGCCGCTCTGCCGGGGATGAGCGAGCTCAACATCGGGCATAGCGTTGTCTCGCGTGCCGTGCTCGTCGGAATCGATTCCGCGGTCCGGGAGATGAAGCGGTTGATTGTCGAAGCGAGTTGTTAACGCGCACTCAATTCACCCCGACCAAGCTTAGCCAGGATTTTTATCACCAGCTACGAGCCGGATGAAGTTATCGATGATCTGCTGGCCCGATTCGGTCAGGATCGCTTCCGGGTGGAACTGCACGCCGAAGACCGGCTGCTCGCGATGCTCCACGGCCATCACGATGCGAGGCTCGGTCCAGGCGGTGGCTTCAAGCACGGCCGGTAGGGTCTCTGCTTTGGCAATGAGGGAATGGTATCGGCAGGCCGTGATCGGATTCGGTACTCCCTCGAAGAGACCGCGGCCCGTGTGACGAACGGTCGAGGTGTGGCCGTGCATCGGCTCCGCGGCTAACCCGATCGTTCCACCGAGCGCTTCGACTATGGCCTGATGCCCGAGGCAGACACCGAGCAGCGGCAGCGTTTCGTGAAACCGACGGACGACTTCCAGGCAACAACCGGCCTCGGACGGTTGGCCCGGTCCGGGGGACAAGACGATCGCGTCGTAGGCACCTTGCTCAATCTCTTCGATCGCGACGGCGTCGTTGCGAACGACCTCGGTCTCAACACCGGCCAAGCGGAGATAGCGTGCCAAGTTGTGGACGAAGCTATCGTAGTTATCGATCACCAGGACGCGTTTCATCGGTCGGGCACCACCGCGTCGATCAAGCCGGCCGCCTTGTGCCATGTCTCTTCGTACTCGGCCTCCGGCTCGGAGCGGACGACCACGCCCCCGCCGACCGGTGCCTGCACCCAACCACGCGAACGCGTGAGCGTGCGGATCAGCACACTGCTATCCATTGCTTGCCGGCCCGACTCGTCGGGGAACCCAACCCAAGCCAAGGCACCGCAATAAGCACCGCGGGCGGTCGGCTCGAGCGTGGCGATGATCTCTTGGGCACGCACCTTGGGAGCGCCGGTGATGGACCCGCCCGGCAGGGTCGCTGCCAACAAGTCGGCTATTGAGCACTCACGACGCAAGCGGCCTGTCACGACCGAGACCAGGTGCTGCACGTGAGCGTACGGCTCAAGCGAGAACAGTTGTGGCACCTCGATCGAGGTCGCTTCGCAGACGCGTGACAAGTCGTTACGCAGCAGGTCAACGATCATCACGTTCTCGGCGCGGTCTTTCTCACTCGCCAAGAGGTCCCTGCCCGCTTCCGCCCCCAATGGCCTGGTCCCTTTGATCGGGCGTGTCTCGACGAGGCCTTCCTGCACCCGCAGGAATCGCTCCGGTGAAGCGCTGGCAATCTGCCACGAACCGCCATCAAGGTACCCGGCGAACGGGGCCGGGTTCCGCTCGCGGAGCCGCTGGTACATTGCCACCGGATCGCCCGGGTCGGCTGCCAGCAGCCTTTGCGAGAGGTTCACCTGAAAAGCATCGCCGGCTCGCAAGTGATCGATGACCCGCTGAACCGCCTTGAAATAGGCGTCGCGTGAGAAATTGCTGAGAACCCCTTCACCGGCTGGCGTGGGATAGCACGGTGCCAGCGAGTCAGACGGTAGAGGATTCTCAACACCAGAATGGCGTTCGCCGGTCGTTGGCGATTCAATCTTCTTGAGCAACCAGTCGAGTCGTTCGGCTGCCCGGCGTTCTCGTGCGGGTCCGTTCTCTGGCAGGCCGTGCGAAATCGCCCAGGCCTGATCCTCCACGTGATCGAACGCGACGACCGTATCGTAGAGGCCCATCGCGAGCGCGGGCATGGCGAACTCGTCCCACGGCGGTCTCGGCAGGCGTTCGAGGCTTCGGCCGATTTCGTAGCCAAGCAGCCCGGCCGCCCCCCCCTGCCAAGGCGGCAAACCGGGCACCGACCCAACACGATACCGCCCAAGCCCCTCCGCCCACGGGCCGAGGGCAGGCGAGCCGTCGGCGGGCACGGCGAACCAATCGAAAGGATCGGCCGCGACATAGGAGTAACAGCCCAGTGACCCGTCCCGTCTGGCACTATCGAAGAAGACAACGTGGGGCTCCGCCGCGAGGGCGGCGAACACGGCTTCGGGCCTCAGACCCCGGTCGAGCTCTGCTACCAGCGGCATCGACCGGGCCGCGGCATCGGTCGGCTGGTTGGTGGTTGTCGCGGCGGAGAGCATGGGCGGTCGTTGCCGGTGCCGGGCGGCTGCGCTACGATGCACGGCCGATGCCCCACGTTAGTTGCTCCGATCGGAATCGAACATGGCCCAAACCGACGCCCCCACTGCCGACCCCGCGGAATCGCCGAAGCGACGCGTTATTTTCCCCTGGGCCTGGTTAGGGCTGCTGGTCGGAGCCCGTTTCGCCTTCGGCTTGGCCGATGTCACGGTCGATTTCAAAAATCTCGCAACGATCGCGTCCGTCATGCTCGGGCTCCTGGGCGTGTGTGGCTGGTACGCGATCCGCGGGCGGGCGTCCCTGCCGAAGCGATTGGCGATCGCCGCGGCCCCGTTCGCTCTGCTCTTTATCTTCAGCTCACTCTACGAACTCAAATTCAATGGCGCAGGCGGCGTCATCGGCCTCCACCGCCGCGGTGCCGAGAAAGCGGACCAGCAATTGGCCGCGATCGGAACCGCTTCTGCCGACGAAGGCATCGCCGATTGGGGGTCGGGCTCGTACGACTACCCTCGCTTCCTCGGCAATGGCCCGTGGGCCGAGGCGGTCGGCCCGGCTCTGTCGGGTGACTGGGAGACACAGCGGCCCGAACTAATCTGGCGTCGAGAGCTCGGCGCGGGGTGGTCTTCCTTCGCCGTGCTGGGTACTTACGCCATCACTCAAGAGCAACGTGGCACCGACGAGTTGGTCGTCTGCTACGACCTCCGCACGGGTGAGCCGGTCTGGTCGCGTGCCGATCCGGTTCGATTCGATCCGCAAGACTTCGCCGGCAACATGGGGCGGCAAGGCCCGCGTGCCACGCCGACGATCATTGGCGAAAGGGTCTACACGCAGGGAGCCGAGGGATTGGTCAACTGCCTCGACGCCTTGACCGGTGAGTTGATCTGGCAGGTTGCCACCACCGAGGAGTACGGCACGCAGGTGCCGGTTTGGGGCAAGAGTGGCTCGCCAGCCTATATCGCGGCCGGTGACGGGGTGGATCGCGACTTGTTGGTTGTCAGTGTTGGTGCCCCGACCGGATCGACCGAGGCCGATCACGATGCCTCGCTTGTCGCGTTCGACGCCGAGACGGGCGAAGAGGTCTGGAGCAGTGGTTGGCGGCAAACCTCGTACTCATCTCCTCAGGTAGTCACGCTCCAAGGGGAGCGGCTCGTCTTGCAGGTCAACGACGATGTCATGACCGCTTTCTCGCCGGTCGACGGGTCCGAGGCCTTCGACCATTTCTGGTCGGGCCAGAGCGACAATGCGCCAAGCTGCAGCCAGCCGATCCAACTCGCCGGCGACCGCTTGCTGATGACCAAGGGCTACGGACACGGCTCCTCGCTCTTCGAGATCGATCGTGACGGGGAGACTTGGTCGATCGAACCCGTCTGGCAGCCCGCCATCAAACGCGTCCTGCAGACGAAGTACAGCAATCCGGTGATCCGCGGCGACTACGCCTATGCCTTGAACGGCGAGATGCTCCAATGCGTTGAGGTTGCGACCGGCAAGAACGTCTGGCGCAAACGCCGGAGCCCAAAATTCGGTTTCGGGCAGGTCCTCTTGCACGGCGAGCACTTGCTGGTGAGCTGCGAAGAGTCCGGCGAGGTCGTCCTCGTGAAGGCCTCACCCGAGGGGTACGAAGAGCTGGGAGCACTGCAGGCCCTCACCGAGGGCGAAACCTGCTGGAACAACCCGGTCGTGACCGGCGATATCCTGCTGGTGCGGAACGCCGTTGAAGCGGCCGCCTATCGCTTGCCGCTCGCCGATGGCGAAGTCCTCGACGACGCAGAAGGATCGGTTGCCGCTCGGTAACTCACCGCGGCGCATTCTCAAGCAGCCAGTCTTCAAGCACGATCGGCTCCACGCGTGGCGCGCGAAGTAACGCCCCGCTGCGAGGGAGCAAGGGCGCGAGCCAAGTCGTCTGTGCCATCCGCTGCACGGTACGCATCCCGACGCCGCTGAGCGTCCAAGCGAGGGTTTGTCGGACCACCGTGTCGGCGACCCGCTTGAAGGTTGCCGGGATCACATTCGGCGCGGGGCCGATATGGATCACGGTGTGGACGTCCTCGACGAGCACCGCTTCGACCACGTCCCATAGCCGTTGGGGCGAATCGACCCAGCGGCAGAGCACCTCGCGGCCACTGTCTTGTTCGTACTCGCGTTTGCCCGTCACGAGCGACCAAATCGGCGGGCGGGGTACCTCTGCCAGACGCGGAACGCCGCGCACCATCAGGGCGGCCCGATCGGGTACGTGCCGATCACGGACCAACGGCGTATGCAGCGGCGGCCACACGCCATCGTTCTGCCGGACCAGGATCGGTGGCCCGTCGGCCTGCTCTAAGCGATCCCTAAGAAGCCCGACCGTTCCGCCCTGACCAAGCACCAGCAGGGTGTTGGGGGATAGCACCGCAGAGACAGCAATTGTTCCTCGGCCCTCGACCGAGATCTCTTCGCAGAGCCGGTGGATCATCGGTTCGCTGATGATCGCCGCCCGGGAGAAGACGATTCCCATGGTGACATCGGATGCCATCGCGGCGCAATCCGCGGCCAATTCGAGCGGCACCCGCATCACCGCTTCGAGGGGATAGAGCCCGCTCAAGGCAACCGCGGTGAGTTCGCCCAGGCTGTAGCCGAATGAGAGCTTCGCGGCGGTGAGGTCGATGCCGTGGATCTCTCGCGCGAGGTCCACCTGCGACAATTCGGCGGCGAAGACAATCGCGATCGCCTCGGCGAAGGCGTCGAGATCGGGCTCGATTCGATCGGCAACCCGCGCAGCCAAATCGACGTTGCGACCGGTTACTTGTTGGCAGAGGGCGCCGGCTTCGGCTAGGCGATTCTCGACAAGGCTACGGTAGGCCGGCGTGGCCAATAGCTCAGGCGTACGCCCCATGTTCGTCTGCCCGTAACCTCGCAACGCGAGGGCGGCGGAAGCGACTTTGTTGGCGAGCGGGGTGTCCATCGTCGGCCGCCCGAGGGGGTGATGCGGTCCTACGATTAACTTATACGACACGAATGAGTCCGCGGTTCGCCGAAGGCCGCTGGTCGGCTGATTCCGATTGTGCGGTGTCTTCCCCCTGATGGGTTGGTGTGACACGCAACTCCTGTCAGGTGAATACCTCACCGGCTCGGCGGCGAACTAGGTTTTGGCGTTGCTAGTCTTGCCTCTCGCCTCACCAAGCCGCTCTCGACAGGACCCTCATGCTTACCGTCAGCGAAATCATGACCCGTGAGATCGTCACGATCGGGCCCGAAGCCTCGATCGGCGAAGCGATCGAGTTGCTGCTCGAGCGGAAGATCAGCGGCCTGCCGGTCATCAACCACGACGGCGGCCTGGTCGGCATCCTGACCGAGTTCGCCCTGCTGGCGCTCGCCTACGATCGCGACATCGCCAATCAGTCGGTTCAAGACCATATGACGCACGAGGTGCTCACGGTCGATGCGAACGACCCTGTGAACAAGGTCGCCGACCTCTGCATCGTGCACCGCGTGCGGCGTCTGCCCGTTCTTGAGCACGGGAAGTTGGTCGGGCTGGTCTCGCGTGGCGACGTGCTCAAGTCGCTCTACCAAGCCGCTCCGCCTGTGGTCGCCTGCTGAGCCGCGACCACGAATCGATACAACCCGTACAAGCGGTGCCGACGATACCTTCGACGGCACCGCTTTCGCGTGCGCTGCGGGTACCAGCAGTTTGTTTGACCGCTCCGTGGGGTGACGTAAATACCGCTAGCCAATCGGCGTGTTGCGCGCCGGCCCCACCTTTTAACTGCCTTCCTTCGCTATGAGCGACCACCGCCAAACCGTCCTGCTGATCGAGGAGAACACGACGCTGCGCGAGATCACGCAGTTCCGTCTTGAGCTGCTCGGGCACGCGGTCGCGTCGATGGGATCAGGCGAAGCAGGGCTCACTTGGCTCACCGAACAACTGCCCGACGCGATCGTCATCGGCCACTACTTGCCCGATATGGACGGCATGGAACTGATCGACCGGCTCAGCAACGACATCCGCACGAGCGACGTCCCGGTGATGGTGCTTTCGCCCAACGCCGAGTTGGACGACGTGCAGAAGGCGTTCAACGCCGGTGCCGACGACTACCTGGTGACCCCATACGACCCGCTAATGCTTGAGAAGAAGCTCAAGCGGCTCACCAGCCCGGTCAACGTCTAAACGCCGTCGGCGTCCCAACACACGAACAACGACTTAACCGCAAAGAAGAATCTCGATGGCCCGGCTCGGCGACATCCTGGTAAAGCGTGGCTATATCACGTCCAACCAGCTCGAGGCTGCGCTGGCGGCACAGGGGACCGAGCGCGGCATGCTCGGCCAGATCCTCCTGCGCCGGAGCCTCATCTCGCTCGACCAACTGGGCGACGCCCTCTCCGAGCAGTACCGGGTCCCGTACCTCGACCTGGTCCCGCAGACGGTCAATCCCCAGATCGCTCGCCTGCTGCCCGAATCGCTCGCTCGCGAGAGGGCGTGCGTCCCGGTCGGCGTGAGTGGCGGCGAGTTGCAACTCGCCATGGTGGCCCCAGACGACATCGATACGATCAGCGAGACCGAGCTGATCACCGGCTACCAGGTTCACCCGGTCGTGGCACTGGACAACGCCGTGCGGTCGGCGCTCGACCGCGGCTTTGACGATCGACTGACCGCGCGTCAGACGATCGTTGACATGAAGCTCGCGGACCTCGCCGCCGCCGAGCACAGCACCGACGAAGAGCTCGAAGCGACCGTCGCCACGGCCGACGAGGAGCAAGCCCCGGTTGTGCGGCTGGTGACCTCGATCCTCACCGGCGCGATCAACGCGGGCTGCAGCGATATCCACCTCGAGCCGCACGTGCCCGAGATGCGCGTCCGCTATCGTGTCGATGGCGAACTGCAGCCGGTCATGACCATCCCGAACCACACCGAAGAAGCGGTCGTGGCCCGGATCAAGGTGATGGCCGATATGGACACCACCGAGAACCGCCGCCCGCAGGATGGGCGGCTCACCATCACCGAGGGCGGCGCACGGGTCAACTTCCGTGTCAGCACGATCCCAACGGTCGGCGGCGAGAAGGTCGTCATGCGGCTCTTGGACGAGGGCGGCAAGTCCTTCGATCTGAAGAGCCTCGGCCTCGACGCCCGCAGCCTGAAAACGGTCCAAGAGCTGATCGATAAGCCGCACGGCATGATCGTCGTGACCGGCCCGACGGGCTCTGGCAAGAGCACGACCATGTACTCGGTGCTCTCGACCCTCAACGCGGTCAACCGGAACATCGTGACCGTCGAAGACCCGGTCGAGTATCGCCTGACCGGCGTCAACCAAGTGGCGAGCGACAACGACCACGGTCTCGGCTTCGCGAACGCCCTGAAGTACATCATGCGTCAGGACCCGGACGTCATCATGGTCGGCGAGATCCGCGACCACGAGACCGCCGGCACGAGCGTTCAAGCCGCCCTAACGGGTCACCTGCTCATCAGCACGCTGCACACGAACGACTCGATCGGCGCGGTGCAACGGCTCAACGACTTGGGCGTCGACAACTTCAAGATCGCCGGCTCGCTGCTCGGCTCGGTCGCGCAGCGGTTGCTGCGATCGATCTGCTTGGAATGCAAAGAGCCAGTGACGCCCAACGAGCAGCTCTGGACGAAGCTGATGGGCACGACCAAGCCCCCTAAGGACGCGGTCTTCTACCGCGGGCGGGGCTGTAAGAAGTGCCTCGGCACGGGGTACTCGGGTCGACTCCCGATCTACGAGATCATGGTCATGACCAGCGAACTGGCCGAAGCGGTCGAGAAGGGCGCGCCGGTTTCGACGCTCCGCGACATCGCGAAGAGCCAGGGTCTGGTGGAACTCTCCCACGCGGGCATCGAGCAGGTCTTCGCCGGCCGCACGACGCTCGAAGAGGTTTATTACAAGCTATCCAGCTAGGAGGACCTCGACCATGCGTGCCGCTTCCAAGAAGAAGCTCGCCCCGCTCGCCGGGGCAACCAACGATCTACGCCAAGCGTCGACCAGCCACAAGCGTTCGGCCCTTCAATTCTCCTTGGGCGGACACGCCAAGGGCCGGCTGACGAAGGACGAGGTGACGCTCGTCCTCCGCAACTTGGCCACGTTGACCAATAACGGCGTCTCGCTTCCCAAAGCGATCGGCGCCTTGGCGGCGGAACGATCGCTCGAGAAGCGGCGTGACACGCTCGAAGCCTTGCGACGCCGGGTCGAGAGCGGCGACATGTTCAGCACCGCGCTGAGCCAACTCGACGGCGCCTTCGATAAAGTCACGATCAGTCAAATCCGCGTGGGCGAACGGGCAGGCACACTGCCCGACACCCTGCTCCAGGTCGCCGAACAACGTGAGAAAGCCGGGAGACTTAGAGAGGACGTGCTCAAGAAGCTGGCTTACCCGCTCGTCCTGGCCGGTGTCGGCGCGGCGGTAGTCGGCTTCTTGCTCTGCTACGTGGTCCCGGTCTTCAAAGAGACTTACGATTCGGCCAACGTCCCCCTGCCGGCGATAACGCAGGTGATGATCGATGTCGGGGCGATCGCGCAAGGCTACTGGTGGGCGGCCCTCCTGGCGATCGTCGGGTTCCCGCTGGCGATTCATCAGTTGCGTCAGAACGAGTCGTTCGCCAGCCGGATGGACTCCCGCCTGCTCAAGATGCCGCTCCTTGGGGCTTGGCTTCGGGACATGGCGTTGCTCCAGTTGATGGAGGTTCTCGGCAGCCTGATGGAAGCCGGCTTCACCCTCGCCGAATCGCTCGAAGAAGCGGGCGACTCCGTCCGGAACCGGGCCATGAAGTCGGGCGTCGCCGCCCTACGCCGGGCGGTTCAACAGGGCGAGCGATTCAGCCGCGAGGTCGAACGACACGACGAGCTCTTCCCGCCGATGGTCAGTCAGCTCGTGATCGTTGGCGAACAGACCGGCCGCCTGACCAAATCAACACGCCAGATCCGCGGGCTCCTCGAAGAAGAGATCCAACGGAAGACCGACATCGCGATCGGCGTGATCGAGCCGACGCTCACCATCTCGATGGCCGCGGCGGTCGCCGTGATCTTGCTGGCGATCTATCTGCCGATGTTCGACATGATCAACACCGTCGGGTAATGAAGATGGTGAATCAATCCACAACCCCCGATCGCACCGGCTTCTCTCTTACCGAGTTGATGGCCGTTGTCGCTATCCTCGGACTCCTGGCCGCGTTGGCGTTGCCGAGGACCGAGTCGGTGCGTGTCACCGGTACGCGTGCCGCCTGCCATGTGAATCGCGCGGAGATCGAGCTGCAGTCGATGCTCTGGAAACGCATCAATGGCACTTGGCCGGCCACGAATCTCGTTAACATCGCCAACGACGCCGACTTCTTCCCCGAGGGCCTGCCGACCTGCCCCGCGGATGGGTCGGCTTACACGATCGACAGCTCGGGACGGGTTGTAGGGCATACCCATTGATCGAACGGCGGCTAACCGCCGGTGTTTTTTCGGTTGTCCGTCGACCCGCCACGAATCCATGACCTACGTTTTTCCAATCGCAGACGCCAGTGTGCCCTGCATACGAATCAAACGCCTTCCGGCGCCGTATTGTCCCTACCACGCCACCGCTACCCCGAGCCCTCCCATGAACAGCTCGCGTCGCCGTCGCCAGGCGTTCTCGCTGATGGAACTCCTGGCCGTTGTCACCATCCTCGGCATCATCGCCGCGATCATCGTCCCGCGTGTCACGACCTCCAGTGATACAGCCAAGGCCAAGGTCCACGCCCACAACATGGGCACGATCAACTCGGCCATCGAGCGGTACTACATCACGACGGGCAACTGGCCCAGCACGGCCGCGATGGCCGAGCTCGAAGTCGATGCTTACCTGCCGGATGGGATCCCCCTCAATCCGCTGAACACCACGAAGTACACAATGAACACGACGAGCAACCGCGTTGTTCCGGGTTCTTGATCTCAGCCCAAGGCCGCCTGGCCGTGTATACCATTGCTAAGCCATCGCAAGACGCACGCCCTCCTCGTGAGCGGCGTGCGTTTTCGTTGTTAGAGCTGGCAACGGTCGTGGCCATCATCGGCCTCATCGCCGGATTGGCTGTCACTCGCTGGGGAGATTCGGCCTTGTCGACGGTCTCGGCGCAAGGCTTTACACGAAGCCTAGCCCTGTCGCTCAACATGGCCCGCCGGCAAGCCATCGCCGAGGGGACACCGGCCGCAATGGTGTTGAGCCGCACCGGCGGCAACGTCTCCTCGATACAAGTCGTGCGAGCCGAAGGCTCTGGTGACGTGCCGACCGATACCGAGGCCGAGGTTCCCGACAACGTGGTTGTCACCACCTCGCACGACCGGTGGGAGTACGACTACACCGGCGCCCTAACGACCCCCGTAGCGGGCGGTTCAATCGGCGTAGCCGATAGCACTTGGAATTGGGATCTGACCATCAATGCCCTCACAGGGCATGTCGCGATCGTCAAGACGCCGTAGCGGCTTCTCCCCCGTTCCTCCGAACGCCCCCGCAGCGTGAGCTAGGCTTCAATATGCCTAGCAATCCGTCCACCTATCGCACGGCGTTCCGCGCCGAACGCCGCCCCCACCGAGGAGCCTACTCGCTCGTCGAGGTGGTCGCCGCGATTGGCCTCATGGCCGCGACGCTCGTCCCCGCGGTCGAGCTGGTCCGCGATGGCATGGAGCTGAGCGAAGAGACCGATCGCCGCCAGTTATTGGCGCTTTACGCCGCTTCGCAGGTCGAGCAGCAACTCGGCGTGGCCGCAATGACTTGGGCGACCGGTTCTTACACCGGCGACTACGCCGCCGATGGCCACGCCGACATCCGCTTCGAAACGATCTGCACAGACAACCCACTGAGCGGCGGCATCACCGACTCGCTCATGGATATCCGAACGACCGTCTACTACGACGACAACCAAGACGACGCCCTAACGGCCGGCGAGCTGAGCTGCTCGTACCGGACCAAGATCGGCAAGTTCGCCACCTACGCCGCCCAAGCCCCGTGAAACGCTCCGCTCGACAGTCCGGCCGTCGCCACGGCGTCACCTTGCTTGAGGTGATGACGGCGTTGACGCTGTCCGCGACCTTGATGGCATCGTCTTTCGCGGTCATGCACTCGAGTTACCTCGCTTGGCAGTCGGTCGAGGCCGACCTCGACCGCGCCGCCAACGCGACGGCCGTGCTACGCCATCTGTTGCAGCAAACGCGTCAAGCTATTGGTGTCGCCGCGATCTCGGCCCCATCGAACACCAGCGGCTCGTTGACGGTCATTCGCGACGATGGTTCGACGCTCGCCTGGGATCACTCGGGCACGTCGGTCACGCTGTCGGTCGATGGCGGATCGCCTCAGCCACTCGCGGATGATATCCATTCGCTCTCGTTCGAGGGCTACCTGGCCGACGGCACGACGCCGACCACCGACCCGAACGACGTCCAAGCGTTCCGCACGACTGTCACAACGCAACAACCGGCCGGCGGCACCCGATCGATCTCCTCGTTCACCTGGGTGCGATCATGGTGAAACGAAAGATCCAACGCCGGCCCAAACGACTCCGCGGCGGGGCGGCGCTGCTGATGTGCCTGTTCATGGTCTTCATGGTCAGCGCACTGGTCGTGAATATCCTGCAGACCGAGACCCTTCAGCTCGCCGCCACACGCAATTCGATCGAGTACGAGCGATCCCTCTATTGGGCGAACGCCGGCGTACACCACGCATGCGCCCAGCTGACCGCCGATTCGGCATGGCGTGGCACGGTGACCGATGGCACGCTGCCGCCGACCGCTTCGCCCGCGGGCTACTCCGCTACCGCCGCCGACGGGGCAGCCGGTGTCATCGTGGTCACTTCAACGGGCTACTCCGGCCAGGGCATGCGTACCGTCCAAGCAACGATCCAACTCTAGTCCCGACCAACGCTCGCCCCGCGAGCGACAGCAAGCCGATTCGATGAGCGATTCGACCAATAAAGACCGCCGCCAGAACGCCGATCGTCGCAACCCGACGTCAAGGCGTCGGCACGCCGATTCCCGCAGCCTCTACCTGGAGCTGTGCCATTCCGTGCTGCGCGTCGCGATCGTCATGGAGGGCGACGCCAACAACCTACCAACCTTGCAAACCCGCACGGTCCGCTGGCGCTTCGACGCCCCGGACTTGATGTCCGAGCAGGGGAACATCGAACTGACCGCCGCGTTGCGTTCACTGGTTACCGAGGAGCGCCTCGCCGGCTGTCGGGTGTCGCTGGCGATCAGCAGCACGCTCTGCGTGAACCGTGCCACCTCCGGGGCGATCGCCAAGGTTGAGCAACAGATCGCCGACCTAGAAGACCGCAGCCAACTCTACTTATCGCTCGGCCCCGGGCCGAAAACCTCGGCCATCGGCCGGAAGCAGATCGATGCTCGCCACGAGCACGCACTGGTCACGGTGGCGAACGAACACACCCTGCAATTGCTTGTCGCCGCCGCCGAATCGGCCGGGCTCTCTGTCGATGTCGTTGAATCGGCGCTGGTAGCGCTGAGCCGTCTTCAAGGCCAGATCGATCGCGAGGACGAGTCCGCCGTGATCCTTGCTCAACTCGACGAGCAACGGTTCGAGATCGGCATCAGTCGCGGGGGCCAGCTCTTGCTCGAGTATCGGCCAGCCGCATCGGCCAGGATCTCGCAGCTCGGCGAGGTGATCGACGACCACTACGATCGCTTCGAGCGTTACTGCGGTCGCCAGTATGGCGTGGGCAACATGGAGATCGATCGTGTCTGGATCGTGGGCGAGCCGGACGAAGTCAAAGCAACGAACGCCCAGACAGAGACCAAGCTCACCAGCGGCGTACTGCCCATGGAGAGCTTGAGCAAGCACTGGCAGCTCGGGGATTCCGATCCAATCACCGCCGAGATGGGGGCGGCCCTCGGCCTCGCCTTGAGAGGACGGTACGACGAGACCGGCGTCAGCCCGAACCTGATGGACGAGATCCACGCCCAGGCAAAGACGCCCCTCCGCCCGATCCTCCTGCGTGCCTTGGCACCGATCGCCGCCACGCTCCTCGTGGCAGCAACGTTGTGGGCGGTCAACCTTGAACGACAATCGCAGCTCGCGGTCCTGCGGTCTCAGTTCGATGAAATCCGCCCCGTGGAGTTGCGAGGCAAGCAGATGGCCAAGCAGATCGCCGACGCCGCCATCGAAATCGAGCACACCACGAAGCTGGTTGCTAGCACGCCGCAACGCGAGATCAACCCACTCATCAAACGGCTGGGGGCCTGCCTGCCTGAAGACGTCTGGCTCAAGGGCTTCCGCCTGTTGGAAGAGAACAAAGCGGCTCTCTCCGGTGCTAGCTACACCGAGGGGGGTGTCTATGACTTTGTGCGCTACCTCGAAGCCTCACCGGACTATGTCGAAGTGGCGCTGCGCGGGACCGGCGTGGACCAAACACCGCAGGGACCTGCCACCAGCTTCGAGATCGATGTCGAGCTGACGCCGGCATTGCCAGCAACCATCGAGGAAGACTCATGATCGAAAACCTCGCCCAGAAGCTGTGCGAGAGCCGGCATCGCTGGCTAATCGTTACAGCCGTCACGTTCGTGATCGCCCTCGCGAGCGTCCTCCCACAGGTCGATCAGTTCTTTGCGGAACGATCGGAACGAACCCAACTTGAGGAGCAACTGGCACAAGCGCAAGCCACCACGGCGAGCTTGTCCACCTACGAGAAGCGGCTGGCCGAGAAATCGGGCGAACTTGCTCGGTTGCGCGACCGCGAGGTCGATGAAGACCAGCAGGCCGACCTTCGCTCGTGGCTGGTCAACGCCGCCCGAACGGCGGGCTGCCAGGTCCGTCGGATCGATATGGCCGCCCCAAACTCGCGGCCTTGGATGACAGACGACGACCCGATCAAGACACCCGAGAAGAACGCCAAGCAGACCAAAACCCCCTTCGAATTGCAGACACGCCCCGTCGTTTTCAGCGTGACAGGCTCGACCACCGACGTGCTCGGCCTGCTCAAGACGATCGACACCGACGGACGACTCAAGCACACGCAGGCGATGGACCTCAAGCCGACCTCACGCAATGCCCGCGAACTACAACTCGACCTGACCTTGTGGTACTTCGCGCTCGTTCGTTCCGAGGGCGCCAAGAGCTGAGCCGCCGATAACGAGAACCGGTCAAGGATGACCACATGCGACGGATGCTTTCCAACAACCCAACGCCCGATTGGTACCGCCTGGTGCCCTTCTTAGCGTTGCTTGTCGCGCTAGCGGTCCCGCTGCGGGCCTCCGCTCAGTTGGCCGCGCCGACCACGGAAAGCCGAGTCAAGTCGTCGAACGAGATGCTCGAGAAGCTCGCCCGCCGTGGCGACCTCACACTCCGTGAGGCGACGCTGGAGAGTGCCTTGTTCACGATCAGTGAACTGTGGGGCATCAATATCGCCGCGGCCGATGTGACAGGAGCCGTGAACGGCGTCTTCAAGGACGCTCCGCTCCGCGACATCCTCGACTCGATCCTGCTATCCAACGGCTACGCCTACCGCCCGGTGGGCGGGAGCCTTGTTGTGAGCCGGATGCAGGACCTCGGGCAGATCAATCCGTTCTTCGTCTCCGAGACGATCCCGGTCGGCGCGGCGGAGGTCGGCGAGGTGATGGAGGCGGCCCGCCTCATGAGCACACCGCAGGGCCAAGTCCGCGCTCTGCCGTCGGCGGGGGCGTTGCTGGTGGTCGATTTCCCCGATCGGGTCACCAAGATCCGCGAGCTCGTCCGTCAGATCGATGGCACGACACGGGCGATGAACAGCGGGGGCACTACCGGAGTCGGCCCGCGGCAGCTCGAGGTCGCCTATTTCCGCACGCACTACGTCCCGGCCCTGCAGGCCGCAACCGCCATCGACGTGGTGCTCAGCACGGACGGCCGCATCGCTTCGGTCGACAAAGAGGACCGACTGCTTGTCGTCGACTACCCGGAGCACGTCCGGATGGTGGAATCGGTCCTCGCCCGGATCGACCGCCCCCGCCCGCAGGTCAATATCAAAGCCTTGATCTACGACATCAGCCTAGGCGACCTGGAGCAGATCGGGGTCAACTGGGATGCCCTGTCCGGCGGCAGCATCGATGGCGACGGCGCGGTGACTTTCAATGGCAGCGGGGCGCGAGGAACGAGCGTGACAAAGACCCCGTTCGAAGCGGCGGCCTCCGGCGGCACCTTCACGTTCTTCAGCATGAACAACAACTTCAATCTGCAAGCGGTCATTCTCGCGTTGCAGCAGGCCGAGGACTCGCGGCTGCTCGCCGACCCGAACGTCACGGTCATGGACAACGAGGCGGCCGCCATCCAGAGCGTCTCGGAAATCCCGTTCCAGCAACTCACGCAGACCGGTGCCGGCGGCAACATCGGCACGACGGCGTTCAAAGAGGTTGGTATCAAGCTGGACGTCACGCCGAAGATCTCGCGGGATGGTTCGATCGACCTCACCGTGATCCCGGAGTTCAGCCGCCTCGCCGGCTTCACCCCAACGGACAACCAGCCAATCATCGACAAGCGGACCGCCACAACGCGGGTGCGGGTTCGGAACGGCCAAACGATGATGATCGCCGGCCTGCGTCAGCGTTCGGATGTCGGCGACTTCGACGGGGTCCCTTTGCTGAAGGACGTGCGCTTCCTCGGGCACCTCTTCCGATCCCGCGATACGAAGATCACCGAGAGCGAGCTGGTGGTCTTCATCACACCGGAGATCGTCGGGTACAGCGACCCACTTGCTGAACGCTACCGCCTTTCAGCGGACACCGTGGAATGCCGTCTGGACATGATCCCTCCGGCCGAAGGCTGCCCGAACTGCGGCAACACCGGCCCCTGTGGATGTGACCCCAACGCGATCGTGCCCCACGCGACGAGCCTCTCGGAGGTCCGCCCGGCGACTGCGGTGCCAGCCGCCACAAGCCTCGCCCCGCAAGGCGTAGAGGCTTACGAGCTGAACGCGATGCCGCCGCAACCGGAAGCGGCGCCGGTGGACGCGATTCCGGCTCCTGTCGAAACCATCGAGCCGGCAGAGCCACTCCGCGGCGACGATGGCACATCTGCCTCGCTAGGCTACCCTGCGTTGTCGAGGCAAGGCGTGCGGCGACTGCCAACCACCGATGGCCGGCAGCGTCAGGCAGTCGCCGTTGCGACAAGGCTGGCCGAACCGCCGCCCGAGCAACCGCTGCGGGTCGGTTACAAATCGCGTTACCGGGCGAAGGGCGAACTCTATTCTGACCACGACAGCGAGGCGGCCTCGCCGCCCCCGGAGCAGCCCCCCAAGCGGTCAGTCCGTGATTGGATGTTCTGGCGCTAGGCTGTGCCGGTTGTAACGGCCAAGTGCCCTTGCCCCAACGACGCGATCCCCAAGGCCGGGCCTTGCCGGCGAGCTACGCTTGCTCAGCAGACGAAACCCTCGTCTCGAAGCCGCTCGCCCCAGACCCGCCCCGATGCTCAAGCGAAAGCACACCGCGACTTGGCTCTCACTCGCCGTCATGCCCTGGCTGCTGGTTGGCTGTGCGGAGCCGGTGCCCGTTCCGCAAGGCGAACCGAGCAAGCCGAATCCGTTCCAAGCCGCTGCCGCAAAAGCCAAGGCGGCAACCGAGGCCACTAAGAACGCCGCCGAGGCAAAGCCGGCCGAGGCCGTCGTAGCCGACGCGCAGCCGGACTACGACCCCCCGTTCCCGCAACGCCTTGATTTGTTCGCGCCCCCCAAGCAGGGAGCACGGCAGTCGCGCCAAACGACCGACAACACGGCCGATAGCGTGGTGCTGATGGGGTTTGCCAACCTCGACAAGCCCCGCGCCCTGCTGGCCATCAATGGTGTTGTTAAGCCGCTCTCGGATGGTGAGGAAGCGTTGGGCGTCCAGGTCATCTCGATCACACCGCCCCGGGCCGTGCTGCAACGCGGCCGGAGTCGTTGGACCGCCTCGATCGAATAGCGTCGGCCTAAGCCGATGTGTCCGAGGCCGCCTCGGGTCGATCGCCCCACGGGTTGGTTGGGCGCTGCTCGGGAGGAGGACTCAGCTCGAGATCGTCCTCGACGACCCGCTTCGGAGCCGCCACCCGGAGTTGGCGAGCCTCACGCCCCGCAAGAACGAGGTTCACTAGGAAGACCGCCAGGGTGATCGCGCCGAGGGCAAAGAACAGCGTGAACTCGCGGCTGAAACCCAACTGATTGTTCAGCAGCCGTGGCAGGTTCCAGGTGGGGCTCCAGACGCTGATCCAGGCCATCTCCGAGATCCTGAGCCGCGAGCTGATGGTCTCCATTACGAACGGCAGGCTCGAACCGCCTAGTGCAATGAGGATCTGAATCAAGAAACAGCCGAGCAGAGAGACCTCGGTCAACCGCCGCAGGCCATGGATGGCAAGCTTACCGATGCCCAGGTACGCCAGCACATACGCCGACAGCAACACAACGGCTTTGAACTCTTCCCAATGCCGCGGCTGCGTCAGCCAGAAACAAGCCAACATCGCCAAGCCGATCAGGTTCGTCGCCGCGAAGAGATAGCCCGACCCGCTCCCCGGGTTGAAGCACGAGCCGAAGGCGCGGCCAAGCAGGCTCTGCGGCAGGCTCCGGCGGACACGCATGCTGAGCGTGGGCGACTCGCCGGTCAGCAGCGAGCCGATGAGGAACCAGTAGCCCGCCGCGACAAGGAACAAGAAGAACGCCCCGTCGCGAGGAGCACCGGACGCCATCACGCCCACACACCAAGCGACATAGACGGCTTGCTGGGCGAAGATCGCGACCCGCAACGCGGTCGATCGATTGGCCGATGTGAAGGTCGTTAGCGACACCGCTGCCGCATAGGCGACGGCGAGCGTCGTCGCGTAGACCGAGAAGGCCCCCAAGTTGCCCCACCAGAACCCCTCCTCGGCTAGCATGGTTGGGTCGAGCGCGAGCACCGCACCGGCGATCGATAGCAAGCCGGAGAACGCACCGAACAGCAGCCCGGCGAACGCCACGGACATGACGACCTGAGCGTACTTTTGGCGATTGGCCGCCGCGAGCACCAATCCGAGCGTCGATAAGCCGATCGACGCCAAGACCGCGTAGGCGAGAAGCAAGAGGATCACCGTCACGCCGACGCCACGCAGCAAGTACGTGAACGCAATGCAAGGCGCGAGCGCCGAGAGGTAAATCGCGACCTGCAGCACCGCGCTGCCCAGCTTGCCATGGATCACCTGGCGCGGCGTCAGAGTCGAGACTTCCAACAAGTCACGCGTGTTGTCCTCGTTCTCGCTGCTCAGCGACCGATAGGCCGAGAACGGCACCACCACCACCAGCGGCAACGCCAGGATCACGTAGTAAACGAAGAGCAGGTACCCGCCTGCGGACAGGTAGTAAATGCTCGGCCCGATCCAAGCGATCGCGCCGATGGTCGTGATCCAACAAGCGATCAGCAGCAGCACGAACCAGAGCGTGAATTGCTTGCTCTTCAGCGACTGGCGTGTCTCCTTGACCAGGATCGGGTTGAGGCGATCGCTGATTGCCTCCGTTACACGCCCTAACCAGCCGGCCGGGCCGGGCTCTTCGGAAAGGGCGACTTCGTCGCTGGGCATGGCGGCGGTGCTCATTGGACGCGGCCCTCCGTGACATGCAGGAAGACGTCTTCCAGGCTCTTGCCACGCGACGTGAACTCCGTCACACCGAAACCGGCCCCAACGAGGTCTCGCAATAGCCTGCTAAGGGAATCGTCGAGGTGCTCCGGCTCAACGGAAAGTGTCAGGCTGATGCCTTCCTTCGTTCCGACAACGCCATCCACGTGCGGGCGCTCGGCGAGCCAACGCTCGGCGGCGGCTTGGTCGGGTGATTCGTCAGTTGTGTGCACGCGGATGCGGATGCTCACGGTCTCTTCGACGCGGCGGCTGATCTCGTCGACGGTCCCGACCGCCACGAGTTGGCCCCCTTCGATAATCGCGACGCGGTCGCAGATCTCGGCGAGCTCGGTCAGGATGTGCGAGCTGATCAGCACCGCCTTGCCGACGTCGGCGAGCCGCGAGATCATCTCGCGCAACTCGATCCTCGCCCGCGGATCGAGCCCGGCGGCCGGCTCGTCCAGCACCATAACCGATGGGTCGTGGATCATCGTCCGCCCGAGGCAGAGCCGTTGCTTCATGCCCTTCGAGAGCCCATCGATCGGCTTCGCGGCGAGCTTATCGAGCCCCGTGAAATCCATCGTGTAGGCGATGGCTCGTCGACGCTCACTGCCACGGAGGCCGTACGCCCGGGCGAAGAAGTCGAGGTACTCGCTGACGTTGACGTTCTGATAGGTGCCGAAGTAATCCGGCATGAAGCCGAGCCGAGCGCGCACCCGATCCGGGTCTTCCACGACGCTGAAGCCGTCGACGAACGCATCGCCGGCCGACGGCTCGTCGAGTGTCGACAGGATCCGCATGCTGGTCGTTTTGCCGGCACCGTTCGGTCCGATATAGCCAAACACCTCGCCCGGCTCGACCATGAACGAGACATCCGCCACGGCATGGGTCGTGCCGAACCAACGGTGCACACGGCGGAGCTCGATCGGCGGGCCGGAACTCGCTTTGGGCGTTCGGTATGGGCGGCCGCTCGCGGCGACATCCGGGGGCTTGGTGGGCGTGGCGGTCATCGGCTCACCACCTCCCAACGGTGATATGGAAGCTACCGAGTTCTTTCACGCCTTCCCAGCCAAGCGGCGTCTCGACAGCCGTTCGGGTGACCGCCACGTAGCTGCGGTGGGGCAGGTCGAGCGTCTCACCACCGGCGAGGCCCGACAATGAATCGAGCAATCGGTTAGCCAAGTTGGCATTCAGGTCCACACCAGTAAAGTTGCGTTGCCGTCTGCTATTGCCCTGCCCCAACCTCTGCAGTGCTTGCTCAACCGCCTTGCCCGCGCCGAGGGGAAACTGCGGCTCGTTCTCGACGACCAACAGCCGATACTCTCGCACCAGTTCTCGTCGGTCGATCGGCGTGAGGTCTTGCTCTTGGTCTTCGGCAACCTCAGCGGCACGCCACCAATTTCCCTGCTCATCCCGGACGTACAGCAGCTCGATCTCGGCACCGAGGCGATTCTCGACCCGCCGTCCTGCGCCGCCCTCGCCTAGGATCTTCAGTCGGGCGGGCGTTGAGCGGCTGCGGATCACGAGGTGCTGAACCGAGGTACGCGCCGGCATCCAACCCCTCAAGAGGCGTTGCGTCTTGCCCCCCGACTCGGCGTCGGCGGCCCATTCGCTCAACCGGTTCTTGGCGACACTGCCGATCGCCGACTCGCGGGCGGGCGTAATCGGGTAGACGGCGGTGCCTTGATCAAACACGGGTGGGTCGGCCGGTGGCGTGGTGGCGTAGTGCGTCACGCGGCTCCAACTCGCGGCCTCGCCGCTCGTTTGGTCGAGCAGCGTGACGCTCCGCGCCCGTGCCTTAACCCCAAAGCCATCCGCCGCCGCCGCGTAAGCGAACAACCCGAGCGTCGCGGCGAGCGCCCCGAGCGGAGCGGTTATCACCAGCATCTGCAGCTGCTGCCGTCGCCACAGCAACCAGTAGTTGAGCGGGCCAATCGCTAGCACGAAGAGCGTGATGAGAATCTGAAATTCGGTAACCGGCGCGACGCCCACCCCCGGGACCAGCAAGTTGCTGAAGTCACTCGATTTGCCGTCTGGGTTCAAGCCATGGCGTTGCGACCAATCCCGTCCCCGCAAGGCCTGCCGAGTCAATTCCCCGACGCCCGGCGGGAGGCCCTTGGGGGCCGGCATCGCGGTGCCGCGGAAGGCATAGACCCTGCCGAAACCGGCCTCGCGTACCGCATACCACCGACGCGAATCAACCACACCCGGCGGTCGACCACCGGCACGCTTACCCAGGAGCAACTCGCTGGCCTGTTCCAAGACCGTCGAGGACTTCTTTGCGGCCGTTGCGTAGTTCCAGAGCGAGTCTTCCGCCACAGGCAGGAAGCGTTTGACCGGCGCGTCATCGTCATCGGCTGTTTCTTCGTCGGCATCCTCCTTGGCGACGACGACAGGCTCGTTCTTCTCCGTCTCGGTCGCAGCAAACTGCCACGACGCGATACCGAGCAGCTTCTCTACCTCTTCGAGTCCGCCCTCTTCCATGGGCTCTTTGCCGCCTGCCTCAATCGATTCGATCCATACCGTGCCGCCAGCGAGCAACCAACGACGAATCGCCGTCAGCCGTTGAGCACGATCCGACGCGAGCGATTCGAGGTCTTGGAGACTCAAACGAATCACGTCCGCCGCCGAGTACGCCAACCACCCCTCAAACGCTTCGCATTGAACCGCGTCGAGCACCATCCAAGAACGGGCCGAGGTACCGAAAGTCTGATCGCGAAACGAACGAGTTACCGCCCTAGGGGCGACCTCCGGTTGAATCACCCGCAGGGCTTCCGGTCCGCTGCCCGACTGGCTGGTGCGGAAGCTCGTCGTGCCAGAGAGTGCCTCATCCGACCGTCCATCGACAAGGACCTCTACCTCGACAGTCCCCCAGTCCGGCGGGACCAAGCCGAGCAGGTCTTGAACGACCTCCATTTCGTTAGCGGGGAGCACCATCCGGAGCCGCACGGCGTTAACGGTCCCGTCGCTGGCGGAGTACATCCGAGTCCGCCGCGAGCCGCCGCTAGAAGCTAATCTCAACTCGATATCCACGACGCGGTCCACGATCGCCGGCTTCTTTGCCTCGATCTTCACCCGAGCCGGCAGGTGCCCTCCCCCGGTGCCAAACCACCTCGCATCGATTTCGAGACGCAGGTCCGAAGCGGTCGAATACGCGTAGGCAAACGTGACCGGACCGGTCTTCCCTACGGCTGGGAGCAACAGCTCCGCGCCTTCCATAGCAAGCGAAACGGTGCCCTTAAAGATCAGCACTAGCAAGGCAAAGCTGGCCAACTTCTGATTGATGATCATTGCCTCGGCTCCCTTCCGCGGCTGAGCAGCAGAGACAAGCCGAACGCGATCGCCTGGAGCAGGAACGAGAACGCCACGAAGCCGATCGCCGCCGAAACGCCGATCGCCCAAGCCTTGCCCAGAGCGGCCTCGCGGAAGATCACCGCCACGAACGCGCCGGCGGTCAAGGCAAGCAGGCCGACTCGGAGCGTGAAGCGGGGCAAGAGCATACCCTCGATTGTGACCGAGAACGCCGCGACAGCAAGCGTTCGGCCAAGCTTAGTTCGATGGTGCCTAGAGGCTGCCGGCGGGTGTGGCGTCTCGCAATTGCTGCACCGCTTCCTCGGCCGCCGACCGCACCGCGTCCTGCCAACCGTCGCTGCTCGGCCGCTGGTTGTAGGCAAATATGACGCCGCGTGAACTATTCACCACGGCCCCGAGACCGTCTTCCGCAAAGCCACCCGCCACATCGGCCGCCGCCCCACCCTGGGCTCCGAAACCGGGGATCAAGAACCAGGTATGCGGCATCGCCTTCCGGAGCTCGCTGAGTTGCTCGGGATAAGTCGCCCCCACCACAGCGCCGGCGACGCCATAGCCGCATTCGCCGGCGGTAGCCGCCGAGAGGGCTTCGACGTGTTGGCCGACCCGCTGGTACAGTGCTTCGCCGTCTGCCACCTTGTCTTGAAAAAGCCCGCCGCCCGGGTTCGAAGTCTTCACCAGGATGAAGACACCGGCGTCGCGCTCGGCGGCGACCTTCGTGAACGGTTCAAGGCTGTCGTCGCCCAAGTAGGGACTGACCGTCAGGGCATCCCCCTTCCACGGACTTTTCGCCCCGAGCCAACCGTCGGCGTAGGCCTCCGCGGTGCTGCCGATATCGTTGCGTTTGCCATCGACGCAGACTAACAGACCGGCCTGCTTGGCATGATCGATCACCGCGCCTAACGCGGCCATTCCCGCCGGCCCGAGCTGCTCGAAGAACGCCGCCTGCGGCTTCACGATCGGCGTCAGGTCCGCCACCGCATCGATCACGCCACACGAATGCAATCGATACGCATCGGCCACTTCGCTCGGCGTGGCCCCTTCCGCCGGCCTCAAGGCGTCAGGCAACTGTCCGGCCCGCGGATCGAGTCCCACCATCAACGGGCTACGCTTCGCCCGCACCGCGGCGGCGAGTTGGTCCATGAAGGAAGGCATCGGCGACTAGCTCGGAGGTTTGGGAAGTGTGCGTCAATCGAGGCAGATGGTAGTTGTGCCGCCAAGCGTGGCGTCATTCAAGCGGGGTCGTCCGCTCCCGCTCACTCGTCCGCACTTGGCAGCACGCCATGGCTTGGCCGATACTCCTGTGACCTCACCGCTCACCAGGAAACAAGATGGCGTTTTATCTCGGCGTTGATATCGGCGGAACCACCAGCACGCTCGCCATCGGCGACGGAGACCGTCGCGTGCTCGCCGTGAGCGACCAGTTTCCAACGACGCCCAGCAAGGGCCCGCAAGCGGTCATCGATTCGATCGTTGCCCAAGTGCTCGTCGAGCTCGAACGGATCGGCGGGTCGCTGGAGGAGACGCCCCGACTCTGCGTCGCCACGCCAGGCCCCGCGTCGAAAGACGGCGTGCTGCACATGACACCCAACCTCGACCCGAAGCAGTGGAACCAGTATCCGATCCGCGCCGGGCTCGAAGAAGCCCTGCAAAAACACGTGCCGGGGATCACCGCAACTTACATCGGCGATGGGCAGGCCGCGGCCTTGGGCGAGTACGTCGTTCGGAGCCGCCAGTTCACCTGGGACGCGGTCCCGGCCGACTCGCTGCCCAGCGAACAGCTTGAGTCGCTCTTCATGGTGATCGTCGGCACCGGGCTCGGCGGCGGAGCCGTGATCAACGGTCAGCCCGCCCGCGGCTTGAGCGGCCGTGCGGGCCACGTCGGTCATATCCTGCTGCCAGAGTACGCCTTCCGGCACGACCACGACCGGCGGCTGAAGATCGGCAACGCCATGGCGACCGCCGAGTCGGCGATCTCGTTGACCGGCCTTGCCCATCAACTCGGCCACCGCCTGACACTCGAAGAATGGACGGATCACCCTCTGAACGAGGCCGAGGGGACCGTCAAAGACAAAGCGAAACGGCTCCGCGAGCTGGCCGCCGACGGCGATCCGCTGGCCCTACAGCTCTTCGACGATCAGGCTCGGGCGCTCGGCATCGCGATGCTCAACGCCAACTACCTCGGCGATTACGATCGCTTGGTGATCGGCGGCGGCGTCTGCGACCTCGCCCCGACGGTCCGCGACCGCTACGGCAAACTGGCCGAAGAGGCCTACCACGAACACGCCCTCGACGGCTTCCGCAACCTCGACCGCCTCGAGTTCAGCGTCTGCGGCGACAACGCCCCGGTGATCGGTGCCCTGGCCTGGGCCACGCCGTGAAGCCCATTGAGAAGAGGACTATCGCTTCTTCGACAGCCGCACCTGAGCCCTAGCCTGATCAACCACTCGTTGACGCGCGGCGATGGCGTCGTCGCCTTGAGCGGTGCCTTCGAGGCTGGACTTGAGAAGCTCTTCGGCGGCCGCGGCATCGACTTCGGCCGACGGCATCGCTCGATTGGTCATGACATTGACCTCGTCGCCGGCGACCTGGACGAAGCCGCCATCGACGTAGTAGCTCGTCGAGCTGCCGCCCGTGGTCAGACGCATCTCGCCGTAGCCGAGCCGGCCGATCATCGGGGCGTGCTTCGGCAGGATGCCGATCTCACCATCGAACAACGGCAGCACCAGCGACGCGGCCGTCGTTTCCACAACGGTCTCTTCGGGGGTCACAACGGTAACGGTCATCTCTGCCATGGCGATTCGTTCGACTTAGTGATTGCCGGGTGACCCAATGCCAAGCACTGCCGTCTGCCCGTTGCCGTCTGCCCACTACTTTTGCTGCGACTTCTTCCACTGCTCTTCGGCCTGCTCGATCGGGCCAACGTACATGAACGCACTCTCGGGCAGGTGGTCCCACTTGCCTTCGTAGATCTCGTTGAAGCTGCGGATCGTGTCGGCGATCGACGTGAACTCGCCCTTCTTGCCGGTGAAGACCTCGGCCACGTAGAACGGCTGCGACAGGAACCGTTCCATGCGGCGGGCACGGTGCACGACCTGCTTGTCGCTCTCGGCGAGCTCGTCGACGCCAAGGATCGCGATGATGTCTTGCAGTTCACGGTAACGCTGCAGCGTCGTCTGAACGCGGCGGGCACAGTCATAATGCTCTTGGCCAACGTACTGCGGGTCGAGGATCCGCGACGACGAGGCCAGCGGGTCAACGGCCGGGTAGATACCCTTCTCGGAGATCGAGCGCTCGAGGTAGAGGAACGCATCGAGCTGGCCGAACGCCGTGGCCGGGGCCGGGTCGGTCGGGTCGTCCGCCGGCACGTAAACGGCTTGCACCGAGGTGATCGCTCCGTTGTTCGTCGAAGCGATCCGCTCTTGCAGGGCACCCATCTCGCTGGCGAGGGTCGGCTGGTAACCAACGGCCGACGGCATCCGACCGAGCAGCGCGGAGACTTCCGAACCGGCTTGCGAGAAGCGGAAGATGTTATCGACAAACAGCAGCGTGTCGGCACCGGTCTTGTCGCGGAAGTACTCGGCCATCGTGAGGGCCGACAACGCCACGCGTAGACGCGAACCCGGCGGCTCGTTCATCTGACCGAACACCATGCAGGTCTGGTCGATGACGCTCTTGCCGGTGTCGCCGATCTTGGCTTCTTGCATCTCGAGCCACAGGTCGGTCCCCTCACGCGTCCGCTCGCCCACGCCCGCGAACACGGAGTAGCCGCCGTGCTGGGTCGCGATACGAGCGATCAGCTCGGTGAGGATAACCGTCTTGCCGAGACCGGCACCGCCGAACAGGCCTGCCTTACCACCCCGCACGAACGGCGTCAGGAGGTCGACGACCTTGATGCCCGTCTCGAAGATCTGGGTGTCGGTCGTCAGGTCTTTGAGGTCTGGCGCGTCGCGGTGGATGGGCCAACGCTCGGCGGCGTTGCACGGGCCGCGGCCGTCGATCGTGTCGCCGGTCACGTTGAACACCCGGCCGAGGGTCTCCTCGCCAACCGGCACCGAGACCGGCCCGCCCGTGTCGAAGACCTCCGATCCGCGGATCAGGCCGTCGGTCGAACCGAGGGCGACACACCGAACGCGACCGCCACCGAGTTGCTGCTGCACCTCGCCGGTCAGCTTGATCGAGACGCCCTTCTGCTCGGTCTCGATCCGAACGGCGTTGTAGATCGGCGGCAGTTGATCCTCGGGGAACTCGACGTCGAACGTCGAGCCGATGACCTGGGTGATCTTGCCGATGTTTTGCGTAGCGGTGGACATGGCTGAGTCGTGAGTTTTGAGTTACGAGTCGTGAGTGTCGGCTCGCAAGCCTGTCTGATGAATTGTTGCCGGGACGAACCGAAGCGTTAACTCACGCCTCGCAGCTCCCGACCCTTAACTAATGGCTTCAACGCCGCCGATGAGGTCCATCAGCTCGTTGGTGATGCGTCCCTGGCGGGCGCGGTTGTATTGCATGCTCAGCGACCGGATCAGCTCGTCGGCGTTCTCGGTCGCCGCCTTCATCGCCACGCGGCGGGCGATCTGCTCGCTCACGGCCGAATCGAGGAAGCACTTGAAGAGCTTCACCTTGAAGCTGGTCGGCACGACCTCTTCCAGGATGCTCTCGGGCGAGGGCAGGAACTCGTAGGGCGAGCCCCCTTCGCCGTCGCTGGCTCCCGGCTCGTCGTCCGAGCCGGCGATCGTGCCGAGCGGCAAGAGCGTCTCGATAGCGACTTCCTGTTTGGCCGGGCTAACGAATCGCGTGTAGACCACGTCGAGGCGATCGATCTCGCCGGCCGCATACGCTTCGAGGTAACGGGTCGCGATCGCATCGACCTCGTCGAACCGCGGCTTGTCTTCGAAGTGCGTAAACTCTTGCTCGGCGGTCAATCCGCGGTAACGCATCCCGCCGATGCCACGCTTGCCGCTCACTTCGAGCGACACGCTATCGATCTCGCTTTCGAGCTTGTCCCAATGACGCAAGCCGGCGCGGATCAGGTTGCCGTTGAAGCCGCCGCAGAGACCGCGGTTGGCGGTCAGCAACAGCATCTTGCCGCTCTGCACCTTCTCCCGCGGATCGAGCAGCGGGTGGCTGACTTCGAGGCCGGTCTGCATCAAGTCGGCGACCAGCTTGGTCACGCGATCGGTGTAAGCCGTCGCCGCACTGGCGCGGTCCATCGCCTTCTTGAACCGCGCGGTGGCGATCAATTCCATCGTCCGCGTGATCTTGCGGATGTTCTTGACCGACTTGCGGCGCTTATCGAGTTGGCGTGGGTTGGCCATTCGTGGGGCGCTAGTTGAAAGACGCTAGTTGCTTACTTGCGAACGAGACGGGACGGGATCAACCCTTCGACGGGGCCTTGAACTGAGCCTTGAACTCGCCGATCGCCCCCTTGATGGTCTCAGCGAGGGTGTCGCTGATCGCACCCGAGTCGCGGATCTCGTTGCGGATCTCGGGCTTCTGATCTTGCAAGAAGGTCACAAACTGCTCTTCGAAGGCCGCGATGTCCGTTACCTCGACGTCGTCGAGGTAACCCTGGGTGCCCGCGAGAATCAGCATCACCTCGTCTTCGGTCGCGAGCGGCGAAAACTGCCCCTGCTTGAGCAATTCCACCATGCGGTAACCGCGGTCGAGTTTGCCTTGCGTTTCGGGGTCGAGCTCGGTGCCAAGCTGAGCGAACGCTTCGAGTTCGCGGAAGGCCGCGAGGTCGAGACGCAAACCGCCGGAGACCTTCTTCATCGCCTTGATCTGGGCGGCACCACCGACGCGGCTGACCGAGATACCGGCGTTCATCGCGGGCTTAACACCAGCGAAGAAGAGGTCCGGTTGCAGATAGATCTGGCCGTCCGTGATCGAGATGACGTTCGTCGGGATGTACGCCGAAACCTCGCCTTCGAGTGTTTCGATGATCGGCAACGAGGTGATCGATCCGCCGCCGAGCTCATCGGAAAGCTTGGCCGAGCGTTCGAGCAGACGGCTGTGGCAGTAGAACACGTCGCCAGGGAAGGCTTCGCGTCCCGGCGGGCGACGCATCAGGAGCGACAGTTCGCGGTAGGCGACGGCCTGCTTCGAGAGGTCGTCGTAGACCACCAGGGCGTGGC
>CAYGUP010000002.1:0-126694 GCA_964353155.1 uncultured Planctomycetaceae bacterium | reverse complement strand
CGACGATACGGATTCGCCTGCCAATAGCTGGGCACTTTGGCGCAAAGGCCTCGATTGGCCGACCGTCATCTGGATCACGGTTGCCCATGGCTTGGCCTTGGTCGCTCCGTTTTACTTCAGCTGGCAGGCCTTCACGGCTTTCTTGATCCTATATGTGGCGACCGGCTCGTTCGGTATCTGCATGGGGTACCACCGTCTGCTCACCCACGGCAGCTTCCAGACTTACAAGCCGGTTCGCTGGGTTCTGGCCTTGCTTGGCGGTCTTTCGGGCGAGGGGTCGGCTCTGACCTGGGTCGCCAACCACCGGAAGCACCACAAATTCAGCGACCACGCGGGCGATCCGCACTCGCCCCGCCACGGCAAGTGGTGGGCTCATATGTTCTGGTTCATGCCCAATCGTGGTGCGAAGTGGCAGAAGGCGATGCTGGCCAAGTACGCCCCGGATTTGGCCAAGGACCGTGTCATGGTCTGGCTCGATAAGATGTTCCTGCCCTCGCACTTCGCCTTGGGTGCCGTTCTGTATGCGATTGGCTACTTCGGCACTGGCCTTGGGATGGGCAGCAATTGGTACGGCTGGTCGATGGTGCTGTGGGGCCTCGCCCTGCGGATGGTCTACGTGATGCACGTCACTTGGCTGGTCAACTCGGCCACCCACCTGTGGGGTTACCGCACTTACGAGACCACCGACGATAGCCGCAACCTGTGGTGGGTCGGCCTCCTGGCGTTCGGCGAGGGGTGGCACAACAACCACCACGCCTACCAGCGGGTCGCCTCGCAGGGCCACAAATGGTGGGAAATTGATGTGACCTACTGGTGTATCGTGGCGATGGAGAAGCTGGGCCTCGCTTGGAATGTGGTCCGCTTGAAGGACATCCCCAAGGGCACGCCCCCGGCCTGACCGACGTCTGCTGCCGGGACGCGACGTAATCGGTTGCCAGTCATCAGCTTACGTATTTTGACATTGGCCGGCCGATCGCCGAAACCGCGTCGATCCCCCGTTGCAAAGCGAGCCAGCTGTGGTATCGTGCTCGGCTTACTGAGAGTTTTGATTTCATAGTTCGTAGGAGCTGGGGCCGTTGGTGGCCTCCGCCCAGGAGCAGGTGCAGCCCCCCCAAGCAAGATTGCGGGAGGGGACGTGCTCCAGACCGAGACCTCGGACCGGCCTAATAGCCGAGCCCGGGACATCCGAAGTTACGCAGGCAAAAGACAAGAAATGGCGCTGACGACCGAAGAAACGGCCCAAATATCGTCCGAGTACGGCCGCGAAGCTGGCGATACCGGTTCGCCGGAAGTGCAGATCGCTCTTCTTACGTCGCGCATCACGCAGATGACCGAGCACATGAAGTCCCATCACAAGGACTTCGCAAGCCGCAAGGGCTTGCTGCGAATGGTCAGCCGCCGCCGCCGCCTGCTGGACTACGTCAAGCGGAAGAACCCGCAGATGTACCTCGATCTGTTGCAGCGGTTGGGTATCCGTAAGTAGCCCTTGTTGGCTGCTTCGGCGGGACCCGACGGGTCCCAAGCGTCGGGTCCAATCGGGGACCGGATGCCCCATTCGCCATGTCTTCTTTACCCGAGTTCGCCCGACACCCGTTGGTGTTCGAGTCGGTTAGCTCGTTGCTCGCAGTCGATCAACCGTCAGGGCGTTCGCGATCATTCGCGATGACGCCCGCGGTCGGATTTGTTTCGGGACTGCTTCTGCTCCTTGGCGTGACCGCCAGATTTGCCAGCACCGCGGATGCCTTCGGAGAACCGTCCCAAGGGCGGCTCCACCTCATTAGTCGGCTAGTAAGCTGAAGGAAAGAAAGTTGCAAAAGACCGTAGTAGAAACGAAGATCGGCGACGAAACCCTGTCGATCGAGACCGGCATCCTGGGCAAGCAAGCCGCCGGCTGTGTCTTGGTGAAGCTCCGCGAGACCGTGGTCCTTGTCGCCACCGCGACCAGCAACCCGCGTCCCGGAATCGACTTCTTCCCATTGACCTGTGACTACCGCGAGCGGTTCGCCGCGGCCGGTAAGTTCCCGGGCGGTTTTTTGAAGCGTGAGGGTCGTCCGACGACCAAAGAGACGCTCACTGCCCGCCTGATCGACCGCCCGATCCGCCCGATGTTCGCCGAGGGCTTTCAGGACGAAGTTCAGGTCCAGGCGTTCGTCATGGCGTCGGATCGCCAGACCGACGGTGACGTGCTCGCCATGAACGGGGCCTCGGCCGCCCTGATGCTCTCGACGATGCCGTTCGAAGGCCCGCTCGGCTCGGTCCGCATGGGCAAGATCGACGGCAAGCTCGTCGCCTTCCCAACCGCCGAGCAACTCGAGTTCAGCGAGCTGGACCTGATGGTCTCCGGCACGAAGGACGCGATCCTCATGATCGAGGGCTTCGCCCGCGAGATGCCCGAAGACGAGATGGTCGACGCCCTGATGGAGGCCCACAAGGTCATCGGTCAGCTCTGCGACTTGCAGCTCGAATTGCGTGAGAAGGTTGGCGTGGAGCCGACCAAGTACGTCGTCCCCGAGTCGGACGGCCTGCTCGAGAAGCTCGACGCCGCTTACGGTGCCAAGCTCAAAGAAGCGAAGCAGATCGCCGGCAAGCAAGACCGCGCCGAGGCGTGCAGCGCCATCAAGGCCGATGCCTTGGCCGAGATGATCCCTGATCCCGACGCCGAGGGAGCCATCTGCCCCAACCGCTTCAAGTCGGCATGGCACGACCTCGAAGGCAAGGTCATCCGCCAGACGATCCTCGAAGGCAAGCGACCGGACGGGCGTGGCCCCGCCGATCTGCGGGCGATCGACTGCGACGTCGACCTGCTGCCCCGCGTCCACGGCTCGGCCATGTTCCAGCGTGGCGAGACCCAGGCCCTCATCACGATCACGCTCGGCACCGGCCGTGACGAGCAGCGTGTCGATGGCCCGATGGACGACTACAGCAAGCGGTTCATGCTCGACTACAACTTCCCGAGCTTCTCGGTCGGCGAGTGCCGCCCGATCCGGGGACCCGGCCGCCGCGAGATCGGCCACGGCATGCTCGCCGAGCGTTCGGTCAACCCGGTCCTGCCGGACCACGACACGTTCCCGTACACGATCCGCGTGATCTCGGACATCTTGGAGTCGAACGGCTCCAGCTCGATGGCCAGTGTCTGCGGCTCGACGCTCGGCCTGATGGCCGCCGGCGTGCCGATCACCAACCCGGTGGCCGGTATCTCGGTTGGTCTCGTCAAGGAAGGCGACGACTGGACACTTCTCACCGACATCCTCGGCGACGAGGACCACTTCGGTGACATGGACTTCAAGATCGCCGGCACGCAGAACGGCATCACGGGCATCCAGCTCGACCTGAAGATCATGGGCATCAGCGAGGAGATCATCCGCGCCACGCTCAAGCAGAGCCGCGACGCCCGGATCGAGATCCTCCGCAGCATGCTCTCGGCGATCCAGCGGCCGCGTGAATCGACCGCCGCGTCGGCGCCGCGTCTGGTCCGCACGTCGATCGACCCGCAGAAGATCGGCCTGCTGATCGGACCGGGTGGCAAGACGATCCGTGGCATCCAGGAAGACACCGGCGTGCAGATCGATGTCGACGAAGACGGCACGATCACGATCGCTGGCCCGGACGAGGCGACCGTCACCGAAGGCCTTGGCCGCGTCGAAGCCCTTACCGCGAGTGTGCAGGTCGGCCGCGTCTACAAAGGCAAGGTTTCGAGCGTCAAGGACTTCGGTGCCTTCGTCGAGATCCTGCCCGGCAAGGACGGCCTCTGCCACATCTCGGAGCTGTCGAACGATTACGTCGGCAGCGTCGGCGACATCTGCAAGGTCGGCGATGTGATGGAAGTGAAGGTCATCGCCGTCGACGACCAGGACCGCGTCAAGCTGAGCCGCAAGGCCGCCATGGCCGAAGCCGACGGCGGCGAAGAGGCCCCGGCCGACTCGAAGGCCTGAGCCGATCGCGACTCGTAACGAACGAAAGCCGGGCCTCGCATTGCGGGGCCCGGCTTTTCGTGTTTTCTGTGGGAGGCCTCTCCTGAAGCCGATAGCGGCACGCCAGCCGGCAGGTGCTAAGACACTGTCATCGGCGTCAGGAGACGCCTCCCACAAACAAGCCTTTGTCGTTGCGATCCTTGGCGCTCTTGGCGTCTTGGCGGTTCAATAAGACCCATGAGCGACAACGCTACCACCGACGAGACGGTCCAGCGGTTGATGGACCAGTACGCCGAGATCGCTCGGCTCGCCGGGGGGCTTGCGCACGAGATCAAGAACCCGCTGTCGACCATCCGGCTCAATATGCAGTTGTTGGCCGAGGACGTGCTGCCCGATCCGGACCTGCTGGAGGCGGGCGAGGAGGAGCCGATCCTCAGCCCCGAGCAGCAACGGGCCAAGAAGCGGATCAACGCGGTGCAGCGGGAGTGTTCGCGGCTGCACGACCTGCTCGACGACTTCCTCAGCTACGCGAAGGTCCGGCGGGTCGAGTTGGTGCCGCGGGACTTGAACCTCGAGATCGCCGACGCGCTGGACTTCTTCGAGCCGGAGGCGACCGCGGCGGGCGTGGAGTTGGTCCCCTATCTCGATGCCGACCTGCCGACCGTGCGGCTCGACCGCGAGGCGTTCCGCGGCGCGTTAACCAACCTGTTGCTCAACGCCAAGCAGGCGATGCCGGATGGTGGGCAATTGATCGTCCAGACCCGCGGCTTGGGCGATCGGGCGGCCGTCTACCTGACCGATACCGGCGTCGGCATGGACGACGCCACCGCGAGCAAGATGTTCGAGGCTTTCTACAGCACCAAGCCGGGCGGCAGCGGCCTCGGGCTCCCCACGACCGCCAAGCTGATCGAGGCCCACGGCGGCACGATCACGGTCCAGAGCGAACTGGGCCGCGGCACGCGTTTCACAATCGAGCTGCCGGTGGTGGCACGGCTCGGCAAATCTGAGACAAGCGATGGCCGCGAATAACTGCCAGCAGCCAATAACTTGACAGTGCGGAGAGCCGCAGCTAGCCTGCGATCGGAAACAGTGAGAGGCAGACCCCCGATGTGGGTGTGTCTGCTTAATGGCTCGCGACCAAAGGAAAAGACGACTCCCTGCAAGCTCAGCGGGTCGTCGGCTTGGATCGATTGGCTGACACCCCTAGAAGAGGCTTCAAGTAATGACTTTATTGAGATGCACGGTGTTCGTCGTGGCGTTGGGATGGCTAGCGACGCAGGCCGATGCCGTGCTTGTTTTCAACAACGGGTCGGCGACTAACGTGGTCGACTCAACCGTCAACGATTTTATCGAGGTCCGCAACACGCCGGGCCCAGGGCCCGGGACGCCAACGACGGTGACCTTCGTCGCGGGGGCAGACATTACGGGCACCGACGCGTTCGATGATACGGTTTCGGTGTTCAATCGATCGGCCGTGGTCATCCAAGATGGCAGCTTCGCAAACGATGTTTCGGGGTACGGACGCTCAACGCTCACGCTGCTCGGTGGGCAATTCGAAGACGATCTGTACGTTCAAGACCGTGCCGTGCTGACGGTCAACGGTGGCACGATCGCCGACGATATCGAGGCAGTCGATAACAGCCAAGTCTTTTTGAGGGGCGGTTCGTTTGGGGAAGACATCGAGGTCGATGGGGCAACCTTGACCCTGAGTGGCGGAACCATCGCGGCGAATGGCGATGGCCGCTTACGCGTCGATGGTGGAGGAGAGATGATCATCGAGGGGCTCCCGTTTCTTATCGACGGCACCACGGTCGCCCCCGGTCTTGTCATACCGATCAGCGGTTTGCTGTCAGGGGTTCTTTCCGATGGAACCTCGTTTTCTGATGTCTTGTTCGACAGAAACCCCAGTGGTGGGTTCAGCACCGGTCTGATCCGCTTGGTGGCGATCCCAGAAGCTGGCACCGCCATCCCGGCAGTCCTTATTTCCGGGATTCTTATGTCTCGGCTACGCCGCCGGCATGCCGTTGCTTGAACGCGCTTGATTCAGCGACCGTCGTCGCGTTGGTGCGCAGCGATCTCGGCCTCCTGTGCTTGCCGAGGCGCCGGTTCATCATGGCTGTAGTCCATCGTGAACGCGCCGGCTCCGCCCGTCAGGCTGCGGAGTTGGGTGGCGTACTCGCGGAGCTCGGCCAGCGGGGCGACCGCGCGGACGACGCACGCGTCGTCGTGCACGAGGGAGTCGCTCACGCGCGCCCGTCGGGTCGATAGGTCGCTCGAGATGTCGCCGATGTAGCCCTTGGGGGCGGTCACTTCGACCGAGGCGAACGGCTCCAGCAGCACGGGGCTCGCCTTCTGAACCGCCTCGACGAACGCTTTCTTACCGGCCGTGATGAAGGCAATCTCCTTGCTGTCGACCTCGTGGTACTTGCCATCGTAGACCTCGACCCGCACGCCGGAGACCGGGTAGCCGGCGATCGCGCCCTCGTCCAACGCCTGGCGGACGCCTTTCTCGATGGCGGGCATGAACTGCCTGGGGATCGATCCGCCGACGGTCTTGTTCTCGAACTCGAAGCCGTTCGTGTGGTCGGTGGGTAGTGGGGCGATCCGGAGACGCACCTCCCCGAATTGCCCGGCGCCGCCGGTCTGCTTCTTGTGCCGACAATGACCCTCCGCCGGCGCGGTGATGGTCTCCTTGTAGGCGATCTTCGGCGGCGAGGTGATCAACTCGATCCCGTAGCGTGATTGCAGCTTGTCGAGCATGACCCGCAGGTGCAGGTCGCCGAGGCCACGCAGCACGGTCTGGCCGGTCGCCGCGATCCGCTGCATGACGAAGCAGGGGTCCTCTTCCTGGAGCCGTTGGATGGCGGTGGAGAAGCGGGTCTCGTCGGCGTGCGATTTGAGCTCGACCGCGAGGCTATACATCGGCTTTGGCAGGGGCAACGGCCGGATATGCGGCGGGTTGTCGGGCGTGGCGCCGTCGTGCAGCACGCCGTCGAAGTGGATGTCTTCGAGCTTCGAGACCGCCCCGATCTCGCCCGGCCCGATGGCTTCGGCTTCGAGTAGTTCCTTGCCTTGGACCCGCATCACGTGGCCGACCCGCAAGGGCTTGCGGTCGGCGTCGATGAAGAGCTCCGAGTGGGCCCGGACGGTCCCTTGGTGGACGCGGAAGACGCTCAGCTTGCCCATGTGTTGCTCGGAGGTCACCCGGAAGACGTGGGCCACCGTTGGCTTGTCGGGGTCGAACTCGGTCGTGAAGGGCGCGTCGCCCCGCACGAAGGGCCGCGGGTTGCCTTCCAGCGGGCTGGGCAGCAGCGACGCGACCACGTGGAGCACTTGATCGATCCCGGCCCCGCTCCGCGCCGAGGCGTACACGATCGGCGTGAGGTGTGCCTCGCGGAGCGCCTTCTCGAAGGCCTCGTGCACGCGTTTTGGGTCGAGCCCCTCGGCCCCTTTCTCCAGGTACTCGGTCATCAACGCTTCATCGACTTCGACCACCTGCTCGACGATCCGTGTGTGGGCTTCCTCGGCGGAGCCGAAGTCGGTGGCTTCGTGGGCGTCCTTTTCGAAGACATCGATCACCCCTTCCCGCCCCGGGGTGGGCAAGGGCGATCGGCAGGCACTCGGGGCCAAACGCGGTGCGGATCTGTTCGGTTAGCCTGCCCAGATCGACCTCGGGCGCGTCGATTTTGTTGATCAAGATCATCCGCGGCAGGTTACGCTCCGCCGCGATACGCATCAGGCGACGTGTCTCGCTCTCGATCCCCTTGGCGGCGTCGATGACCACGACCACCGACTCGACCGCCGGGAAGCAGGCGATCGTGTGGCCGATGAAGTCCGCCATGCCCGGCGTGTCGACCACACAGACATGATGACCCTCGTGGTCGAAGTGGAGGAAGGTTGGTTGCAGGGAGTGGCGTCGTTGCTTCTCTTCGGGCGTGTAGTCGGCGAAGGTCGTCCCGTGCTCGACATCGCCGAGCCGCGGGATCACGCCGGCGCGATGGAGCAGGCGTTCGCAGAGGGTGGTCTTTCCCGAGCCGGGGTGCCCGCCGAGGCAGAGCACGCGGATCGACTCGGGGCTAGGCGGGTTGCCGACGACGTTGGTGGCAGGTGAGACGCTCATCCGATTGGACTCCAAGAAGCCGAGGAGGGGACCATCCGGGGTACCGGACCCCGGCTGTCGCGACCGTTGGCGTCTTGGCGATGGACGTGCCGATCGCGTGCCCCCATTCTAGGCGAGACGCGTGCGATCTCAGACGGGGGAAACTGTTGAACGTTCGCTGCTCATGAAGGCCCTTTTCTCCCTTGTTTCGACGGGGGAATCCGATTTCGGCTTCGGGGTCCCGGCCGTCACGCGACGATCTGCCGCAGGCGATCGGCTGCCCCCGACGTTAGCGGCTCCGCCTTCCGCCTTCGTCCTTCGGCCTTCATAATCACCGCCATGGCGAAGACGAAGACACGAGCCGCCGCCGGCCCCCCGATCCGGGTCCTGGTGGTCGACAACGACGAAGGGCACGCCGAGGCGATGAGCGCCTCGCTGGAGAAGATCGGCTACGCGTGCGACGTCGCGCACAGCGGTTCGGATGCCGTCGAGCTGATGGAGAAAGGGGGCTACGAGATCGTGGTCACCGACCTCGTCATGCCGGGCGGTGCCGGCGGGCTGGAGGTCCTCGCCGAGTCGCGTGAGCGGTTGCCCGAAGCCGAGGTGATCCTGGTCACGGGGCACGGCACCATCGAATCGGCCGTCGAGGCGATGCGTCGCGGGGCGTTCAATTACCTGCTCAAGCCGCTCGACCTGGCCCAACTCCGCGCGGTGGTCGATAACGCGGGCCGCAGCCAGCACCTGCGAAGGGCCAATGCCGAGTTGCGGAAGCGGCTGGACGAGAAGTTCGGCTTCGAGGGGGTCGTCGGCGAGAGCGAGGCGATGCGGGGCGTCATCGAGCGGCTCAGCCGCATCGCCCCGACCGACGCCACGGTCTTGATCCAGGGCGATACCGGTTGCGGCAAGGAACTCGTCGCCCAGGCGATCCACCAGAACAGCCCGCGGAAGGCCCGCCCGTTCGTCGCGCTCAACTGCGGCGCCCTCAGCGAGAACATCCTCGAGAGCGAGCTCTTCGGCCATATCAAAGGGGCGTTCACCGACGCCTCGCACGATCGGGTCGGCAAGTTCGAGTACGCCGACGGCGGCACGCTGTTCCTCGACGAGGTCGGCGACATGCCGCCCGCGACACAGATCAAGCTGCTCCGGGTCCTGGAGTCGGGCGAGATCACCCGCGTCGGCAGCAACGAGGGGAAGCGGGTCGATGTCCGCATCCTCTCGGCGACCAACCGCGACTTGGAAACGGCCATCGCCGACGGCACTTTCCGCGAGGACCTCTACCATCGCCTCAAGGTGGTGACCGTCCGCTTGCCGAAGCTCGTCGAACGCCGCGAAGACATCCCGCTGCTGGTCGATCACTTCTTGAAGCTGCACGCCAAGCGGCACCACAAGAAGATCAAGAGCGTCTCGCCGGCCGCCCGGCGACGGTTGATGGCGTACGAGTGGCCCGGCAACGTTCGCGAGCTGAAGAACGCGATCGAGAGCATGGTGGTCGTCGATCTGGACGGCACGCTCGACCTGGACGACCTGCCGGAGCAGTTCGGCGGCGGCTTCGGCCCCGAATCGGAGCCGGTCGCGTCGGACGGCGGCTCGCTGGCGGAGTTGGTCGGCAAGAGCATGTCCGAGCTCGAAGCGATGTTCCTCGCCGAGACCCTCAAAGTCACCGGCGGCAACCGCGAAGAAGCGGCCAAGATGCTTGGCATCGGCGAGCGGACGCTGTATCGGAAGATCAAAGAGTACGGGCTGAGTTGATGAAGGGAGATGAGGGGGATGTTTGGAGATAGGGGGATCGCAAGCGACCAATTAGCCGCAACTTTCATGTGCAAATATGGCTTGCTGTCAGCGTTCAAACAGAGGTTGAGGGATGGCTAACGAACAATACGTCTTCTTGGCTTGCGATACGCTTCCAAGTCATAACGCCTTGCAGGAGAAGTTTGCCGTAGTGGCTGTCAATTTTCGTCTCGGCCCAGACTTCGATCTGCAAGCGGCTGAAGGGTTCGAACCGTGCTCGCTTGAAGGATTCGACACCGGGGTGGAGGTATACCTGGAGAAGGATGCCAGTTTCCTTAAGCAGTTCACCGCGATCGCCCCTGACGCGACGAGCTGTGTCGTGCTGAGGTGGGGTAGTAGCATGGCCGAGCTTTGTTGTGCGCTGCTGATATCATACTCACTTGCAAGCGTCGTGAATGGGATTGTGTCGTACGAAGGTGGGCCTCCCGATACGCCCGAAAGCCTTCTCGATCAAGCTAAGCAGTCCATGAAGCATGCTAGGCGAGAGCTTGAGCGAGAGCGTCGCCGCAAGGGCGGAGCCTAGTTAGTCGCTTGCGATCCCCCCTATCTCCCAGCATCCCCTCATCTCCCTTTGTAAAGTCACCAGTAAAGCTACGGATAGCTTCGATGCCCTCAATCAAGCAACTCCCCGACCTTGTCGTCAACCAGATCGCCGCCGGCGAGGTGGTTGAGCGGCCGGCGAGTGTCGTGAAGGAGCTGCTGGAGAACGCGGTCGATTCGGGCGCGACGCGGATCGACTTGGCGATCGAAGCGGGCGGGGCGACCCTGGTCCGAGTCGTTGACAACGGCTGCGGCATCGCCGCCGACGAGTTGCCGCTGGCGGTGACCAACCACGCGACCAGCAAGATCGCGTCGGCCGAGGAGCTGTTTCGGGTTGGCACCCTCGGCTTCCGCGGCGAGGCGTTGGCGTCGATCTCTTCGGTCAGCCGATTGACGATCCGCAGCCGACGCGAGGGCGAGGACGGGGCCGAGTTGGTCGTCAACGGCGGGGCGAGCGAGGGCGTCACACCGGCCGGTTGCCCGGTCGGCACGACGATCGAAGTCCGCGACCTGTTCTACAATACGCCGGTGCGGCGGAAGTTCTTGCGGACCGCCCAGACCGAGGCGGGCCATGTCTCCGAGGCGTTCGCCCGGGTGTCGTTGGCCCAACCCTCGGTCCATTTCACGCTGACACATAACGCCCGGCTGTTGCACGACCTGCCCCCCTGCCCCGCCCCGCCGGAGGAAGGCGAGGATACGGCGTGGCGCGAGCGGATCGCGGCCTTGGTTGGCGAGGACTTGGCCGCCGGCCTCATCGCCGTGGAGAGCCGCGACGAACGCGACGAGGGGCCGGTCAGGCTCTCCGGTTTCGTCGCCGATCCGACGCACAGCCGTTCGCACACCAAAATGCAGTACCTGCTGGTCAACGGCCGGGCGATCCGCGACCGGTCGTTGCAGCACGCGCTCGGCGAGGCGTATCGCGGCCTCTTGCTGACCGGCCGCAAGCCGATCTGCTTCCTGCGGCTCGAAATGCCGCCGGCCTTGGTGGATGTGAACGTCCACCCGCAGAAGCAAGAGGTCCGCTTCACCGATTCGGGGCCGCTCTACAGCCAGTTGCTCGGCACGCTACGGCAACGGTTCCTGGCGACCGACCTGCGTTCCGGCGCCGCCGAGGCGGTCGATCCGAGCGAAGACGAGGCCGCCGCCGGCGGCAGCACGAGCGAGTTGGTCGAATGGGCCAAGAACAGCCTCGGTGGCGGGCGGAGCGAGTCGCGCCAGCGTCGGTTCGACGAGCCGGGCCAATCGAGCGGTCCGAACCGACCGGCGGGCGTCGCCGATTTCCGACCCTTCCCGTCAGCGGGTGAGCCGCTCTCGATGCATCGTTTCGTGGCCGGGTCGTCGTCGGCCGGCACAGCCCCAATGGGTATGAACGACCCGGCGGCGTCGACCGCCGAGGCCTCCGAAGCACTCGGCGGAGACGAGCCACATTACCGTGTCGATGCTCCCGTTGCGGGTGCGCGGGCGTTGCAGTTGCACGATCGCTACCTGATCCTCGAGACCGAAGCGGGCCTTGAGGTCATCGATCAGCACGCCCTGCACGAACGCGTGCTGTACGAGCAGCTCCGCACCCGCGTGCTCTCCGGCCCACTCGAGACCCAAAAGCTGCTCGTCCCTGAGCCGGTCGACCTCGCCCCGGCCGAAGCGGCGGCCGTCCTCGAACAACGCGAGTTGCTAACGACCCTCGGCCTCGACGTGCAGCCGTTCGGCGGCGATACCGTGCTGGTGGCGTCGTTCCCGGCCCTGTTGAGGCGGCTCACGCCGGGCGACACGCTCCGCGAGATCGCCGGCCAATTGGTCGCTGCCTCGGATGGCAACGATGGCAAGACGCCCGAGGCCCGCGATGTGGTCGATGAGCTGCTGCACACGATGAGCTGCAAAGCGGCGGTCAAATACGGCGATCCGCTCACCGACGAGGAGATCACGGCCCTGCTAGCCGCCCGCCCGGGGACCGAGAACCATCACCATTGCCCACACGGCCGTCCGACCTCGCTGATCTTCACGACCGAGGAACTCGACCGGAAGTTTGGACGCATGGGGTGAGGAGGCCATCGGCTCTAGGCTAGAGGCGGCTTAGGCGGCCGCTGGGCGTCTGGCAATCGAGAGGCCCGCCAGCGAGAATAAACCGTTCATGATTCTTTGGTGGTAACGAAAGCCTCCGGTGTTTCCTAAGGCCTCCAGCCTACAGCCTCTAGCCTGCCCCCTATGATTTGCGTCTCGATCGGCCGCAGCCGGCACAAGCATATGCTCGCGGAGCACAAGCACCTCGCCGAGCAGGGGGCGCAGCTCGTCGAATTACGGCTCGACTATATCAGCACGCGGGTCAACCTGGGGCGTCTGCTAAAAGACCGCCCCACGCCGGTGATCGTGACCTACCGGCGCGAGCAAGACGGTGGCAAATTCGCCGGCGACGAAGAGCAGCGGATGCGGATGATCCGCGAGGCGATCGTGCTCGGCGTCGACTACATCGACATCGAAGAGGATATCGCCGACAAGGTGCCCCGCTTCGGCGAGACCAAACGGATCATCAGCTACCACAGCTTCCGCAAGACGCCGGACGACTTGGAGGCCTTGCACGCCCGCATGGTCGGGATGGACGCGGACGTCGTGAAGATCGCGACCATGGCGCAGCGGCCGAGCGACAACGTGCGGATGCTGCAACTCATCGAGTCGAGCGAGGTCCCGACCGCCGGCATGTGCATGGGCGATATCGGCACCCCCTCGCGGGTGCTGGGAGCCAAGTTCGGCGCGCCGTTCACCTACGCCACGTTCCACCACGAGCGGGCGCTCGCGCCGGGGCAGTTGAGCTTCCAGCAGATGAAGGAGGTCTACAACTACGAGGAGATCGAGGCCGACACCGAGGTCTACGGCGTGATCGCCGATCCGGTGGGGCACAGCCTGAGCCCGCAGATCCACAACGCGGCGTTCAGCGAATCCGACGTGAAAGCGGTGTACGTGCCGTTCCGCGTGCCGGCCGATTCGCTTGGCGAGTTCATGGCCGATGCGTCCAAGCTTGGCCTGAAGGGGCTCAGCGTGACGATCCCCCACAAGGAGGCGATCGGCAAGCACCTGACCAAGATCGACCCGGCCGCCAAGGGGATCGCGGCGGTCAACACCGTGGTGCTCCGCGACGGCGAGGTGGTTGGTTACAACACCGACTACAAGGCAGCGATCGACGCGTTGGAGCGTGGCGTGATGCCGCCGGGCGAGGAACTGATCCCGGGCGGTGCCAGCCCGTTGGCCGGCAAGCGGGTGTTGGTGCTCGGGGCGGGCGGCGTGTCGCGGGCGGTCTTGTACGGCCTGCGGAAGAAGGGGGCCTCGGTCGTCGTCTCGAGCCGGACCAAGGAGAAGGCGGAGAGGCTTGCCAAGGAGTTCGACGGCCGTGCCGTCGAGTGGGCCGCTCGCCACAATGTCGAGATGGATATCTTGGTCAACGGCACGCCGATCGGGATGCACCCGAACGTGGACGAGTCCCCCTTCAATAAAGCCCACCTCAAGCCTTCGCTGTTGGTGTTCGATACGGTCTACAATCCCGAATCGACCCTGCTCATCAAAGAAGCCCGCACCCATGGCTGCCGGATCGTGACCGGCGTCGAGATGTTCGTCGGGCAGGCCGAGCTCCAGTACCGCCTGTTCACGGGCGTTGAACCACCGAAGGATGTCATGCGCGAAACGCTCAAGCGGGCGATCGGCCCCGTGAAGTATTGAAAAGAGGGGGTGACGTGAGCGGTGAGGGTCGAGAGATCGTCTTCTTGATGGGCTACCGTGGCTGCGGCAAGTCGACCGTTGCGCGGCTGTTGGCCGAACGCCTCGGTTGGGACACGATCGATTCCGACGACGAGATCGAACGCCAATCCGGCAAGTCGATCGCTGCGATGTTCGCCGAGGAGGGCGAGCCGGCGTTCCGCGATCTGGAAGAGCGGGTCGTTGCGGCACTGTGCGAGCGTCAGCAAACCGTTGTCGCCCTCGGTGGGGGCGCGGTGTTGCGCGAAGCGACCCGTGCACGGCTGCGGGATGCCGGCCCCGTCGTCTGGCTGACCGCTTCGGCCGAGACCCTCGCGTCGCGGATCGCCGGCGACGAGACCACCGCCGAGCGACGCCCCAGCCTGACCGGACAAGGGGCTCTGGGCGGAGCCGGCGGGCTCGAGGAAGTCCGCCGCGTTTTGGCCGATCGGGAGCCGATTTACCGAGAGTGTGCTACCGTTACGATCGACGCCGACGGCCGGTTGCCCGAGGCGATTGCCGATGAGATCGTGGGCCGGCTAGCCGTCGGCTGATCGCCCTCCCCTACCCCCTTGGTCGTGTGCTTCTAGGCATCTTATTTTTCGGCTTGATGCTCTCCCCGATCTTCTTGGCGGGAGCGACGGTTGCCTCGCTGGCGAACGCGGCGACCTACGAGTGGGCTTGGAACCGCCGGCGGATCTCCCCTTGGCAGCCAACGCCCGAGGGCGTGCCCCGGCGGACCTGGCTCGATTGCGTCCCGATCTTCGGTTGGTCCCGCCTGCGACGCGACGCGGAAGTCTTGGGTCGCGGCTTCTGGGTCCGCCCGATGCTCGTCGAGTTGTTGTTCGGCGTGGCGATGGCCGCGCTGTTCTCTTGGGAAGTCTTAGGCAACGGGTTGATTCGACCGCAGCTGCCAGTGGTAGACGTCGCCCTCGGCTACTTCCCGCTAGAGGGCTATCTCTTCCACTCCGTTCTCGCGGCGTTGATGCTCGTCGCGACGCTGATCGATATCGACGAGAAGACCATCCCGGATCAGATCACGGTCCCGGGGACGCTGATCGGCCTGCTGCTGGCGACGCTGATGCCGATGGGGCACCTGCCCAACGTCGAAGAACGAGCGTTCCGCCCGGAGGTTGGCGTGCTGGCGAAGCCGGTTCGTGGGGAACCGCTCATCGGATTGGCCGGCGCACCGCTATATGTTGAGCCGACCCATATCAACTCGCCCAATCTCTGGCCCAAGGCTCTTGTTGGCGGGCCGAAAAATCGCACGTCGTTGGTGCTCGGGCTCGGCTGTTTCGTCTTCTGGTGCTTCGCCCTGACGCCACGCTACTGGCACACGCGGCGCGGCGTGGCGTTTGGTTTGGGGGTCTTGCTACGTCGGATCGGCCGCGAGCTCAACCGCCGTCCGCTGCGCGAGATCCTCATCGCAGGCGTGCTGTGGACGACTTGCGTTTGGTACACCGGCGGCGCGGCATGGCAGGGCCTGCTGACCGCCTTGGTCGGCATGATCGTGTCTGGCTCGATCGTTTGGGCGGTGCGGATCGTCGGCTCGCTCGCGCTGGGTCGCGAGGCGATGGGCTTCGGCGATGTGACGCTGATGATGATGGTCGGGGCGTTCCTCGGCTGGCAGGCGGGCCTGATGATCTTCTTCCTCGCCCCCTTCGCCGCCCTGCTGATCGGGATCACGCAATTGGTTTTGCGGCGCGACGACGAGATCCCTTATGGCCCGTTCTTGTGCCTCGCGGCGGCGTTTGTGGTCGTCCGTTGGGGCACGCTCTGGCCACGGAGCGAGCACTTGTTCGCGATGGGGACGATTCTGCCGGCCGTGCTGGTTGTCTGCCTCGTGTTGCTCGGCGTTCTGCTCGCGATTTGGCGGCAATTCAAGCTGCGGGTCCTAGGCATGAGCGAAGCTTGGGACGAAGAGCCGGCCTAGCCGCGTTCCCAAACCCCGAGTGACCCTCTCCCATGCCGCTGTTCGAGACGATCACCGACCTTTCAGCGGGCCGCGAAACGCTCCGCCGTCGTCGCTATGGCGTGATCGAAACCCTCGGCGGCGAGTTCCAGAGCGTCACGATGCGGCCTTGGCCGCACCTGCTATCGCTCCGAGAGCTGTGGCCACGCAGCGACCATTGGCGGCCGAACGGGCCGGAGGATCGCTGCCGGCTTTACTACAACCACCCGCGTGGGCACGACGGCTTCCTCGCGTTGCGATACGTCGCTTGCACGGCGGGGACGAGCTACGCGACCTTCCGAGCCGCTTTGACGGTCCTCGACCGGGTCGCCGAGATCAAGCGGGTCGATGCCCTGCTCTGCGACGCGGCCAACGGCAGGCTTTCTGACCGTTTCTTGCGGCGGATGGGCTGGGAGCCGCACGCCCCCACGTGGCGGCGGCGGAACTATATCCGGCGGTTCGATTGGTCGGCCGCCTCGGCTGCTAGCTAGTGGGGCACGCCGGCCTTGGCACGCCGCGGGGGGGCTGCTAACGTCCCGCCGCGCCCGTTCCACACCCCATCGCTGACAAGCGATTGCTATGCCGCGTCTGCCGGTCTACTTGCTGGTCGCCTGCCTCTCGCTCGCCGCGAGTGGTTGCGGGCGTGTTGTCTTCCGACCCAATGGTCAGCCGGTGGGCCAACAGGCCCAGGCGGTCACGTTGACCTACGATCAGCAGCAGCAGATCGCCCAACGCGAGCAGGATCTGCAGCGTCGTGCCGATCAACTCGACCGCGACAACCAAGAGCTCGAATCGCTGCTGGCCCAGTCGCGCCAACAGGTGCAACTGCTGGGCGAGCAAATCACGGCGACCCAAGGCCAACTGCGTGCCACCGCCGAGCAACTGGCCTCGACCCAGAGCGACAATAGCACGCTCCGCGAACGGACCGATCAACTGCTCGCTTCGACCAAGCAGCAGGCTCTGAACGTCGGCTTCTCGCCGAACAGCTCCCTCTTGCAGCCGATCCAACTCCGCGGCCTACAGGGCGTTGATGTCCGCCAGGATGGCGACGTGATTCGTGTCGCGATGTCGGCCGACCAGGTTTTCTACACCGACTCGCCGCAGCTCCAGCCCACCGGCGAGCGGCTGGTATCGAATGTCGCCGCCCAACTGCTATCGGCCTATCCGGGGCACCGGTTGGGGATCGAGGGGCACACCGATGGGGCACCGGTCTCGTCGCCGCAGTTCCCGACCAGCCATCACCTCTCGGTGGCCCAAGCAACGACCGTCTACGACGCCCTCCGCCGCACCGGGGTGCCGGCCGCCCAGATGTTTGTGATCGGTCAGGGGGCGAACCACCCGCTGGTTTCCAACGCGACCGAAGCGGGCCGTCAGAAGAACCGCCGGCTTGAGTTGGTGGTCTACCCCGAGACCGTCCGTCGTCGCTAAGGCGACGAGTCGGGCAGGGGCTAGGGGGCCGGGACGGCGGAAGATACTGTAAGGGTTCCGCATCCGAACTGTCCCCAACCCGCTCGGCTCCCGTGATTGCGATCGTTGACTACGGTCTCGGCAACCTCCGCAGTGTCCAGAAGGCGCTCGAAAAAGTCGGTCACGAGGCCCTGATCACCGGCGATCCGGCGGCGGTCGCTTCGGCGGAGCGGGTCATCCTTCCCGGCGTCGGGGCCTCGGCAGACGCTCTGGCGGCGGTGCGGGCCCAGGGGTTGGAAGAGCCGCTCAAGGCCTTCATCGAATCGGATCGGCCCTTCCTCGGGATCTGCCTTGGCTTGCAGATGCTGTTCGAGTGGAGTTACGAGGACGGCGAACACCGCGGCTTGGGGGTCCTGCCGGGCAAGGTGGTCCGGTTCGAGGTCCCGTCCAACCTCAAGGTGCCGCACATGGGTTGGAACCAACTCCGCTTCACCGGGCGGCCGCCGATCTTCGAGGGCGTCGACGAGGGGGCCTACTTCTACTTCGTCCACTCGTACCATGTCTCGACCGACGAGCGATCGATCGTGGCGACCGAGACCGACTACGGCGGGGCGTTCTGTTCCAGCGTTTGGCGCAAGAACCTCTTCGCCACCCAGTTCCATCCCGAGAAGAGCCAGGAAGTTGGCCTCCGGGTGCTGAAGAACTTCGCCGAGTTCTCGGCCTGAATCGCTAGGCTGCGACTGTTGAGGGCGAGTGCTGAACGGGTTGTCGCGGTTGTGCGGACGGCTGCCCGACAAGGATCTTGCCGACCTGTCGGGTATCCGCATCGCTCGGCGATCGCGAGCTAGGGTTGCAATGACCCAACGCGCGGGAGCCTTCCCTGTTCGCGATCCTCACTTCGCCGAGTCGTAGCCGTGAAAAAACCAGTACGTCGTCGCAAGAGCGAGTATATCGACCCCGAGGTCCAAGGCGCCCTCGCCAAGCGGATCTCCGTGCATTGGATGCTCTACACCCTGCTCGCCGCGGTGTTGGTGATCGGGCTGAAGTGGATGTCCGACCCGTTCACACCGATCACGACCCACCTAGCGGAAGCCTGGTGGACGTACGGCCCGCTGCTGCTGGTCTTGCTCTGCCTCGCCCCGGTGTTCGTTTACGACGCGGTGAAGCTCAGCAACCGATTCACCGGCCCCGTGCTCCGACTGCGTAACGCGACCCGTGTGCTGGCTTCCGGCGAGAACCCGGGCAAGATCCGCCTGCGGGACAACGATTTCTGGAAGGACTTGGCCGAAGACTTCAACCGCGTTGTCGATCGCTACGAGCCCGAGAAGGCGAGCGACGGGCAACCCGCCTAATCAATCGCTGCTGCTCCCGAGATCGCTCGTTATCCGCCCCGTTGTCGCGAGTCCGACGTGAAACGCTCCCCACTGCCACCCAGATCCCGCCAACGCCGAGGCGTTGCCGCGACCGAGTTCGCGGTCTGCCTACCGGTGCTGATGCTGCTCTTGCTGGGCACCATCGAGTGCTGCTCGATGATTTTCTTGAAACAGGCGCTCGCGGTCGCCGCGTATGAGTCGGGGCACACCGCCCTGCTCCCCGACGCGACAACCGGCGACGCCCGCCGCGCCGGCGACGCGATCCTCAACGACCGTCGCATCCGCGGCGGGACGATCCAGCTAACGCCGGGAAGCCTCAGCACCGTGGCCGAGGGCGAGTTCTTCACGGTGACCGCTTCGGCACAAACCAACACCAACCGGGTGATCCCGCTGAGCTTCTTCGGCGGTCAGACGCTGAGCTCTTCCGCCGTCTTCATGAAAGAGAACTAAACGGATGTCGCAACGATCCTCGCGTCGCCGACCGCCACGCCGCGGTGCCATCTTGGTGCTGATCGCGGTGCTGATGCCGGTCTTCGTGATCATGGCCGCCTTCGCCGTCGATGTGGCGTGGATGCAGCTCGTTCGCACCGAGTTGCGCACGGCGACCGACGCCGCCTCGCGCGCCGGGGCGAAGGTGCTGTCGATGGAGCAGAACGAGGCCGATGCCCGCGCCGCCGCCATCGACGCCGGCAGCCGGAACCTGGTGGCCGGTCAGGGCTTGGTGGTCCAAGCCGGCGATATCGACTTCGGCCAATCCGCTCAGGCGAACCCCGACGCCCGCTTTGTCTTCAACGGCGGCGGGGCCCCGATCAACGCGGTCCGCGTGAACGGCAACCGCACGGCCGGCTCGCCGCAAGGCAGCGTGAATCTGTTCTTCGGTTCGGTCATGGGCACGCCCGCGTTCGAGCCCTCGTTCAACGCGACCTCGACCGTGCTCGACCGCGATATCTGCCTGGTGATCGACCGCTCGGGATCGATGGGCCTGAACATCAACTTCTCCGGCACCGGCAACGGCCAGAACTGCGGCCCGATGGCGACCGACACACGCTTCTTTGCGCTGGCGCAAGCGGTCGATGCCTTCCTCGGCGAACTGACCATCACCATCCCGAACGAACGCGTCGCGCTGGTCAGCTACAGCAGCAACTTCAACCGCAACTGCGGCGGCAACCGCCTGTCGTACCGGACCGCGGAACTGCACAACCGTCTGACGACCACCTACAGCCAAATCTCCGGCACGATGGACGCCTTCGTCCGGAACGGCATCGGCGGATCGACGGCGATCGGGCAAGGCCTCCGCCAAGGCATCCGCAGCCTCGACAACGCCCGCCCGTTCGCGCTCAAGACCATTGTCTTGATGACCGACGGTCGCCAGAACACCGGGCCCGAGCCCGAGACCATCGTCCCCCAAGCAATCCGAAACGATTGCACCGTTCACACCGTGACGTTTAGTCCGAACGCCGATATCCCGCGCATGCGGGCGATCTCGGACCAGACCAACGGGCGACACTTCCACGCCGACACGGCGGCCGACCTGGCGCTCGCGTTCCGCGAGATCGCACGGACGCTGCCGGTGCTGGTTACCGATTAACAACCCACAAGCAACACCGAGTCGCCCAGTAAATCGGCGGGCTCATGGTCACTGGCATGAATCGAACACTGGTATGAATCGAACCAAGTCTCTATCGAAAAAGAACCGCCGCGGCGCGACCGCCGTCGAGTTCGCCATCGTTGCGCCGGTGTTTTTCCTGGTGCTGATGTCGATGTTCGAGTTCAGTCGCCTGAACGTGCTCCGCAACACGGCCGACAACGCCGCGTACGAAGCGGCCCGGGCGGCCATGGTCCCTGGGGCGACCGCTGCCGACGCCACCGCCGAGGCAAATCGTTTGCTGAATGTTGTCGGCGCTCGCGGTGCCCGTGTCGCGATCAACCCCGCACGGATCACGCGTCTCACGGATGCCGTTTCCGTGACGATCGATATCCCGTTGGACCAGAACGGGTGGGTCGTCCCCCGCTTCACGAGCGGTCGGACGCTGACTTCGACCTCGACGCTGCGGACCGAGCGCGTCCGGACACGCTGAACCGTCGGCAAGGCACACTAGACAGGCACGCCCAGGTTGCGACACTCGCAGTAGTCCGTCACCCTGCGAGGTAGCCCCCTTGAGCCGCGAAGCCGTCAGCGCCGATATCTCCGGCGAACTCATCGTTCTCGGCACCGGCACGAGCGTGGGCGTGCCCTCGATCGGATGCGGCTGCGAGGTCTGCACGAGCCAGAATCCCAAGAACAAGCGGACCCGGTGCAGCGTGATCCTGGGGCTGCCCGAGGGCAACCTGCTGATCGATACGTCGCCCGATCTGCGGCAGCAACTGCTGCGAGAAGGGATCGGCCTCGTCCACGCGGTGCTCTATACCCACGAGCACGCCGACCACCTCTTCGGGCTCGATGACCTGCGGCTGATGCAGTTCTACCTGCATGGCCCGGTGCCCCTCTACTGCGAAGAGTGGACCGAGCAGCGCATCCGCAAGTCGTTCGACTACGCCTTCGGCCGCGTACGCAACCAGCACCGCGGCGCGACGCCTCAGCTCAGTTTTGAGAGGATCGGCCCAGTGAATGGCGGGTGGCCCGAGGTCGAAGTGCTCGGGGCCAAGATCACGGCCGTGCGGCAGCACCACGGGCCGAACTTCGACACGCTCGGCTTCCGCATCGGCAACGTGGCGTACTGCACGGACCTCAATGCGATGCCCGAAGAGAGCAAAGAGCATCTCCAAGGGCTCGACGTGCTCATCCTCGACGCCCTCCGTGAGGCGGGCCACTCGACCCACTTCAACCTCTCCGAGGCGGTCTCGCTCGTTGAGGAACTCGAGCCGAAGAGGGTCTACTTCACCCACATGTGCCACGAGCTAGAGCACGAGGCGACCTGCGCGGCCCTGCCCGACGGCATGGACCTCGCGCACGACGGGCTCCGCATCCCACTCACTTAGCGAGCGATCGCGAGCTTGTTGGCCTGCAGCAAGCGGATGTAGTCGATCGTGATGGCGACCGCTTCCTGGTTGTAGTGGTCTTCCATATCGAACACGGGGCGGTCGGCGTCGCTCATCTCTTCGCCGATCTCTTCCTTCTCTTTGTCGGTGTCGAGTTCTTTCCGATCGGCGAGGAAGTCGCCCAAGTTCAGGGTGATCTCGGTCCGATCCTTCTGGGTCTCGTACTTGTCGATGCGGCGGACATCGTCGGCGAAGTCTTCCGATTGGCTGACCCGGGTGCTCGACGCCTGCTGCAACTGCTGGGCAAGCCCTTCGCCGGCCATGCTGTGGAAGTCGTGACGCAGCTTGCGGACGCGATCGAACGGCAGGGCGTGGTCCATCTCCGCTTCGGTGATCCCCTTGAGGTGATCCGTAAGCGACGGGATCGTGACGTCCGACAGGACGCCGCGGTTCTGTGTGCTGTCCCCGCCGGGGCGGTAGAACTGCTGGATCGTCATCTTCAGCGCGCCGAGGTTCGAACGGCCGAAGAGCTGATTGCCGAGGTCGAACAGTTGCTGGACCGTTCCCTTGCCGTGGGTCGATTCATCGCCGACGACGATGCCGCGGCCGTAGTCTTGGATCGCCCCGGCGAAGATCTCGCTCGCCGATGCGCTGAACCGGTTGGTGAGCACGACGAGCGGGCCGTCCCACATCATGCCGGGCATCTCGTCGGCGTAGGGGATGGTCCGTCCATCGGTCCCCTTCACCTGGACGACGGGGCCTTGGTCGATGAACAGGCCGGTCAGGTTGACCGCCTCGGTCAGCGAGCCGCCGCCATTGAAGCGGAGGTCGAAGACGATCGCGTCGATCGGGCGACCGGCTCGGGCTTCGGCCTCGAAACCATCGAGCAGGCGGCGGACGTCGCGGGTGGCGCTCTTGAAGTCCGGCAGGCCGGCCCGGGCGCCGTCCATGTCCATGTAGAAGCTGGGCAGATCGATCACGCCAAGGCGATACGGCTGGCCGTTGGCCTTGGTGCCAAGGCCGAGTTCCGCACCGTCGATGATGGCGCTGCGTGCCTCTTGGTTTTTCAGCTCGATGCGATCACGCGTGATAATGTACTCGGCTAGGTCGTTCGGGTTATCGACCGGCTTCACTTGCAGGCGGACGATCGTGCCCCGCTTGCCGCGGATCAGCTTCACGACATCGTTGAGCTTCATATCGACGATGTCTTCCATCGGGCCTTCGGTGTCTTGCCCGACGCCGATGATCTTATCGCCCTTGGTGAGCGAGCCCTCTTGGTCGGCCGCTCCGCCGGCGATGATGTCGGCGACCTCGGTGTAGCCGTCCTCGCTGCGTAGCGAGGCCCCGATGCCGTCGAGCTCGAGCTTCATCTGGATGTTGAAGTTCTCGAGCGTCGAGGGGGAGAGGTAGCTGCTGTGCGGGTCGAAACCGCTGGTCAGGGCCGTGATGTAGAGCTCGAGCAGCTCGTCGCTCGAAGTCTGGTTCCAACGCTTGCGGAGGCTATTGTACCGCTTGCGGAGCCGCTGACGGGCGTCGCTGAGGTCGGCATCCTCGGCGAGCTTAATGCCCTCGCCGAGCTTGAGGCCCTCGACTTCGGCGAAGCCGGCCGCCTCGTCGAGTTCGGGGTCGGTTTCCGAGACCTTGATCATCAGGTCGAATTTCACCCGCTTGCGCCAACGCTCGGAGGCCTCTTCCGGCGTACGCGGGAACGACGCCTCGTCGGCATCGGTGATCATTTTCTCGTCGACCGTGAAGTCGTGCTCGGCGTCGACCCACTTGGTTGCGGTCTCAACGCGTTCTTCGAGCCGTGCCAAGAAGCGAGCGAAGACGGCGTGAGCGAAGTCGACCTTGCCCTGACGGAAACGGTTGTCGAGCTCGTTGCGGTACTTCGAGAACTCATCCACATCCGATTGGTAGAAGTAGAGCTTGAGCGGGTCGAGCGTGTCGATGAACTCGTCGAGGCAACGCTGCGAGATCTCGTCGTCGATCGGGTGCCGAGAGATATGCTTCCGTTCCAGGAGATAGCGGACCGATTTCGAGATCGTCGAGTCGGTGGAACTCGGCGGCTTTGGCCTTGCGGAGGTCGGGGCTGCGAACCCTGCTAGCACGACCGCGGCGACGAGGGCGGTGGCGATCGCCGCTTGGCTTTGACGACGGGGTGTTGCCATGCCGAGGGTTTGGTCGCGTGAGGCGGGGTCGATCATGCCGGAGAACTCGACGGGGTTTTTTTCGAGAAGGCGATTGGGACGATGGATTCAGCGGTTCGGTATTGCTGTCTTTTCGGCGTAGGGATGCCTGTGCCATCAGGCCAGATTAATGACCGAGGTCTTGGGCACCTGCCTCACCAAGAAAACAAGCTCCGATGACATAAACCGAAACGCTCCAACCATTTGCAGAATATCGGGGTCTCGCAAACGAGGCAAGATCGCGAAGTTTTGCGGGCATCCCGCGGGTTGCGCAGATGGCTGTACGCGAACCAATACGCCTTACAGCGTCACCGGGTTCACTGCCCAAACCCCCCAGGCCCGGCACCTACTCGGCTTCCAGGGCCTCTTGCCGTCTTTCTTCGCGGCGCAGCAGCCTCAGAAACCGACGAGGCCGGACCTCAACCGACACCGCGGGTTGGTCGCCCCGGTCCCCGCTGCCGATCGCTTCGGCGGGGGTGCGTCCCGACGCAATCAGCCGGGTCACCGCCCAGCGCGTCTTGCGTCCCTCGGCGTTGTATTCGGTGAGCGACTCGCTGAAGAGGCCGCCGGGGGGATCGTCGCCACGCACCGCGAATGCTTCGGTCCGGGCGCCGGTTGGGTGAGTCGTGGTCGAGACCGTATGCCATGCGGCAGACAGTTCGTCGCCGTACAACGCTGGCGAGTCGTGTCGCGTGATGCTTTCCGTTTTCTGCGGACCCGGGGCATCATCAACCATCGACTGGTACTCGCGACGAAGGACGAGTGGGACGGCATCGGTTGCAAGGTGCAGGGTCTCGGTCTCGGTGCCCGAGGGAGTCGTCGATTTTAGGAGCCAAGTGCGGGTCGGCTCGGCCGTCGCTCCCAGGCTGATCGATGAGGGCTCACCAGGGCTGGCGGTCACCGTGACACCCTCCGCTTCGCGATCGTTGAGGATCGAAAGCACACGGAGTTCTGCGGGAGCCGGCGTGCGGAGCCCGCCAAGCTCGACCACCGATTCGACCGACAAGGTGTAAGTGCTCTCGTCGACTGAAACCAACCGCTCGGTCCGCTCGCTCAGGCTACGCCCAACGAACGCTCCCTCTTCGTCGAACACCTCGGAGACCACCACCACACGCCGCCAAGCGCCGGGCTCGAATCGAGCCCAGGGATGGGCCGATCGGATCGTCCTAATTAAGTCTTCGATGCCCTGCTCGTCCGTCTTTTCGGGCTCGATCGTCACCACCTCTTCGAGCGAGTCAGACAGTTCGGCGGCTTCTGGCTCGGTTTCCGGGTCGGACTCGAGGATCGATCGTTCCGTGGTCAACCCCACTCGGGGGGGTTCGACTAGTCGCGACGTTTCGAAAGCGGGCGCCTCGGTGAGCGACTGCGCGTACGTCGAGCGGAACGCGATGGCGAGCAACGCGATCAGGGTCAGATAGCGGATGGTCAAGATGGTTCGCGGCATGCGAGGGGCGAGGCGACTTGAGAGCTCCGTGTCGTCCTTCCATCTTATCCAGCCCGCTTAGGCTGTGGCAGGTCTTCCCGGCAGGCTTTCAGCTCGGATCGCCTTCGTCAGCGTCCAGCTGGGAGCCGAAAACCGAGGCAAGCAGGCGGTCCTGACCGGGGAAAACCGTCCGCAGATCGAGGCAAACCGACTCCTCGTCCATGTTGTAGGCCACGCTGGGAGACTGATCGGCGGTCATGGCCTGCTGGAGCGATCTCAGGTCGCGTTCCGGTTGAACACGCAGCCGCCAGGTCGCCCCGGCCCATTTGGTCGCCTCGACGAGCTCTGGCTCGACGGACTGCACCCCCTCGCCAGCGGCGATCTGGGGGGCGAGCCGTTCGGCCCTCGACTTCAGATTCTCAAGCGGGGTGTCCAGCAGTTGGTACAGCGGGTGCGTGAAGCGGAGTGTCTCCGGGTGCTCGAAGAGGGCGAGCGTGGCGGCGAGGCCGGCGTCAGTGATCGGATCGACCGAGTCGGTCATGGCGACCTCGGAGGTCTCGACCGTTCGAACGAACGATCGCTTGCCGACGAGCAAGGCCCCGAGCGGGCCGCCGATCCGCCCCCCGGCGTTGACCAGGGCCGCCTCGGCACCGGCGTCGAACACGTTCTGCACCGAGGCGATCGGGCTGCCGTAGGCGGGGGTATCCGATCGTGGCCTCGCGTAGCGGGCGTCCACGAGGCAGAGCACCCCGCTGCGTTGGCTCAAAGCAACCAACTCTTCCAGCGGCACCTCGTCCGAGGCGTCTTCCGATTCGACCAGCCGCTTCAGCACAACGATCCGCTGGTGACCGGCCGCCTTCGCCGCGTTGATCGCCCCCTCGTAGTCGGCGAGGGTGGCGGCGTCGGTCGCCCCCACTTCGTGAAGCGTTGCCCCGGCTCGCCGGCAGATCCCATCCAGACGCACACCCATGGCGATTTGGCTCATCTCGCCTCGGGCGACAACGACCGCCCCGCCGCCGGCGAGGGTTTCCAACGTGACGCCGAGGCCGACGACCTGCGATGAGAACAGAGCCGCGCTCTCGCAGCCGAGCACCTGCGTCGCCGCCTGCGCGGCACGGCGGGGCTCGGTCGAACGAAAACCGGCGGCGGCGGCTTGGGCCGCTTCGATCGCGACCGCCGGCAGCGGGGGCCCGACCCAGGGAGCGACAAACAGCCTTCCGGTCGCGTTGATCTGCTCCGAGGCGACCGGCGGTGTCGGCTCGCTGATCTTTCGGACCAGCTTATCGAGCAGGTCGGCCGGGGCCATCGACTGGAGTTCTTCCGCCCGGCGAGAGACCTCGGCACCCAGGCCATTGAGGGCGGTGCGAACGCGTGTCGCCGCGGTCGATTGATTGAGCCGCTCGATCGCCGCCTTCACACGCGGCTGTTCGAGCAGTTCCTCAAGCGACGGGAGTTGCGAAAGAAAATCGGGGCCGGCCATCGGGTGGGGTCTCCAGGCGGGTTGGTACCCAACTGGTTGTAGACCGCCGATGACGCCGATCCAAGCGTCGGCTTCCCTGGACTTAGCGGGTCGTGCCGACGCGTTCCTGCGCGAGGAATTGCTGGACGGTCTCTGAACCCTGGGCTTCGTCTGCCGGTGGAGTCAGCAACCGGGACCAGAAGCCCGGCTTGTCGGACTTGGCCGTCTGGGTTGCCTTGTCGCTGCCAAACGACGGCAGCTTGCTCATCGCCGAACCCCACGCCCCTCGCACCTTCTCCGAGGCGTTCTTCGACGAAGTGGCCACCTTGTCCAAGGCACGCGAGATCGGATTGCCCTCAGCCGATGGCAGGGCCGACTCCTGGTCTCCGCCGAAGCTTGGCTTCCAGGAGAACTTCGGCATCTCGACCTTCGGCCAGCTCAGTTTGAACATCGAAGAATCGATCATCGTCGAATCCTCGGTGGCGGCTTCCTTGGCGGGAGCCGAAGCGGCCGGCTCCTTATCGCCACCGCCGGGCCACCAGCCCTCGGCCGCCGCACGCGGGGTGGACGTCAGCAGGCAGGCGACAGCAACGAGCGAACACGCCGCGAGGCGGATGGTCATAGTGGCTAGCATTGGAGTTTGGCTCCCTTCGGTGGGTCGCGTGGCGTCGGGCTTGGTTGCCCGTCGATACGGATCGGCGGAGGCTTCCAAAACAACAATCGGCCGTCCAGAGCAACCGACGACAATTTGAAGCGGTTATGCTGGCAATTGAGGCCAAGAACCCGTTGCCCTAGCATCTATCACCGCTCGCCAGCGATAGCGTTGATGTCTCCGCTGCCCTCCATGAGATCTCCTAAGTGACCCAGCCAATGCAGATTGACGGCCATGTCGGCTTCCTCGGTGCGGGGAGGATGGCGCAGGCTCTGGCGGCGGGATTCGTCCGGGCCGGATTTGTATCGCCGCAGCAGGTGATCGCTTACAACCCGTCCTCGGCGGCGGGCGAGGCCTTTGCCGAAGCGGTCGGCGACGGCGTGACGCTGGCCAAATCGCCCGAAGAGGTTGGCTCGACCGCGCGGATCGTCTTCCTCGCCGTGAAGCCCGTCTACGCCGCCGATGCGATCGCCCCGGTGGTTCCTGGGTGGCGAGAAGAGCAGTTGCTGGTTTCGGTGGCGGCCGGTGTGACGCTCTCGTCGCTTCAAGGCTGGCTCCCGGAGGGAGCGGCGGCGGTGCGGGTGATGCCCAACACGCCTTGCTTGGTCGGCAAAGGGGCTAGCTGCTACGCACGCGGCGAGCGGGCCACCGAAGAGCAGGCCGACGAGGTCGGACGTCTCCTTTCAGCGGTTGGGCTTGCTAGCGAGGTTCCTGAGCGTCTGCTGGACGCGGTTACCGGGCTCTCGGGCTCCGGGCCGGCGTTCGTCTACACTATGATCGAGGCCCTCGCCGACGGTGGCGTCCGTGCCGGCTTGCCCCGCGAGCTCGCTGCCCGGCTCGCCGCCAGCACGGTGGCCGGTGCCGCCGAGATGGTGGTCCAGACAGGCCAGCACCCGGCAGCCCTGCGGGACGCCGTCGCCAGCCCGGGCGGCACCACCATTGCTGGTCTCGCGGAACTCGAAAACCACGGCGTCCGCGCCGCGTTGATCGAAGCCGTAACCACCGCGGCCAAACGCTCAGCCGAACTCGGCGCGAGGTAAAGAAACCGGAGAATCAAAGCACCATGTCCATTCTGAGCCGAATCGACGATAAGCACGTCCCGCTCTACCGCATCATGTGGGTCGCCGCGACGCCGCACTTCTGTGGCGAAGAGGATTGCCTGCGCGAAGGGGCGTACGAGGTGCGGCTCGAGCAGGACGAGACCCTCTGGGCCCAGCCGGCCGAACGCGACGAGCTGCTCAAGCAGCTCGAAGGGTGGCAGGGTGGCCTGGGATCGAGCGAAGACCCCAACTGGTAAACCCCCGCGCACGCGTCCCCCACAACACTTGAGCTACAGGAAAGACAGCGTCCCGATGAGCGATGATAACTTTGGACTCGATGATTTCGACTCGCCCGGCACGGGCGGTGGCGACCTCGCCTGGCGCGAGACGTACGTCGTGTTCTTCCAAGCCGACGCCCGACCAACCCTCACGCAGGTCGAGGCCGCCATCGGCGACGCCGGCGGCCGGCGGCTGCGGATGACCAAACTCCAAGCCGACGACGACGGCCTCTTCCGCACGGTCCTCGTCGAGGCGGCCGAAGACAACGCCGTCATCGATATCCGTTACGAGGCCGGACCGGCGGTTTCCGAACGGGCGATGACGCTGGCCGAGCAAATGCAGGAAGACCTTGATCAAGATCAGGTCGGCCGGCTCGTCTCGTCGGATGCCTGGGTGGAGATCATGCACTTCGAGAAGCTCGCCCCGGTCGATTTCGACAGCCTCGGCCCCGACGATGACCTGATCGAACCGGGCGGAGACGGCCCCGAAGGCCTCGACCCGGCGACGCTCATCACGGTCGTCGACGCCCTCGCCCACCTTACGAATGGCCTGCCGATCGACCCTGAAGCGGGCGACGTACTTATCTAAGTGGGAAGTCGGAAATTGGAAGTGGGAGAGAGGCAGGATTCCCAGTTCGCTCCGAATCTCACTTGTCCCACTTCCAACTTCCCAAATCCCACTTCGCTGCAATGCTCGCCAAAGACATCAAGACCGGCACGATGGTCGTCCACAACGACGCCCCCTGCGTGATCGAGAACATCAGCGTCCAGTCGCCGTCGGCCCGCGGCGGGGCAACGCTGTATAAGTTCCGAGCACGGAACGTGGTGACCAAGAACAAAGTCGATATGACGTTCAAGGGGACCGAGATGCTCCCCGACGCCGACTTCAACAAGCGCGACGTCACGATCATGTTCCAGGATCAGGAAGCGGTCCACTTGATGGACGCGGAGAGCTTCGAGCAGTACTCGATCCCGGTGGAAGACGTCGCCGAAGAGATGAAGTGGGTCGCCGAGGAAGCCGAGGGCCTGATCGCGATGATCTACAACGACGAGTGCGTCGGCCTCCAGGTGCCGGCGACCGTGAGCCTCAAGATCAAGCAGTGCGACCCGGGCGTGAAAGGAAACAGCGCCACCGGCCGCACGAAGCCGGTGACGCTCGAATCCGGTGCCGTCATTCAGGCGCCCGAGTACCTCGCCGAGGGCGAGGTGGTCAAAGTCGATACGCGGACCGGCGATTTCCTAGGCCGAGCGTGAACGCCGTCAGGGCCGCTAGCATCGCGGCCGACGGCTCGGGCACCGAGCTAGTGAGCCCGCCGCTAGAGATCGGATCGACCGGCAGATCGACAGGCAGCCCGTCGTTGAGCGTGCCCTGTGATTCGGGCCCGCCCGGAAGGATCAGCGGCAATCGGCCTTCGAAGTCGTCGGGCTCGTCGTCGATCGGCATGGTCGTGAGCCCGTAGTCGTCTACGACCGTGAGCAAGACCTCGCCGTCCGCCGGCGTGCCGGCCAATCCGCTGTAGTGGGCCAGTTCGGCCGGGTCGTCCGTTGGAAAAGGCCCGCCCGCCAGCAAGCCCGCGGCCGCCTCGGACCCAGCGGCCGTGGTGATCGCCGTGGCGAGTATCAAGAAAGCAAATCGTCGCATCAGAAGCCTCCATGCTTCATCGGGAATAGGACTCCCCCCCTCGATGCTTGAAGGCCGGAAAACACGCGGCCGCGCACTGGTAATCTTTTCAAAATCGCAACGGGTGGCCGGGACGATGGGGAGCTTACCTCTTCTTCGCCTTGGCCTTCTTCTTCGGAGCGGCCTTCTTGGCGGTCTTTTTCTTGGCCGACTTGGTTGTCGTCTTCTTCTTGCCGCTGAACGCCTTGTCCCAGCCGTTGGCGTACTTCTCGTTCGATCCGACGCGGATAACAGACATGCTTTGAGTGGGGAGTCGTGAGTTTCGAGTTGATTTACGGACGGGCCGGCTTCGGCTCAATCCAGCTTCTTGTATTTGAAACGCTGGGGCGTGTCGGCGTCTTCGCCCATCCGCTCTCGGCGTTGTGCTTCGTACGTTTGGAAGTTGCCCTCGCACCAGTGGACGTAGCCGTCGCCCTCGAAGGCGAGGATGTGGGTCGCTAGGCGGTCGAGGAACCAGCGGTCGTGGCTCACCACCACGGCACAGCCGACGTAGTTCGCGACGGCCTCTTCTAGCGACCGGAGCGTGTCGACGTCGAGGTCGTTCGTTGGTTCGTCGAGCAGCAGCACGTTCGAACCGGCACGGAGCAGCTTCGCGAGGTGCACGCGGTTGCGTTCACCACCCGACAGCACGCCTACCTTCTTCTGCTGATCGGCCTTTTGGAAGTTGAACTTCGCGACATACGCCCGGCTGTTGATGTGGTTCTTGCCCATCTCGAGCGTGTCGTGCCCGCCGGAGATCTCTTCCCAGACCGTCTTCTCGGGATCGAGCGTGTCGCGGCTCTGGTCAACGTAGCCGAGCTCGACCGTCGGCCCGAAATTGAGCGACCCGGTGGTCGGCTTTTCTTTGCCCATGAACATATTCAAGAGCGTCGTCTTGCCGGCACCGTTCGGCCCGATGATGCCGACGATCCCCCCCGGCGGGAGGCGGAAGTTGACGTTCTCGAAGATCATCCGGTCGCCGAAGTTCTTCGACAGGTTGGTCGCCTCGATCACCTGATCGCCGAGCCGAGGGCCGGGCGGGATCTGGATCTCGAGCTCGTCGGGGCGTTCTTCGTATTCCTCCGAAGCCATCTTCTCGTACGAGCTGATGCGTGCCTTGCTCTTCGTCTGCCGTGCCTTGGGCGAGCTTCGGATCCACTCCAACTCCTTGGCCAGCGTCTTCTGCCGAGCCGACTTCTTCTTCTCGTCCATCTCGAGCCGCTTGGCCTTCTGCTCCAGCCAACTCGTGTAGTTGCCTTCGAACGGGAAGGCTTGGCCGTACTCGATCTCGAGGATCCAGCTCGCGACGTTGTCCAGGAAGTAACGGTCGTGCGTCACCGCGACGATCGTCCCCTTGTAGTCCTTCAAGTAGCGTTCGAGCCAATGGATGCTTTCGGCGTCGAGGTGGTTGGTCGGTTCGTCGAGCAGCAGCAGGTCGGGCTTCTCAAGCAGCAGCTTGCAGAGCGCCACGCGGCGGCGCTCGCCGCCGGAGAGCTTCTCGATGCCGGCGTCGCCGGGCGGCAGGTTCATGATGCTCATGGCGATCTCGATCTGCCGATCGAGTTCCCAGGCATCGAGCGCGTCGATCTTGTCTTGCAGTTCGGCTTGCCGGGCCATGAGCTTGGCGGTCGCCTTCTCGTCGTCGGCGACCTCGGCCATCTTCTCCCAGCTCGCGTTGTACTCGTCCAGCAAGGCCTGGGTGCCGGCGACGGCCTCCATGACATTGCCCATCACGTCCTTGTCCGGATTCAGGGGCGGCTCTTGTTGGAGCATCCCGACCGTGAAACCATCGGCGAGCTCTGCCTTGCCCTCGAACTCCTTGTCGAGTCCGGCCATGATCTTCAGCAGCGTGCTCTTGCCAGCACCGTTGCGGCCCAGCACGCCGATCTTCGCCCCCGGGTAGAAGGCGAGGTCGATCTCTTTGAGCACCTCACGCTGACCGTGCTTCTTGGTCAGGCTGCGGATCTGGTAGATGTACTTCTGATTGGGCGGCATAGCGCTGGATGGGGGTCGCGACGCGGTGGAGAGAGGCCCGGTGGCTTCTGTCGAATCGATGATTATTACCGCATCGGGCCGATCTTGGCAGCCGCCTTATCGGGCACCGCGAGGGGAACCTGGGCAAGATCGCCCCCTCCGCGTCGAATAACGGCCATGCGATACCAAGTCAAACAACGTCTGATGTCCCTGCGGACGCGGTTCGATATCGCCGACGAGGCCGGCACGCCGGTCCTGCGCGCCGAGAAGAAGATGTTCACCTTCGGTGCCGAGTACACGATCGGCAGCCTGGATGGCGACCACGAGCTGGTCCGCATCCGCCAGCGGCTCCGTTTGGGTCTACCCAAGTACGAGGTGATCCAGCAAGGCGCCCCGATCGCAACGATCCAAAGGCGTTTTGCGTTCCGGATGCGATACACCGTGGAGGTCCCGGGCCGCGACGATCTCTGGATCGGTGGATCGCTGTTCGAGCACAACTACCGCATGCTCCGCCACAACGAGGGCGGCGAGCCCGTGGCGATCGTCTCCCGGGCCGCGTGGACCATGCGAGATACGTACGGCGTCGAAGTCCTCGACCCGGCATACGACGCGATCGTGTTGGCCATGGTGGTCGTGATCGATCATGCCCGCTCTCGGAGGAACAGTTCCTAGCATCGCCTAGCTACGCAGGCCGGATCGAGACGGTTAGAATGCCGCCACAGCGGTACACCTTTGACCCGGTTCGAGAATTGAGGCCTTTATGCGTCTTGCGACGAAGCTCTGCCTTCTTGTGTTGCTGGCCCTCGGCGGTTTGACGCACGCGATGGCTTACGAGTGGCCCCAATGGCTCGGCCCGAATCGCGACGGCCTGACCGAAGAGACCGGCTTGCTGCAAGCCTGGCCCGAGGGTGGCCCAAAGCGGGTTTGGCTCTTCGAGGATTGCGGCGTCGGCTACGCCGGCCCGGCGATCGTCGATGGCAAACTGTACATCATGGGCTCGCGTGAAGGGGTCGAGCGGTTGCTCTGCCTCGATGCTTCAAGCGGCGCAGAAATTTGGCAGGTCGATCTCAGCGATGAGTACGAGAACGATTGGGGCAACGGTCCCCGTGGCACCCCGACTATCGATGGCGACAAGCTCTATGTCTTGAGCGCGCGGGGCGTGCTCGCTTGCTTGAACCTAGCCGACGGCAGTGATGTCTGGCGGGTGAACCTGGTCGAAGGCTTCGGCGGCAAGATCCCGATCTGGGGCTACAGCGAATCGCCGCTGATCGATGGCGACCGGATCGTCGTCACGCCGGGAAAGGACCAGGGAGCGATCGTCGCCCTCGACAAAGCGACCGGCGAGCTCATCTGGCAGACCGAAGAGCTCACGCCGGAGGCTCACTACTCGTCGGTCGTGTCCGCCGAGATCAACGGCCAAGAGCAGTACGTCCAGTTGCTCGTTGATCAGTTGGTTGGCGTTGAGCCGGCCACGGGCGAGGTGCTGTGGCAGGTTGAGTGGCCGGGGCGCGTCGCCGTGATCCCGACGCCGGTTGTTCGTGGCAATCAGGTCTATGTCACCACCGGCTACGGCGTGGGTTGCATGCTGGTCGAGATCAGCCCCGACAATGAAGCGACCATCGTCTACCAAAATAAGACGATGAAGAACCACCACGGCGGGGTCATCCTGCTGGGTGAGCACCTCTACGGCTACTCGGACGGCCCGGGGTGGGTCTGCCAAGCCTTCGCCACGGGCAAGCCGGCATGGCGAGAGCGGGCCGCGCTCGACAAGGGAGCCATCTCCTACGCCGACGGCCGCTTCTACTGCCAAGGCGAAGACTCTGGCGACGTCGTGCTGATCGAAGCGAGCCCCGAGGGCTGGGCCGAGCACGGCCGCTTCACCCTCGACCCACAGACCAAGATCCGCAAGGACAAAGGCAAGATCTGGACCCACCCGGTGATCGTGAACGGCCGGATGTACCTGCGAGATCAAGACCTGCTGTTCAGCTTCGACATCGCGGCCGAATAGTTTGCAATGACCCGCAAGCCAGCCAGACGGCGAGCCCAAGACGCCAGTCGTGGGAGGGCGACTTACCTCAACTCCCACGACTTGCGTCGTGGGCTCGCCGTTATCAGCGCAGAAAAAGAGCCCCGGCCAGCATTTGGCCGGGGCTCTTTTCGTTAGCTAATCGCAGAAGATCCTCGCCCGATCAGGCGGGGATCATGCCGTGCGGGTCGAGCACGAACTTCTTCGCGGCGCCTTCGTCGAAGTCCATGTAGCCCTTGGGGGCGTCTTCGAGCTTGATGACCTCGACGTTGCACGCGTCGGCCGGGTGGGCCTTGTCGTGAAGGATCGACATCATCAGGCCGCGGTTGTACTTCATGACCGGGCACTGGCCGGTGGTGAAGTGATGGCTCTTCGCCCAGCCGAGGCCGATGCGGATGCCGAGTTGGCCGATCTTGGCGTTCTCGTCCACACCGCCCGGATCGCCCGTGACGTACAGGCCGGGGATGCCGATGCCGCCGGCGGCTCGCGTGACTTCCATCACGCTGTTAAGCACGGTGGCCGGCTTCTCGGTGTCGGCGTCGCCGCCGTGGCCGCGGGCCTCGAAGCCGACGCAGTCAACGGCACAATCGACCTCCGGAACGCCAACGATCTGCTCGATCTGCTCGGCCAGGTTGCCGTGCTCGGCGAGGTTGATCGTCTCGCAGCCGAACGACTTGGCCTGATCCAGACGCGACTGGATCATATCGCCAACAATCACCACGGCTGCACCGAGGATCTTGCAGCTATAAGCACAGGCCAGACCGACCGGGCCGGCACCCGCGACATAGACCGTGCTGCCAGTCGTCACGCCAGCGGTCCAAGCCCCGTGGTAGCCGGTCGGTAGGATGTCCGACAGCAGCGTCAGGTCGCGGATCTTCGCCATGGCGGCGTCACGATCCGGGAACGCCAACAGGTTCCAGTCCGCGTACGGCACCATGACGTAGCGGGCCTGGCCACCAATCCAGCCACCCATATCGACGTAGCCGTAGGCCGCGCCGGGGCGGTCCGGGTTCACGTTCAGGCAGACGCCCGTGTCGCGTTCCTTGCAGCAGCGGCAGCGGCCGCAAGCGATATTGAACGGGACGCTGCAGATGTCGCCCTTCTTGATGAACTCGACGTCCGAGCCGACCTCGATCACCTCGCCGGTGATCTCGTGGCCGAGGATGATGCCCTCGGGGGCGGTCGTGCGGCCGCGGACCATGTGCTGGTCGCTGCCGCAGATGTTCGTCGACACGATCTTGAGGATCACGCCGTGATTGCATTTCCGGGTCTTTCCCCGGTACTCGAGCTCAAGCTTGGCGTCAGGAATATCCTGAATCTCAACGACGCCGGGCTTGATGTAGGCAACGCCTTTGTTGTCTGACATCGGGGGCAACCTCCGGTGACTGCGCAGTTTTGAGAAGGAGACTAGGCATCGGGCACGGCTGCGATAAGCAGCCGGCCGGCTTGTTCGGGGAGTATTGGCCCCGTCCGTGAGGCATCATGACGCTAATTGCAGGTACCTGCAACTCCCCGATCGTCGGCAAGCGGCGAGCCGGCCACGTTAGTGGTCGGTGGGCAGTGGGTACCCGGGTTTCACCGACCACTGACGTGGCCGGCTCGCTGTCGTTCGCAAGTGGAAATGGTGTTTGCGAGCAACTACCGTGCTTTGCTATGTGGCACTGGCTTCTTACCAGCACGACCTACGGCACTTGGTTGCCGGGTGATTCGCGTGGCAGCATCGCTTCTGTCAAGGAACGCCGCCCCGGTGATCGCTCAGGAAAGCTGCGGATCGAACACGATCGGGTCGGTGAAGCTTGGGAATCAGCTCTTCCCGGTTTGGAGTGCAGCAGTCGTAGGCTCATGAAAGGCGAGCCAATCTGGCTCATCGTGGAGCAAGCCCGGGTATTGGAAGCCCAATTCCACGAGTCGGCGGCGTACCGCGGTTGGCGATTGCTGGCTGTTTCGATCATGCGCAACCACTTTCACCTGGTCGTTCAATGCGAATCAGACGTTGATTCCGAGAAGCTGCTGCAAACCTTCAAGGCCTACGGCAGCCGTGCACTGAACGAGCGTTTCGGCAAGCCAGTCTCGGGCACTTGGTGGACCAAAAGCGGCTCAAGGCGGAAGTTGCCAGACGAAGGGGCTGTGCTGGCCGCAGTCAATTACGTCGTCAATCGTCAGCACCAGCCGCTGATCACGTGGTCTTCATGATGATGAACCGAATGACAGCGAGCCGGCGACGTGAGTCGTCGGTGCGAAGTCGTTGCTCGCGTTGCACCGACCACTAACGTGGCCGGCTCGCGGCAACACGACAGGGTTTGTGGCTTCGCTGTTACTGTCGAGGCAAAGCGTGTTACTCCCACTCAATCGTGGCCGGGGGCTTGCTGCTGATGTCGTAGACCACCCGGTTGACGCCCTTTACCTCGTTGATGACCCGCGTCGAGATCCGGCTCAGCAGGTCGTGCGGCAGGTGGCTCCAATCGGCCGTCATGAAGTCGTTCGTGTTGACGCAGCGGACCGCCAGGGCGTTCTCGTAGGTGCGGCCGTCGCCCATCACGCCGACGCTCTGCACGGGTAGCAACACGGCGAAGGCCTGCGAGGTCTGGCGGTAGAGGCCGGCGGCCTTGATCTCGCCGACGACGATCGCATCGGCTTCGCGGAGCGTGTGACACTTCTCCGCGGTCACCTCGCCGAGGCACCGAACGGCCAAGCCAGGCCCCGGGAACGGGTGCCGCCAGACGATCTCTTCCGGCAGGCCGAGCTGCAAGCCGAGCTGCCGGACCTCGTCCTTGAAGAGGTCACGCAGCGGCTCGATGAGCTCAAAGCCAAGCTCCTCCGGCAGCCCGCCCACGTTGTGGTGCAGCTTGATACTCGCGGCGGGGCCGTCCGGGCTACCGCCGCTCTCGATCACGTCCGGGTAGAGCGTTCCCTGGGCGAGGAAGCGGGCGTCGGTGACCTTGGCGGCTTCTGCTTTGAAGCACTCGATGAACTCGCCGCCGATGATTTTTCGCTTGGTCTGCGGCTCGGTCACGCCGGCGAGCTTGCTAAGGAAGCGTTCCTCGGCATCGACCACGTGCAGGTCGGTTTTGAAATGGTCCGTGAACTCGCGGACGACGGCCGTCGCCTCGTCCTTGCGCAGCAGGCCGTTGTCGACCAGGATGCAGGTTAGTTGCGGCCCGATCGCTTTGGCGAGCAGCGCGGCGACAACGGCCGAGTCGACCCCGCCCGAGAGGCCGCAGATCACCCGGCTGTTGCCGACCTGCTCGCGAACGCGGGCGATCGCTTGGTCGGCAAAATCCCCCAGCCGCCATTGGCCGTTCGTGCCGCAGACCTCTCGCAAGAAGTTGCCGAGGATCTGCTTCCCTTCCACGGTGTGGGTCACCTCGGGGTGGAACTGGAGGCCGTAGACGGGCAGCCGGTTGTGCCGCACCGCCGCGAACGGGCACGCGTCGGTCTTGGCCAGCGGCGAGAAGTCCTCGGCGATCTGGTTCACCCGGTCGCCATGGCTCATCCAGACCTCGGTCTGGGCGTGGACGTCTTTGAAGAGGTCGCTGCCATCGACCACCTCGCAATGGGCGCGGCCGTACTCGCGGACGTCGTGGCTCTCGACCTTGCCGCCGAGCGCCTCGCAGGCGAGCTGCATGCCGTAGCAGATGCCGAGCACCGGGATGCCGAGCTCGAAGATCTTCGGATCGCACCGCGGGGCCCCCTCGGCGTACACGCTGCTCGGTCCGCCCGAGAGGATGATCCCCTTGGGGGCGAGTTCGGTGATCCGCTCGGCGGTCAGGTCGTGGCGGACGATCTCGCAGTAGACGTGCTGCTCTCGCACCCGGCGGGCGATCAATTGGGCGAACTGGCTGCCGAAATCGAGCACCAGGACCCGCTCGTTGGTGAGCTCGCTTGTCGCCGTCGGGGCGTTGTTTTCTTGCATCGTGCCGTGGTGTTGTCGAGACAGCCGGCGGTCGGGTGCGGCCGTTTCGAATCGGATTCGGTTCTGGAAACGCGGATTTTACCGGCCAGGGGGAGTGCTAACTAGCAGCGGCCTGCGAGTTGCTGTTGCTTGAGCCGAGCACGCGTATGATGAGATCCATCCCCAAGCGACTTTTTCCCACCCACGACGCCACGGAGCGGCGAAGCCCATGCGAATCCTGCTGACCAACGACGACGGAATCTACGCCCCCGGCTTGGCGGCCATGCGGACCGCACTGGCCCGGCTGGGCGAGGTGTTTGTCGTTGCCCCGGCGACGGAACAGAGCGGCGTGGGCCACTCGATCACCTTCCTAACCCCCTTGATGGCGAGCCAGGTCTTCGACGGCGACGAAGCACGCGGCTGGGCCGTCGAGGGATCGCCCGCCGATTGTGTGAAGCTCGCCCTCGCGAAGCTCTGCATCGACGAGAACGGCGAACCCTTCCGCCCCGACTTGGTCGTCAGCGGGATGAACTACGGCCTCAACGCCGGCATCAACGTGCTCTACTCGGGCACGGTTGCCGCCGCGACCGAGGCCGCGATCAACGACTTGCCCGCGATTGCCGTCTCGCTGGAGTGGGACGACCATGCCCGCTTCGAGGCGGCCGCCTCGATGGCGACCGGCGTGATCGAGCAGATGCTCGCGCGGGACGCTTGGCGTAGCCACCGACTCTACAACCTCAACCTTCCCACCGCCGCCACTCAGAAAAGCGATGGCGAGCCCGAGCTGCGGATCACCCGCATGGGCTCGTCGCGTTGGGACGCGGCGTTCGAGGAACGCCTCGACCCGAAGGGGCGTCGCTACTACTGGACGGTCGGCACGCCGCCGACCGAGCAGCCCGATTCGGATACCGACATCGTTGCCATCCGCGACGGGGCCGTCACGCTCTCGCCGCTGGTGATCGACCGCACACGCGACGACCAACTCGCCGAGATGGCGTCGTGGAACCTAGGACTCGCCGCCGGCGCGTCTGTCTGAAACCACTCACACACCGAAGCCTGACATGGATCGTTCAAGCAACCACTGGCCACTCGCCATCGCCCTCGCCCTGCCGCTTGCTATCGGCTGCGGTGATAGCGGCGGTGCGGCGACGAAGGACTCGGGCGTCTCGATGGACGACCTGCTCGACCAGCAGGCTGACAGCGACGCCCAACGCGAGCTCGATAAAGACGCCGCGACGGCGCGAGACGAGGCTAACGCCCTCCAGGCGGAGGCGGACCGGCTTGCCAACCAATCGCCGAGCGTCGTCACGACCGACGATATGGAGGAGGGCAAGCGGACCAAGAAGCTCGGCAGCGGCATCCTGACGACCCCGCTCGCCGCCGGGTTCACGGCGAAGCAGAAGCTCTCACTCTTCCAGGTAACGCACGCTCTGAACCTCTACTGGGGGGCCGAAGGCCGTTATCCCAAGAGCCACGACGAGTTCATGGAGAAAGTGATCGAGGCGAACCAGATCGTGCTCCCGCCACTGCAGGAGCCGTACGAGTACCAATACAACCCCGAAGACCACCAGCTCTACAAACGCGTGAAGCAAGAAGCGATCGATGCCGCCAACGCGGAAGCCGCCGCGAAGGAAGCGGCGGCCGAGTGACGGACCCACGTTGAGAAACACCACCAAGCGTTGCTTGGTCTTCCAAGCGATTTGAACCTGATTCCCCTTCTCTAACCCGCGATCTCTCTTCTCTTCTTCTACCCCCGCTAGATCGATGATCGAGACCCCCACCTCGCGCGTCCCGCGCCGGTCTCTCACCGTGTGCATCGCGATGACCGCCCTGGTTTTCTGCATCGACGAATCCGTCGCGCAGGGTAGTTGGGCGTTTGCTCCCGGCGCCTACACACACAACCCGGTCACCGGCACCCGCGTCACGCAGTACGCCCGCCACGAGCCGGTGGAAGGCCTGCCCGATCCGCGCCAGACCGTGAGCCGCTACTGGCGCACGCAGACGCAGATCCCAGGCGCGAATGGCTCGCGCGACACGATCTACGAGGTGCGGAGCTTCGGCAATACGCTCGGCGGCTTCGACGCCCAACGCGAGCGTGGCTTCGATGCCCAGCTCGAAACGCTCGATGCGTTGCGACCTTTCCGCTTCAACCCGTACTTGTTCTTCGGCGGTCTCCAAGGCTTCGGCTACGGGACGCCTGGCTACCCGGCGGCCGTGCCCGGTGTGCCGGTGCCCGCTCCGCAAGGAACGCATCAAAACCCGAACAGCGCGACCGCTCCGTCAGCCGATTGCCCAAGCGGCAATTGCCAACCGGCCGCCGCAACGGCCCCGAACCCACCGCCCGGCTTGCCCGGCACGGCGTATCCGTACGCCCCGCCCTCGTCGTTCGTCGCCCCGCCCTTCATCCCACCTTATGCGTATGGGCCTTATGGCTATGGCTTCGGCGGTGGGCATGGCATCCCGGGCCCGTGGTGGGGCTACGGACCGGGTCGCGGAAGCTACGTGCCCGGGCCCGATGCCCGCCGCGGGTTCTGAGCGATTGGAGAGCTCGCGCCTTAGCGACCAAGCTGCGACGCACCCTTCCGCCATTCCTTGCCTTTGGCGGGGCGGTAAGACTGGAGCAGCCAACGGTCGCCGCGGCGGATGAGTTCGAGTTCGAGTTTGTCGAAGTAGGCCCCGGTCTGGCCGCTGCCTTTGTGTTGCACCTTGATCAGCGGTTTTAGCGAGGCCGTGGCGATCGCGCCGTCAGCGGCGGGGTCGCTGGGGAGTTCGACCCGGACCTCGCCCCCTTCGCCGGCCGACTCGATGCGGAACATCGGCATCAGCAGTTCGGCGTCGGAGCGCATCGCAGTCCCGCTCGTGTCAATGAGCCTTAGAACGCTCGGCAGATCGTTCGTGGTGATCGCGTCGAACAGGTCGCCAACGGCCGCGTTCACGCCCTCGCGGGGCGTCACATACGCACGCTCGAACACGACGCCGCCGATCGCTAGAACGACCGACAGCACGAGCACGCCGAGCGACTTGACCGAGCGCGTCTGGAAGAACGAGATCGCCCCGGCGGTGACCAGCAGCAGGCCGATCGCGATCACCGCGGTGGGGCTCTCCAGCAGGGCATCCATCGGCTGTCGCCTTGGGTTGTGTGTGACGAGCGGGTGCCCGTCATTCTACCCGCTAGGCGGCTTTTAGGCCCGTCTCTTGGTTGAGCTTGTTGTAGAGCGTCTTGAGGCTGATGCCAAGCTCGGCGGCCGCCTTGGGCTTCGCCCCGTCGTGGCGATCGAGCGCCTCGTGGATGGCTTCCATCTCAAGATCACGCAGCGTGATCGGTCCACGCGAACGCGCCGCGACGTTCAGTTGCCGGCGGTTGAAGTGCTGCGGCAGGTCGTCGGCGGTGATCGGGCCGGCGTCGCAGAGGATCGTGGCGTGCTCGATCACGTTGGCGAGCTCGCGCACGTTGCCCGGCCAGACGTGGCCCTTCAGGGCTTCGACGGCGTCGTCGGTCAATTGCTGTTCGATCGGCTTCGCGTGGGGGCGGAAACGCTTCAGCAGGTGCTCGGCGAGCGGCTGCAAGTCGTCGATCCGCTCACGCAACGCCGGCAGGTGGATCTCGAACGTATTGATCCGGTACATCAGGTCTTCGCGGAACTCGCCATTGGTCACCATCTCGCCCAGGTCGCGGTGCGTGGCGCAGACGACCCGGACATCGACCGAGAGGGTCTTGTTCTCGCCGACCCGCCGGATCTCGCGGCTCTCGAGCACACGGAGCATCTTGGCCTGCATCGCCTTGGGCAACTCACCGATCTCGTCGAGGAAGATCGTCCCGCCGCTGGCGACCTCGAACAGGCCGACACGGTGCTCGTCCGCCCCGGTGAAGGCGCCCTTGGTGTGCCCGAAGAGCTCGCTCTCGATCAGGTTCTCCGGCAGTGCGCCGCAGTTGATCGCGACGAATGGCTTGCCCGCCCGCGGGCTCTGGTCGTGCACCGCCCGCGCGACGAGCTCCTTGCCGGTGCCGGTCTCGCCGAGGACGAGGACGGTCGATTCGGTGGGGGCGACCTTGTCGATCAACGACTTCACCCGAGCCATCGGCCGGCTGTCGCCAACCAGCTTCGGAGCTCCTTCGATCCTTTCGAGGCGGCGTTCGAGGGCGTGGAACTTTTGCGTGAGCTCCCGCTTGCTCGCGATCCGCTTGAGCAAGGCCTCGATCTCGACCAGCTTGCACGGCTTGGTGAGGTAGTCGAAGGCGCCGTGACGGAGGGCGGCGATTGCGCTCTCGGTGGTGCTCTTGCCGGTCATCATCACCGCCTCGGTGGCGGGCGACAGCTCCTTGAGCTTCGCGATCACCTCGACGCCGGTCAGGCCGGGCATATCGAGGTCGACGATGATGGCGTCGTAGTTGTTCTTCTCGATCGCGGCGACCGCGGTCAGCCCGTCGGGGCAGACGGTCACCGTGTGCCCCATCCGTGGCAGTTCGAGCTTCATCAACTCCTGCAACGACCGCTCGTCGTCGGCGAAGAGGAGTGAAAGGCCTTCGGATGGCGTCTTATCGGTGGCGGGCATCTCGCTTCCTTGCGATCGGGTCGGCCGTCCTTGGCCGCGGTCGGTGATTTCTGCGGACTCTTGCTTCAAGCGGCGCGGGTGACGGCCGTCGGTTGTTCGGTGGGCAGAGTCAGCGAGAACGAAGAACCGCGTCCGACCCCCTCGCTGTCGGCGATCAACTCGCCGTGGTGCTCTTCGACGATGCGGTAGGTGATCGACAGCCCGAGGCCCGTCCCCTGCCCGCCACGGCGGCGGGTGAAGAAGGGCTCGAAGAGGTGACGTTTCACTTCGTCGGTCATGCCGCAGCCGTTGTCGCGGACAACGATGCGGGCCCGGTCACCGTTCGGGCCGGCGACCTTGCCGACAATAATCGTGACACGCCCCTTGTCGTCGAGGCTATCGAGCCCGTTGGTGATCAGGTTCAAGAGGACCTGCTTCATCTCCTGGGTATCGACCTCGGCGATGACCGGCTCACCGGCGACGAGCTCGACCTCTTTGTGCTTGTACTTGCCGAGGTGGCGGACCATCTCGACGACGCCCTCGACCATGTCGCGGAGGTCGGTCGGCCGGCGTTCGCGGTCGCCCAGGCGGGAGAAGTCGAGCAGTTTTTCGGTGATCTGCTTGCAACGGAAAGACTCTTTGCCGATGGTCTCCAGGTAGCTGTGCACAATCTCCCAGTCGGCCGCCTTCGAGGGATCGTCGCCGCTCAACTCGGCGAGGCGGCTCTCGAGCGACTCGCTGCACATCGCGATCGCGGCGAGCGGGTTGTTGATCTCGTGGGCAACGCCGGCGGCCAGGAAGCCGACACTCGCCAGTTGCTCGCTGCGGATGACTTGATTGGTGCGATCGCGGACCTGCTGGTCGAGGTCGTCGCGGGTCTGTTGGAAGCTCGCCATCATGCGATTCATCGCCTCGGCAAGCTCGCCCATCTCGTCCTGCGAGTCGAGGCCGATGCGATGGCCGTAGTCGCCTTCGGCCACCTTGCGGGCGCCTTGCACCAACGAGCGGACCGGCTGGGCGATCGTGCGTCGGAAGAATTGCGTCGCCAGGGCCAACAGAGCGATTGCCGAGACAAAAGTCGCCCACGCCAGGCCGAGGGCCGTGTGGTACTTCGAGCGGACCTCGCCCGACAGCTCGCCGAGGCGGCGGTGCAGGTGGCTCGGCAATTGGGTGGCCAGCTCGCGGAGGCTTTCGATCTCGACTTCGAGTTGATCGGTCTCGGATTGGAGGCCGTCGAACAGCGGGCTGTCCGACATATCGACGCGGCGGATCCGTTTCAGCAGCTTGTCGATCTCGGCGAGTGTTTCCCGCTCGAGTTGGTCGCCGCTGATCCGCGAGACTTCGCTGACGCGGTTGATGTTCAACCGGCTGCGGTACCGCTCTAGCGCGTCGGTGAAACGGCCGAATTCGAGGCTGTACCTCGCACTGAGCAGCGTCGCATCGCCGGCCGATCGCTCGGTGCCATCGGACGACTCATCGAGCTCGGTGTCGTCGGTGAATGTGGTGAGGTAGTTCTCGTTGGTCAGTTGGCTGTTGAGGAGCGATTGCTGACGGGCCTCGCCGAGCACGACCCGCAGGTTCGAGACGTGCTGACTCAGCTCGTTCGCCAGCGGGAGCTCCGCGGCTCGGGCGCTGAGGGTCTTCACTAGCCCGCGGTAAGCGTGCAGGCCGTAGAGGGCCGCCCCGAACAGCACGATGGTGCTCGCGGCCAGCAAGCCGACGCCGATGCGCAGCTTGGTGCGGATTGATTGTTGCGAGAGCACGCACGACCTCCTTGTCGGCATCCGCGGGTCACAAGGCGATCCATCGCCGTTGTAGAAATGACAATAGCACGTTCGCCGAGAGCGGCACAACGCGAGTCGCGACTAGTTTTGGGCGACCCGCCGCATCATCCACAGGCCCCAGACCGCCAGCACGGTGTTGCCGATCCAAACCGCCACAGGCGGGATATCGCCCCCTTTGGCGTGGTCGACGCTGACCACCAGCAGCGGGTAGTAGACCAGCAGGATCGGCAGGAAGCAGAGGAAGAAGCTGGCGAGGAACTCGCCCTTCTGCCGCCAAATCGCCATCGGCACGCCGACCAGCACGAAGCTCAGGCAGCTAAAGCCGGTCGACCAGCGGCGGTGCGGCTCGACCGCCAGCCGCTGCAGGTGGTAACGCAGTGCCCCCTCGCGGGCGTCGAGCGGCGACCAGGCATCGTCGCTGAGCCGCTCGAAGTCGCCGGTCATCATCGCCAGCAGGCGTTCGTTGGTCGCGGTCGTCTCCAGGTCGTCGAGTTTATCGAGGCAGCTTTTTTTCTCGGCGCTGATCTCGCTGAGGGCATAGTCCGAAGGGCTGCGTCCCCGATCGGCTCCGCCGAAGAGCTTGTCGAGCTCGACGTCGTATTGGATCTGTTCGACCTGGGCAAACTTCCAGGCGTTCTCGCCTTCGGCGTAGATGCCGTCCGCTTGGACGAAGAGCTTCTGCTTGTCTGCGGAGGTGCCGAGCTCGGCCGAGGCCGACTCGAAGCTCCAAGAATTGTCCGCTTCGGGATCGATGTACTTGGCGGTCGGCCGGATCAGCCGCTTGCCTTCCACCCGGGCCACATTGATTTGCAAGCCGCCCTTCGAGTAGCCGCGGTGCAAGCGGAGCTGGCCATAAATCACTTCCTCGGCCGACTCCATGATGACGCGTTGCACGCCCAGGCGTCCCCAAGAGACCGCCAAGTCGTTCACGGCGACCGCGCCGACGCTGATGATCCCCGCCAACGCAAACGCCGGGGTCGCCAGCCGCCAAGGCGAGATGCCCAAGGCCTTGGCGGCGATCACTTCGTTCGACGACGAGATCCGCCCGAACACGCTGGTAGTTGCTAGCAACATCGTGCCCGGCACGGTGTACTGGAGCGCCTCGGGCAGCATGTAGGGGGTCATGCGGACCAGTGGGCCGAGCCCCAGCCCGTGCTTCAGGGCCTCACGGCCGACCAAACCGACGAAGATCAAAGCCGTCAGCCCGCCAAGCGTTAGCAGGAAGACCTGCAAGAGCTCGCTCAAGATATAGCGGGTAAGCTTGTTCACAGCGGACCGAACAACCAAGGATTGTCGACGCGTGGGGGTGCGTCTCGACCCGGGAACATAGCGACCCGGCTCGCTCAGCGGAACAACGATTGCTTGCAGTCGTTTCACGCCGGATTCACGGCCGACTAGCTGAGCAACTCGCTGCCAGCCTTGTACCGGTGGGTGCCGTCATCCTCGCGGATGCCCTGAACCACCGCCCGCACGATGCTGGCGTAGCCGGCGATGGCGGCGGCGAAGTTGCCTTTCTCCAGCAGGTCATTCGCCTCTTGCTGGGCATCTTGATGGGCGGCCCAATCGATGACTTGCCCCGTGCTTATCGGTTCGCCGCTCTCAATGGCCAAGACTTCGTCGGGGCTCTGCTCGGCACTCAACTCGGCCAGTTCGGCAACGATTTGCTGCATGACGCCGGCCGCGGCGGCCGGCTCGCCACACTCGGTCCGTCGGTACGGGCCGTTGCCGAACGAGCCGCCCAACGGGCGTGAGGCGGCCGGGGCTTTCGCCGAAGATCGTTCCGAGGCCGCATAAGCCACCGCCGCTCCCAGGCCGACCGCCGATGCCAGCATGCCGGTCACATGCCCTTGGGACACGAACCAGACACAGACAATGAAACAGGCAACGGCAGCGGAAATGCCAACACGCAGACGCCCCAGCGGGCGGGCGGGCGATGCGGCACACGACGGGCCGGATGTCGCATCGCCCGACTCGATCTGGGCGACGATCACCGAGATATTGTCCGGCCCGCCGCGGAGATTGGCCAAGTCGACGAGCGTCTGCGCTGCCGCGTCGGGCTCCATTGTCGAGAGGATGGCCCCGGCCAACTCGTCATCGACCACGCCGGTCAGGCCATCGCTGCACAACAAGAAAGTATCGCCGGCTTGCAGGCAGTGCGGTCCCTCCAAGTCGACATTAACGGTCTCGTGCGGTCCGAGCGATCGCGTGATCACGTTCTTCGGGATGCACGAGGGAACCTTGTCTTCCGAGACGTTGCTAGCGGCCGCCATCTCCCAGACGAGGCTGTGGTCGAATGTGAGTTGCTCAAGCACGCCCTCGCGTAAGCGGTAGACGCGGCTATCGCCAACATGCCCAACCAGAGCCGACCCTTGGGTCAGCACGAGGCAACTGCACGTCGTGCCCATCCCGTGGAAGTCGGGTGACGAAGAGCCCTTCGTGTGGATCGCTTGGTTCGCGTCGCGGATCGCCCGCCGGAGGGCCGAGGCGGCCGCTTCGTCCGCCGCCTTTTGGTAGCTCAGCGGGATCGTGTCGGTCGCGATCTGGCTGGCCAATTCGCCCGCCGCGTGGGCACCCATCCCATCGGCGACCATCAGGAAGGTATCGCCGAGGATCGGTTCGCCATTCGGGGTCGGCAGGATCGCTAGCGAGTCCTGGTTCGTCGCCCGACGCATGCCGACATCCGACCGCGAGGCGGCGCGGACGGCGAGTGCTGGCGTTGCTGGCGGCGTGTCTGGCATCGATCTTTTCCCTAGCCCTATCGTAGTCGGCAGCTTCTGGCGGCGACAGCCAATGGCCGCTGCCGTTGGCCTGGAGCCATCCGGCCCGTGTCGCTAGACTCCGCCGCCCCCTACTGTTTCGGAGCCTGGACCCCTCGATGCCCCGCAAAACCGGCCAACAACGGTTCCGGCTCGTCGCCCTCCTCTCGCTGGCCCTGCTGGCCACGACCGGCTGTGTGCGGCGTCGCCTGACGGTGCGGAGCAACCCGCCGGGGGCGATCGTGCACGTCGACAACCAGCGGATCGGCACGACGCCCTGCTCGGTCGATTATGTCTACTACGGCACCCGTGAGATCCGGCTCTCCGCTCCCGGCTACGAGACCATGACGGTCAACCAGCCGCTGCCGGCCCCTTGGTACGAGACCCCGGGCCTCGATTTCGTCAGCGAGGTGCTCGTCCCGACACGGATCGAAGACGCTCGCACGGTGAGCTTCAACTTGCAACGCCGCCAACTCGAAGCGCCCGAGACCGTCATCGCTCGTGGCGAAGAGCTCCGCCGGCAGATGACACCGATCGGCGCGGCCCCGGTCATCCAAACCGGCGGCGCGACCCTGCCACCAGCGGGCGACCCATTCGGTATCCCGGCCCAGCCGGCCTTGCCGCCAGCCGGCGTGCCGAGCACCCCACCGCCCACGCCGGGTGGCTTCCGGTACTAAGGGCTTAGCCGGCTACGTCACTTGAGCCCCGGGCCGTCGTTGACGGCTCCGCGGATCAAACGGCCCGGTTCTCTGGCAACCTTGTCCGTGAAGACACGAGCGTCGTAGAGAATAGGCCGCAACTCTTTGAGCCGGGCGTGCATCTGCTTGAGCACTTGGTCGGCGTTGTAGATCGTGTTGCTCAAATTGTCGTAGAGCTCCGGATCGTTCAGCAGCATGTTGAGCGAACCACGGCTATCGGTGACCGTCGTGATGAACCGCGACGCATCGGCAAGCGTCTTGTCGAGGTTCTCAATCGCGGAGGTCATCATCTCGGCCAGCTCGGGGCCGCGGTCTCCGAGCGGTTGGGTGAAGCCTTCGAGGTTCTCCAGGTTCGTCTGCGCGCTGGTAACGATGCCCTCGAACGAATCGAGGGTCTCGATCGCTTTGTTGACGGTGGTCTGGGCCTCGGAAAGCAGCACGGGGAACTTCTGGATCGCGTCGCGTAGGGCCGGTTCCGAGGCGAGCGAATCGACGTCGCTCATGGTCTTCGACATGATCGCCATGGTCGCCTGGAATTGCTGCATCGAGGTCGACACCTCGTCCAGCAGGCTGTTCACGCGATCGCCGCCGAAGTCCTCCCCGAGGGCGTTGTTGAGCCGTGTGGTGAGGGTTTCGACCGAGTCGGCCGCGCGGCCGATCGAGTCGATCGTTGGGCCGACATCGACCTGGAGGCTCGTGAGCGCTTCGATCGGATCGGGCAACGCGGCGGCCGTGACGAGCGATCCCTGCTCGACCGGTTCGACCGGCCCCCCCTGCCCCGCGTAGGCGAAGTTGATGACCGCATCGCCGAACAGCGACGACGGCCGGATGCGGCAGACGTCCGACTTATAGATCGGCGCGCCGGGCTGGATATCGGCGGTGACCAAGACCCCGCCCTCGGCCAGGAAGTCCGCGGAGACCACGCGCCCGATCACGACCCCGTCTTTGCGAACGGGCGTGTTGGGGCCGACGCCCGGTGCGCGGTCGGTCCGGATCTTGAGCTGATAAGGCGTCGGCGAGAGCCCGAGCGGCAGCGAGACGCCGGTGCCGATCGTTGCCAGCGTCGCCGCCACGCCCGCGATGACGAGCGTCACGATTCCGACACGGAACTCTTGGGTACGATTGGACATGTCTGAAGAAGTGGGCAGTGGGCAGACGGCCGGCGGCGGAAACGCTCCGGCCGGTCAGGTGGTGGCGAGTTCTTCGAGGCGGTCGCGTGCCTCGCCGCGGATGAATTGCGTCACCCGAGGGTCATTCGAATGGTCGATCGCGTCGGGCGGACCGTCGTACACGATCTGCGACTCGTTCGGCCCGAGCCGCGCGACCGGGTACAGCATCACGATCCGGTCCGCCAGCTTGCGGGCGCTGTGCATATCGTGCGTCACGACGACGCTTGTCACGGGGTTGTCTTCGGGGCGGATGCCGCCGGTGCGGAGGATCAACTCGTTGACCACGTCGCTCATAATCGGATCGAGCCCGGTGGTTGGCTCGTCGTAGAGGAGCACGTCCGGGTCCATCATCAAAGCCCGTGCGAGGCCGACCCGCTTACGCATGCCGCCGGAGAGCTCGGCCGGCTTCTTGGGCATTACTGAAGCGGGCAGACCGACTTGGTTCAGACGCTCTAAGGCTTGGTCGTGCGCCTCTTCACGCGTGCCGCGACGGTGTTCGATCAGCGGGAACATCACGTTCTCTTCGACGGTCGCCGAGTCGAACAACGCCGCTTGTTGGAAGACGAAGCCGAAGCGGGTCCGCACCGCGGTCAGGCGGCGATCGTCCATCGTGTCGAGCGGCTCGTCGGCAAAGCGGACGCGGCCCTTGGTCGGGGTGATGAGCCCGATGAGCGACTTCAGCAGCACGGTCTTGCCGCAGCCGCTCTCGCCGATGACGACCAGCGTCTGACCGCGTTGGACCTTCAGCGACAGGTCGCGCAGCACGGTCTGTGTGCCGAAGCGGACCGTCACTTGATCGAGCGAGGCGATCGCCGATTCGTCGGTGGCATTCATACGCGCCACTCCTGCGGCCAGGCGAGCTCGTAGAAGCGATCCAGCCCGATGCTCAGCACGAGGTCGAGCACCAAGATCACGACAAACGATTGCACGAAGGCGATGGTCGCGGCACGGCCGACGCCCTCGGCCCCGGCCCCCGAGTGGAAGCCGCGGTAGCAACTGATGATCGCGATCGCCCCGCCGAAGAAGACGCTCTTGATCACGCCATACAGGATGTCCCAGGGGCTGGTCCCCTCGCGGGAGTTGTTGAAGTAGAAGTACGGGTCCACATCGAAGACGTAGATGCAGTAGAACGCCCCGCCGAGCACGCCCATCGCGATCGCGGCGATCGTGAGCAGGGGGATCATTGTCAGGCAGGCGATGAATCGGGGCACCACGAGGTGCTGGATCGGGCTCGCCCCCATCGACGCCAGGGCGTCGATCTGCTCGGTCACCTTCATCGTGCCGAGTTCCGCCGCGATCGCGCTGCCGACCCGGCCGGCGAGCATCGTCGCCGCGAGCACCGGGCCGAGTTCGCGGTACATCGACAGGTTGATCATCACGCCCAGGCGTGACTCCATGCCGAACGCGCGGAATTGATAGTAGGCCTGCACCGCCAGCACCATGCCGATGAAGGCCCCGGTGAGCATGATGACCGGCAGGCTGCGCACGCCGATCTGGTGGAGGCTCTGCACCACGAGCGAACGGCTCGGCCGCCGGGCGAACATCCAGGAGAGTGTCTGGCCGAAGAAGCCCGCCATCCCGCCGAGCGTTTCCACCGCACCGACCAGGCTCGCCCCGACCGACGCGACCGCATCGGTCACGCCGAGCCCAGTGCGGGTCGGCCTCGGTTGAGCATCGGCAGACGACATCGGATCGACCGGAGAGACTAGCAGCCGGCGCACAACGCGTGCGCGTCCACTACCCAGCATCGACTTTGTCGATTATCCGGCTTGAGTAAACTGCTCGGGGTGCTAGCGTTGCCAAAGAAAAGCGGGCCACGTTTCCGTGGCCCGCTTGTTGGTCGCTAGCAAGGTCGAGAGCGGGGGCGGTGATCAGCCCTCGCCCTTTTCCTCCGAGGTTTCCCCCTCGCCGACGCCGGCGGCGACCGGCTCGGGCTCGGGTTCCTTGGTTTGGACGCCCTCGAAGGTCAGTTGCTTCTTGTCGCCGACCATCTTCACATCGACATTGATCGTGTCCTTGCCGGCGAACTCGCCCTTGAGCAGTTCCTCGGCAAGCGGGTCCTCGATGAACGACTCGATCGCACGCCGCAGCGGGCGGGCACCGTAGTCGGTGTTCGATCCCTTCTTGACCAGGAACGCCTTGGCGTCGTCGGTGAGGAAGAGGTCGAAGCCCTTGTCGGCGAGCCGCTCGGTGATCTTCGCGAGCTCGAGATCAACGACGTGCTTCAGGTTCTCGGTCGTCAGGTGACGGAAGACGATGACGTCGTTCACGCGGTTGATGAACTCGGGACGGAAGACCTTCTCGATCTCGTCCATCACGCGGCTCTTCATGCCGTCGTACGACGCGTCCTCGTCCGCCTTGGCGAAGCCGAAGGCCGATTCGTTCTTGATCGCGTCGGCACCGGCGTTGGTCGTCATGATGACGATCGTGTTGCGGAAGTCGACGTTGCGACCGAACGAGTCGGTCAGGCGTCCCTCTTCCATCAACTGCAGGAGCATGTTGAAGACCTCGGGGTGGGCCTTCTCGATCTCGTCGAGCAGCACGACGGCGTACGGGCGGCGGCGGATCTGCTCGGTGAGCTGACCACCCTCTTCGTAGCCGACGTAGCCGGGAGGGGCACCGATCAGGCGGCTGACGTTGTGCTTCTCCATGTACTCGGACATGTCGATCTGGATGAGTGCCTCGGCGTCGCCGAACATGAACTCGGCCAGGGCCTTGGCGAGCAGCGTCTTGCCGACGCCGGTCGGGCCGGCGAAGACGAACGTGCCGGTCGGCCGCTTCGGGTCTTGCAGGCCGCTGCGGCTGCGACGCACGGCCTTGGCGATCGCCTTGATCGCTTCGTGCTGGCTAATGACCTTCTTGTGGAGCTCGTCCTCCATCCGCATCAGGCGAAGCGAGTCCTCGGTGCTCATCCGCGTGAGCGGGATGCCGGTCATCTTGCTGACGACCTCGGCGATAACGTCTTCGTCGACGACGCCGCCGTTCTCACGCGACTTCTCGCGCCACTCTTTGGTGATGGTGGCCTTCTTCTTCTTGAGCTTGTCGGCCTGATCCCGCAAGGCGGCGGCCTTCTCGAAGTCTTGGTTGGCGACCGCCTCTTCCTTGTCGCGGTTGAGGGCCTCGACCTCTTCGTCGATCTCTTTGAGGTTCGGCGGCTTGCTCATGGTCTTGAGCCGGATGCGAGCACCGGCCTCGTCGATCACGTCGATCGCCTTGTCCGGCAGGCAACGGCCCGTGATGTAGCGGTCCGAGTACTCAACCGCCGCGGCGATCGCGTCGTCGGTGATCTGCACGCGGTGGTGCTCTTCGTACCGCTCGCGGAGGCCGCCGAGGATCTCCTTCGTGTCTTCCGGGCTGGTCGGCTCGACCAAGACCTCTTGGAACCGGCGAGCGAGGGCCGAATCCTTCTCGATGTACTTGCGGTACTCGTCGAGGGTCGTGGCCCCGATGCACTGGATCTCGCCACGGGCAAGAGCCGGCTTGAGGACGTTCGAGGCGTCGATCGCTCCCTCCGCTCCGCCGGCACCGACCAGCGTGTGGAGTTCGTCGATGAAGAGGATCGTGTTCTTGGCCCGACGAACCTCGTTCATCACGGCCTTGATCCGCTCCTCGAATTGGCCGCGATACTTCGTGCCGGCGACCATCATCGCCAAGTCGAGCACCACGATGCGACGCTCGAGCAACAGCTCGGGCACATCGCCATCGATCACGCGTTGGGCGAAGCCTTCGACGATGGCCGTCTTACCGACGCCCGCCTCGCCGAGGAGGACCGGGTTGTTCTTCGTGCGGCGGCAGAGGACCTGGATGGCCCGTTCGATTTCCTTCGCCCGGCCGATGACCGGGTCGAGCTTGCCTTGCTTGGCGAGCTCCGTGAGGTCGCGACCGAAGCTGTCGAGGGCGGGCGTCTTGCTGCGTGAGCCCTTACGACTGCGGCCACCGCCGCCCTCGCTTGACTCTTCGTCTTCCTCCTCGCCACCGCCGGCACCGGCACGGCCGCCACGCTCGTTCTCTTGGCCTTCGATGCCATGGCCGAGAAGGTTGAGCACCTCGTCGCGGACTTCTTCGAGCTTCAGTCCCAGGTTCATCAAGACCTGAGCCGCCACGCCCTCTTGCTCACGCAAGAGGCCGAGGAGGATGTGCTCCGTGCCCACGTAGTTGTGATTCAGGTTGCGGGCCTCTTCCATCGAGTACTCGATGACTTTCTTGGCACGCGGCGTTTGCGGCAGCTTGCCCATCGTGACCATGTCCGGGCCACTCTGAACGAGCTTCTCAACTTCCAGACGGATCTTGCGAAGATCGACGTCCAAGTTCTTCAGCACATTCGCCGCGACGCCGGAGCCCTCTTTGATGAGGCCCAGCAGCACGTGCTCGGTGCCGATGTATTCGTGGTTGAAGCGCTGGGCCTCTTGGTTGGCCAGCTGCATCACCTTGCGTGCGCGGTCGGTGAAGCGTTCGTACATGCTCTTCTCCGTTATCGGACGCGAGCCCGGCGGCTCACGAGTGGGCGGTGTTCAGCTCGGCGGGCTGTTGTCAGTTCCTTGCCGGGTCGCTGTCGCGTGTGTGTTCGTTGCTGCGTTGTATTCTAGGCGTTTGTTCGCGAAGTCACCAAGCGGGTGCCAGGGCGAACGCATCAAGCGGCGTCTTTCTTGGTCTGGTCGTCGGTCTGGTTATTTCTTGGGTGATGGTCGTCGATTGGCAAGATGATCGGCTCCTCGGCCGTTGCCGCAGGATCGAGCAACTCGCCAAGGCGTTGTCTTTCGTCTTCGACCTCATGCCGCCATCCGACCGCGGCGTCGAGCCGTTCGACACGCCGCAGCAGCCGTTCGGCTTGCCGAGCCCGGCCGGAGCTGCGGAGGACGCTGACCAGCCAGAATCGAGCCTCGAAGTCGTCGCGATCGCGTCGGATCGCCGTACGGAGTGACCGCTCGGCATCGACCCAATCGCCTTTCAGGTAGCTGTTTTGTGCTTGCTGGAGCAGTTGATCGTTCGGTTGGTTGGTTTCCGGGACCACGGCGTCCCCGTCGGCCAGGGCGTCGCGTTCCGCGGCCAAGCGTCGGAGCTCGCCGCGGGTTTCCCACAGGGCGGCGATCCACAGCCCGAGGGCCGTCATCGCACACGCAAACTTAAGACGCGATTCGAGCCACGCCGGCCAAACCAGGGTCGCCAGAACCAGAACGTTCAATAAAACCGAGAAAGCCAGTGCCAGAGTCAGCCCGGCCAGCGAGCCACGGACCCACAGGTGCGGCAATCCGGGCCACAGGTAAGCGACCCAAGGCGGACGGCGGCGGATCTTACGACGCGGCAAAAGTCCTGCCTCAGTGGGGTTTCATGACTCTTGGGGGCGATTGGTCCCAAGAGACCGTAGTGCAAATCGCGGGGCGCAATCGGTGAATCGTACCGATCGACCCTGTTTTGGCGGCCGCGCGGAGTGTATCGGTCGCCGCAAAACGCAACAAGACAAACTCTGCTATCGCTTGGACTTACGGCGCGATAGCGGGGGTCTGGTGGGAGTCCGCGTAGACCCCTGAGAAATCATGCGCCCCAGCCGGGCAACTCGCATGTTCCAGCAGAGTATCCGCCATTCTGGCAGCTCACTGCCGATCGTACCGCATCAGATTATCTACCCAGCCCGTCCTTTGCGTCTCTGCGTCTTTGCGCGAGACTACTTACTTGCTGGCTCCAAGTGAGTCACCAAGCCGAGCAGCACCGACGTCCCAGGACCTATTTTGCCCAAATTGCCAGCCCGCGTTGTCCGCCTGCTAGACGCCTCGCTCAATCGCGCGAGTGAGGGCGTTCGCGTCGTGGAGGACTACGCTCGCTTCGTGCTGGACGACGCTCACCTCGCTCGCCTCGCGAAAGAGTTGCGGCACGGACTAGCCGAAGCGGGGGCGGTCCTGCCGATGGCCGACCGGCTCGCCGCCCGCGACACACCTGGTGATGTCGGCACCACGATCTCGACCCCCTCGGAGGCCGATCGGGCCGACGCCTGGGCCGTTTGCGGGGCGAGCCTGGGGCGATTGCAGGAGGCGCTCCGGTCGTTGGAGGAGTACGGCAAGGTCATCGACTCGGCCGCCGGGGCCAAGTTCGAGCGTTTGCGGTACATGGCTTACACACTCGCCGCCGGGCTGGGAGCGACCGTGCGGGGGGGCGAGCGTCTCGGCGAGGCCCGCCTCTATGTGCTGGTCGATGGCCAGCAATCGCCGGACGGCTTCTGCTCATCGATCGAAAGCCTCTGCGAAGCCGGCGTTGGCGTGCTGCAGCTCCGCGACAAGACGCTCGACGACCGGCAACTCGTCGAGCGTGCCCGCCACCTCGCGACGATCTGCCGCCGGCATGGCGTGGTTTCGATCATTAATGATCGGGGCGATATCGCCGTCGCCGCCGGGGCGGATGGCGTGCATGTCGGCCAAGGAGAGCTAACCATCGCCGACGTGCGGGCCGTCGTTGGCACCGAGGCACTCGTTGGGCTCTCGACCCACTCAATCGAGCAAGCACGAGCCGCCGTGCTCGCCGGGGCCGACTATATCGGCGTCGGGCCGACCTTCCCGACCCCCACCAAGCAATTCGACGCCTTCCCCGGGCTCGACTTGATCCGCGAAGTCGCCGCCGAGATCACGCTACCGGCCTACGCGATCGGCGGGATCACGACGCAGAACGTTGGCCAAGTGCTCGAAGCCGGCCTCTCACGCCTCGCCGTCAGCTCGGCCGTCAGCGGTTCGGATGACCCCACCGCAGCCGTCCAAGACCTCAACCAGCGTCTCGGCGACAGCTCTTCCAACGGCTAAGATGCTGCCATTCCCCATTCCGCCTTCCCCACTCCCCCTTCGAAATGCTTCACGCGATCATCATGGCCGGCGGTTCCGGTACGCGGTTCTGGCCCGCCAGCACACGAGCCACGCCGAAGCAACTGCTGTCGCTCGTGGGCGACGAGACGATGATCGCGCAAACGGCGGCCCGCTTCGGCGAGCTCGCCCCGCCCGAGCGGCGGATGGTGGTGACCAACCAGCGACTCGTCGAGGCCTGCCGCGAGCAACTGCCCGACCTGCCGCCCGCGTCGATCGTGGGCGAACCATGCAAGCGGGACACCGCGCCGTGCATCGGGCTGGCCGCCCTGTTGGTGACGAAGGTAGCCGGCGACCCCGACGCGACGATGCTCGTCTGCCCGGCCGACCATGTCATCCCGGACACCGCCAAGTTCCAGGCGGGCGTCAAGCAGGCGATGGCCCTCGTCGATGAAGAGCCGTCGCGGATCGTGACCTTCGGGATCAAGCCGACCTACCCGGCCGAGATCTTCGGCTACATCCAAGCCGGCGACACCCTAAGCAGCGACGGCGCTCCCGCGTTCCAGGTGAAGCAGTTCCGCGAGAAGCCCGACGCCGCCACCGCGGCCGAGTACCTCGCGTCCGGCAGCTTTTACTGGAACAGCGGCATCTTCGTTTGGCGTGCCTCGACCATCCTCGACGCCCTCCGCAAACGCCAGCCGGAGACACTCGCCCACCTCGAAAAGATCGTCGACGCCTGGGGCACGCCCGAGGGCTCGGCGGTCTTCGAGCAAGAGTTCGCCGCGATCGATGGCGTGTCGATCGACTACGCCGTCATGGAGCACGCTAAGAACGTCGCGGTGATCGAGGCCCCGTTCGAGTGGGACGACTTGGGCGGCTGGCAGTCGCTTCCCCGCCGCCTCGGCGAAGACGCCGACGGCAACACGATCGTCGGCAAGCACCTCGGCCTCAAGACCAAGGGCACGATCGTCCGTTCGTCCGACGACCACCTCGTGGTCACGCTCGGCTGCGAGGACCTGATCGTCGTCCACACGCCGGACGCGACCCTGGTCGCCAACAAGCACGACGAAGAATCGATCCGCCAGATCGTCAAACAGCTCGAAGAGCTTGGATGGGACGAGTACCTATGAATTCGGAAGTAGGAATTGGGAAGTCGGAATCAGAAGGGGGTGATCCTACTTCCGACTTCCCACTTCCCACTTCGAACGAAGAGACGCTTCGCCGGCCGCGCGGTCGTGTTGCTGGTGTTGATTACGGCACCGTTCGCATTGGCATCGCGATCGGCGACCTCGAAGTCGGCATGGCATCGCCGCACGAGAACTACAGCCGGCGTAGCGAACGGCTCGACGCCGAGTACTTTGCCACGCTCGCGCGCGAGGAGCGGCTCGTCCGTTGGGTCGTCGGCCTGCCGGTCCACCTGCACGGCGGCGAGAGCCAGAAGTCGAAAGAGGCCCGCGCGTTCGGCGAGTGGCTGACCGAAAAGACCGGCCTCCCCGTCGAGTTCTACGACGAACGCTACACCTCCAGCGAAGCCAAAGACCTGCTCCGCCAATCAAACCTGTCGCCGAAGCAACGCAAAGCCAAACTCGACGCGCTAGCCGCCCAGATCATGCTCACGGGGTACCTAGAGAGCGGAGCGAAGGGCCAAGAAGACCCCGGCGGCATCGAGTAGGCGGCCGCTGCCAAGTCAGAGTCCCAGAAAAGGTTCTTCGCCATCGATAAAGGCTGCCTTAGCGCCGCCACTCGGTTGCGGACCAATCGCGGTGATTCGATTAGGGGCTTGCCCTTCGATCTGGAGGTGTTGGATTTTTATTGCGACTTCTCTTTGCACGGCCTCCAGTAGTTCGATCTCTGCTCGCATTGGCTTCAGTTGGAGGTCTTCCTCGTAGACTCCGACGATTTTTCTGGTTAGCTCTTCGATTCGTGAATCGAGGCGGGAGATTCGTTGGGCCAGCTTGTCATCTATGTTGTTAGCGCGGTCGGTCGCATCCTCACCAGCCTCCCCTTGATCGGCTCGCGGACTCTCCAGTTCTTTCAACGATTGTTCTTCGATCGCCATTCGCTGCCGGCGTAGGTCCGCGATCTCTGCTTCCAACAGCTCGCTCCGTTTGATGTCCGCTGGCCCACGGCCGCTATCTTTCACTAGGGCGGCGTACGTTTCACGCTGTCGATCGAGCTGGGAATTGATCCTCTCCAACGAGTCTCGCAACAGTTTCAGCGGCAAATGTCTCGCCGTGGCCGTTTGGAAAACGACCGTGTCGTAGTACGCTTGCGACACCGCGTCAGCGATCTGCACGAGCTGTTCCGCCGGTGCGGTTGGATGCACGACCGCGATCTCGAATAGCTCGCCGTCGTAAGGGAAAGTGGCAACGAGGTGCTCACGCAGCCACTCAGCGGCGTCGTCTGCTCGCCATCCGAGGTCATGTCTTGAAAAACCGACAACTTGCCGATCTTTCCTCCCTCGGCTCCGAGTGCTGCCATTAGCACCATCGGAGACTCAACGTACGCCTGCTGCGTCTTCCTGAAGATGTCGAAGGACTTGTGGTCGTGCTCAACGGCTTCGAGCATCGTTAAAGGTGATCGGCTCACCTGATACTGCGCCGCTGCACGGCGTTTCCCTCGGTCTGACTCGGCGTCTTCTGCGTCTGGCGAGGCCGCCCAGTACGAGCCCGCAAGAAAGCAGCCGCCGGCGATCAAGACTCCGACAACAACCTTTCCGATGCGACTGAGCCTCTTGGACGCAGGCATCCCGAACCTCCGGTTAGTTAAGCGGTGAGAGCCTCGAACTTGCTTTAGGCGTCACCAGACTATCGAATGTTCAAGCGAGGTTCGTCCTTGAATCTAGCTTCGATAACTTCTCCTCAACGTCAGCTATGGTGTCGTTGAGAATGCCGGCAGTATCGATTTCGACAACGTTTTCTGGTCGATAGGGCGAAATCGACATCCCACAAATAGCAGCTAGAGTTCCCCATTTCAAAACGAGGGCCACATTGCACAAGGCCGGGTGTGGCACTCATCGGTCGGTTGTTGGTGGCTTTAAAGTGGATATCCTCAATTTTAAAATCGGTGTGACGTACGAGAGCTCACGCCCCCGCCGGCGGCGTCTCCACTTCTTCCTCCGGCAGGTCCTTCACCTTCGGGCGGCGTTTGCGGCGGACCTTTTCCGGGATGAGGTCGCGCATCGCGTCGAGCTTGCCGAAGCAGAGCATCCGGTCGCCCGCTTCGAGGGTTCGTTTGAGCCGCGGGTTGGGGATCACGCTGGTGTCGCGGTAGAGCGTGAGCACGTTGATGTCGCGCTCGGGGAAGCCGGCTTCGTCAATGGTTCTGCCGACATAGTCGGAGCCGTCCGGCACGCGGATCTCTGTGACGCCGTAGCCGCGACTCACCGTCAGGCGTTGGCGGATATCAACCTCCGGGAAATCGACCTGGGCGGCCAAGTAGTCGATGATCGCGCCGGCGATATCGAGTTGGGTGCATTGCTCGATCCCTTCTAGCCCGGGCGACGAGTTGACCTCCATCACCTGCGGGCCGCCGTTCGCTTCAAGCATATCGACGCCGGCGATCTTGAGGCCCATGATCTGCGCCGAGCGGATCGCGATCTGCTTTGCCTCGTCGCTGAGTTCGACCGGCTCGGTGGTGCCGCCCCGGTGGACGTTGCTGCGGAACTCGCTGCCGACCGCCACGCGTCGCATGGCGGCCACGACTTGGTCGCCAACGACGAACGCCCGCACGTCGCGTCCCTTGCTCTCGGCGACGAACTTCTGGATGAGGACGTTCTGCTTGGTGCTCTGGAGCGTCTCGATGATCGCCTCGGCGACCTTGTTGCTCTCGGCAAGGATCACGCCGACGCCCTGCGTGCCCTCGATCAGCTTGATGACGACCGGCGCCCCGCCGACGCGATCGATCGCCGGAAGGATGTCCTTGCGATCACGGGCGAACGTGGTCGGCGGCATGCCGATGCGGTGCTTGCTGAGGATCTGCAACGACCGGAGCTTGTCGCGTGAGTTGGCGATGCCCGACGACGAGTTGGCGCAGTAAATGTCCATCTGCTCGAACTGCCGGATCACGGCGGTGCCGTAGTAGGTGATCGACGCCCCGATGCGCGGCAGCACCGCGTCGTAGTGGCTGAGGTGCTTTGAGCGGAAGCAGAGATCGGGCTCGCCTTCGGCCAAGTCGATCGAGAACTTGAGCGTATCGAGCACCTTCACCGTGTGCCCGCGGCTTTCGGCCGCCTCACGCAGTCGGCGGGTGCTGTAGCAGGAGCCGTTGCGGGAGAGGATCGCGAGCTTCATGGAGATTTGCCGGGGGGTTGGGGCCGAGAGGTCGGGGAGTCGTGCGCGGCGTGGTTGGGGCGGACGCTACGCCGAGGGTTTTCTGCGTTTCGGTTTGCCGTAGAGGTACTTCTTGGCCGGATCGACTTGGAATCGATTCGCCATCGCCCGCCGGCCGAGCAGCATCGGGTAACGCATCGCGGTCCGATCGGTCAGCGTCAGCTCGATCGGCCAACGCGAACCGCCGTGCAAGACGCAGTGGGTCTGGATCACGATGCGGAGCTCTTCGTGCCCCGATGAACTCTTCACGTGGCGTTCGTCGAAGACCGGGCACTCGCAGCGGTACTCGCCGCGCCGGGTGCGGACGAGGAAGCGGGCAAAGTGCTTGCCGCCGGCCTCGATGACTTCCAACTCCTCGGCGTGCAGCGAAGAGGTCTTCGCGCCGGTATCGACTTTCATTTGGAGCAGCGGGACCTTCAACTCCGGCAGGGCCGCCCATTCGAGCCAGCCGAGCTGCGGCAAGACACGCGGATCACTCATCGACGATGCCTCAAGCGGATGCAAAAACCGCCGGGGCCGTTCCCGTCGGGTAGCAGGAGTGTATCGTTCTGAGGGCGGTAGCAGTAAGCCGCGAGGGAATAAAGGACAGGTAAAGCGATGGCGACACGATTGATCTTTGGATGCGGCTATGTCGGCCTCCGCGTCGCGCGGCGTTGGCTCGCCCGTGGCGATCGGGTGATCGCGGCGACCCGGAGCGAGGCAACCGCCGAGCGTTTCCGCGCCGAGGGCATCGAGCCGATCCTTGCCGATGTGACCGAGCCGGAGACCCTGGTCAGTTTGCCACTAGCCGACACGCTGCTCTGCGCCATCGGCTACGACCGTTCGGCGGAGCCCTCGATCCACGAGGTCTATGCCGAGGGCCTTCGGCATGTGCTGGGAGCGATCCCGCAAGAGACCGGGCGTGTGATCTATATCAGCACGACCGGCGTCTATGGCGATGCGAGTGGAGCCTGGGTCGATGAGCAGACCCCCCCTGCCCCGTCGCGAGATGGCGGGAAGGCTTCGCTTGCGGCCGAGCGGATCCTCGCCGACAGCCCGTGGGGCGATCGTTCGGCCGTCTTGCGGTTGGCGGGCATTTACGGGCCGGATCGCCTGCCGTACCTGGCCAAGCTCAAGGCGGGCGAGCCAATCGAGGCGCCGCAGTCTGGCTGGCTCAATCTGATCCACGTCGAGGACGCGGCGACGGCGACCGTCACCGCCGCCGAGGCCGCCGATCCGCCCCGCGTTGTCTGCGTCAGCGACGGGAACCCACCCCAACGCGGCGACTACTACGCCGAGGTGGCCCGCTTGCTGGAGGCCCCCGTGCCCCGCTTCACCAAGCCAGCAGAAGGCTCGCCCCGTGCCGCCCGAGCCGGGGCGGACAAGCGGATCAGCAACCGTCGGCTGCTTGAGGAGCTCGGCGTCGAACTGGCTTATCCAAGCCACCGCGAGGGCTTGGCGGCGATTCTTGGCGGCTAACCGCCCGGGTGGGGTTGGTTGCGGGGAAGAACCCCGCTTCCGTATGATCTTAGGCATTGAAATCATAAGCCGTCTCAATACGACCAAGCCCTCGCATGCTGCAGCGTACGCCCCTCTTTCCGAACGTCATCGAGCTGAACCACCAGGCCCGTCGCCGCGTGACGTGCAGCGTCTACCTGATCTACGACGACGATGCCTGGACGCTGATCGATATCGGGTACGAGGACGCCGTCGATGAGGTGTTGGAACTGATCCGGCAGCTCGACTTCCCGTTCAGCAAATGCGAGACGCTGATCGCCTCGCACGCGGACGTCGATCATATCCAAGGGCTCGCCAAAGCGAAGCAGGTCCTCAAGTCCGAGGTCACCTGCCATCCGGTCGCGGCGAAGAAGCTCGAGTCGGGCGATCGGATCGCCACGTTCGCTCATATCGGCGCCCAGGGGATCGACCTGCCGATGCCGCCGGTGAAGTGTGAACGCCAAGTGAAGGATGGCGACAAGATCCGAGTCGGCGGTCTGGAGCTCGAAGTCTGGCACACGCCCGGCCACACCGACGGCCAACTCGCCTTCCGTATGGGCAACCTGCTGTTCTCGGGCGACAACCTATTCCGCGACGGCTCGGTCGGCGTGATCGACGCCCACCACGGCAGCAGCATCCCCGACTTCATCAGCTCGCTGGAGCGGATCCGCGATTCGGATGTCGAATGGCTGCTGCCGAGCCACGGGCCGGTCTTCCGCAAAGACGCGGCCCACGTGCAGGCGACCATCGATCGGCTCAACGGCTACCTCCAACTGGCCGACTTCGGCACGTGCGCGACCGGTTGGCCGCTCATGCAGGAATGGGAGTCTGAGCTGGTGGCGGGCAAGCCGCCGGCGTGACCGACCGCTTGTTGGTTTACAATCGAACCACAGAACGCTCGCCCCGTTTCGGAACGGTGGGGCGTGCAAACCCCTTTTCCGTTCGGAGCTAGAGGCACATGGCTCGCTTGCTCACGCTTAGTTGTTTGGGGCTCTTGGTGGCCGCTTGGGCCGAACCAACCCGGGCCCAGTCTTCCGTCGCCGACGAGGCGGTCGAACTGCCCAGCGATCCGCGGCAATGGCACAATTCGCCGCCGTTGTCGCTCGCTTCGCTCAAGGGCAAAGGGGTTGTCTTCTACTTCTTCGAGGAAGAAAGCCCCGAGGTAGCCGCTCGATGGCCCGCCCTGCAGACCATGGCCGCGCAGTACCGCGGCAAGCCGGTCTTCTTCGTTGGCGTCAACTCGGGGACCGATCCGAAGACCCTCCGCCGCTACCTCTCGACGGTCAAAGTCGGTTGGCCGGTGATCAACGACTTCGACCGCTCACTCGAAGCCGCCATGGGCGTGCCGAAGCTGTCGCTGCAGGGCGAGGTCTACGCCGTCCGCTATGCGAACGCCGAGGGCAAGATCGTCCCGGGCAACCCGGCCGACTTCGCCGCCACAACCGAATCAGCGCTGAAGGGAGCTGCTTGGCGGGTCGATCCGGCCGAGGTCCCGCCGCCGTTGCGAAAGGCATGGACAGCGATCGAGCTCGGCGACTTCGCGTCGGCGTCACGGGCGGTGACTAAGGCCGCCGAGGGCAAAGACAAAGCCCTCAAGGCGGGTGGCGAGAAACTCCTCGACGCGGTCAAGGAAGAACTCACGGCGGGGGCCAAGAAAGCCCAGGAAGCCATCCAGAAGAACGAGCACTGGACCGCTTACCAGGAACTCGATTCGCTCAAGGATCGGTTCGACGGGTACGAGCTCAAGCTGATGGAGCGGATCGAAGAGCGACACGAACAGCTCGCCGAGATGCCGGCGGTGAAGGACGAGATCGCGGCCGACAAGCTCCTCAACAAGGCGATCGCCGCCAGCACGAAACGCTCGGCGAGCGCCACCAAGCGAGCCAAGACGTTCCTGCGTCGGGTCGTCTCGGACTACCCATCGAGCGAAGCCGCGACCAAGGCGAACGAGTACCTCGCCATGCTCGACAAGTAGGCTCGTAGTTCAATGACACAACGCAAAGAGCCCCGGCCAGCGGGTTGGCCGGGGCTCTTTGTATTTTCCCTTCCGCCGCGGTCGTGCGCTGGATCGACGCACGCCTCAGCTCATCGGCTCAGGAGACATCCAGGATAAAGTGGTGTCCGCTCTGCCGCCTTTTGGGACGCTCAGCTTGGCGATTGCCAAGACATCGCGTGCCCTGAGGCATCAGAAGACATCGAGAATGAAGTGATGTCCGCTGTGGAACTTGCGTGGGCTCGGGTAGTAGTTGTGCCAACGCTTGTTGTAGACCGGGATCCGCATCTCGGCCGGGTAGCGATGGTACAGGCTATCGGCGCTCCGGTAGTACTCGCTGCCCCAGTAGTTCTGCGGGTAGTAGACGTACGGGTAGTGGTAGAACCGATTCCAGTCGGTATCCGTGTATGTGCCACTGAACTGGCGTCCGTAGGCGTTTTGCGCTTCGGCTTGGCTGCCGATGGTCGCGAGCGCGGCCATTGCAATGGCGGCGCACAAGAGTTTGCGGATCATCTGTCGTTTCCCCCCCGGGTGGCGACGGCTCTAGGCTGGTCGCGTGTTTCGGTCCGTCGCGAGAGCGCGTGCGGCCCCGTCCCAAGCAACATCGGCCGCCCGACCAAGCCGCCTGGAGGGAAAAACCGGCACGTCCCGAACAATCGGCCCCGGGCCGCCGCCGGCGGGGGGACGCCTACGCACGACGCCGTAACTCCCTAGACTGTCGTCAGATAGCCATCCCGTGCCCCCCGCCGTGCCGGCGCCGGGGGCATCCAACCCCGATCGCGACCCATGCCCAACGCCCAGCAACTCCGTGACATCGTCGAAGCCTTCCCCGACCCCGAAACGGGCCGCCCGATGGGCAAGCTCGACCAAGTCAAAGCCGTCGAGGTCGATGGTGAGAAGGCACGCGTCGAGATCGGTCTCACCTCCTGGGCGGGACCGATCCGCGACGAGACGCTCGCCAAGCTCAGCGACAAACTCGTGGCCGAAGCGGGCATTGGGGCCGAGTCTTTGACCATCGAAGCGGTCGAGCACCATCGCCCCGCCGATAAGCTGGGGCAGATAGGCCTCACAGCGAAAAGCGTCATCGCGGTCGGCAGCGGCAAAGGAGGCGTCGGCAAGAGCACCATGGCCGCTTTGATCGCCTTCGGCTTGCGCAACGCCGGCTGCAAGGTCGGCCTGATGGACGCGGACGTCTACGGGCCGAGCGTGCCGCACCTGTTGGGTGTCAACGAGCGGCCGACGGCCGTCGACAAGCGTCTGCAACCGATCGAGACCGCCGGCATGAAGGTCATGAGCATGGGCTTTATGGTCCCGGCGGAAGAGGCGGTCGTCTGGCGCGGGCCGATGCTCCACGGTGCCGTGACCCAGATGCTCCGCGACACCGATTGGGGCGATCTCGACTACCTGATCATCGATATGCCGCCCGGCACGGGCGATATCGCGTTGACCCTCTCGCAATTGCTGCCGCTGACCGGTTCGGTCGTGGTCTGCACGCCTCAAGATGTCGCCTTGCTGGACGCGGTCAAGGCGATCGCGATGTTCCGCAAGGTGAAGATCCCGCTGTTGGGCGTCGTCGAGAACATGAGCTACTTCCTCTGCCCGGACAACGGCATCCGCTACGACATCTTCGGCAACGGCGGCGCGAAGGCGAAGGCCCTCGAGATGGGCGTCCCGTTCCTCGGCGACGCGCCGATCAATATCGACCTCCGCAAACGGGGCGACGACGGCCAGATGGCCGATGCCTACGACGATCCGATGGTCGCCGAGCACCTGTGGGAGATCACGCGCGGCATGGTCCGACAGGTCGTGGAGAGCCGAGCGGGCCAGCCCTCGATGCCGGCGTTGCCCGTCCTTTGAGTCGCCCCCGGCAAGCGGGAGTGACGGAGCGGAGCCCTTGGCTGAGAGCGGGAAGAGCCCCCAGGACCCGCTGAAACGCCCGAAAACGACGAAAAAAGCCGCGTGGCCCGGTTGGACCACGCGGCTTCCCGTTTGGCTTGCCTAAAGATCGCCGCCCTGCCCAGATTGGCCGAGCCGGTCATTTCGGCAAGGAAGCACCTCAGCGCTTCTTCTTGCGACGGACCTTCTTCTTGGCGGTCTTCTTCTTGGTCGCTTTCTTCTTCACCGTCTTCTTCTTGGCGACTTTCTTCTTCGCCTTCTTCTTCTTGGCGGTTTTCTTCTTAGCGACCTTCTTCTTTACCTTCTTCTTCGCCTTTTTCTTGGCGGTCTTCTTCTTAGCAGCCTTCTTCTTGACCTTGCGCTTGGTCGTCTTCTTCTTGGCTGCCTTCTTCTTCACCTTCTTCTTGGTGGCTTTCTTGGCCACCTTCTTTTTCGCAACCTTCTTCTTCTTTTTCTTCGCCACGTTCTTCCTCCTCAAAACGAGTCGCGGTAATCGAGCGGCTGCATCAAATTCAGGTTGGAGCAGCTCTCGTTACCCGCATCAAAAACGAGCCGCTCTTCCGCAGCGACTCTTCGCTATCGATCTAGCCAACGCTTCGGCGTTCGATTGGTCGTCGATGCGTTGGTGAGTTCGGATGCGACTTGGGCAACCAAGCTCGGCAACGGCGACAAGCAAACGTGTTAGCGTTGACTCTATCGGCAGCACCTGCGTTGCTACTGTAAGCATTACTCCAAGCGCCGCAACACGTTTTTCGAAAAACCTAGCGCGAATCGGCGCGCGATCGCGCGTTCGAATCGTTACGAAGAGCAACTCGCAGCGCGCAACGGAGCCGCGCTAACGCCAACCGCCGCGCGATGCGCGGTACTGCTGCAACGTCTCGAAGCTCTGGTAAGCGAGCACGCCGAAGAGGATCGCGTTGTACCCCGACTTCGTCGTCTGCCAGAGGTAGACACCGACCAAGACCGCGCAAGCGATCGACAAATAGAGCGAAGCAACGATCCCCGTCGACGGCTTCAGCAACAGCGTCAGCAACTCACGCGCGACACGCCCGCCATCGAGTGGCCAGATCGGAGCCAAGTTGAGAACGCTCCAGGCCAAGTTGATCCAAAGCAGGTCGTTCACCAACGCTTTGCCGATCGGCGTGCCGGGGACACCGAGGCTGCGAACGCCAACGAAGATGAGAGCGAACAGAGCGAGCCCCGCCCCCGGCCCGGCGAGCGAGATCAGCACGCTGCGCCACCACCCGTCACGCACGCCGGTGGCCGACGCGAGGCCGCCGAACGCATACAGCGTGATCTCGGCTCTCCCGCCGAACGCGCGTTGCACGAAGGCGTGTCCCAGTTCGTGGACCAGGATCGAAACGAGCACCGCCCCGACCCACACCACCGCCTCGCGGAGCGGACGCCCGCTGCCTAAAAAGACGGCTAAAACCCAGAAAAACGGCGTGATTCGGATCGAGAACCCGAACAGCATGAAGCGGACATCGTACGGCGACGGGCCCGTATTCGAGAGAAACATCGCGGCGTGGCTCAGGCGGCTTGGGTCGCTTGCGGGGCGGCTTCGGAGAGGTGCTCTAGGACGTACTCGGCGGCTCGCTCGGAGGCACCAGGCACATCGACTTCGGACTTCAATTGGTTCATACGAGCGATCAGTTCAGTCCGTTTGGCGTCGTCGGTGAGCCACTCGATCGCATGGCCCGCCAACGCGTCGGAGGGGTCGCCGCAGGTGAGGTACTCCGGCATCAGCACGTGAGCGTCGGCCGGGTCCGCCGGGTCGTAGACACCGACCTTCTCGGGGAACAACTCGGGCGCGGTCAGCAGGTTCACGAGCGTGATATAGGGCACCCGGCGGAAGTAGCTCTGGATGCGGAACATCGTCCGCGAGATCTTGTAAACGATCGCCGTCGGCTTGGTGTGGTGGAGCAACTCGAGCGAGACCGAACCAGACACCGACAGGCAGCAATGGGCCGCTTCGATCAACTCGGCAGTCCGTTTGACATGCACGACGGGTCGGTTGCTCGGCTCGTGCCAGGCCTCGTCGATGACGCGTTCGATCATCGTGGCGTGCGACGCTTTGAACGCGGCAACGGCGAAGCGTGCGTGCGGAATTTTTTTCAGAATCTTTTTCGCCGACTCGAGTTGGCAGCGGAAGTTGGCGCGCACTTCTTGCGTTCTTGAGCCCGGCAACAGCGCGACCAAAGGTCGTTCGGTATCCCGAACGCGTTCGATGAACGTGGCGTCGAGTTGCCGGCTATGGAGTTCGTCGAAGTAAGGATGACCAACGTGCGTCGCGTTGACGCCGCGCTCGCGCAACCAGGGCTCTTCGAACGGGAGTTTGCACAGCGCGTGATCGACCCAGCGCCGAAGCTTCTTCACACGCCACGCCGCCCAACCCCAGACTTGCGGCGTGCCGTAGTAAAACACCGGCACGCCCGCACGCTTCGCGTGCTTGGCGATGTGCCAATTGAATCCCGGGAAGTCGATCAACACGACCGCGTCGGGCCGATGCTCGGCGAAGTAGCGTTTGGCTTGCGCGGCGAGGCGGAAGAACCGCGGCAGCTTCCAGAAGACCTGCAAGAAGCCCATGACGGCGAGCGTCGTGAGGTCGAAGTGCAGTTCGGCGCCGGCCGATCGCATCTTCGGGCCGCCAAACCCGACGCAACGGATCGGACCCTCCGAACCCGCTTGGAGCGAGCGGATCAGGTTTGCGCCGTGGATATCACCGCTCGGTTCGCCGACCGAGAAGAAGATCGTTTTCGCCATCGCCGTCGTTGGAGGTTTGCGTAAGGGACGCAAGACGCGGCGGGATTCTGGCAGAACGAGCCGCCCAACGCAGCGCCAGTCTCTTCGGCCTATCTCGCCGCCTTACGAGGCTCCTAGGCGTGCCGCGGTTCGGCGAGGCGTAGCGTTTGGATCCCGGCTCCGAAGATCACCGAGGCCCCGATGGCAAAGACCGGCACGCACCCGATCGCCCCGACCAACGCCCCAACCACTGGCGAGAAGAAGATCACCGGCAACGCGAGGCACATGCCGATCGCGCTAACGTAGCGCGGGTGCTCCTCGCGGGGCACCAACTCCAGCGTGTAGTTGATGAGCATCTTGATCGTGACCGGCGTGAAGCCGAGCGGCAGGAAGACCAGCCAGAACCACTTGGTCGTCACTTCGGCGGGCATCGAGCCCAGCACGACCGCCAGCAGCGGCCCCAACGCCGACCCGAAGACACAGAACCGCACCGCCGCGCGATTGCCCAGCTTATCGGCCAACGGCCCCGTGAAGAGGCTCAGCACCGCGACCGCCGTGTGCTGGGTGACGGTCCACAGCATGAGGGAGCGGAGGTCGAACGCGACGCCCTCGGCGGCGGCGGCCGATTGGCGAGCGAGGGCTTGGTAGTGCGGGAAGAGCATAAAGCACATGCTGAACAGCAACGCGGTCACCGCGATCCGCCGGCACGGTCCGGGCGAGAAGGCGAGTTGGGTCGAGTCCCAGAGCCGCCGCCAAGCGGGCGAGGCTTCCTCTTCGAAGGCGTCGGGCTTCTCGCAGACGAACCATTGCGTGATGCCCGCCAGCAAGAAGCAGACGGCCGGCGCCGCGAAGAGCCACGTGAAGCCGCCGTCCGGCAGGTTCAACCATTGCGGCATCAACCACCAAGCACAAGCGATCGAGATCGGTGCGCCGACCAAGACACCAGCCGAGAACAGCCGGCCACGCCGTTCGGGGCGGATCAGCTTGCCGTTGATCGAATGCACGGCGAGTTGGTTCAGCCCCGTTAGCGCGAAAAAGATCCCGTAAGCCGCCAGGAAGAAGTAAGGCATCCACCAAGCGGCCGACACGCCATCCGGCCCGCGCCAGATGCCGCTCGCCCAAACGAGGGAGAGCACGGCGAACGGGATCGCCATGCCGGCGGTCCCGAGCCCCACCGCGAGCCGCTTCTGCGGCATCAGCTTCAGCGATCGGGCGAAGATCGCCGGCGGCACGCTGAAGCCGAGCCGATTGAAGACCATCAGCGAGCCCCGCAGCGTGGCGTCGCCGCCGATCATGTCCATGAAGAAGGGCATGATGATGCTCTCGGTCTTGAAGACCCAACCGACGCGCATCAGCACCTGGTGCAACGCGAGCCAAACGAAGTTCCGCGGCTCGTTCTCGTGGGTCGCCTCGCACTCGAGCGGCACGCTCTCGGTCTCGGGCGCGTCGCCGCCAAGTCCCGGGGTCCAGCCGTCGGCGTGTGGGGGCGTGTCGGCCAGTTGCTGCGGGTCGGTCGTGTCGGCGACGGGCATAGCGAACCGGCGGGAAGCGTGGGGGGGCGTTCTGGGACGGGAGCCTCACTGTAGGCCACCCGCCGGCACCCGGCAGTCCCCCTCGCTGTTCAGCGGACGCCGCGCCGCGGCTCCCAGAGCCAGAAGGTCAGCAGGCCCGCCAGCAGCAGCACCATCGCCCCAAACAAGTAAGCCGGTGCGAAGCCGTAGTGGCGGATCAGCAGCCCGATGAGCGGCGATCCGATGATCGCCGGCATGGCGAGGCAGAGGCCAACCGCGCTAACGTAGCGTGTGCTCAACCGGGGTGGCGAGAGCTCGATCGCGTAGTTCATCAGCAAGCGGATCGTCACGGGTGTAAAGCCGAGCGGAACGAAGATCAGGTCCGCCAGGTGCGATGACACGCCCGAGGGGGCCACCAGCAACAGCAAGGCCGAGATCGGCGCGGTCGCGGCACCGAAGATACAGAACCGCAACGCGAGCCGATTGCCGAAGCGATCTGCCAGCGGGCCGGCGATCAGGCTCAGCACGGCGACCGAGGCGTACTTCAGCACGGTCCATTCCATCAGGATGCCTGGCCTGAAGCCATCGAACGCGACGTTCTCGACCGTGCGCCTCGCCAGGGTTTGGTAGTGCGGGAAGAGCATGAAGGTCGTGCTGAAGAGCATTGCCAAGATCGCTGCCCGCCGGCGCGGGCCGGGTTGCGTCGCGGTGGCGATGGCATCCTTGAAACGTTCCGCGACGCCGGTCACCGGTTCGTGGTACCCGTCCGAGCTCTCCGCCACGCCCAGTTGCATCAAGCTGGCGACCACGAAGCACCCGGCCGTCGCCGCGAAGAGCCATTCGAAGCCGCCGTCCGGCGTGTTGAGCCAGAGCGGCATCAAGAACCACGCACAGACCACCGCGATCGGCGAGCCGATCGCCAGCCCGTAGGTCAGCAGCCGGCCCCGGTGGTCGGCACGGATGAGCTTGCCGCCGAGCGCGTGCAGCGAGAGTTGGTGCAGCCCCGTGAAGATAAAGAGCACGCCGTAAACGGCTAGGTACAAATAAGGCATCCAAGCCGTCGGCGCGCCGCGTTCGGTCCGGCCCCAACCCATCCCCCACACGACAGCGAGCACCAGCAGCGGCGCGGCCATGCCGAGCGAGGTCAGCAGCACGGCCAGCCGTTTCTTCGATATCCGGTTCAGCGTCGAGGCGAACAGAGCGGGCGGCACGCTGAAGCCGAGGCGGTTGATGACCATCAACGCCCCACGCAGCACCGGCCCGCCGCCGACCGCGTCCATGAAGTACGGGACGATCACGCTCTCGGCTTTGAAGATCCAGCCGATCCGAATGAAGACCTGGTGCAACGCGATCCAGACGGAGTTGCGGCGTTCGTGGCGGATCGCCTCGTCGGTTGGCCCGCCCGGCGCGTCGGCCGACACGGTCGTCACCGCTGAGGCGCTGGGGTCGGGCGTGCGGAGCATAAGCGTATCGGCCGGCGTCGGGAGTCAGCGGGCTTCTTAGCGGGCACGGCCCGCCTTGCCCATGCTAATCGCTGGGGCTAATCGGCGAGCAGCATCTCCAGATAGCTCCACGGCTCCGCGTCGGTCAGGCCGAGCTCCGCCGCCAGCGCGAGCACGGCCCGCTCGGCTTCTTGTAGGACGCCTTCCTCGGCGAGTGTTTCGACTTCGGCGAACGACCCGAGCCCTTCCACTCGGTCGATCGAGATCTCGAAGGCCCTGCCGCCCCGTTCGAGGTGGAACCGCCTTCGCTGTTTCTTAACAACCGCAACCGACCGAAAGCTCAGTTGCCGAAGGATAGCACCGAGCCCATCGACCGTATCGGCCGCCAGCGGCAACTCGACTTCCAAACGGCTCTTGGCGAGGGTCCCTTGCTTCGGGCCTTTGTAGGTCACCACCGAGTCGTCGCCGACACGCCGCAGGCGGAGGGCCTCGTCGGTCGTGGCGAAGTCGCGGGACGGGTGATTGAAGTACTCATCGGCCTGCGTGACGGTCTCGCCCTCGATCGCGCCGAGGCTCGCCAGGGCCGCGCAGAACGAAGCCTCTTCGGGCAACGGAAACTTGAGTTCGACTTCGAGCATGCCTCGCTCCTTCGGGTTCGAGCGTGGGCTACTCGACAACCGCATCGAACAACGGCTTCAGATCGAGGTGGTCGCCCAGGCGTTGCTGCTCGGCGAGGAGCCGCTCGAAGAGCCCCCGCACCTTGGCCGCGTAGGCCGGCTCGCCGGCCAAGTTGACAAACTCCTCGGGGTCCGAAGCAAGATCGAACAGCTTGACGACGCCCGCCTGTGGATAAGCGATCAGCTTGAAGCCGTCGTGCTTGATCATCCGTTGGCTATTAATGTACGCCCCATAAATCGATTCGTACGACCCTTCCTCGGTCTCACCCCGTGCGAGCGGCAGCACCGAATGGAAGAAGACTTTCTCCGGCTTCTCTGTGCCGGCCAGCTCGAGGGCGGTCGCCATGGCGTCTTGCAGGTAGATGTCGGTGGCGATCGTCTTGCCCGCTTCGATGCCCGGGCCTTTGATGATGAACGGCGCCCGCGCGCTATGGTCGTAGAGGCTCTGCTTGCCGAAGAGGCCGTGCTCGCCAACGGCGAGGCCGTGGTCGGCGGTGTAGATGATGTAAGTGTTGTCCGCCTTCCCGCTCGCCCCGAGGGCGTCGAGGATCGCACCGACCTGCGCGTCGAGGTGGCTGACGATCGCGTAGTACTCCTTCAGGTGGACGCGGCTCGCTTCCTCGGTCCGGGGGAACGGCACGAGCGCCGCGTCGCGGAGGCTCGGCCCGTTGCCGATCGCGTCCTTCTCCGGGTAAAGCGGCTGCCAACTGCTCGGCAGGTCGAGCTCGTCGGCGTTGTAGAGGTCTTGGTACGCCTGCGGCGCTTGTCGCGGGTCGTGCGGCGCGTTGAAGGCCAGGTACATGAAGAAGGGCGAGTCGTCGGCCTTGGCCCGATCGATGAAGGTCAGCGCATCGTCGGTGAGCACCTCGCTCCAATGCTTGCCCCCCTTCCAATAGCCCCCCTGCTTTCGATCGGTCGGCGACCAAGCGTCCGGGTTCTTGCTCTGCGGGCGGTTGTAGCCCACGGGCATCGAGTCGATGTAGGACTCGTACGAACGCGTGCCCGCCTCGACCTCGGCCCAGCGCCGCTGCATCCCGGCGTGGTCCCAGCCATCTTTGGGCATACCGGGCCGCACGTGCGACGTGTGTTGGAAGACCTCGCGTGCCGGCGCCGAGATATGCCACTTGCCGGTCATGTAGGTGTCGTACCCGGCCCGCTCCATCAGCTTGCCCCAGGTCTGGTTGACCCCGCCCCCCCGCTTGAAGACACCGTCCATCTCGTAGGCCTGCCAGACCGAACGCCCCGACATGATCATCGCTCGCGACGCTTGGCAGACCGCCCCGTTCCACGCGCCCATGTTGTAGGCGTTGGTGAAGCTGGCCCCCTCGCGGACCAACCGATCGAGGTTCGGGGTCTTGATCTGAGGGTTGCCGTAAGCGGCGATCGTCTTGGCCGATTGGTCGTCGGCAAAGATGAAGACCACGTTCGGCTTCTCGGCCGTCGCGCCCGGCTCGGCGGAGGCCGGTACCGCCACGCTTGGGACAAAGGCAAGCGAGAGAGCGAAGCAAGCAAGTCGATTAAGCATGAAAAGTGCAGTCTCTTGAACGGTCTGACGGAGGGCCCGGGGCGGTCGGAGCGAGCGGTTTCGCTGGCTCTAGAGTAGATTATGCGTCGGGCGACTACCAAGTCACCGAGGCAGCCGACCGGATTTCACCCCAAAAACGCCGAAACAAGCATGCGATTCGGAATCCGCGACCTGATGGGCCTCACCGCGATCGTGGCGATCTACGCCGCAGGTCTGGGTTGGTTGGCGAGCGAAGGGCTACTGATGAAGGAGCCGGGTCGTTTGCTTGTGCCGATGGCGATGCCGCTGGTCTTGGTCGCCGTCTTCGTTGTCGGAAAGCTTTTGATCGACGGCAATGTGATTGGGCGTGCCATCGCGACGTTCCGCAACCCGGTCGCCAATCGATGGCACTTGGGTTGCCTCGGCTTTTTCGTTGTGATGGCGACCGTGTCGTACGCCAGTCAAAGCCGGTTCCCGCTGCCCCTGCTGATGATGCCGCTGGTGTTTCATGTCACGCAGGAAGCTGCGGGTCGAGTGACTTTTGGAGACAACGGCGTCGTTGCCAACGGGACGGCGAGCCTTTGGAACGACTCCGACTTCCGACTCGATGCCCCAGAAGGCCGCTTGCACGTCGTGCCCCAGCCAGGCGCACGCCCCGGAAGATGGCTCGCCGCGCGGAGCATCCGCATCCCGCGTGAGCACGTCGAAGAGGTCACGGCGATCCTGTTCATGAAGCAAGGCACGCACCCAAGCGAGCCACCGACTGAAGACGAGGCGGCCGGATGAGATTCGGAATCCGCGACCTGCTCTGGGTGACCGTGTTGGTTTCGCTGCACTTGGTGCTGATGAAGCTCTGCTATCCGGACTGGGGGACGGCGTTCGCTACCGATCTAAGGCTAGCTGTTTGGGCGGTCGGTGGTTATGTCGTCTTGCTGCTGGTCTTCGATCAGGAGAGTCGCAACGCCGGCGAACAGATCCTCGCTGGCCAGTTGCAAGAAGAGGTGGCTTGGCCGTGGGAACTGTTCTTGCTGCTCCACGCGGACCTGATCCTCGCCTCATTCTCCATCTGCCAGCCCTTGCCTGTCGGCACTCTCAGATACGTCGCGGCCGTCGTAATCGCTTCGCGTGTGCGACGCGCGTCGATCGTTACGGTTCATGCTCAGGGGATCATCTTCGTCGGGCGCCTTCGCCGCTGGACGGAGCTACGATCCCGACTGGAGAACCGCGAAGGCAGCTACTGGCTGGTTATCGAGCTCACGCTAACGGACGAGTTGCAGATTCTGCGTCTCCCGGCACCGACGGAGGCCATCGATCGCCTGCGGGAAGTCCGCGCCCGGGCTATCTTAGCGAGCCCAAGCACGGTTCAGCCACGAGCAACTGAATGGACCGATCGACAGGTGAGCGAGTGAGATTCGGAATCCGTGACCTGCTTCAGTTCGTGACGTTGTTCTCGCTTTGCCTCGGGAACATCTTGGCGATCCGTAGTCACTGGCCTAGCGTATCGGCGTTCAATCCATTCGACGCGCTAGTAGCGATGATTGTGGGTATCGGAGCAATCGTCGTGGCGGCGACGTGGAATGTGCGTCGGTTTCTCGGCCCGGTCATCTACCGGACTGGAACCGTTTGGCCGATGAGTCGTTACTTAGCTCTCGCGATTGTGAGCTGCCTTGTTAGCGTCGTTTTTTTATCGTTCGGCAATCGAAATGGTCTTGGCGTAGCAACGGTGACCTTCTTGCTTTGCCTTGGCTGGGCCGTTGTCAGGCTGATGCAACCGGACGCTCAGCTTCGGGAGAAGGGGCTGACCGTGGAAGGTGGTTTCTGGAAGTGGGAGGAGCTGCGTTACCAGATACTTCACTTTGAGGGTGAAGATCGCAGCGTCTTCCAGATAGTTGAGCCGTGGTATCGTCAGCGTCGCGGCCGGACTACAAGATTCAAAGTAACTCCCGAGCACTATGAGAGAGTGCTTGCGATCTTCGACGCCAAGGGAGCGGAGGAAGTACGTCCCGCGAGCTGAGCCTGCCCTAACGCAAGTAAGTCGCCCCCTCGATCGCGACGCCCTCACCGGCACGCTCCGCCACGCCGGCCGCGTCGAGCGCCCAGAGCGGGCTGATCTCGATTGGCTCGTTGGTCGGGGCCTCAATGCCGGCGGCGGCTAGCCAGCGGCGGTACTGATCGACCAGGAAACGCTGCACATACTCCGGCGTGTCCTTCGGCGCGCCAGGGGCGTTCTTTAGCGGGGCGAAGATCGTCTCTTCGGCATACTCGACCACGATCGGCCGCTCGGCTTGCGGCAGCAGGTCGAAGATGAACCGCTCGAACTTGAGCGCATTGTTCTCGGTCGGCTCGACCCGTTCGCCGTTCTCGCCAAGGTGTGGAACCTTCTTGTTGGCGATATGGAACGGCAACGCGTCCTTCATCGACAGCATCCGCTCCAAGAACGCCACGCCGAAGACGTGCACCGCGATGCTGCCGGCCCAGAACTTGAGCCCGTCGGCGTTCGTTGCGGCAGCAACTTCGTCAGGAAAGTCGCTGTACTCGATGACGCACAGCTTGCCATCGACCATCACGAAGTTACCGAGCTTCTCCTGCGGCGTCTCCTTCGCCACCGCGACGCTGGTCAGCTCGCTGTTGGTGCCCAGGTGGTAGCCGACGAGCTCGGCGTCGCCGATCGGGACCATTGGGTTATCGACTTGAAGGTAATAGAGGTGCTCAACGCCTCGCCGCTTCATATGGTCGATTGCCCCCTCGCAGTTGCGTTTGAACGTCGCCAACGCAGCGATGGTGCCGCCGTGCCCGTCGGGGCTGAGGAACAGGCACCCCTTCTCAGCAAGCAGCAGCTTGCCGGTCGCCGCGTCGACGGCGGGCATGGTTCCCTGGCAGAAGATGAAGAGGTCGTCGTCGGCGAGTCCGAAGTTGTCGTTGGCGGTGAGAAACTCGATGGTGTCTTCGTGCGTGACCGGGCTGGTCATCAGGTAAACCGGAACCCCAACGCCATGCCGCTTCGCGAGCGCGACGGCTTTCTCGAGGTGGATCTGGAAGAGCGTCGCGTCGGAGACCGGGCCGATCGGGTACATCCCTTTCGGCTTGTCGAACCCGAGGCGGCTCCCCTGCCCACCCGCGACGAGCAACACGCCAACCTTGCCCTCGTTGAGGGCCGCTGTGCCGAGCTCGATCGCCTTGTCTGGCGTCACGCCGAGCCCGCCCCCCTTCCCCGCCTGGCGGTCGGCTAACCGCATCGCGACGGGCGGCTCGGCCCGGCGGGCTGTTTCGTGCCAATCGGGCTGGTCGATCTCGCCGGCGTAGAGGGCGGCCAGCTCTTCCAGGTCGATCGCTTCGAGCTGGCCGGCCAAGGCCTCTTGCTCCGCCGCGGCGAGCTCGTCCCAGTGGGCGAGCACGTGCGATTGGTGGTGTTCTGCGAGGCGGGCGGTCAGGTCGGCGGGAGCGGGCATGGCCGAGGTTTCTGGGCAGGGGTTCTGGGCTGGGGGTTCGATCGGTCGGCGTGAGCCGCTGTAGTTTGGCAGATTGCCCCCCGACGGGAAGGCCAGCACCCGCAATGCGGGCGTTGCGAGCGGTGGGGGCAAACGGTTATCCTGCTGGGCTACTTCCAATCCACCGCGGGCCGGCGTCGCCGTGCCCCGCACTCAAGCGATCGCAGCGACTCAAGGAGATCCCCCGTGGCGTCTGGCAACTACTTGTTCACGAGCGAATCGGTCAGCATGGGCCACCCGGACAAGGTGTCCGATCAAATCTCCGACGCGATCGTCGATGACATCCTGAAGAACGACCCGAACCCGGGTGACGCTCGCGTCGCAGTCGAGACGCTCTGCACGACCGGCCAGGTGGTCGTCGCCGGTGAGGTCCGCACCAGCCACTACGTGGATGTCCAGAAGGTCGTCCGCGAGACGATCGCGAAGATCGGCTACACCGATTCGGACATCGGCTTCAGCCACGACTGCGGCGTGCTGAACGCCATCCACGGCCAGTCGGACGACATCGCCCAGGGCGTCGACGCCAGCACGAGCCTCGGCGGCGAGCAGGGCGCGGGCGACCAGGGCCTCATGTTCGGCTACGCCTGCAACGAGACCGACGTCTTGATGCCGCTGCCGATCCACCTGTCGCACCGCATCGTCGAGAAGCTCGCCCGGCTCCGCGAAGACGGAACGCTCGCTTGGCTGCGCCCGGACTCGAAGAGCCAGGTCACGGTCGAGTACGGCCCGGACAACAAGCCGATCCGCATCGATACGGTCGTCGTCAGCACGCAGCACGACGAGTCGATCCTCGCCGACTGCGGCAAGGTCATCACCGAAGAGGCCAAGCAGCAGATCATCGGCTTGGCGATCAAGCCGTGCTTGCCGGCCGAGTACGTCAGCGGCGACATCACCTACCACATCAACCCGACCGGCAAGTTCGTCATCGGCGGACCGCACGGCGACACCGGTCTGACTGGCCGTAAGATTATCGTCGATACGTATGGCGGCCGTGGCCGTCACGGCGGCGGGGCGTTCAGCGGCAAGGACCCCTCGAAGGTCGACCGCTCGGCCGCCTACATGGCCCGCTACGTCGCCAAGAACTTGGTCGCCGCCGGCTTGGCCGACGAAGTCGAGGTCCAGCTCGCCTACGCGATCGGCGTCGCCGAGCCGGTTAGCGTGAACGTCGATACGTTCGGCACCGGCAAGATCGACAACGAGTCGATGATCGGCCTGATCCGCGAGCACTTCGCCCTCACGCCGCGTGGCCTGATCACCGAGCTCGGCCTCACCAAGCCGGTCATGAGCCCGACCGCCGCCCACGGCCACTTCGGCCGCGAGCCCGGCCCGAACGGCGAATTCAGCTGGGAGAAGACCGACAAGGCCGACGCCCTCAAGAAGGCCGCCGAGTCCCTGGCGGTCGCTAGCTAGAACGATTTCACCGCGGAGGACGCGGAGGACGCCAAGAAAAAGGAAGCGCGACGGCAGGACCGTTCGCGCTTCCTTTTTTTCTTTCCTCCGCGTCCTCCGCGAACTCCGTGGTGAATCTCAATGAATCAGCGAATCGGCCTAGGCGAAGACCGGCACCGGCTCGACCAACCCGGCACGGGGCCGCTCCGGCTGGGCGGCGTCACGGTGCCGCATGATCGTGGCCTCGTCGGCCATTCCGACGCGGACGTGCTGCTGCACGCCATCACCGATGCCCTGCTCGGTGCCGCCGGCGACCACGATATCGGCGAGCTCTTCCCCAACGACGATCCGGCGAACGCCGGCTGCGATTCGGCCGACTTCCTCCGCAAGGCGTACCAACTGGTCCAAGACGCCGGCTACGAACTGGCGAACCTCGACTGCGTGATCTCGGCCCAAAAACCCAAACTGCTGCCGTACAAGGACACCATACGCGGACGAATCGCCGAGATCCTCGACGTCCCGGCCGCATCGATCGGCTTGAAAGCGAAGACCGGCGAGCACGTTGGCCCCGTCGGGCGCGAAGAAGCCATCGACGCCCGCTGCGTGGCGTTGGTAGTCGGCAGAGGGCAGTAGGCAGAGGGCAGTGCCTCCCGGTCTGCCTGGGGAATACTGCCGGCCGCCGACTGCCCTCTTCCGACTGCCCTCTGCCGACTCTCCTAGCCGATCTTTCCAAAGCCGCCCCAAAACCCGTACCCTTACGGTTTGCCAGCAGCCTGCCGGTTTGGTCTGCGGCTGGGACTTGTTGATTCCGCTATCCGAAATCCGCCTTCCGCAATGTCAAGCACCGCTTCCCCCGCCACGTTCGACCCGCAAGCCGACGCCGGCGCGCACCCTTCGCTGACGATCTACAACACGCTCAGCAAAAAGAAGGAACCGTTCGAGACCGTCGAGCAGGGCAAGGTCGGTATCTACCTCTGCGGACCGACCGTTTACGGCAAGGCCCACATCGGGCACATGGTCGGGCCGGTCCTCTTCGACACGATCAAGCGGTACCTCACCTACTGCGGCTACGACGTCCGCTGGGTCGTCAACATCACCGACGTCGACGACAAGCTGATCAAGGCGGCCAACGATCAAGGGATCACGATGGCCGAGGTCGCCGACCTCAATATCAAGGACTACGAAGAAAACCTCGCCGCGCTCGGCGTCACACAGATCGATGACTTCCCCAAAGCGACCGAGTGCATGGGCGACATCATCGATTTCATCGACGGCCTCGTGGAAGGGGGCCACGCCTACGAATCGCAGGGCGATGTCTACTTCGACGTTGGCAAGGACGCCGACTACGGCAAGCTGAGCAACCGAACGGTCGAGGGCATGCAGGGGGACGGCGGCGGCGCGGCCGATCGCAAACGCTCGGCGGCCGACTTCGCGCTCTGGAAGTCGGCAAAAGAGGGCGAGCCCTCGTGGGACTCACCCTGGGGCAAGGGCCGCCCCGGCTGGCACATCGAGTGCTCGGCGATGAGCCGCAAGCTGCTCGGCGAGATGTTCGATATCCACGGCGGCGGGCTCGACCTCGTCTTCCCGCACCACGAGAACGAGATCGCCCAGAGCGAGTGCCGCCACGACAAGCCGATGGCGAAGTACTGGGCGCACAACGGCCTGCTGCGGAAGGACTCGGCCGCCGGCAAGATCGGCGGCAAGTCGGAACGCGAGGCAGAGGCCGGCGACGAGGCGTCTGGCAAGATGAGCCGCTCGAAGGGGGCCGGCGGCCTCGACCAACTGATCGCCAAACAGGGGGGCGAGCGGATCCGCTTCTTCCTGCTCCGCACGCACTACCGCAGCACGGTTCTGTTCAGTGAGGAAGCGATCGAAGAGGCCGCGGTCGGCCTCGAAACCTTCTACCGCCTGTTCAAGCGATTCAATCGCATCACCAGCGCCGACTTCTACGCGATCACCGCCGCCACCAGCCGCGGCGCCAGCGCGATCGACCTGGGGGGCGACGACGCGCTCACCGCCGCCGAGGCATGCCGCGGCAAGTTCCTCGCCGCGATGGACGACGACTTCAACACGGGCGGCGCGGTTGCCGAACTGTTTGAGCTCGCCAAGGTCGCTAACAAATACTGCGAAGACAAGAAGCTCGAAGATTCGGCCAACCCGGCCGACGTCGCCACGCTCGAGCTGCTACTAACGACGATCAAAGAACTCTCCGGCATCCTCGGCCTCTTCGGCGAGCCCCCGACGCAAGTCGGTGGAGGAGATGACCTGCTAGCCAAGGTCATGCCGGTGGTCATCAACCTCCGCGCCGAGGCTCGGTCGGCCAAGAACTTCGCGGTCGCCGACACCATTCGCGACGGCCTCGCCCCGACCGGCATCACGCTCGAAGACCGCGCCGGCGGCACCGAGTGGGAGGGCGGCAACGCCGACGCGACCGAAGCGGTCATGCAGATGCTCATCGAGCTGCGCGCCACCAGCCGTGCGGCCAAGGACTTCGCGACCGCCGACGCCCTGCGAGACCAACTCGCCGCCATCGGCGTCACGATCGAAGACCGCGCCGGCGGAGCCGAGTGGAGTGTAGGATAGGGAAACGACCGAATTACCCAGCGAACGAGCAGGCAATGACCGATCTTCTTCAACAAGCTTTTGAGCAAGCTTCCGGGCTCTCGGAGAACGAACAGGATCAGATCGCTGCGTGGCTGATCCATGAGCTACGCGACGAGCATCGCTGGGACGACGCTTTCAAGAAATCCCAAGGAGTGCTTGGGCGAATGGCAAGCGAGGCGCTCCAGGAGCACCGTGCTGGCAAGTCAGAGCCGCTTGACGCGGACTCGCTATGAGGTCTCGCACCACTCGGGCTTGCCGGGTTGCCACTCGCAAGGAATCGATGAGGCTGAGGCGACCGCCAATGCTGAGGTTGCTATCAGCGAGTAACTGGCTGTGAGAGGTGACCTGGAAACGGGAGCGACAGTTTGCGGCAATTCTTGAACAGAAGACTCGCTGCTAGCGATGTCGCCTTATTGGTCGAAGATGCATGCTACATAGGATGCCAGTTCTCGGGTCTTGTGGCGGAAGGTGTGCATATCAGTTCGTCCCTGTTCGTTGATTGCACATTCGAAGACACGGATTTGTACTGGTGTCACGCGTTTCAGTGCCACTTTGTGAATTGTGAGTTCTCTGCCTGCGACTTGCGTGGCAGCTTCGACGAGTCAGTGTTTGTCCGCTGCCAGTTTCAGGGATGCGAGTGGGGACGCAATGAACTCGGTGGCGAGACGCTATGGGAAGGGGCGGCTGCTATCGAGTGCTTACCCTCGGGGGTCGCACTCCCAATTATCCCCTCGACCTCTTAACGCTTCCCGACGGTGCGTGACGCTATGCGGATACTTGGCATCGACCCCGGCCTGAACATCACCGGCTACGGCGTCATCGACGCCGACCGGGCGGGCGTTCAGCTGGTTGAGGCCGGGGTGATCCGCGGCGGGGCCGGCAAGTCGTTGGCCCATCGGGTCGGCGAGATCCACGCCGGCGTGGCGGACGTGATCGCTTCGCTCAAGCCCGAAGCCCTCGCCATCGAAGAACTCTACTCGCACTACGAGCGGGTGAAGACCAGCATCCTGATGGGCCACGCCCGCGGCGTGATCGTCCTGGCGGGCCAGCAGGCCGAGCTGCCCGTTATCAGCTATGCGTCAACCCAAGTGAAGAAGATCCTCACCGGCGCCGGCCACGCCCCGAAGGAACAGATGCAATTGGCGATCCAACGCGAGATGAGCCTCGCCGCCCCGCCCGAGCCGCCCGACGTGGCCGACGCTCTGGCGATCGCCCTCACGCACTGGCACCTGGGGTGTCGCACTCAACTCCACGGCGCCACAATCGATCTCAACAAAGCGTGAAAGCCCAACCGCTGGTGGAACGCAACAAGGATGGACATCAATGATTACTAAGATCACGGGCCGCGTCGTCGCGGCCGCTGGGGATATCGCCACGCTCGCCGCCGGGCCATTCGAGTACGAGGTGCTCATCCCCGAGTTCGCGCGCCGACGCCTCACCGGCCAGATCGGCGAGGAAGCCTCGCTGCACACGATCGAGTACCTCGAAGGCGATCCGACCCGCGGCAAGCTCACGCCCCGGATGGTCGGCTTCACCGCCGGGGTCGAGCGTGAGTTCTTCGAGATGTTCTGCAGCGTCGATGGCGTCGGCGTCCGCAAGGCGTTGCGGGCGATGGTCCGGCCCGTCGAGGAGCTCGCCGTGATGATCGAAGAGCAAGACGCCAAGGGCCTCTCGACGCTCCCGGGCATCGGGCCGGCGACCGCCGAGCGGATCATCGCCAAGCTCCGCCGCAAAGCGGCCAAGTTCGCCCTGCTGGTTGCCAAAGACGACGCCGCCCGCGGCGGCGACATCGAGATCGACCTGCTCGCCGAGGCCTTCGAGGTGCTGCAAACGCTCGGCCACAGCGAGGCCGAGTCGCGTCGGTTGATCGACGGGGTGGTTGCCAGCACCAAGAAGAAGTTCAAAGACGTCGAGGCGTTGCTGCACGCCGTCTATGAGCAGCGGAACGAGTAGAGAACTCCAGGGAGGACGGGGCGGGCTGAGTTTGGCGGGCAGCCGCCGAGCTGTTAGGCTCTTGGACGGAACGAGTCGAGGGATTCTCGCCGGGTGGCAGCCGCCACGCCGGCCCACCGCCGCCCGCTTGGTCGCGATATGAACCCTCTTCGCTGCGTCACGAAGCCCTTGGCAGGTTTCGTCTGCCTCATCGCGATCGTCGCCACGCCGCCCGTCGAAGGGAGGACGTGGACCAACACCGACGGGCAAACGCTCGAAGCGGAGTTCATCCGTTTGAGCAACCGCGCCGCGCTGCTCAAGGCGGGCGAAAAGACAATCACCGCCCCGCTTAACCGACTGAGCCAAGAAGACCGCGACTGGGTCGATCGGTACAAGGAGCTGATGCGCTCGCGCGATTGGGGCCGCCCCGAAGGACCGACCTACCAAGGCCGCTACGCCGAGGCGAAGAACGGCAAGCTCCGCGTCAAGCACGGCAGCAAGACCCACCTGATCCCGTACGAGGAACTGAGCGACGACGACTGGCGCTACGCCAAGACGGTCATGGACCACCTCGAGGCCGAGATGCCCGAGGAACTCGTGGCGCTCAAACCGGCACCGGAGCTGACCCTGGCCGACGGCATCAAGCCAAGCCAGGCGGTGGAGCGGAGTTGGACCGACAGCCGCGGCCGCGAGATCGTTGCCGGCTACCTCGGCGTGCACGAGTCGAATGCGTTGCTCTGGATGCGCGACAAGGAGTTCAAGGTCCCGCTCGAGAAACTAAGCGCCGACGACCGCCGCTGGATCGCGAGCCAGAGCCTGTCGAAGATGAACGGCAGCCTGCAATTGACGATGGCGGCCGTCTCACAAATCACCAGCCGCGCGATGATGCAGGGCCCGCCCCCTCCCGAGGTCCTCAAGGCGTTGCAGCCACCCACTCCGCCGGCCCCGGCTCCGCCCGACATGGCCCCGCCAGCACCGCAGCAAGTCTCGGCACCTCCGCAACCAACCGCCCCGCTGCCAAGCCGTGTGCAGCACATCGATGACCTCACCGAAGACCAATACGACGCGGTGATCCTCGACGCGTTCGGCGAAGACTACGAATCAGGCGGCTTCGCCGAGTGCTACAACTGCGAGGGCGGATTCGAGTACCCGGCAGATTTCGGTATGGGTGACCCGTGCCCATTCTGCAACGAGCCGGTCACCGAGTTCATCACCAACGAAGAGTTCGAGAAGATGTCGGCGGAGATCGTGGCGAAGCTCGGCGGCGAGTCGCGCCCCTGGTATCTCCAGCGTTGGGTCCGCCGGCTTGTCATCACGGTGGTACTGGCGGGAATCGGCGTCGGTGTCAAAATAGCCACCGGCGGCGAGTGAGCCGACACGCCCCAAGGCGGGGCGGGCCTTCGCCCCGAGGGTCCTCCGCAGCAATCGCCAGACGCCCATGCACCAGCCCACCACTCTCGGCCGCCGCGCCGCGGCCCTCTCGGTGGCGGTGTTGCGATTGCTCGCGATCGCTTACCTCTCGATTGTGTTGGCGATGTCGTTCCTCGAACGCTACTTGGTTTACCCCTCCCCACCGCTGAGCAGCGGCAACTGGGAGCCCACCGGCGCTGATTACGAAGAGGCGTGGATCGACGTCCCACCCGTCGCATCGGCAAAGCCGCCCACGCGCGTCCACGGCTGGTTCTTCGATCGAGCGGACGCCGACCACGCGGTCCTCTACTGCCACGGCAACGGCACCGATATCTCGCGACTGCCCGATCTGGCTCGCCACCTCCGCAACGAACTCAACGCCGCGGTCTTGCTCTTCGATTATCGCGGCTACGGCAAAAGCGACGGCAAGCCCTTCGAGGCGGGGGTCATCGCCGATGGGCTCGCGGCCCAGCGTTGGCTCGCCCAACGGACCGGCCGAAAGGCCGAGCAGACGATCGTGTTCGGCCGCTCGCTCGGCGGCGGGGCGGCGACCGCGATCGCCGCCGAGCAAGGGGCCGCCGCCCTCGTGCTCCAGAGCACCTTCACCCGCCTGCCCGACGCGGCCGGCACGCACTACCCGTGGCTGCCCGTCAATTTGCTGATGCGGAACCGGTTCGACTCGGTCGCTCGCTTAGCCGAGTACAAAGGCCCCGTGCTCATCAGCCACGGCGACCGCGACGAGGTCATCCCCTTCTCGCAGGGCGAGGACCTGCATGCCGCCGCGGTTGGCCCGAAGGAGTTCGTTCGTCTACCGAATCGAACGCACAACGAACCGCAGCCGCCGAGCTACTACCCGCAGCTCAAGGCTTTCTTGGCGAAGCACGCCGTGCGCTGACCAGTGCCCGCGGTCCGTGACTCACGAACCCGTCTGCGGCTAGCCGTTGTGCGACCTCTTGTCGCAGCTAGCAAGATCCTGGTCTTAGCTGGGCAGCCGCCTAAGCTAGTGAGGCTAGGCAGACAGCGGCGTTCGGAGCGGGATCACTCGGCTCGGATTGCGAGCCAGCCAACGAATCTCAATCGTCCGAACAGCCGATACTGAACAAAACCGCCGAGGCTGCGTAAGTCGCCTAAAGCCCGTTATGCCGGCACGAAGCCACCACGACCGACCCGCCTTGATGATCAGCACACTCGAACGCTCGCTTGTTTACCCGGCTCCCCCCTTCAGGCGGGGGAATTGGAATACGCGCTGGATCGATCGTGAGGATGTCCGCATCGCTTCGACCGGCGTGGTGTTGCACGGCTGGTTCTGCGAGCACCCGCAAGCCAAGCATGTCGTGCTGTACTCGCATTGCCAGAGCGAGCACGTGGCGAGCCTCGTCAGCGTGGTAGCACGCCTCCAAGAGACCCTCAACGCCTCGGTGCTGGTCTACGACTACCGCGGCTACGGCAAGAGCACCGGCAGCCCGACCGAGGCCGGCTGCATCGCCGACGGCCTCGCCGCCCAGCAATGGCTCGCCGAGCGGACCGGCACGCTGCCGGAGCAGATCGTCCTCGCCGGCCGCTCGCTGGGGGGAGCGGTTAGTGTCGCACTGGCCGCCGAACGGGGGGCGAAGGCGCTCGTGCTCGAAAGCACTTTCAGCCGGCTGACCGATGTCGCCGCGTACCGCTTCCCGTGGGCGCCGGTGCGGTCGCTGATGACGCAACGCTACGACTCGATCGACCGCATCCGGGGCTACCACGGCCCGCTCATGCAACTGCACGGCACCCGCGACAAGATCGTGCGTGCCAAGTTCGCCCGCGACCTCTTCCGAGCGTGCCCGAGCGACCAGAAACGGTTCTTCGTCCACCGGGGCGGGCAGCACCACGAGCCCGCACCGCTCGCCTTCTACGCGAAGCTCAACGAGTTCCTGGCCGAAACCACCGGCGACACGCCGACCCGGCCCCGCCGGGCGGCAGGCTGACCTACGGCACCGGCGGCGGGTCTGTTAGGCTGTTCACCACCCAAGAACCGCCCCACGCCGACCGCCCCCACGCTATGCCACGCGAAACGATCCTCACGGCCGGGGATTCGGAGCACCACGGAAGCCCGCTCGACCCGGGCGGCGTCCCCAGCTCCTCCGCGCCGATGCCCCCTGCCCCGTCCTCAGGCGACCCGTCCGACCCCGACCAGCCGGCCGGGGCCAAAGACGATATCGCGCTACGGCCGAAGTACCTCAAGGACATCATCGGCCAACGCGACGTCTGCGAGCGGATCCAGATCGCCGTCGATGCCGCCGCCGCCCGCAAGGAGCCGCTCGGCCACGTCCTGCTCGACGGCCCGCCCGGCCTCGGCAAGACGACCTTCGCCACGTGCATCCCGCGCGAGCTCGATGTCTCGCTCCAGATCGCCAGCGGGGCCGCTCTGGCCGCTCCGAAGGACCTGCTGCCGTACCTGACCAACGCAGAAGAAGGCTCGGTCCTCTTCATCGACGAGATCCATCGACTGCCGAAGACCGTGGAAGAGTTCATGTACCCGGCGATGGAAGACTTCCGGATCGATATCACGCTCGGCGAGGGCATGAACGCCCGCACGGTGAATATGAAGCTGCGGCCGATGACCCTCATCGGCGCGACCACCCGCAGCGGCCTGTTGTCCGCGCCGCTCCGCGACCGCTTCCCGGTCCGCGAGCACCTCGACTTCTACACGATCGGCGAGCTGACACGGATCGTCACGATCAACGCGAAGAAGCTCCGCGTGCCGATCGACGAGGACGCCGCCCGGCAGATCGCCACCGCCAGCCGCGGCACGCCGCGGATCGCGAACAACCGCCTCCGTTGGGGCCGCGACTACGCCCAAAGCCGCGCCGACGGCGAGGCGACGCTCTCGGTCACCGAGGACGCCCTCGGCATGCTCGGCGTCGACCAACGCGGCCTCGATCCGCAGGACCGCAAGTACCTGGAGACCATCCTCCGCGTCTTCCACGGCGGCCCGGCCGGCGTCGAAGCGATCGCCCACACGATGAACCTGCCGGCCGACACCCTGACCGACGAGGTCGAGCCGTTCCTTCTCCGCAGCGAGCTCGTGGTCAGAACCCCCAGAGGCCGCAAGCTCACCCCCAAGGCCTACGAGCACCTCGGGAAGACCCCACCGGAAGAGAACCCAGACAGCGGCCCGGCACTCTTCTAGAGCGGAGCAACGCGACAATACAACGGCGAGCCGACGACGCAAGTCGTCGGAGCGCAGCGGGTACCGGGGTTCCTCCGACGACTCGCGTCGTCGGCTCGCTGTCGGTTTGCTAGCGGGCTCTTTGCGGACTCGCTGTCGAGCTGTCCCGGGTTCGAAAGACTGGTCTTGGCCCAGAGAGCCCGTTGCAAGACAACGTGGCCTGCCGCGGTCGCTTCGCCGCGGCCCTGCCCCGGTTTCATCACGGCCAGACCCGAACGATGCTTCGTATCGCTACTCTCCTACTGATCGCGTGCCTGCTTCCCGTTGGAGCGGCCGCCGCCGACAGGCCCTTCCCCGCGGTCGATCTGCCGCCGATGGTCCCCGAATCGATCCGCGATCGGACCGCCCGCGAGCTGGCCGCCACCCGAGACCGACTTGGCTGGACGGTCCACCCGCTCCGCGGCGAGTTTCATGGGCTGGGCACGCCGGCCGGTGGTTCGAGTTATGCGAATGACTTGTCGGCCAACGGCCGCGTGGTGGTGGGGCACGAACGGGTCGGCAACGACAACGACGAGGCTTTCGTCTGGTCGCCCTGGACCGGTCGGGCCAACTACGAGATGACGCCTAACATTGCGAGAAGCACCCTGGCCACCTCGATCTCAGGCGATGGCGTTTATGTGGCTGGTAACGCCCTAAGTATTGGTGAGACCTTCAACAACGACACTGCCTTTCGATGGTCATTGGCTGCGCGCGAATCGATTGTTTCCGAAGACTACCCGCGTACCAACGCAGCGGCAACTTCGTACGACGGACGAGTAACCGTCGGTACGGCAGCCTATGGTCGACCATGGTTTAACGTCGCTCGTAGTGATCTCGCCGCAGATGCAGCCTACTTTCTCTCGGAGTTGCCAGACAACGACGGTGCCTACCCACAACGACCGACGTTGCAAGCCTATCGTTACTCAGGGAGTGATGACTTCGAGTTGCTCGAAACGCTGCCCGGTTATATCGATTCCGAAGGAATCGATATAACTGCCGACGGCAAGAGAACCCTTGTGAATGCTGTTCGGAAAATCTCAACGAGCTTCTACACAAGCAGCTCTGCGACTCCCTTCATTTGGGAATCGGATGGCACGGTTCAATCACTAGGGCAGGCGAACCGGTCGAGTATTCCTGAGGCGGTAAACCGAGTCGCCGGAACAACAGCCACCGCGATCTCTGCGGACGGTAACACCGTGGTTGGCAATGTAACCAACGATTACTCCCGCTGGACTCGACCTGACTTTCGCTACCGGACAACTGAAGCCGTTGTCTGGCGCGAGGAGGCAGGCTGGACTAGCCTACGTGACGATTCCCAAACACGGGCAGATGAGATCGACGACAGCACCGAGGCTATCGACGTATCGCACGATGGCAGCTTGGTCATAGGTAACCGATACGTGGCTGTGCAATCACAGGTAATCGCCAACATCGGGGTTATATCATTCAACAACATCGTCGATGTTCCCTTCCTCTGGGACGAGCAGCGCGGCATGCGTGATCTCGCCGACGTGCTCCAACTCGACTACGGCCTCGACCTCGCCGGTTGGAACCTCGGCCAAGCGACCGCGATCTCCGATGACGGCACCACGATCATCGGCAACGGCACCAACCCGGATGGCGATAGTGAGGCTTGGCGGGCCGTGTTGCATCGCGAGACGCCGCTCGGCGATATCGATTTCGACGGCGACATCGACCACCACGATCGGCAGACGCTGTGGGACAACCTCGGGCTGAGCTCGGAGAACCGTTCGATCTTCTACGCCGATGGCGACCTGAATGCCGACGGGCTGATCGATCAACAAGACGTCGATACCCTGCTGGCCGTCTACGAGTACCGATCGAGGGGCGACTTCGACGCCGACGGCCGCGTCGATCTCTCCGACTTCACCGTCTGGCGTGACCATACCGGAACTCTCGGCGGCATCGCCGACGCCAACGGCAATGGCATCACGAACGCGGCCGACCTCGTCGCGTGGCGGTCGAACTACGGCATGACCCTCGGCGGAGCGCTCGCCCAAACGGTCCCCGAGCCGACAGGTCTCGTGCTCGCCCTGCTAGCCGGCGCCGCAACCCGCCGGCGTGCCCGCCCTGCCCTTTCGTAACGAGGCTTGGGCGATCGGACTTGCGGTGGCCAGAAACAGCGGTCGCTACCCTCACCGAGACGATGCGATAATGCGGGGTTGCTCGGCCTCGCTCGTAAGAATCGATGGCACGCAACCAGGCACGCAACCACGCGTTAAGTGCGTCGATGCGACAAAACCGGAAGCCGTTGGGGCGTAACGGCTTGCGTTGAGAAAAGGCGGTTTTTGGCCCGGTTGGGGCGTTTCCGCGGTGCGACAAAACCGTGCGACAAAACGAGCCAATCTTTTCTTGGCCACGCGCCCGAATCGCCGTGGGGCCTACCGCTTGCCGGCGGCCGGGGCCTTCTTCGGCGCCGGGGCCTTGCCGGTCTTGAGCGTCTCGCCCAGCAGCCGGAGGGACTCGGTGTAGTCCGTCGAGTCCTCGGCCCCGACGGCATGGACCTCCTGCACCAGCAGGGCGAACACGCCCTGGGCATTGGCAAAGGTGAAGATATTCTGCACGCCCTCGGTCGCCGGCACGTTGCCCGCGGCGGGGGTCTTGGTCTTTAGCTGCACGCCCTGGTAGGCCCGCTCGGCCCCGGTCAGTTTGACGGCCTGCTTCGACTCGGTGGTCGCCGCCAGGTTCTCGACCAGCACCTCGCGGAGCGATTTGGGATCGAGGTCGTCGTCGTACTTTTGGAGCATGATGGCCGTGGCCGGCCCCTGCAGCGACCAGATCGCAATGCCCTCCCCGCCCTGCGGCTTGGTGGGTTCGAGGCTCATCGGATAGCTGAACGAGACGCCCGCTTCGGAGAATAGCCGATCGGTCTGCGGCTCGATTTTGAGCGTGTGCTTCTTGCCATCGATCCGAACGGCAAAGGCTTTACCGAGGGGCACATTGTACACCTCGCTGCCGATGCTCAGCCGCGCCTGCTGCGGCGGTTGGGCGGCGGCGGGGCCAATTGGGAGCGAGCAGAGCAGCGTGGCGAGCACGCCGAGCGAGCAACGATTCATCGGGCCTTGAGCAGTAGAGGACGCGAGCAGTACCAAGCAGTCCGGCCAGTCTAACTGACAGCGGCCGCCGCTTCCTGCGGCTGCGGAACGCCGCTGGCGGGGGCTTCGGCTTCCGCGGGTGCCTCGCGACGTTTGTCGGGCCGGATGGCTTGGCCGTTGTGGAGGAACTGCTCGCCGGCGGCCGTTGCCTTAGCGCTGTAGAGGGCCGAATCGGCACGCCCCAGCAGGGTCGTCGCGGTGTCGTCGGGCATCGACTGAGCCAGGCCGCAGCTCACCGTGAGGCCCGTCTCGCCGAGCACGGTCCGCACGCGGCGGCCGAAGACGCAGGCCCCGTAGAGCCGCGTGTGGGGCATCACGACGACCAACTCGTCGATCCCGTAGCGGGCCAAGAGGTCCGTATCGCGTAGCTGGGGGCGGAGGAGCTCGATCGCTTGGAGCAGCCGGGCCTGCTGTTCGGCACGCCCTTCGGTGCCCGCTGCGGAGCCGTGGAGACCCAAGACGGCCACCGAGAACTGCCCGCCGGTGGCGGCGTGGCCGGAGAGTTCGAGTTGGAGCAGCTCGCTGAGGGCCTTGCCGTTGCAGAGGCCGGTCAGCGCATCGGTGCGGCCCCCGCTGAACCCGGCGAGTGCCTGGGACTGCTGGCGGATTTGATCGTAGGCCGTGGCGACCTTACCGACGAGTCGGAGCGTCGGGGTGAGGACCCGCTCGGCCTCTTCGCGGAGTTGGCGGTGGCTCTCATCAACGCCGGCGTCCACACTATCGACGCTCAGCTTGAAACGCTCGACGTCGGCGCGGTGGGTCGCCAGATCGCTGCGGAGTTCGGTCAGCACCGCTTCGAGTTGCCGGGCAATGGCGGCCGCGCGGATGAGCTCATCCGGCTTGTCGGCATTGCGGGGCGTGTCACGCCGGCATCCGAAGACATAGCCAAAGACGGCCACCGCCGCCAAAGCGACGGTCTCCGGGAGGCCGAAGCCACCACCCCATAAGGAAACGAAGTTCATCGGTGTGTCGGCGAGATCGAGGAGGAACGCGGGGGGGCGAGGTCCGGCCCAGCCGGCTCGGTGATCGGTGGGGGTCAGCAGGGGCCTCGTTTGCCCCAGCTCTTCATCATCAAGAAGCCCGCCAAGCAGCACGCCGCTAGCACCACCAACCATTCCTGGCGGGTGAGGGAGTCGAACCAGACCCACAGATGGCGGGTTTGTTCAGCGAACAACTGGCTGGCGTAGTCTTTCCACTCTTGCATGACGGGGCCCTCGCGGGGCGGTGCTTGGATCGAGGAAATCGGGGCGAACCCCGCGTCGGGGAGGTTCGTCCTAGGCAAACGTACGCCACGTGTGGTCAGCCGGGCTGAGGCCCAGCCGAAGCGAGGATAGCCGGCCGCCGGCACAATCGCGATAACCGACCGATCCGGACGACCCGGCTGGCGAAAGTGGTCACTGACAATGCCAAAGGGGCCGATTGACGCCCAGCGAAAGCCGAATAAGATGTGGACTTCGACAGCGCATTTCGGCGGCCAGTGGCAACCGAGGAGCCCGATCGAAGGCGCTGTAGCTCAATTGGTTAGAGCACCGGCCTGTCACGCCGGAGGTTGCGGGTTCGAGTCCCGTCAGCGTCGCTTGCGAGAAGGCAGCAATCCAAACGAAAAAGCCCCGTTGAGCTCCGCTCAACGGGGCTTTTTCGTTGTTCAGCATTGGCTGGCCGAAGCGTTAGCCGTTGGCACTCATGGCGGCGTATTCGTCCGGGGTGGCTCCGTCTAGGCAGGCCTGGATAATCTCCCGGCCGAGCGGCTGGAGGTCTTCCACCAAAAACTCGTTGAGCTGCTTGTGGAAGAACTCGATGAGGAGCTTGGCTCCCTCGTCGTAGGCGGCCTCGCCGACCTCGGGCTGCTGCGAGACGTCCATGAACCACTTGCCGATCGTCTGGCCTTCGACCTGGATCGTCTCTTTGTGGTAGCCGAGGAGCGGGCAGCGGGCCTCCTTGACGTCGGACCGCTTGAACTTTGCCGAACCGCGGCGGGCGAGGTACTCACGGGCGACCCATTGCGGGGCGAAGCCGACCTTCCAGCACCCGAGGTTCTGGTTCGGGATCAACACGAATTGCGTGTCGTCGGTCTGCATCACCTGATCGAGCAGGATGTTCGCTTGATCGACCTTCCGACCGGTCGCGAAGGGCCAGAACGAACCGACGCCTTCGGACTGCATGCCGCCCTGATCGACGATCGACGGGTTGCCATGCCCACGAGGGGCGACCAGTCGCCAGAGCCAAGCGAGCGAGGGCGGCAGCACGTGAAACAGCCCCATGATGCCGTAGGTCGGCTTCTCGGCCGTGCAAGGCGGGCAACGCACCCCGAAGCTGCGGATATCGACCGTCACCGCATCGCTAATCACGCCGGGCACGTACTTGCGAGGGACCACGACACGCGGGTTCGGGCAGGGCACACCCGGCTCGTCTTCGGTGTGCTCCCAGATGAGCGCGGTCGCGCCGGGCTTGGCGTCGATGTTGAGGAAGAGCAGCGGCCCGGGCGGGTTGACCGTCAGCCTCTCGTTGTGCGGATCGAGGCCGTACTCGTCGATGTGGTTGACTCGCAAGAACCAAGCGTTCTCCGCGTCGATCAACGAGAGCTTCCGCTCGTCCGTGTGCTGCAACGACGGGTGGCACAGGGCCATGTCGTCTGTCACCGGACGCAGGGCACAGCCACGCGGCAGGGTCAGCTTGCGGGCGTCGTTGGTGACGAGGTTCTTGCCGAGCAGGAGGGTTCCGTCCGGCTCGCGGTGCATCTGCTCGAGCATCTCGCTCTTGCCGCCACCGGATGCCCCTTCGTGCATGATGACCGTCGCGTTTTCGTACGGGGTCATCACTTCGACCGTCGAGCAGTGAGCCGTTGTCCACGGCTGTTTGTGCCGTTCGCCGAGCGTCAACAGCATCCCGTAGACGCCCTTCTTGGCAGAAGGACCGGGGTACAGGTTGTAGCTGAAGAGTTCGTGGAGGTCGTCGTCGAACCGCCGGTTGTGCACCACGACTTGGCGGCCGTCGAAGTGCGTGTGGCGGAACGGCGGAGCGACGTAGACCACGGCACCGTGGTGGTACGCCGGCCCGTCGAGGCGGATCTCCTCGAGCGGGACGATCCCTTGGAGCATCGCCAGACCAAGGGCGAAGAAGCCCGCGTTGGCCGGGGCGATCGCCAGGGCATCCAGCGGCTCGTCTGGCAGGCCGGTGCGGAAGAAGAACGCTGCGATCGGCTGGGTCTTCAGCCATTCGAGGGTCTCTTCACGGAGCCCGTCGAAAGACTCGTTGAAGCGGCCTTCGAAGGTCGGTTTGTCAGTTGCTCGACTATCGCCGACCACCATGCATTCCGGGTCACGCCGACGCATGTAGGCTTCGAGGTAGTTCGCCGCGATGCCGTTCTTGACTTGGCAGACCTTGGCCTCGGGCACGAAACCGCGGCCCTCGACGTCGTAGCCGACGGTGTAGAAGCCATCCGGAGCGACTTCGCCGAGGCCGAGCGAGGCATCGGGGGTGGCGAGCGCGACTAGTTCTTCCACGCTGCCAGCCAGGTGGAGGCGGCCTTCCGCTTCGGCCGCTTCGAGGACCGACATCGCGCTGTGCGAGAGGGTCAGTCCGGGGAGCTGTTTGAGGGGCATCTTCTTGCTCTCGTCTGGGGACGTTGTGGTCGCCTGAATTGGACCTCAAGGTAAACTAGGTTCCCTCGGCCGTGAAGGATGGGGCGAATTGTCACGCACCACGAACGTCACGAAATCGCTCAAAGGTTTCGGGTTAAGGGGTTTGCGTCTAGCTGCTACTTTCTACGAATACCCCAGACGGAACGCCGATTCGGCGTGCTCAAAGCCGACCTCTCTACCCGACCCAGCCGAGACGCCAAAACGTGGGGACATCCACCTCCAAACGAGAGGTCGCCATCGTTGGCGCCGGCCCCGGCGGCTTGGCCGCTGCGATGCTGCTAGCCAAGGCGGGCTGCCGTGTTCGGGTGTTCGAGCGTCATAGCACGCCCGGGGGGCGAACCTCCAGCTTGCGGGAGGACGGATTCCGCTTCGACCTCGGGCCGACGTTCTTCTTGTACCCGCGGATCCTAACCGAGATCTTCGCGGAATGTGGTTACGACTACGCGAAAGAAGTCCCGATGAAGCGGCTGGACCCGCAGTACCGGCTCGTCTTCGGTGAGGGCGCCAACCAGCGACCCGGCAGGCTCGACTGCACTCCTGATGTCGATCGGATGGAGGCCGAGATCGCCCGGTTGTCGCCCGACGACCGCGGCGGCTTCACGCGGTTCTTGCAGGAGAATCGCCACAAGCTCGACGCGTTCACGCCTATCCTCGAGTCGCCCTTCGACAAGCTGACCGACTTGCTGCGGCCGGAGGTGCTCAAGTCGGCCCACTTGGTTCGCCCTTGGCGTTCCTTGCACAAGGAGGTCAGCCGCTACTTCAACGATCCTCGCTTGCAACTGGCTTTCACCTTCCAAGGCAAGTACCTGGGCATGTCGCCGTTCCAGTGCCCCAGCCTCTTTTCGATCCTTGCGTTCCTGGAATACGAGCACGGCGTCCATCACCCGATCGGCGGCTGCGGACAGGTCTCGCAGCGGATGTCGGAGATCGTTGGCGAACTCGGCGGTGAGGTTCACCTGAACGAGCCGATCGAGAAGCTCCACTTCGAGGGCAAGAGAGTCACCGGGTTGGTAACTAGCAAAGGCTCGTACGATGTCGATGCCTTGGTCATCAACTCAGATTTCGCCCAGACGATGACCGAGCTCGTGCCGGACGATCTGCGTCGACGCTGGAAGGATAAGAAGCTCGCCAAGAAGCAATACAGTTGCAGCACCTTCATGATGTACCTGGGCATCGAAGGCGATCTGCCGGGGCTTGCGCACCACACGATCTATCTTGCCCCCGAATACGAGCAAAACCTGAAGGATATCGAACAAGGCCGCCCTTTGGCCGACGATTGCTCGGTGTACGTGCAGGCGGCGACGCAGACCGATCGCTCGCTTGCGCCCGACGGTTGCAGCACGCTCTACGTGCTGGTGCCGACGGCCAACTTGGGCCTCAGCGAAGGACAAATCGATTGGGCGACCGAGGCCCCTCGCATGCGGCAGGTGGTCTTCAACCAGCTCAAGAGACTTGGCGTCAGCGATGCCGAAAAGCGGATCAAGGTGGAACGCGTTGTCACGCCGGTCGATTGGCACGGCGAGCACCATATCTATCGTGGAGCGACCTTCAATCTGGCCCACGGGCTCGATCAAATGCTCTACTGGCGTCCGCACAATCGCTTTGAGGACTTGGCCGGCGTGTATCTCGTAGGCGGCGGGACACATCCGGGCAGTGGGTTGCCGACGATCTATAGTTCCGCCCGGATTGCTACGGACGCCTTGCTTGACGATCTAGGAAAACGAACCGCCGCGTAGATGCCGTCATTTGATTTGGAACGCCGAGAGCTCGTCGGGGAGTTGCTGCAGAAGACTAGCCGCACCTTCGCGCTAGCGATCCCGCTGCTGCCGGAGCCGGTGCGTCACGAGGTCGGGATCGGCTACCTCTTGTTTCGCATCGCCGATACCCTGGAAGACGCCGAGCGGCTCCCCCGCGACGAGCGGATTAAAGAGCTCGGTCGCTTCATCGAACTGCTCGGCGAGCCGACCGAGGAGAACGCGGCCTCGGCGGCGGCCGCTTGGAACGAGCGGCCCCCCTCGACCAACGACCAGTACAACCGCCTGATGCGGGAGACCCCCGCCGTGCTGGCCGAGCTTCGCACGCTCGACACGAAGGCGGTAGAGATCCTCAAGCGGCAGGTGATCCGTTCGGCATTGGGAATGGCGGAGACGCTCCGGCGTGCCGACGAGCGGGGGGCGTTCCGGTTGGAGACCCTCGAAGAGCTCCGGCGCTACTGCTACTTCGTCGCGGGCATTGTGGGCGAGTTGCTCACCGAACTCTTCCAACGGCACCTCGAACCGAGTCGATCGCGTGAAGACCTCGCCAAAGACGCCGCCGCGTTTGGCGAGGGCCTGCAACTCGTGAACATCCTGAAGGATGTCGATCCCGATGCGGCCGACGGGCGTGCCTACTTGCCGGCTGGGGTCGGCCGTGAGGAGGTCCTCGCGATCGCCCGGGAAGACCTGCAAGCCGCCCAGCGTTACGCCGCCAACCTCGAAGCGGCCGGTGCCGAGGCGGGCGTCGTGGCGTTCGCCACCCTGCCCCGCACCCTTGCCGAGGAGACGCTCGACTTGATCGAGAGCAACGCGGGGGTGAAGGTCACCCGCGAAGTCGTTTCGCAGCGGCTCGCCGAGGCGCGAGCCCTGATCGAGGGGGCGACGTGAGTCCTATCGAGCTAACCCTACAAGAGGCACGCTCGGCGCAGGCCGAATGGGAGCAACGCCCGATTGACTCACGGCTCAGATCGGTTCGTGACTTGCGGCACCGGATCGCGAGCGATCCGCAGTCGTGGGCCGAAGCAATCCAGACCCCACAGGGTCGCACACACGCCGAGAGCCTGGGCGGTGAAGTCTTGCCGCTGGCCGATGCGTGTCGCTGGCTGGAAAAGCATGCGAGCAAAACGCTACGCGCCAGGCGTTCGGGCGGGTGGTTCAGTAGCCTTGACTTGCGGGTCGCGAAGAAGCCGATCGGGGTGGTCCTCGTGATCGGAGCCTCGAACTACCCGCTTTTTCTGCTCGCCGTTCCCGCGATCCAGGCACTCGCCGCCGGCAATGCCGTGGTGCTCAAACCGCCGCCAGGGGCCGAGGCGATCGCCGAGAAATTCCGCCAAGCTTTGATGGCGGTCGGAATCGATCCGCGGCTCTGCCCCTTGATCGACAGCTCCGCCGAGGCCGCCCAGCAGGCGATCGCGGCCGGCGTGGATCATGTGGTGGCAACGGGCTCCTCGAACACCGGCCGCGCGGTCGCCAGTTCGGCCGCCGAGAAGCTCACCCCGTGCACGCTGGAATGCTCCGGCAGCGATGCGGTCATCGTGCTCCCCGGGGCCGATTTAGATCGAGTCGCCGATTGCGTGGCTTGGGGCCTCCCTTTTAACTCGGGCGCTACCTGTATCGGCCCGCGGCGGCTGATCTTGTTCGGCGAGAAGCTTGCCGCGTTGCGAGGCCTCCTCATCGAGCGCTTGATCAAAGCGAAGCCTAGAAAGTTCCCGCGCGCCGCTGTGGAGGCTGTCTCTCGGGTTGTATTGACGGAGCTGGGCGCCGGGACCGAAGTGGTCTTTCCGGCCTGTTTCGACCAATCGGCCCTCGACCTCGCTTGTGAAGCGGGCGAACTGCCGCCGCTGTTGCTGCTGCCGAAACGACGCCCGTCGGCGGTCAACGCGAACGACCTGTTCGCCCCGGTGATGACAATCGAGCAGGCCGCCAGCACCGAGGACGCGATCGCCCTGGCGAACGAGTCGCCGTTCGCCTTGGGGGCGTCGGTTTTCGGCCCGCGTGCCGAGGCCCAGCGCGTGGCGGACCGTTTACGCGCCGGCTGTGTCACGGTCAACGACATGATCGCCCCCACGGCGGACCCAGGCGTACCGTTTGGCGGCACCGGCGAGAGCGGCTACGGCGTGACGCGCGGCGCGGAGGGCTTGCTGGCGATGACCCGCCCGCAGGCGATTGTCACCCGCCGTGGGAGCTGGTTGCCCCACCTCGACGAACCGACCCCGGCGATGGACGATCTGTTGGCGGGGATGATCCAGATGAACCACGCGGCGGGCTGGTCGGCCCGCTTCGCCGGCTTGCGACGACTCATAACCGCGGCTTCGGCCCACAAGAAATCAACGGAACGGTAGGACGATGATCGCCCCAGCTCAATCAGGTACTCGCGTTGCTGTCGTCGGCGGCGGGCTCGGCGGCTTGGCAGCCGCTTGCACGCTTGCCGCCCGGGGATACCGGGTCTCGATCTTCGAGCGTAACGCCACGGTCGGCGGCAAGGCGGTCCGATTGCACCGCGATGGTTACCGCTTTGATATGGGTCCGACCATCTTGACCCTGCCGTCGGTTCTGCGTCGCATCTTCGGCGAAGCCGGCCACGACCTCGACGATCGTCTGGACCTCGTGCGACTCGACCCGCAGTGGCGTTGCTTCTTCGAGGACAAGTCGGTGCTCGACTTGAAGGCCGACATCGCGGAGATGAAGAAGACCCTCCACGAGTTCGCCGGCCGCCCCGAGGTGGGCGAGGGCTACGAGAAGTTCCTCACGACCAGCGAGCGGCTGCACAAGATCTCGGACAACTTCTTCTTCTGGAAGAGCGTTGGCGGTATCATCGATACGATGGATATGTCGACCACATTCGACGTGAAGGTGCTCAGCGACTTGCTCGCGTTGCGGATGGGGAAGACCGTCGCCGGCACGGTGCGCAAGCACGTCCCGGACGAGCGTGTCGCGCAGATGATCGACCACTTCACGCAGTACGTCGGCAGCTCGCCCGAGGCATCGCCGGCGGTGCTGTGCGGCATCGCCCATATGCAGATCGAGGAGGGGGTGTGGTACCCGATGGGCGGCACCCGGGCGGTGCCCGAAGCGCTGGCGAAGCTCGCCGGCGAGCTCGATATCGAGATCCATACAGAGACCCCCATCAAGCAGATCATCCAGGAAGGCGGCCGAGCCGTGGCGGTCATCACCGAGTCGGGAGAGCGGCACGAGACCGACGCGGTCGTAAGCAACTGCGACAGCGTGCTGACCCACCAAGAGCTGCTCGGCGAGAAGCCGAACTCGTCATTCATGAAACGCCGCAAGTACGAGCCGGCCTGCAGCGGCGTGGTCCTGTACCTCGGCCTCAACCGTCGCTACGACCAGTTGTTGCACCACAACTTCGTCTTCTCCGAAGACCCACACGAGGAGTTCAACGCGATCTACAAGCGGGGCGTGCCGGCCCCGGACCCGACGGCCTACCTCTGTGCCCCGGCGGTCACCGAGCCAAGCGTTGCCCCCGAGGGAGGCGAGGCCCTCTATATCTTGGTCCACACGCCCTACCGGCGCGACGGTCAAGACTGGGGCCAGATGCTGCCGGAGTACCGTGAGGTAATTCTCGACAAGCTCGAACGGACCGCCGGCATGGAGGGCCTCCGCGACGCGATCGTCACCGAGCACGCCCTCACGCCGGCCGATATCGAGAGCCGCTACAACGTGCTGCGTGGGGCGATTTACGGCCTCGCAAGCCACGGACGCTTCCTGGGGGCGTTCAAGCCGGCCAACCGGAGCCCCGACGTCGACGGGCTCTACCTGGCCGGCGGTGCCGCCCACCCGGGGCCGGGCATGCCGATGGTCTTGATGAGCGGCTGGATCGCGGCAGACTCCCTCGATCAAGACTGCGAGCGTGTCGGCGAGCGGGAGTTGGCCGTGACCTGATTCGCCGAAACCATCGAACTGCCGAGTGCCCGGACGATCATCCGATTACTCTGGGTCTTCTCTGATTCTGTGGCCACCGATCGTTCGTCGATGAGCAAACCGACCGCCGCCGCTCCACGTGTTTCGCGACACGTCCTGTCATGGTTCCGTTGGTACATCCGGCGGTACCTGAGGAAATCGTTCAACACGGTCGGGATTGCTGAGCCGCTGCCCCCTGCCCTGGCGACGGCATTAGAGGACAAAAAGTCAGCGATCGTTGTGTATCTCAACCACGCCTCGTGGTGGGACCCGTTGGTCTCGATGCACTTGGCCGAGCGGTTGATGCCGGGCTGGACGCTCTACGCGCCGTTCGATGCGGAGGCGCTCTCTCGCTATCCGATCTTCGAGAAGCTCGGCTTCTTCGGTGTCGACCAAGAGTCACGCCGTGGGGCGGCTCAGTTCTTGCGGACTTCACGGGCTGTCTTCGACACCTTGGGCGGCAGCATCTGGATGACCCCCGAGGGGCGGTTTGTCGATCCCCGCCAAACGGACGCCGACTTCCGGCCGGGATTGGCCCACCTCGTGGAGCACCTGGCACGCGACGGTCGTGAGGGCTACGTCTTGCCGCTGGCGATCGAGTACCCCTTCTGGGAAGAGAAGAACCCCGAGGCGTTGTGTCGTTTTGGCGAGCCGATCGTTCTGACCGAGCACAAAGATCTCGATAAAGCGGCCTGGGACGCCCTGCTCGAGGAACGACTGAGGTCAACTCAACGCGAGTTGGCCGCCCAGTCCATCGCCCGCGACACGTCGGCGTTTCGGGTTCTCATCGGCGGGGAAGCGGGGGTTGGCGGGGTCTACGAGCCAATCCGCTGGCTGCACGCTAAACTCACTGGCAAGACCTACCGGGCGGCCCATAGCGAGAAGTGGGCAGATTGAACCCACCTCCGCCGCCGCGAACGAGTCCTCTTGAATGACCGACCCGCTGACAATCGTTGCCGCTGTCTGTTGCTTGATGGCAGCGGTGCCGGCGTACTTCTACGCCCGCAACCGCCCGGTCTTCCGACCGGCTTGCCGTCCGGCGCAGGGAGCGGTGTTGCCGGCGATTTCGGTTCTCATCCCAGCAAGGAACGAAGCGGCCAACATCGAGGATTGCATCGCGTCGATCGTTGCCGCCGGCGAAGGCGTTGACCTAGAGATTGTCGCCCTCGACGACGGATCGGAAGACGACACGGCGGAGCGGGTTGAGCGTTTGGCGTCCATGGAACCGCGGGTGCGCCTCATTCATGGGGTCGGCTTGCCTGAGGGCTGGAACGGCAAGCAGCATGCCTGCCAACGCCTCGCCGATGCCGCGACGCACGAAGCGATCCTGTGGATCGACGCCGATGTCCGGCTGGAGCCCGGTGCCCTGGGTCGCGTCTTGGCGGAGCTCGATCGAACGGGTGCCGACTTGCTGAGCGGGTTCCCACGGCAAGTCACCGTGACGCCGCTCGAACGCCTGTTGCTGCCGCTGATCCATTTTGTCTTGCTGGGGTTCCTCTCGCTGCGGGCGATGCGTGCTTCGGATAGTCCAGGCTTCGCCGCTGGGTGCGGGCAGCTCTTCCTGACACGCCGTGGTGCCTACCAGCGGGCCGGGGGCCACGCCGCCATCCGAGCGTCTCGACACGACGGGCTCACGCTGCCTCGGGCGTACCGGCAGGAGGGGCTCAAGACCGACCTCTTCGATGCGACCGACGTGGCACGCTGCCGGATGTACGAATCGGCCGGCGACGTCTGGCAAGGCCTGCTCAAGAACGCCACCGAAGGAATCGCCACGCCGTCGCTGCTTCCACCGGTCACCGCCGTGTTGCTGTCCGGCCAGGTGCTGCCGTTCGGTTTAGCCGGGCTGGCGTGGGGTTGGCAAGCGAGCACGGCGTTGGGGCTTTCGCTGGTGGCGATCGGCCTCGCTGTGTTGCCGCGGCTCGACGCGGCGTGGCGGTTCCGGCAACCGATTGATGGGGCTCTCGCCCATCCGATTGGCATCGTGCTGTTCTTGTGGGTGCAATGGTCGGCGCTGGTGCGATCGCTGATCGGTCGCCCAGTCACTTGGAAGGGCCGCCCCGCGGCGACGACCGGATGAACGACGACGAAGACAATGCCGACGATTGGGATGATGGCCTCGATGACGATGAAGAAGTCATCCCGTGCCCCGATTGCGGCGCCGAGCTCCACGCCGACGCCGAGGCGTGCTATGCGTGCGGCTACTGGGTTACCGATGCCGACCGCGAAGCGGCCTGGCGTGCCGGGTCGCCTTCACAAACGATCCGCACGATCGGTTGGTGGGTGATCGGAATCTCGACGATCGGATTCCTCGCGATGTGGCTGGCTTAGGCTGCCCTAGGAGGCTTCCCAACGCGTTGCCAAGAGCCGAGCGATCGCGAGCATGACGACCGTCGCGATGCCCATGACCGCGAGCTCGGGCCAGAGCTCGGTGGTCGGTAGGCCACGCCAGAAGAGCTTCGTGTAGCCGTCGATCGCCCAGGCGTTGAACGTCAAGCGGCCCATCTCTTGCATCGATTCGCTCATCAGGTACCTCGGCACCATGCTCCCGCCCAACGCCGACATGGTCAGCACCAAGATCACCGAAACGGCATTCAGTTGCGCACGCGTGCGACAGGCCGCTGCGAGCAGCAGGGCGAACGCCGCCGCCGCCGAGGCGGTCACGGCCGTCATCAGCAAGAAGCCATCGAGCCGCCCCAACACGTCGAGCCCAAAAGCGACCTGGGCCCAAGCAAACATTAGCACGACCTGCAGGGCACCCACGAGCGAGAGCTGCAGCCACTTGCCGGCCAGCACATGGCCCATCCGCAGCCGCGACGCCAGCAGGCGTTCGAGCGTTTGGGTCTCCTCTTCTTCGAGCAGTGACCCGGCCGAGCCGGTCGCACTGAAGAGCAGGAACATCACGGCGATGCCTGCCGCATACATCGCGACGACCGGGTTCGCCTTGCCGTCGGCCAACACATCGATCGACTCGACTCCTGGGGGAGCCCGTTGGGGCGGGGTCGCGCCCGGGGGGCGTTGGGCTGCCGCGGCCCTCGATTGCTCGGCAAGCGTCTCGCCGAGGGTCTCCTGCACAAGAGCCGCCGTGAACTTCGGAGCGATCTGGTCGGACGCGTCGTAAAGGAGGAAGAGCTTCGCCGGCGACGGCGTGGCGAGCGACTCGGCCCAGCCTTCGGGAACCACCAACGACACCGCCGCGTTGCCGCGAAGGATCGCGTCGCGTGCCCGTTCGTAGGGATCGAGCGAGCGATCGGCCTCGGGCGATTCGATCAGCCGCACCGCGTCGTTGGTCGTGAAGCGTTCGATCAAGTCCTGCGCCGTTTCGCTCGGATCGAGGTTCTCAACCGCCGCCTTGATCTTCTTGGTCTTCCCCGAGCTCACCCCGCCGGTGAAGATCATCGCGAAGATCGTGAAGAAGACGATCGGCACCACAAACACGAGCAGCAGCTCAAGCTTGCCGTGCCACAATCGGCGGAGGCCGATCATCGCGACTTCGAGGATCAGGCGGAGCGTCATTCTCGCAACTCCCGACCGGTCAGGTGCAGGAACACCGCCTGCAGGTTGGGGGCGTGGACCTCGATATCCCGCACATCACCGCCAACGCGCGTGATCGACATCAACAGGTGCGGCAGGTCGGTCGCGACGTTGCTGATGCTGGTTTTCAGCAGGCACGGATCGCCCGCCGCGGGCGTGAGCTTGAGCGATTCGGCCGCTCCCGGCAGCAGCTCATGGGCGAGGCGGACCGTTGCTTGGCGATCGGGGCCGATGGTCTTTTCGATCAGCTCACTCAGCGTACCGGCGGCGATGACTTGGCCGTGGTCGATCACCACGATCCGGTCGCAACGCTGCTCGGCCTCTTCCAGGTGATGGGTGGTGAGCACGATCGTGGTCCCGGCCGCGCGGAGCGCCTCGATCATCACAAAGATCCGTTCTCGGCTCTGCGGATCGACACCGACGGTTGGCTCGTCGAGCAACAAAACACGCGGCTCGTGCAGCACTCCACACGCGATATTCACCCGGCGTTTCATGCCGCCGGAGAAGGTTTTGGGCAGGTCGTTGGCCCGGTCGGCTAGCCCTGTCCATTCAAGCGCCCAATCGATGCGTTGCTTGAGCCGTGAACCGGCCAAGCCATTGAAGACGGCAAACGCCCGCAGGTTCTCCCGCGTCGTCAGATCGGGGTAGATGCCGAGTTCTTGCGGCACAAAGCCGAGTCGCTCGCGACCGCCTCGGCTGCCGAGGGTCTGGTTCAACAGGCTGATCCGCCCTGCATCGGGCCGCACACGCCCCGAGAGGCAACGGATGAGCGTTGTCTTGCCGGCGCCGTTGGGCCCGAGCAGACCGAGCAGTTCGCCCTCGTTCGCGGAGAACGTGACCCCATCCAACGCCTGGCGCTCGCCATACGCTTTGGCCAGTTGTTCGACGGCCAGGGCGGCGGGCATCGGGGCGTGGCAGGCGAAGGGACACGGGCGTGAGCGAGACACGCCATCGTAGGTGATCGGATCCGTTTCGTCCGCGTCAGATCAGCCCGGTTCTCCCAAGCCAAAGCCCTCAAACTCATCGCATCCCCCGCTGCTTAACGCAACGAAGCCGAGCCGACCCCAAATGGGACCGGCTCGGCGGTTCATGCTGGCTCCGGCTTGTCTCAGCCCAAGCGTTTCCGCATCGCGACCATGGCGAACATCGCCGCTCCCAGCAGGGCCGCCCCGGTCGGCTCGGGGATGCCGGCGATGGACTCGATCGCATTGATATCGATCACGCCGCGTCCGTTGTCACCAAGCGGTCCGCTGATCGCTAGCGAGCCGAGGGCGTAGCCCTTGTCCCACAGGTGCCCACCATGGTCGAGGAAGCTCGCCCCGGTGGCGGCGTTGAGCACGAAGAGCTCGCTGCCCGTGGCGTAGTAACCCGAGGGGTCCATCGGATCGACGATCTGGCGGATGCTGAAGATCAGCGTGTCCCCCTCCAGAACGCCCGTCGGATCCCGGTCGAAGCTCTCGTTCTCCCCGAAACGATCTTGCACCATCAAGGCGTCGACGTTGATCGCGTTGCGGCCTTCCTGGTCATCGAAGGGCAGCATGGCTGGGCCGGGGATCGGTCCGAGCAAGCTCGTAACCGCCCCGACGATGGCCGCGTGGCTCAGGTAGCTGGAGCCCGAGCCGTTCCAGACCGAGGTGCCGCTGAGGAAATCGAGGTCGAGCGAGTACTTGTCGGTGTCGGCGACAAGGGCCGGCTCGGGTCCCCATACCTCGAGGCCATCGACATCCCGCGGCAGCGGCATGCCGTTGACCTGTTTCTGCTCGGCCCAAAGGCCTTGCGACTCGGGCCCCGTGTAGAAGCCCGAGGTCTCGATCGAAACTTCGCCGGCCCCACCAATCACGTTGCCATTCGAGAGGGGCACCGGGCCGGCTGCGGGCACGCTGCCGGTGAACGAGCCGCCCGAGGCGCTGATGAAGCTGACCTCGTCGTCGTGCGAGAAGATCAGGTGCGAGCGGTCGCCTCGCAGGGCGCGGAAGAGGGCGTCGTTGTGGTTGGCGATCGCGTCGATCTCTTGGTCGCGTTCCCAATTGGGCCGCGTCCCAGAGAAGTCGATGCCGTCCGCCGCCCCGCCAACACCGTCCCAAGCAACGACTTGCTGCGGGTCGGGGGCACCGCCGGGTCCGGCCGTGGTGTGATCGAAATCGTGCGAGTACTCCTTGCCCCCAATCTCCTCCGGCGACGCCACGCCCGGCCCGAGCTCGAAGCCGCCGACGGTGACCGGCGTGTAAGGGATGGTGGCGTTGGCGGCCGTGGCGAGTGACAGGGTGGTGGCGAGCGAAGCTAGCCAGTGGTTGCGATTCATGAGCATCGGACTTCCCCTTCGATGATTGGTGCCACACGGATTGGCCAATGGCCGCAGGCGGTGGCGTTTCCTGCGACAACGGGCCAATCACGGCACGCCGCAACACCCCGACAGGTCGAAGGTAAGAAAATGGCAGATCCTGCCCTTGCTCGATCGCTTGCGTTTAATCCTTCGGGCAGGGAGACTAAAAAATCTGATACGCCGGCCCGCCGCGGCTTGGCTTCCCTTGCCCTCTTTTCGCGAAACGTACACCCGTGACGCATGACGAAGAGACCTCGCGCGGCTCGGTCACGCACTGGATCGCCGACCTACGCGACGGCGACGAATCGATCGCACAGCGTGAGCTTTGGGATCGCTACTTCCGCCGCATCGTCGCCCTAGCCCGGGCGAAGCTCGGGGCGTTGCCGAAGGGTCCGGCGGACGAAGAGGACGTGGCGATTAGCGCGATGCAAAGCCTCTTCCATGGCTTTGAGCGGGATCGCTTCCCCAATTTGCAAGACCGCAACAACCTGTGGTCGCTGCTTGCCAAGATCACCGCCCGCAAGGCGATCAACGAACGCCACAAGCAGACCGCCCTCAAGCGGGGGGGCGGCAAGCTCAAGGTCGGTATCGGGCCGGGCGATGGCGATAGCAACACGCCGGGCTGCGACCCGGCCGACCAAGACCTCGGCCCCGAGTTCGTGGTCGCGATGGAGGAAGAGATCCGCCGGCTGATGGACCTGCTGCCGGACGACACGCTCCGGCGGGTCGCGGGACGCAAGCTCGAGGGCTGGACCAGTGGCGAGATCGCCCGCGAGATGGGTGTGGTCGAGCGGACGGTCGAGCGCAAGCTCGGCTTGATCCGGGCGTGCTGGGCACCCGACGCCGAAGACTGAGATAAATCAGATTCTGGCGTGGTTCCGTGTCGGGTAGCAATGCCGCTTACTGATTGGCAGGACGAGGACCATCGCCAGCAGAACGCCGGCGGTCGGCTCGGGAATCGTAAGGCTCGCTAGCACGATTTCGATGACGGCATCGGGATCGTCGTCGGGGTGCGTCCACTCCCGTTCGAGGAGGCTCTCGGAATCGTAGGTCGGCTCGTCTCCGCCCATCGTGTCCACGCCGAATCGCACGTCCGTATCGTCCAGGTCGAGGAGCGTCGCGGTATCGCCAAGATGATCACGCCAAAGCGTAAAGTCCGCCGCGTTCACGACGCCGTCCCCGTTGCCATCGGCAGCGAGGAGCGAGTTCGATCCGTAGCTGTCGGCCCAAACGGTTCGGTCATCGGTATCGACCTCGCTGTCCAAGTCGTAGTCCCCGTCGGCGAGTTCACGTTCCAAGAAGCCACGATCACCGACTTGGAGGTAGAGGTTGGTCTCGGCCGTGGTGCTGAGCGGGCGGACGCCGAAGCTAGCGATCAGCCACGCCGGGTCGCCGTCGCCGGCGATGACGCAGTTCGCTTCGCCCTCGGCACACGCAGACCCCGGGCCTCGGTAGGCCGGATCGTCTTCAAGGGTGATCCCATTGATCCCGCTGAGCACATCGGGGAAGCCGAGGCCGATCTCCGGGACATCGAAGTTCGAGTTCAGGTCGGGCGTCGTCGACGAATCACGTACCAGCTCGAAGCGATCGGTCCCGCCGTCGATCGTGTTATAGAAGGTGTAGGAACCGTCCTCGAAATCGACATCCGTCGTCGAGGCGACGACCGTCAGCGAGATCCCGTCGAACTGCCGCCCCTCGGTCGGACGGCCCCAGATATAGAACGTGGTCAGCACGCCGACCTTCAGGGTCGGCTTGGTGACCACCGGGCCGGGCGTAGCGACGCCATTGGTCGTGAGCCAAAAATGGGCCGCCGATACCGGCCCAGCAAGGCAGCAAGCGGCCGCCGCGGCGATGATCTGGCGAGTCAAAAGCACGAAAGCATCACCCACGTAGCGTCCTGGTTGGCGTCGGCGTCCCCACGTTCAGGCTACCCGGAGCCGCCCGAGCAGCCAAACATCCCGCGAAAAAAATGCGCTTTCAGCGCGCCGGATCATCGACCCCAGCCGTTATCGTTGAAAGAGCGGGCTCTCTCCGCTCACAGAATCGGAGACACACGATGAACCCCTCATCAAAGACCTTCATCGGCTGGCAGCTAGCCCTCGCCGTGGCCTTGTGGATCGGGGCGATGGGCAACGGCCCGGCGGCTGCGATCACTCCGCTTTTCAGCCAAGGTTTTGAGGGGATCGCGAAGTTTACTTCGCCTACTTACGGCTTGCCTGATGCTTGGTCTCCGAACCCGCCGAGCGGATGGGACATCGCCAGCCAGATCCCTCCCGGCGGCATCCCGGAATGGCGCGGTTGGACCTTCTGGAAGAAGCCACTCTGGCAGGGCATCGGCGAGGGGCCGCGCGAGGCGTTCAGTCGAGGCCGCGGGACGATCGCGATCGCGGACAATGACCTCTGGAACGACGACAACAACCCCGCGCGCAACGGCCTCTACAACACGTTCCTGCAGACACCGCCGATCGACCTGACAAGGCGACTAAAGAACGAAGAACGACTGACGTTAGCATTTGACACCAGCTACTTCGCCCGTGAGTGCTGCGACGACGCTCAGAGCGATCCGGTCAACGCCCTCCGCAATAATCAAACCGCCGTGGTGCGGGCACGGATGTCTGACGGGACGACTTTCGATGTGCTGCGTTGGGAGTCGGCGCCTTTTCGCGATGGCCAAGGTCGGCCCACCGACTTGCCGATTGATCCCGCTGGAAATGCGAACACGCCGAACCCATTTTTCCAGCCGCTTGTGGCGAACGAACGGGTGTATATCGACTTGTCGACGTTGTTTCCCCCTCCGCCCTCGTTTGCGTTGTTGACGGATGGTTCGGGTCTAGCCGAATCAACGACGGGAGAACAGGAGAAGGTGACGCTCGAGTTCGCTGTCGAAGACGCCGGCGATGATGGCTATTGGGCCGTCGATAACATCCAGATGGCATCGTACCCGGGCGAGATCGACGGCGACCTCTATATCGACGGCGTGCTCGATGAGTTGGACATCGACGAGTTCGCCCTCGGCCTGCTCGACGAGCCGGAGTACACCGCCAAATGGCTCGGCGAAACGCCGGGCGCCCGGGGCTCGAACGACGAGTCGTTCGACTACGACGATATCCCCTGGTTCCTTGCCATCATGGAAGGAGCCAGCGAGGTCGAAGACCCAGGCCTCTTACTCGCGCGGGCGTTGTCTGGCATCCCGGAGCCCTCGTCGGCAGCGATCGTTGGCGTCATGCTGGTCGGCATGGGTGTCGTGAGGAGAAGCCGCTGATGGAGCCGAGGCGGCCATCCAAGGACGGCGGTTTCACCCTCGTGGAGTTGCTCGTCGTTGTGGCGATCATCGCCGTGCTGGTCGGTCTCTTGCTGCCCGCCGTCCAGGCCGCCCGCGCCGCAGCACGCCGAACCATGTGCTCCAGTGGCTTACGGCAAATCGCGCTCGCTTCGCTTGAGTACGAGGGGGCGGAAGACGAATTGCCTTCCGGACACCTCCTTTCTCAGAAGCCACGCACCGATGGGTTCTCGTGGCGGGTCCCGCTCCTGCCCTATCTCGAAGAGCAGGCCTTACTCGACCTGATCGAACCGAAGCCGGGCGGCGGTTTCGAAAAACGCTTCGTGCCGATCCCCGCCCTCTATGTTTGCCCCAGCGAACCCGAGCCGCCGATCAACCCCAGCGCCGCCGAAGCGGCGGATGAGACCGATCCGTCGATCGCTCCGACGTCGATCTGGTCGAGCTACGCGGGCGTGTCCGGATCGGGAGAGCGGTGGATCCTCTCGGACGAAGCCGTCTACGGCCCGACCTTCATCGATGGCGTCTACTACCCGGATAGCCAAACCAAGCTCGCGGAGATCACCGACGGCACGTCGCACACTCTGGCGTTCGGCGAACGGCGTTACCTGAGCAACGCGAGCAATTGGGTGGCCGGTGGACTTTGGGACGGGCTCGTCGCCGGCAACGGCAAGACGCTCGTCAGGGGGATCCATATGAAGGGGACGAAGAACGTCCGCTATCCGTTGAACGCGGACCCGAACCAGTTCGGCTACTACGGTTTGGACTTTTCGCGTCCGACCGGCGCGCCGTCTTCGCTTCGGCAGAATGACTTCTATTTCGGGAGCCACCACGCGGGCGGGGCATTCTTTGCCCTGGTCGATGGGAGCGTGCAGTTTCTGACGGACGAGATCGAGATCACTTTGTACCGCGACCTAGCAACGCGCAACGGGGGCGAAGTCGCGGGCGAAGACCGCTAGGTCACTTCTCGGCTTGCGAGTCGCTCGGCTCGAGCAGGATGGCGGCAAGGGTCGCCAAGTCGCCGGCGCTGAACTCGGTGTTCAGCAGCAGTTCGTCGAGCTCGCGTTGACGCACGCCCGTCGCCCGCAGGCGTGCCTCGGCCGTGCCGCGATCGGCAGACGCGGGACGCCTCAGACGCTCTTGGCGATCGGTCCCGATCTCCGCCATCGCGTCGCGGAGTGCCTTGAGCGACTCGGTCTCGTCTGGGGCAGGCTCGACCAAGCCGCCTAACAGCGTCATGGCTTCGTCTGCGCGCCCCGCGACCATCAGGAGCCGAGCGACGGCCACGCGTGACGACCTCCCTTCGGGGGAATCGGCCGGGGTCTGTTCCGCGGCTGCGACCAGCTTCTCGCCGTACTTTGTGAGCAACCGTTCGATAAGGTCGGCACGTCGGGGCGTGATCTCTCCACCGCCGAGTCGCGATGCCGAGAGATCGGGTTGGTCTTTGATCGTGGCGGCCAGCTCATCGATTTTCTTCTCTTGCCGCTGGACGAGGTCCTTGTTGGCTTGCAGTTGCGACGCCAGTTGCTCGTTCTGCCGATCGATTACCACGGCCGCCGTGGGACCAACGACTGCCAATGAGGCACCAAGCAGAACGGCGGCCGCCGACGCGGGTCGACGCCGGGCCCACCGCCCCGCCCTGCCCCACCACGACAGCGGCCGGGCAAGAACCGGCCTGCCGGCGAGGTACCTTCGCATCTCGTCCGCGACTTCGGCCGCTTTCGCGTACCGGCCGGCCGGGTCGCGTTGCAGGCACTTGTTGCAGACGTTTGCCAAGTCGAACGGCACGCTGTCGTCCAATCGGCGTGGGCTGGGGGCGTCGTCGGTGATGCGTTGTTGGATCTGACTGCTCGCCGTGCCGCGGAAGGGCAGCTCGCCGGTGAGCAGGCGAAACAGGACGACCCCCAATGCGTAGATATCGGTTCGCCGATCGACCCAGCGGACCTGTCCGCTCGCTTGCTCGGGCGACATGTAGGCCGGGGTGCCGAGGACTTGGCCATCGACCGTCATGGTCGCCTCGCCGGTGTCGCGTTTGGCGAGGCCGAAGTCCATCAGACGGGGGCGGCCGAGTTCGGCCTCGGCGTGATGGATTGTCTCGCCACCGGACGAGAAGCGATCGAGCATAATGTTCGAGGGCTTCAGATCGCGGTGGATCACGCCGCGGCTGTGGGCATACTCCAGGGCGTCGGCGATATCCGCGACAAGCGCTGCCGCGTGGCGTGTGGCGATGCGTTGCGTTTTGAGACGCTCGGAGAGCGGCTCGCCATCGACCAGTTCGCTGACGATATAGATCGATCCGCCGGCGGAGGCTTGATCGCGGCCGACCTCGTGCACCGAGACGATCCCCGGATGCGACAACTGCGCCGCGGCCCGCGCCTCGCGGAAGAACATCTCCGCTTCGTGCGGCGAGAGCTGGTCTCGGCGCGGTGCCTTGAGGGCCACGTCGCGATCGAGTTGCGGGTCCCTCGCCCGCCACACCACGCCGAAGCCGCCCACGCCCAATTGTTCGCGGAGGATGAACCGGCCGATCTGGACCGGCTTGGAGACTTCTGTGTGAGGTTGGCTGGTCAGGTCGAAGCTGCTGCCGCACGCCTTGCACGTGATCTGATCGAGAGGCACGTCGTCGAGTAGCTCGACGTGCTGTTGGCATTGCGGGCAGCAGAGGTGCAAGCCGCTGTCGGGCGAGAGCCGATTCGCAACCAAGGGACCGGGCAGGGTCTCGGCCTCATCACGAGACGCCGAGGCCAACGCCTCGATCGCGGGGCGTCCCGAGGTCCAACCCGAAGCCGCCTGCCCGCGGGCGGCACGGTACTGCCTTTCGATGGCAAAGAGCTCGCTGAGAGCCTGTTGCTTCGCTTCGCTTGGCAAGTCTTCAACAAAGGCCTCGCATGCCGGCCCCTCGGCACCCTCAGCGGTCTCCCGCCACAATTGCTCGAAGCGATCGCAGGCCGCGTCGATGGCGGCGAGCAGGGCGACGGCGGGCGGCTTGTCGGGCATAAGGGGCTGGCGTGGTTCGGTCCGCACGCTCGGCAGCGGTGCTTGGTTGCCTTGGCTAAGCGGCTTCACGAAGTGACTACACTATGCGACCATACTAGCTTGCGACCAAGCGATTGCCTTGCCCTAGAGCCATGCCACGATGGCTCGAAGCACCAACCGAACTCGATCACTCCCATGGAACTCTGGCCAGCCATCGACCTCCGCGGCGGCAAGTGTGTCCGCCTGCGCCAGGGCGATTACGAACAGGAAACCGTCTTCAACGACGAGCCGGCGGCCGTGGCACGCCAATTCGCCGAGGCGGGGGCTCGTTGCCTGCACGTGGTCGACCTCGACGGGGCTCGTGAGGGGGCACCTGTTAACCTACCCGCGGTCGAAGAGATCCTCGATACGCTGAACGCGTGCGACGGCGACTTCCGCGTCGAACTCGGCGGCGGCATCCGTGATGAGCAATCGATCGCGGAGCTTCTGGACTTCGGGCTCGATCGGCTCGTGGTCGGTACGTCGGCGATCAAGCAGACCGATTGGTTCGAAGAGATTGTTGATCGGTTCCCGAACAAGCTGGTGCTCGGGATCGATGCGCGAGACGGCTTTGTTGCGACCGATGGCTGGCTCGAAACCAGCCAGACCGCCGCGGTGCCGCTTGCCCAGCGGTTTATTGACAAGCCGCTCGCCGCGATCGTCTACACGGACATCGCCACCGACGGCATGATGCAGGGGCCTAACGTTGAGGCCATGGCCGAGATGCAATCCGGCATGGGCAAGCTGCCCGTCGTTGCTTCCGGTGGGGTCACGACCATCGATGACGTCCGCCGCCTCCGCGAGGCGGGCCTCGCCGCCGCGATCGTCGGGCGAGCCCTCTACGAGGGAACGATCGACTTGGCCGAAGCACTCGCTGTCGCCCGCGGTGCCTGAACTACGGTGCCGGCACGTCTTGGACAGCGACCCGATCGATCTCGGGCAGGCTCAATCCCAAGGCTGCCGCGTAGTCGGCCGCCGCGATTGAGTAATCGAGTTGGGCGTCGATGAGCTCGGAGGCCGCGTCGGCGGCTTGCTTCTCGCGGGCGTTGAGCAAGAACAGATCGCTCTCGCCTTCGTCGAACCGCACTTGCTCAGCAATCGACATCTCTTGCGCGAGTCGCAACCCCTCGGCGGTCTGATCGACACGGAGGGCGGCCGCTTCTAGCGCCGTTCGTGACACTTGAACGTCGATGGCGATCTTCTCATCAACAAATCGCTGTTTAGCGCGGATCTGGGCGAGCTTGCCGCGCAGTTGACGCAGCTTGCCGAAGGCCTTGCGGCGTTCGAGCGGGACGGACAGCGTGAGCGAGGCTTCGAGTTCGAACTCGGACTTGTCCCCCTTGGAACTGGTCCGCTCGCCAACGTCTTGGGCGATCAGCAGGCCGGCGTCGACGTCGGGCCACGTCTCGTTTGCCGCTTGCCGCATCGCCACGCCGATCTGCTGGGCGGCTAGGCGTAGCTCGCGTGGCTCGGGGCGGTTGGTCGAGGCAAAGACAACGTCCTCGTCGATCGGCGGCGGCTCGAAGCCCATCGAGACAGCGAACGCCGGATCGGCAACGTTCTCCGACGGGACAATCGGCCGGCCGGTTGGGTCGCGGAGGAACAGCGAGAGCTTGGCAGCGGCTTGTTGGACCTTCCGTCGGGCGTCGATCACTTTTGCTTGGCGTGAAACGATAATCCGCTGGTTGTCGGTTTGGTCGATCTCTTTCTTCTCGCCCTCGGCGATCTGATCGGCGAGGCCTTCGACGCGGGCGAGGCCGAGTTGCAAGACCTCTTCGGCGACGTTGAGCTTCGCCAACGCGGCGACCCAATCCCAGTACGCGATCGCTCCCAGGCGGACAGAGCCGATCACGGCCAGATCGATCTCCGCTTCGATACGCGTTTGCTCGATCTGGGCCTGCCAGAGCTCACTCCGGTTGGCATCGATGGCACGGTCGCGGATCAGCGGGGCGGTGAAGCCCATCTTGAATTCACCGCCCTTGTTGGTTTCGCGTTCGAGGTACCACGGCTCGTAGACGCCACGCCCGATCCGATAGCCGGCGAAGGTGCGACCGCCCCAGGTGGTCTCGCGCTTGACGCCGATGCTCGAACGGTGGTTCTCGTAGAAATCCAGCGGCTGCGAGTCGGAGGTGATATCGAGCTTGTGGTCGAACGCCCCGGAGGCTTCGAGCACCTGCCCCGACGCGATCGTCCGGCCCGCGGTCGCTTGCTGGATCAGCGGGAAGAACTCGACGATCGAGCGGACCACCTCGTCGACCGTCGGTGGCAACGGAGCCTCAACCGCGGTGTCGAGTTCCGAGGGCTGGGAGAGTGGCTCCACCACCTCGGCCTCGCCAGTCGATTCGGTTTCCGAATCCGCTTCGTCTGCTGGCGGTGGCAGCTTCGCCGGCTCGGAGATGGTTTTGCTAGCGTCGGCCGTGCCTAGTTGGCTTGCCTCGAAATCATCGGCCCCGCCTTCGAACTGGGCCGTTTCGACTTCCGGGGTGGGGGCTGGTTCGACGGTCGCCGTGTCAACGGATGGTTTGGAGACCGCGGCGGTTGCCTGGCTTGCTCGCTTGTCCGCGCCCGAACGACAACCGATCGCCATCGCGGCGATCAAGGCTAGCGCGGCGGCTTGGTATCCGAGCGATGACACAGGTAGAGCGCTGGCGGCGCGGTTCTCGGGAGAGTCGGTTTAGTCCGTACTCTCCGAAGGATCGGCACAACCACAACACCGCCTAGAGCGGGAACGCCCAATCGGCTTCGGAAGGCGAAGCCGCGAAGTGAGGGCGGGCAAGGTGGGGGCTTCGGGCGATTGCTTGGCAATCAGATCTTGATTTTCGGCGGCTTTGGGGTCTTCCCGGCGTCCTCAGATCCTTTGTCTTGAAGAGCTGGTGGGAAGCCATTCATCCGACGCCAAACCTCGTAGCCCAGAGGGACTTGGTCGAGCAGCACCCAGCCGTTCGCTCGGACCCCCTGGCGGAGGTAGGGATACTCGGGCCAATCGGCGTCGTCTTCGTCGTACTTGTCGGGGGTGATGAGCACGCGGAACTTGCCTTTGCCGTTATCGGTCGGATCCACCAAGGCGACCTTGCCGCCGAAGGTGCCGATCGCGACCGAAGGCCACCCTGAGAACTGCACGGCGGGCCAGCCCTCGAATTGTAGCCGGACGTGGTCATCGACGTGGATGAGCGGCGCGTCGTTGCCGGCGACCCAAACCTGCACGGCCGGGTTGTCGGTCTTCGGCACGATCCGGCAGAGCTGATCGCCCTGCTTCACCGGCAGGCCATCGACCACTTTCAGGTCCATGATGTAGCCGCTGAGCGGAGCTTCGACCTGTTGAAGCTGCTGGATGGTGAGCTTCCGCTCCATGTCCTGCAGCTTCGTATTCTTCTGGGCGATCTCCTCGCTTATCTTGTTGATATCATTGCGTGCTTTATTGGCCATCGCGTTGGCCTTCTCGATCTCTTGCGAGATCTTCTTGAGTTTGCCGGAGAGCTCGGCCGCTTTGCCGTCGCGTTCTTTGGTTTTAACAACGACGCCGTTTCTGGCGTTGTTCAACTGTTGCTCAGCGACGCCAACTTCCGCTGCTGCGGTCCTAGCCTTCTGTTCCGTCTCTTGAAGCTTGAGCTCGGGGACCAGGGAGATTTCCCGATCGAAGAGACGCTGTTTTCGCTCGTAATCGAGCCTAGCTTGCACTTCTTTCGCCTTCGCAGAAAGCAACTTGCTCTCGGCTTCTTGGACTTTGTTCTCTGCCTGTCGAATCTGGCGATTGTAGGATTCGATGTAATCTTGTTGCGACTGGGTGATGAACTCGAACTCTTCCCCGGCGAATTCAACGATACGATCGTTGTTGTCGACCAGCGTTCTCGCAGTCTCAAGCCTTTGCTCAGCGAGCTTGACTTCGTTTGCAACGTTGTTGACCTGGATCTGAAGGCGACCGAGGTAATCGGGGTCTTGATCCTCGATACGGAAGAGGAGTTGGCCCTTCTCGACATAGGCGTTCTCGAACACGCCCTCGCCGCGCTCGGCGACGCGGCCTTTCACCTGGGCCTTGACGACCTGCGGGCGTTCGTAGGGATCGAACGCGACGACCCACCCCTCGCCACGGATCGATTGCTGCCACGGCGCAAAGAAAGCGGCGAGCACGGCGATCCCGAGGAATACCAATAGCACACGCCCCAGGCGGCGCGCCGTGCGTGACGAACGGGTCAAGTGCAGGGCCGGGAAGCGTTGTTCGATATCCGCGGCTCGGCAAGTGAGCGGCTCTTCGCTCGGCGCGGGGGCTTGGGTGGCACTCATTGGGCACCTCCTTCACGGTTGGTCGGAGGAGCGTCGAGGGGGAGCGTTCGCCCCAGCTTCTCGGCGACTCCGGATCGCCCGGTAGCGACGATCAGTGTCCAGGTCCGATTCTCTTCGGTTAGCGAGTCGATCACGAGGTCGAGGTCGCCGTCGGGCAGCGTGTCGAGCAAGCCGTCGATTAGCAGCAGACGCGGCCCGCAGGCGATCGCCCTGGCGATCATCAGCAGCCGCTTCTGGGTCATGGAGAAGGGCTCGCCCGAGCCATTGATCTTGGTTTCGAGGCCGTCGGGCAGCCGCAGGACGTCGTCTAGCAAACCGACAGCAAACAGGGCCGACCGGACTTCCGCGGAGTTCACCCCCGGGCGGTGCAGGTGGATATTCTCGTTGATCGTGCCATCGAATACCTCAGGCTCGCCGGCGAAGCCAACCAACTCACGCAGCACGTCGGGGCGCAGGTCGCGCGGGTCGGTGTGCTCGATCTCGACATGGCCACTCGTGGGGCGGATCAGGCCGAAGAGCATCCGCAGGAGAGTTGTCTTTCCACTTCCGCTGGGGCCGTACACAGCGACCCGCTCGCCGGCTTCGATCTCCGTGTCGAGACCAGAAGTCAGAGTCTTGCCACCGTGTGGGTGCTTGAGCCCGCTGAGGTGGACCCTCGCACCGTCGCCGGGCGGAAGGTTGAGCACCCCATCGGGCCGTTCGACCGGAAGGTCGAAGAGGACCCCGAGTTTGTCCACGGCGGCGACGACGTCGTAGAAGCCGTCGATGTGTTTACCGAGTTTGGCCAGCGAGCTGAGGATCGTTGCGACGATGAGCTCGGCGGCGACTAGTTGGCCGAGCGATAGCTGCCCTTGGATCACGAGCCAACCGCCACCACCCAGCAGGATCGTACCCGCCACGGCTTGGAGCGCGAGCACGAAGATGATCTGACGCATCAGGACACGGAAGTGAACCCGGCGGTACGCGAGGTACTGCGACGTGATCGAGCTGGCTCGGTCGTTGGCGTAATCGGGGGCGCCGGCGGCCTTGAAGCCGCTGGAGCACCGCACGACGTCCTCGAACCATGCGGTGAGGCCGTACTTCATCTTGGATTCTTTGATCGCCGCCGGGATCGCCCCCCGGCCCAGCACCGTGACGCCCGTGACGACGATAATCAGCAGGAGCACATCGAACCCGAGCAGCCACGGGTGGTAGAACGCGAGGACCGTCATACCGACGAATGTCGCGAGGATGATGCTGATGCCGTCGGTCAACAGACCGGCAACGACCTTTTGCAGCGTTGCGACATCGAGGAAGCGATTGACGAGCTCCGGTCCGTAAGAGCCTTTCAAGCCCGATTGGTCGAGCCGAGGCAAGCGATAGGCCAAGTCAGCCGCAACCCGCGTGAAGAGCCGACGTTGGATGAGCTCGACCACATAAATCTGCATGCCGTTCAGGATGCCGGCGAACGCCAAGAAGCCGAACAGGAGCGTTGCCAGCACAATCACCGGTTGCAATAAACGCCCGAAGGCGACCGTATTGACGAGCGACTCTACCGCGATCGGCGTGGCCAAGCTCAGCACGCCGACGAAGAAGGCGAAGACCAGAACGATCCAGATATCGGCCCACTCGGGTCGCAGAATCTTATAGAGCCGGCGGACCGGCTTGTGAGAGAGCCCCGCCGCGGCGGCAGGCGTGTTGACTTGTGGGTGGTCCACGATGATCCATCGCGTGGGTTGGTCGGAGTCGGACCCGAGCGTGCCCGAAGGCAAGGCCGCAACGCCATCCAGCTCGCCGGTGGCGACACCGACCGTTCCGTCTTCGGAGCTAACGAGCATGACGACCTCGCCCTGCTCGTTGCCCTGGACGAGCAGCGCGCCGGCTGCCGCGAGTCGCTTGGCGGCCGCGGGCGAGAGGTCTGCGATTCGGCATCGCAGAGAGAGTGACTCGGCCGACTCGCGGAGCCACCTCTCCCACTGCTTCGACGGATCGCCCGGCCAGGCGGCCTGGGCATCGCGGAGCAGTTGGTCGGCCCGAAGCCGCTCCACCGCCACGCCCCGTTCGCGACCGATCCGTACCAATGCGGAGGCCAACGGCATCGATTCGATCGAGGTCGTTGTCATTTGTCTTGTCGCAGGCGCGGGAGGACCGGATGGAGGGCTAGGTGAAGATAGGTCGTTGACGGCGAGAAGGCCAACCCGCCGATTGGCGACCTTTGTATCTCTTTAGCGGTTTAGGCGGCCGCCCTTCGGCTGTTTCGCTGGACGAAGGCGGCATAGTCAATCGCCGTGTCGATGCCAACGGCCGAGGTCGGGATCACCCCCACGCGGATGGTTTCTCCCGCCTGCAGCATCCGAAGCTGTTCGAGCTTCTCGGCTTGCTCCAGCGGCGAGGGGGGCAACTCCGAGAGCCGCATCAAGAAGTCACGCCGATACGCGTAGAGTCCGACGTGGTGGAAGAACAACGGGTCCTCCCCCGCGGTCGCCGAGCCGGCGTCGCGGACGAATGGGATCGGGCTGCGGCTAAAATAGAGGGCCCGCCCCGAGTTGTCGAAGACGACCTTCACATTCGACGGATCGAGCAAGCGGTCGGGATCCCGGAGCGGCGTGGCCAGTGTCGCGACGGTGGCTTGTTGGTCGGCGGCGAGCTGCTCGATCACCGCGTCGATGGCCGAGGGCTCGATCTCGGGCTCGTCGCCTTGGACGTTGACGAAGAGGTCGAACCCCGGCGTGCGGGCGGCGACCTCGGCGACCCGGTCGGCCCCGCTGGCGTGGTCGGGGCTCGTCATGACGGCCGTCCCGCCGAAGCGACGGACCTCGTCGGCAATCGCTTGGTGGTCCGTGGCGACGATCACCGCCGACGGCAGCTCGGCCTTTGAGGCCGCTTCATGAGTGTGTTCCAGGAGCGTCCGGCCGGTCTCACGCAGCAGCATCTTGCCTGGCAGGCGGGTCGAGTGCATGCGGGCGGGGATGACGACACAAGCTTTCGGGGCAGGCATTCGAGCGACTCGGGGCCTTCTTGCGGATGACAGCACGGAACGACGAGCCGCTTTGGTACGTCAAAACGTCGAACAGCAACAGATCGATTCGCAGCCGGGTCCGTCTTTCCTCGATCGAGGCAAACAGCGTAGACTCCGCCCCTTGCTGGCACGCCCGTCGGAACGGGTGGCTGAAGGAATGCGATCGAGGGAGAGTTGGCGCTATGTGCGGCATCGTTGGCTACATCGGCCCCAAGCGGGCCACCGATTTCTTGCTCGAAGGCCTACGCCGGCTCGAGTACCGCGGCTACGACAGCTCGGGAGTCGTTACCTTTGAACAGGGTGGCGGGCTCTCGATCACCAAGACCGCGGGCCGCATCGACAACCTCGCCGAAGCCCTCCAAGCGACGCCGCACGAAGGCAACCTCGGCGTTGGGCACACGCGTTGGGCGACCCACGGCCCCGCGAACGATACCAACGCCCACCCGCACATCGGTGGCGACCGGGTCTTGGCCCTGGTCCACAATGGCGTCATCGAGAACTACCAAGTCCTCCGCCAGAAGCTCGGCGATCTTGGCTATCGCTTTACAACCGATACCGACTCCGAAGCGGTTGCGCACCTGATCGCCCACGAACTATCCGAGCTGCAGTCGAGCGAGGCAATCGATGTCGGCGACGACCCGCACGCCTTGCTGGTTGAGGCCGTCCGCGCCGCGACGGCCCAACTCCGCGGGACTTATGGCCTTGCGATTGTCTTCCGCGAATGGCCCGAGGTCGTGATCGCCGCGCGGCTCGGCAGCCCGCTGGTAATCGGTGTCGGCGACGGCGAGCACTACATCGCCAGCGATGGCTCACCGCTGGCGGGCCACACCAAACGGATCGTCTACCTGGCCGACTACGAGATCGCGGTGGTCACCGCCGGGGCGATCCGCGTGCTGGGCCGCGACTCGGCGTTGGTGGCGCACAGCGTCGAAGCCCTTGAGATCGATGCCAGCCAAGTCGAGCTCGACGGCTACCCCCATTACATGCTCAAGGAGATCTTCGAGCAGCCGGAGACGATCCGCAATGCGATGCGCGGCAGGCTCGACCGAGACCAAGCGACCGCGGTGTTCGGCGGCCTGAACCTGGAGCCTCGCCAGTTGCGCAGCATCGATCGGATGGTGCTCACCGCTTGCGGCACGAGCTGGCACTCGGCGATGGTCGGCGAGTACATCATCGAAGAGTTCGCCCGGCTGCCGGTCGAGGTCGAGTACGCCAGCGAGCTGCGTTACCGCAACCCGCCGATGTCTTCTCAGACCTTGTTGCTCGCCTTGACACAAAGCGGCGAGACGATCGATACGCTCGCCGCCTTGCGCGAGATGAAGCGCAAAGGGCACCGCTCGCTGGCCATCTGCAACGTGGTGGGCAGCACCATCGCCCGCGAAGCCGATGGCGGGGTCTACCTGCACGCCGGCCCGGAGATCGGTGTCGCCTCGACCAAGGCCTTCACCTCGCAGTGTGTCGTGTTGGCGATGATCGCCCTGCACCTGGGCCGCTTGAGACACCTCAGCTACGAGGCCGGTCTCCGGATCGTCAATGAGCTCGAAGCCCTGCCACTCGCTGTCGAGAAGGCGCTCGATACGAATGACGCCGCCCGACGCATCGCCGGGCGCTACTCCGGGTGCGACAACTTCCTCTACTTGGGGCGGCAGTTCAACTTCCCCACGGCACTCGAAGGCGCGCTCAAGCTCAAAGAGATCAGCTACATCCACGCCGAGGGCTACCCGGCGGCCGAGATGAAGCACGGGCCGATCGCCCTGGTCGACGAGCAGACGCCGAGCGTCTTCATTGTGCCGCAAGGGGCGGTGTACGACAAAGTCATCGCGAATATGGAAGAGATCCGCGCCCGCGGCGGCCCGGTGATCGCCATCGTCGATGAGGACGATGAGCGGGCGAGCGAGATCGCTGACGAGGTGATCCGGGTCCCTCACGTGGCCGACTACCTCCAGCCAATCGTTACGGCGGTCCCCTTGCAATTGCTGGCTTATCACATCGCCGTGTTGCGTGGCTGCGACGTCGATAAACCGAGGAATCTCGCGAAAAGCGTGACCGTGGAGTAGTGTCGGGGCCTGTTATTTGCCGGACCCGACGGCAGCCGGTACGATCAAAGTTGATCACCTGCCCCCCGCCTGCCTTCCAGCAGCTTCCGCGATGTCACGCCCCCGGCGAGTCTTTTCCGCAAAACCGATGCCGGCCGACTCAGGCCCTGGGCTGAGGCGTTGGTCGGCCCCGTTGGGCAATTGGCGGGTCGGCGGCGGTGTCTCGGTTCCGGTGAGGGTCCACGTCACGCTGGCGATCGTATTGCTCTTGGGTGCCGGTTTCTGCTGGCAGTCCGCCGAGCCGGCCGCTTGGCTGGCCTTGGCGGCCTACGCCGCGAGCCTTGCCTTGCACGAAGGGGCGCACTTGGCGGCGGTGGCTCGGTCGCGGACCGGGCGTCTGAGGTTGGACTCGGGCACGCCGATCGTGCTTGGACCGATCGGTGGATTGACCACGCTCGGTTCGATGATCGACCCGCGTGAACGTGTCTTCTGCGCGATGGCCGGACCGGTTGCCAATCTGGCCCTGGTGGTCGGCTCGATGGGATGCTTGGTAGCCAGCGGGGTCGAGCTGGCCGGGGTGATGCTCGTCGATCCGAGGCTTGCCTACGCGTCGGCGACCGCGGCGGACGCGGCACCGATCACGCTGCTTGCCAGCCTGCTGATCGTCGTTAACTGGCCGTTGTTCTTGATCAACATGGCGCCCGCCTCGCCGTTCGATGGCGGCGTGGCTCTGCGGGCGTGGTTGAGTGTCTGGATCGGACGACGGCCGGCACGCGATGTCGCCTGCTTCGCCTCGCTGTTGATTTCGGCCGGTTTGATCGGCGCGGCGGCCGCCCTCGTCCTGGTCGATGCCGCACCGCCGGCCTTTTCGGCGTCGTTGGCGGTGCTTGCGATTGTCTTGGCGTTCGGCGCACGCGGCGATGTGGTGGTGGAAGAGCCCGCCGTCGAAGACTGGCTTGATGCTCAGGGTGATGACCTGATTGGCCTCCCGCTGACCGAACTCCCGCGGGGTGGACGGCTCAGCAACCGCTTCGATGAGCCCCACCAAGAGCTGGATCGAAACCATCAGCACCTGCCGACAGGCGAGACCGAATACGATCTCTCTTCGATCGATGACCGTTGGGACGATGACCAAGTGGACGACATCCTGGCGAAGGTCCATTCCAGCGGGATGGCCGAGCTGACCGCCAACGAGCGGGCCATACTGGAGCGTGCCAGCCGGCTCTATCAACGCCGCCGCGATCCGGCCGACTGAGCCGGGAACGCCCTTCGCGGGCCTACAATCGCTACGAGTGGCACCACCCGGCTGTGGTTTTCACTCAGCTGTTGACATCACGCTTGCAAGGCCCGGGTACGCCCAAGCGGAGGCGTAGCGTTGCCGGTCTGCATGGTGACGCCGCATGCAGGCTCCCCCTGACCTGTTCCGCGTGTGTCGTTACCCGATCCGCCGTGCTCGCCACCTCGCCACAAACCGCTGCTGCGTTAGACGCATCGCTTGCGTTGGACCCGGCCGATGCCTTGCTCGCAAGGCTCGAGTCCGCGTTCCGGCAGCCATTCGTGGTTCTCGAGCCGTCCACGGGCACCCTCCAACGAGGCACCAGCGATTGGCTGGGGCTCGATATCGACCGGTTGGTTCCTCACTGCGAGCAACTCGAGGGCCGCGTCGAAGTGATCGAGGATCACGCCCCGTTGCTGGCTTTGGCCGTGCCACTGCCCGCCGCGGACTTCGCGCCCGGACGCGTTGCGGTCAGCTTGCTGCTTACCGAGGCGGACCCGAGCCCAGGTGCTATCTCGTCGGCCGCCCGCACGTTGGGCCTCAGCGAGCAGAGGCTCGCTGGCTGGTGTGTCGGTCGCCGCGATTGGCCCGCCCATGCCGCCGTTCCGCTCGCCCAAGCCTTGGTCGAGGCAGAACGGTGTGCTCAGGCAGCGGCCGAGTCGGAGGCCCGTCAGGCCGATATGTCGTCACAGCTTATGGCGACCTTCGAGGAATTGAACCTCCTCCATCAACTCACCGAAGGACTCTCGATCGGTCGCACCGAACGTGAGCTGACCGAGCAGGCCGTCGAATGGCTGGCCGATGTCGTCCCGAGCGACTGCGTTGTCGCGTGCTTGGATCGCACCGACAACCCGACCCCGATGATCGCTGGCGATCGCATGCCGTTCGTTGATGCGAGCCTCGAAGAGTTCTTTGCAACACTCGGACCGCAAGCCGAACGCCGTGCGATCGTGCTCAACCGCGACCGCACCTCCTCGCCGACCTGGGTTTATCCCGAAGTCCGTGAGGTTGTTACCGCCCCGATCATCGCCAACCAACGCCGCATCGGTTGGTTGGCCGTCCTGAACTATCGATCGAAGCCGCACACCGCCGGCCGCCAAGACAACGGTGAGTTCGGCACCGTCGAGGCGAGCCTGCTTTCGAGCGTGGCGACACTCGTCGGTGTCCACGCCGGCAACCAGAGCCTGTTTGCCGAGAAGACCGAGCTGTTCGATAGCGCGGTCCACGCCATGACGTCGGCGATCGACGCCAAGGATCGCTACACCTGTGGGCACAGCGACCGGGTCGCTCGCGTTGCGGTGCGGCTTGCCCAAGAACTCGGTTGCACGGACGAAGAGGTCAATGCAATCTACCTCGGCGGCTTGCTGCACGACATCGGCAAGATCGGCATCGAGGATGCCATCCTCCGCAAGCCGGACAAGCTGACCGACGAGGAATACAACCATATCAAGACCCACCCATCGCTGGGCGAGCAGATTCTCCGCGGCATCCCTCAGCTAAGTCATGTTCTGCCGATCGTCCTGCATCATCACGAATCGTGGGACGGCAACGGCTACCCGGGCGGGTTGGTTGGAGAGGAATCGCCGCTGCTCGCTCGGATCACGGCCGTGGCTGACTCTTACGATGCGATGGGAAGCGATCGCCCCTACCGCGAAGGGATGCCGATCGAGAAGGTCGATTCGATCCTCAAGGAAGGGGCCGGCAAGCAATGGGACGCCCGAGTGATCGACGCCTACTTCGCGGCTCGCGAAGACATCGCCGCGATCAGCCGCTTAGAACGCGAGCCGCTCGATCTCGATGTTTCGCGGTGGTCGGCCGAGCCAGTGAATCCTTAGTCCCGACCAAGCATGGTCGAGCTAATGAGTTGTTGGGATCGGGAACCCGTGAACAACGGCTCGCGAGCCTTTGATGGCTAGCTCGGTCCCGGGCTCGCTTTTCTCGCGACGCACGTAGGCCATTGCGATCGAACCTTGGTCGGTACCGACTGCCGAAGTCACGCGGCCGACGGTCTTCTCATCGGCTACCAGCTCGTCTCCCGCTGTCGGGGCCGAACCTTCAATAACAAGCCCACGCAGCTGCCAGTTCACCCGCCCTAAAGCGTCGATCCTTGCGACCGGCTCTTGGCCGAGGTAGCAGCCTTTTGTGAACGAGATCGCCTGCTCGTTGCGATCGACCTCCTGCGGCAGGTTCCTTTCATCGACATCGAGTCCGTCGAAGGGGACGCCGAGTGCGATACGCAATCGATCGAAGTCGGTGTCGCTAAGACGGCTCCCGCTGGCAACCGGGCTGGTTGTTTCGCCATACGTTCCGGTGATGCCTTCGCCGAGAGCGGCGAGCGGCCAGCCCGACGGGTCGTGGCCGATCGTAACGGCTCCACCGCCTGTCGCTGCCAGTTCGACCTTCTCGCGGATCAGGTAGCGATCGAGGTGATCGCTTAGCCGCTCTGCCCGATCCGAGGCGAGCAGCACGGTGTAAGCCTCCTCCGCATGGCGGATCACCCAGCCGTAGGCGAGGACGTGTGCCTTGACGTCGGTAAACATCGCCTCGCACGCCCCGCCGTCGGCGAGTTTCAGCACATCGTTCGTGCAGAATGCCTGCAAGAACTTGCCGGCGTCGAGGCCGGTTGCCTCAACGGCCGACCAGCCTTCGATAACGGCATACGCGTCGAGTGGAAAGCTTGTGTGGTTCATGGCTGGTTCTCCGTCAACTCGACAAAGCTTACATGCTGGGCTTCGTTGAGCACCGTGCACGAATCAAAGCGGTTCACCATCCGGAGCATCTGTTGGGCCGTGGCGACCGGGGCGAGGCCGAGGTTCTCAATGTCGTCCTCGTCGAGTTGGCTGTGCAGGAAGACCGGGCCGCGTTCGAGGGCCTGCAGGACCCGCCAAGCGGCCAACGCTTCGTCGCCCGATTCGCCGGCGAGTTCGGCCGCGACCGTGTCACGCTCGTCGAGATCCGCCAGTCGAGCCAGCTTCTCGCCGATCGGCTCCTTCAGTTCGGACCAAATCGCGACGACACCGCCCGGCGTCGTGAGGCGATCGGCGGCGTCGAGCGCCCGCCCGAGCGAGGCCCAGGTCTGTTGCTCCGGCCCACCGCTGAGGATCGCCAAGACGACTTCCGCCGGCGGGGCGAGTGGCGTTTGCCACGCGCGAAGGCCCGCCTCGGTCGATTCGCTGGCGACTAGGTTCGGCTCACCGGCGAGCACCGTTGCCACGCCACCGCCGGGGCCGGGCACGGCCCGCAGTACCAGGGGCGCGCCGACCATCCAGCCCGCTTGATCGGCTTCGGCCCGTCGCGCGGATCGACGCGCCGAAGCCTTGCTGGAGTCATTGACCGTGCGCACCTTGCGGAGGCGGTCGATCGTGTTCTGGTCGAAGAAGTCGGGGAAGAGCCCGTCGTACGGCCCGCCCGCCTCGTCCGTCGCATGCATGCCGCCGGTCGTCGCCTCGGCCGAGATGGGCAGCACGAAGTCTGCCTCGAAGACCGTCCGATTCAGAAGCAACGGCTTGTCGCCCTTGGCGAGTCCGGCGAAGCAGAGGGATTCGTCGTTCAGCGGATCGTGTGTCTCGATCTGCACGCCCGCGGCGGTCTCTTGTTCGAGGCCCGCTTCGAGTGGGGCCACGTCACGCGGGTTGGCAACCACGACCCGGATCTTGTTCCGATCGATGCCCGCCGCCGCCAGTGACGCGATCACGCCGGCAACCACCGGCACCGGGGCCGGCATGCCGTGGCCAACGGGAACAGCGACCCGATCCTCGGGCGTCAGGCATTCGGGCAGCGGCGGCAATCCGAGCGGCGCGCCCAGGGCATCGATCACCCGCCTTGATATCGCCTCGGTGTCTACCGCATCGGTGACGCAACCGAGCTGG
>CAYGUP010000001.1:0-128302 GCA_964353155.1 uncultured Planctomycetaceae bacterium | reverse complement strand
ACCCAGCCCCTCCCCCTCGCCGCCCACGCCCCGATGCCGCAAGTCGTTGGCTCGATCAATCAGTACCCCGGTCGTGCCTCGCTGTCGTGGTACGCGGGGCTGATCGCGACCGGCTTCCTCGCGTTGTACTTCCTGCCGGCGTGCGCGGCCGATCCGGAGCGGCCGATCAGCGCCCTCGATGCCCTCTTCACCTCGACGAGTGCCTCCTGCGTGACCGGCCTCGCCGTCCGCTCGACCCCGCACGACTTCTCACTCGTCGGCCAAGCGGTCATCCTCGGGCTGGTCCAGCTCGGCGGCATCGGCATCATGACGGTCACCACGTTCATCGTCATGCAATTCAGCCGCGCCGGCGGCCTCCGCCAGCGACGAGTCCTAGCCGAGACTCTCGGGGCCGGCGAACGCAGCGACCTCCGCCGGATCCTCCGCAACGTCTTCGTTATGACCGCGACTTGCGAGCTGGTCGGCTTCGGCCTGCTCGCGGCCTACAACCACACCAACTACGCCCGCTTCGAGGACCTCGGCGTCTGGTCGACCCGCGGCGAAGCGACTTGGCATGCGTTGTTCCACAGCATCTCGGCGTTTTGCAACGCCGGCTTCGCGCTGCACGATGAGAGCCTCGTCCCGTTCGCCGATAGCTTCCTGGTGAACGCAACCATCGGGCTGCTGGTCATCATCGGCGGACTCGGCTTCCCGGTCGTCAATGACCTTTGGAAGGCCCGCCGGAAGCCGAAGACCGACCGTTGGTCCGGCCTGCAATTGCACACCAAAATCATGCTGATCGGCACGGGCGTGCTGTTGCTTATCGGGTTCGTCAGCTTCCTCGCTCTCGAGTACGACAACGTCCTGGCCGAGGACCCCTTGATGACACGGTTGTACAAGGCCGCGTTCCATAGCATCACTTGCCGCACGGCCGGCTTCAACACGGTCGAGATCGCCGAGCTAACCAACGCGATGCTCTTTATCAGCGTGCTGCTGATGATGATCGGCGCCGGCCCGTGCAGCACGGGCGGCGGGTTCAAGGTCACCACCGCGGCGATCATCGTCCTGCGAGCGCGGGCGACCTTCCGCGGTTACACCCGCGTCCACCTCTTCCGCCGAACGCTGCCGGTGTCGAGTGTCGAACGGGCCGTGGCGACCGCCATGCTGTTCGTCGTACTAGGCGGGGTCGCGCTCACGCTGCTGCTGGTGATCGAACAGTCGGGCTTCGGCCACCGCGGCTCGCAGGGCCTCTTCTTGGAGGCCCTCTTCGAGGTGATCTCGGCCCTCGGGACCGTCGGCCTCTCGACCGGGCTGACGACCGACCTCAGCGATACGAGCCGCGGGATTGTGATCATCCTCATGATCCTCGGGCGGCTCGGCCCGATTACGACGTTCGTCGCCCTATCGCACAGCGAGCGGGTCAACGCGGTCGAATACCCCAATGAAGAGCCATTGGTCGGCTGAGCCTCGGCCCTCCCAACGCCCTCCGAGCCCGTCCACAAGAAAGCCCCACGCCTCCAAGTCCCATGGCTGAAACCAAGCAATTCGTCGTCATCGGCCTCGGCTCGTTCGGCGGGGCCCTCGCCGAGCGGCTGGGCGAGAACGGTTGCCGCGTGACCGGCATGGACCAGAGCAAGGACCGTGTCGAGTCGCTCAAGGACGTGCTTTATGAGGCCGTCATCGGCGACGCCCGCGACCGTGATTGCATCGACCACCTGCCGGTCGAGACCGCCCACGCGGTGATCATCAGCATGGGCGAGGACATCACGCAGTCGCTGCTCGCGACGCTCCACGCCAAGGAACTCGGCGCGAAGCAAGTCATCGTGAAGGGGGTGACCGAGGAGCACGCCCGCATCCTCAAGTGCCTGGGCGTCGATCGCGTGATCTTCCCGGAGACCGAGATCGCCCGGCAGCTCGCCGACCGGATGACCTGGCCGAACGTGCTCGACTTCCTGGCGATCGACCCGGAGTACAGCTTCGTCGAGATCGCCTCGCCCGACGCGTGGGCCGGCAAGACGATGATCGACCTCGACCTCCGCCGCAAGCACAACATCTGGGTGGTCGGCGTGAAGGACCCGATGAGCGGCAAGCTCGAGATGTTCCCGGGCGGCGACTACAAGCTCTCCGCCGACCAGATCCTGCTGGTGGTCGGCAAGCAAGTCGACGTGAACAAGCTGAGTGATTTCAAGTCGTAGTCATGCCACTGCCCAGCACGCGTTCTCTCGATCGCTGCGGTAGAACGCTTGGTCATGCCGACTCGGTCGTGATCGCCGGGTCGTTGATCTCGTGTCGCTTCTCCGCCATCAGCTTCTTCTGGTAACGGCCCTGGACGATGTCGATGAGCACCAGCGTGATGATCGTGAAGTAGAAGGTGGTCTTGCTGATCGGCTCGACCGGGTAGCCGAAGAGCTTGAGGTGCGCGAGGTGGCCCCCCTCGCCCATCAGCATCACGCCGACGATCAGCAGGACGAAGAGCCCGAGCACCTCGTACAGGCGGTTCTTCTTGAGGAAGTCCGACACGCCGTCGGCCAAGACGATCATCAAGATGCCGCTGATGACGATGGCCGTGGCCATGATCCAGAAGTTGTTCGTCAACGCCATCGCCGAGAGGATCGAGTCGAACGAGAAGACGAGGTTCATCAGCACGATGGTGGTGATGACCGCGGCGGCCGACTTCTGGCTCGTATCGGCCCCGTGCGAGAGGTCTTCCACCGCAACGAGGTGGAGGATCTCTTTCAAAGCGGTGTAGAGGATGAACACCCCGCCGGCGAGCACGATGATCGCGTGGAAGTTGAAGTCGCCGGAGAGGATGTCGCCTAACGGCGTATTCTTCGTGATGGTCAGCACCGAAACCTGGAAAGCACTGATTGCCTTCATCAGGATGAATAGCAACACAATCCGCAAGACCACGGCGATCCCGATGCCCCAGTTCCTCACGGCACGCTGGCTTTCGGCCGGGGCTCGCTTCGATTCGAGCGAGATATAGAGCAGGTTGTCGAAGCCTAGAACCGCCTGCAACAGCACTAGCATTCCGAGGGTCGCCAAGCCGCCGGGCGAGACCGCTTCCCAGAAATCCCAAGAGATCTCGACGGCACGTTGGACCGTCTCGGCGGCTTCGGCGGGGACATCGGTGGCGGCAAAGAGCATGGCGTGATCGCTTCTGAGCGGATTGGAGGTGTTCGTTTCGTAGCGTAGTTCTACGAAGTCCACCACCGGAACGCCAAGGCCGCCCGCTCGTTAAACCCGCTCCAAGATGGTCGCGATCCCCTGCCCGGCCCCGATGCACATGGTCGCCAAGCCGAATCGGGCGTTGCGGGCGACCATCGCGTGCAGCAGCGTCGTGGTGATTCGGGCACCGCTCGCACCGAGCGGGTGGCCGATCGCGATCGAGCCCCCGCGAACGTTAACCCTCTCCTCGTCGAGATCGAGCATCCGCATGCAGGCTAGGCTCTGGGCGGCGAACGCTTCGTTGAGTTCGATCAGGTCGATATCACCAAGCTGCAGGCCCGCCCGGGCGAGGGCCTTCTTGGTTGCTGGCACGGGGCCGGTCCCCATGACACACGGATCGACGCCCGCGACGGCGGTCGCCCGAACCTTCGCCAGGGGCGAGAGCCCGAGATCGGCGGCCCGCTCGGCCGACATGACGAGCAACGCCGCGGCCCCGTCGTTGAGCGGTGAGCTGTTGCCGGCGGTCACCGTGCCGATGCCGGGCATGAACGCCGGCTTGAGTGCGGCGAGGGCTTCGAGGTTCGTGTCGCGGCGGACGCATTGGTCGGCGGTGATCAGCTCACGCTCGCCGGCCTCGTTGCGGCCGTAAATGGGTACGACCTCGGCACCAAACTCGCCGGCGCTATGAGCCATCGCGGCCCGTTGGTGGCTCCGGAGGGCAAAGGCGTCCTGATCTTCACGGCTGATGCCTTGCGATTGGGCCAAGAACTCGGCCGTCACGCCCATCATCAACGCGCCCTTGCTCGTGTAGTGCAGCAGCTTCGGATTCACGTCGATACCAGCGGACATCGGGAAGTGATCCATATGCTCGACGCCGCCAACGAGTTGCACGTCCTCCGCGCCGGCGACGATCGCGTGCGTCGCCTGGTTCAGGGCCTGCAAGCTGCTGCCGCACAAGCGGTTGATGCTAGCGCCCGCCGCCGACGACGGCAGGTCGGCCATCAACCCAACCAGACGCGCCACATTGAGTCCCTGCTCGCCCTGCTGCTGGGTGCAACCGAGCAGGACGTCCTCGATCGCCGCGGGGTCAACGCCGGTCCGTTCGACCAAGGCTCGCACGACCGCAACGGCCAAGTCGTCGCCACGCACGTCGCGGTAAGCGCCGCGTTCGGCGTGGGCGCGGCCGATCGGCGTGCGGACGGCGTCGATGATGACGGGCGTTCTCATGCCTTGGCCTCCCGGGGGTCACCGTAGAAGTTAGCACCGCCCTGTGCCGCCTTGAGCAACATCGGGGTCGGCTCGAAACGCTTGCCGAGCGACTCCAATGGCTTGAGCCGTTCGACGATCGCCGCCGCGCCGATGGCGTCGGCCCAGAAGAACAGCCCGCCTCGGTGGGGCGGGAAGCCGATACCGAGGATCAGAGCGAGGTCGACGTCGCGTGGATCGCTGACGATGCCGTCTTCGATCGCCCGGGTCGCTTCGAGGAGCATCGGGAGGAGCAGCCGGTCGGTCAGGTCGCCAACGACCTCCCCCTCGCCGATCGACGCGAGTGCCGCCGCCGCTTCGCTCGGCACGCCTCTTGGCGGCTTGCGCGGCTTGGCTGGCGGATAGTCGTAGAAGCCTTTCCCGTTCTTCTGGCCGAGCCGGCCGGTCTCGACCAAGCGTTCGAGGATCGGCGCCGGGACGATCCGGTCGCTGAACGCCCCGTGTATGACGGTGCCCGCGTGCAAGCAGGTATCGAGGCCGACGACATCGTGCAGTTCGAGCGGCCCCATCGGCATGCCAAACGACTTGGCCGCCCGATCGATCTGCTTGAACGGCACCCCCTCGCTCGCCAGCAACGCGGCCTCGTTCATGTAGGGGAGCAACAACCGATTCACCAAGAAGCCCGGCCCATCGTTCACCACGACCGGCGTCTTGCCGAGCTTGCGGGCGTAAGTGACCAAGCGATCGACGGTCGCCTCGCTCGTCTTTTCGCCACGGATGACCTCCACCAGCGGCATCTTCCGCACCGGATTGAAGAAGTGCAGGCCGGCGAAGCGTTCGGGGTGTTGCAAACCCTCCGCGAGTTCGGTGATCGGGATCGTCGAGGTATTCGAGGCGAGGATCGCGTTGGCTCCGAGTTGCGGCTCGACCGACGCGAAGAGCTCGCGTTTGGCCGCGGCGTTCTCGACAATCGCTTCGACAACCAAGTCCGCGGCAGACAAGCCGGCTGCCTTGGCGACCGGCGTGATCATGGCGGCCCGTTGCACCGCGAGGTCGGCGCTGACGCCCTTGGTGGCTTTGTCGTAAGAAGCCTCGCGGACCACGCCTTCGATGCCGCCAGCCAAGGCCTCGGGACGGCTATCGGATAGCAGCACCCGGACGCCCCGCTTGATGCTGGCGGCCGCGATGCCTTGGCCCATGATCCCGGCCCCCACAACGCCGGCCACTCCCACCGGCTGGCCTTTGTTTGCCGAGGAACCACCCGCTTTCTTGGCCCGGTCGGTCAAGAAGAAAACGTTCAACAACGCTCGGTTCACCGGCGAACCGAACAGCGGGGCGAAGGCCTTTGACTCGGCTGCGCACGCCGCCTCCAGATCGAGCTGCGACGCTTCGAGCATCAATTCCAAGGCCGCCATCGGGGCCGGGTAGTGCCCCTTGGTCTTCTGCTGGATGACGCCGGCGGTCGTTGCGCCGAGGAAGCCGAGCTCGGTCTCGCTCATCGTGATCGGCTGCGTCCATCGCTTGCGATCTTCCAACCAAGTGCCGGCGGCACGCTCCGAGACAATCATCCGCACGGCCGCCGCCAACAACGGCGAGTCCTCTAGCGATGGCGGCTCGTCGTCGAGCGGCAGGGCATCTTCGGCGAAGGCATCGGGCTTCGCGGCCGTGTCTTGAGGAGCCGCCACAAGATCATCGAAGAGGCCGAGCTGGTACGCGTCTCGCGCCGCGACGCTCTCGCCGCCCGAGACCATCTCGATCGCGTTCGCCAAGCCAACCATCCGCGGCGTGCGGGCCGTGCCGCCCCAACCCGGCATGAGGCCGAGCTTCACTTCGGGGAAACCGAGTTGGGTCTTCGCCGAGGTCGTCCCGACGCGGCGATCGCACCAGACCGCCAACTCAAGCCCACCGCCGACGCAGATGCCATCGATCGCCGCCACGGTGACATACTCGGCCGTCGAGAGGCGTTCGAAGAGTTGCTGCCCGCGCCGGCTGGTCGCGATGATCTCTTCCTCGGGCCGATCGATGCCCGCGGCGAACTCGGTCAGGTCGGCGCCGGCGATAAAGCCGCTGGGCTTGCCGGAGGTGATCACCATCCCGGCGACATCGGCCTCGTCGTCGATCTCGTCGAAGCGGGCCTCGAGTTCTTCCAACACCGCCCCGGAGAGCAGATTGGTTGACTTGCCCGGCAGATCGATGGTCACCACCGCGACGCCGCCCCGGGCCTTCTCGGGGCCATCCTCCAGTTCGATCCAGTCGAGACGAGTCGCCGCCATACGGGATGCTCCGAGAGGAGGGTGGAAGGCCTCGGCGCAGGGAGCCTGCTGAGGGCCTCTTTTTGATACGCTGTGGGGCCGGCGGTCGTTCGCCGCGGCTCTGCCACCGAATCGTACTGATTTCCGAGGTTGACTGTGACCGCCCTTCCGCCAGAAGACCAGCAAACGGGCCGGATCGGCTTCTGGCGGCTCGCGGCGGCCCTCGCCACGGTCCTGCTGCTCATCCTGATCTACCGCACCAGCCAGCCGCCAGCGGCCGAGGCGGAACCGAAAGAAACCGGCCTCAAGACGGGCGGCGTCGTCCAACTCGCCCAGCAGCGTCCCGACGAGCCGCCCCAGACGGCCGAAATCGCCCATACCGAGGGAATGACTGTCCTCCAAGCGACCCTCGCCGCCGAAGCCCTCGGCGACGCCTGGGCGGCGTCGTGGCGGGGCGACGGGGAGATGGCCCTGCTGGAATCGCTCGGCGGGATTGATAGCCAGGGGGCCGACGGCCTCAATTGGCAATTCGAGGTCAACGGGCGGTACGCCGACCGCGGGGCGGGGGCTTACCGGCTTGAGCCGGGCGATAGCATCTTGTGGAAACTGGCCCCCTACGAGTAGTTTCCTAGACTTGTCAGTCGCCCGACATGGACCCAGACTTCGCCGCTAACGACGCCGCCCGGCACGAGGCCCCAATGACCAACCCCAATCGCTCCAACGCCGCCCCCTTCCTGCCGCAAGCGGCCGTGTTCACGCTGCTGGTGGCAATCGGGGTGCTGGGACGCTGGGGGCAGCCCGATTGGGCCTTCACCCCAATCGCGGCCATCGGCCTGTTGGCCGGCTACGCCCTGCCGCGTCGGGCGGCCGTCGCCGTGCCGCTGGTGGCGATGGGCATCACGGACCTGGCGTTGCCCGGCTATGGATCGTTGGCGATCACCGCCACGGTCTACGCTGCCATGCTCGCCCCGGCGTTGCTCGGCGGCTTGCTCCGCCGACCGGTCGGCTCGCTCGCCGCGGGCGCGGCCCGCTTGATCGGGCTCGCTGCGTCGCCGGCTTTGTTTTTCTTCGCGACGACCAACCTCGCCCACTGGGCCGCCACGGCTCAATACGCCAAGACGGCCGGCGGCCTCGTCGAGTGCTACGCGGCCGCGATCCCGTTCTTGCGTCGGATGCTGGTCGGTGACCTCACCTACACGGCGTTGCTCTTCGGAGCCGCCGCGATGGCCGGCGCCTTCTCATTGCGAGGCGTTGCGAGCTCGGCACAGGCTCTCAAGCCGGCCGCGGCACCTATCGAAGCCGATTGATCAACGGCTGCTCAGCGGACTTCGGCGAAGTCCTCATCGGCCGGCTCTTCGGCTTCGGGAGCCACTAGGTCCTTGATCTGGCGGGCCATCGACTTAACGGCGTCGGTGACGTTGAGATCGCCACGGTCTTTGTCCCCTGTCACGCTGATCGCGTTGCTGATGGCTTGTTCGATGGTTTCCATCTTCTGTTGATCGGCGGCCGCGGCGGCTCCCTTCACGGCACCGACGCTCTTGCGGAGATCGGTCAGCACATCGAGCAGGCCTTCGCGAACGAGAACCGGCTGCCGCTGATCGCCCTCGGAGATCCGCCGCGAGGCCTTGCCCCGTGCGGCGGCAACCATGCGGCCGCCACCGCGTAGCTGCATGTCTTCGAATGAGGTCGCGATCTCGCTCTCTTCCTCGGCGATTTCCAGGGCCAGCTCCGAGATGATCTTCACGATCGGCTCGGCTTTCACCTTGCCCGGGGCGAGGTTCATGCGATCGAGCTCGGCGGCGATCGTTGCCCGCGTCTCGGAAGCGATCTTGTCGTCGGCCGCCTTCTTGGCCACCAGAGCCGCGAACAGGCCATTCCGAGGCCCCGGCGTTTGGAAGTTGCCGATCGCTTTCGCGGCGGTGAGGTAGAGCCAATCGCTCACCTCCTTGTCGAGCGGCATCGGCAGCTTGTCGGTCTTCAGGACCTTGTAGAGAGCTCCCATCGATTGGCGTGCCTCGGCTGTTCCTAGCTGGCCGGTCCGCGTATGCCGCTCCAAGCCGATCAAGGCTCCTGCGAGTTCATACCCATAGACTTTGTCGTTGGTTGCCCCTCGCTCGGCCCATTTGCAGAGCTCTTTGTTCGCGGCCGCGCTGGGGGTCTTGGCCGCGTAGTTGTCACGCAAGCGGCCCAAGACCAACATCGCGTTGTAGCGTACGGCCGGATGGTACTTGCGATCGTTTGTAACCCGTACCGCATACTCGGTCGCCTTCTCGTGAACAAAGCTACGAGCTTGTGGGTTGGCTGTTGGGGTCAGGTAGTATTTGAACAAGTCGCTCTGCGAGCGTGCTAAGTCGGCCAGTCCCTCAGGAGTCGGCACCGTCATCGATTGGAAGAAGTACTGTTCGATGTACTGCTTGAAGAGCTCACCATCACCATCGCCGTTCTTTGCGTAGCGCTTCGCGAGCCCACCTTTCGACGAAAGCGCGCGGGCGACCTCGTCCGACTTGTAGTTCTGCGCCCATGCGGCGGGGGCGGCGATTGCCAGCACCAGGGCAACCGCTAGGCAGCGGACCGCTCCCGAGGGGCAGCGCAGACGATCAGCGGGGATGAGCAGCGGCATCGCGTTTGTTCCGTAAGGGCAGCGGGCCGCCGGCATCATCGTGCCCGCAAGAACCGCCCGGCAAAGGGGTTAGGCACCGCCGAAACGGGCCTCTTCGTCCGCTCCTACACTAGCCACCAACGCTCGAAAGTGTCAACTTTCCGGCGTCCCAGCCCCGCTCCATGCCCCCGCCATGACGCTCCTCTACTACGACCCGCACTTCCGGAACCACGAAACGGGCGGGCACCCGGAGTGTGCCGCCCGGATCGAGCAGGTGATCGGCCGGATGGAGCGAACCGGACAGGTCGGCCGCTGCACCCGCCCCGATTGGTCGCCCGCGACCGACGAGCGGCTCCTCCGCTGCCACGACGCCGAGTACTTGGCCACCATCCGAGAGCTCGCCGCCCGTGGCGGGGGCCGGGCGGAGGCCGATACGGTCGTGAGCCCCGCCTCGATGGACGTGGCGGCCCTGGGAGCCGGGGCCGCGTGCGACGCGGTCGAGCGGGTCGTGCAAGGCGAAGCCAAGCGTGCCTTCTGTGCCATCCGTCCGCCCGGGCACCACGCGTTGCGAGAGGGGGCCATGGGCTTCTGCTTGCTCGGCAACGCCGCGGTCGCCGCTCGCGTAGCGATCGAAGAGTTGGGGCTCGAACGGGTGCTGATCGTTGATTGGGATGTCCACCACGGCAACGGCACGCAGGCCGAGTTCTACGACGACCCGCGAGTCGGCTTCTTCTCCATGCATCGATGGCCCTTCTACCCGGGCACCGGCGAGGCGAGCGAGACCGGCTCCGGCGACGGGCTCGGGTACAACCTCAACCTGCCGGTCGAGATGGGCACCTCGCGCGACCGTTGCACGAGCCTCTTCGCCCGCGAGCTCGGCGACTTCGCGGACAAGCTCCGCCCGCAGCTCGTGATCCTCAGCGCCGGCTTCGACGCGCACGCGACCGACCCGGTCGGTTCGCTCGGCTGGGAGACCGAAGACTTCGTCAGTCTTACGCAGACCGCCATCGATATCGCCGCGGTCCACGCCGAGGACCGGATCGTGAGCCTGTTGGAAGGGGGTTACAACCCGCCGATGCTGGCCGAGTGTGTGGCGGCCCATGTCGATGAGTTCCTCGAGCGCGACGCCGATGAGCGGCTCGACGCGTAGCCGAACGGCGTTGCGACCCAACCAACCGGCACAACCAGCCGGGGCCTCGCACTCATGGGTCAGAGACTGACCCACGTGGTGGCTTCTAGACGAGCTTGAGCCGCAGAGCATTCCATGTTTAAGCGAGTCGGTAGCTCGCGCTGCGCGCTGTCGGCATTTGAGACTTGCTTCTGACGCTACCCACTGGATGCCCAATGTTCGCACGGCGACTACTCCTAGCAGTCCTCGCGACCTCGTTCGCTCCCACGTTCGCTACGGCGACGACCTACTACGTGCGAGTGGACGGAAACAACTCAAACACCGGCACGGGGCCCGAAACGAGCAATGCCTGGGCAACCGTAAGCTACGCGGCCAGCCAGTCGCTTTCGCCTGGTGACGTCGTCCTTATCAAAGCGGGCACCTACACCGCTGGACTTTCTCCAAGTTCTTCGGGAACGGCTGCCGGGCACATTTCTTACATCGGCGACGTGAGTGCAACCGTAACCGGCTGGAACCCCGGCGAAGTCTTCATCAAGCCATCATCGGAGCGAGCACTCACGCTATCGAGTGATAATTACCTCAAGTTCCAAGGCATCCAGTTCATCGGAAACACGAGTGATGTTGTCTTGATCTCTTCTAGCTCGGACCTGGAATTCACAAATTGCTCCTTGTCCCACGGCAATCGCGGCCTCATTACCTCCAACGGTTCCGCCGTCCTCGTCAATTGCCTCATCAGCGAGAACAGCAACGGCGGGGTGGTCGCTTCGGGGGGAACGGTCAACCTTTATCATTGCACGATCGCCGCAAACGGTTCGAGTGGTGCCCAGTTTGTCGGAACGACGGCCGAAGTAGAAAACTCCATCATCGCTGACAACGCTCAGTGGGGATTACGCGTTACCGGCGGGTCGGTGACCCATACTTACAACCTTCTCTTTGGTAATGGCGGGGGAGCGTTTTCAGGCACCTCCGCTTCGACCGGCGAACTCTTTGTCGATCCTCAATTCGTCAGCAGCGATGACTTCCATCTGCGTTCCACGTCTCCCGCTCTCAATGCGGGGATCACGCTAAGCATCGACGAGGACTTCCACGGCAACCCGCGGCCCTACAGCAGTGGCGTGGACATGGGATATCACGAGCATGGCTCGACTCGTTCTGGTACCGTCCTTCTGATGGTCACCGACGACGGCGGCTACTTCAACGAGCAGGAGCGGCTGCGGAAATCGACTTTCGAATCTTGGGGCTATGCCGTCACAGGAATTGAAGAAGTTGCCCCTCAGTCGGAGTACGACGCAGCCGTTGCGACGGCGCAGGTGGTCTATCTGCCGGAGGATGTTGATGCCGGCGCGTTCGGTCACAAACTCCGTGAAGCAACCATAGGAGTCGTCAACGAAGAAGTCGCTTTGGCCGAAGAGTTCGGCTTTGCGAGTGCCTCCTTCCAGCCCTCAGATACTCCAAGCTTAGACATTGTCGACAACAGCCATTACATCACATCGCCCTTCTCGACGGGCACCATTACTTTTGCGACTTCTGCGGCGGACATCGGCGCTTTAACGAATACCAACGCGCCAGGACTGCAAGTTCTTGGCAACTGGGGCTCTAGCCATGGGCTCGCTGTGCTCGACGAGGGGGCAACCCTCGTAAACACCTATGCTGGCAGCAACGAAGCACTTGGTAAGCGCGTGGTTGTTGGGTTATCGAATGACTTTGACTGGAGCGACCTAGCCGAAGATGGCTTCATCGTCGTTCGACGCTCTCTTGAATGGGCGACGACCGCCAACACCGGATCCAGCCTTGTTGGCCACTGGAAACTCGACGAAACCATCGGCACCACAGCCGCTGATAGCTCCGAGACCGAAAACGATGGCACGCTAAACAACGGCACAACCCCTGGTGCAGACGGTCCGTACCCCGGTGCAGGAGCGTATGCCGCCGCCTTCGATGGGGTTGATGACACCATCACGGTGCCGTCCGACACGGCCTACGACTTAGCGGAGAGCGTGACGGTTTCCACCTGGGTCCGCTTCAACCAGGACCAGGAAGACCACAGCAGTCAACACTCGTTGGTCGGTCGTTTCAGTTGGACTAACAAGCGCGGCTTCCAGCTATTATCGGACGCGCCGAACTCAAACACGCTTCGATTTCGCGTCTTCAACGGAACCACTTACCGGGATGCCACGTGGTCTAATGCGAGCATGCAGGGCGATCGCTGGTACCACGTTGTCGGTACTTACGACAGAGAAACGATCCGCCTATACGTCGATGGTCAGCAGGTTGCCTCGCAGGGTTGGACCGAAGCGATCGAGCCGGAGCCGAACAAGGAACTGACGATCGGCTCGAAAGTGGCGGGCCGCCAACACGACGTGCGGCTGTACAACCGTGCTTTGACTGGTCTCGAAGTCGCCGAGTTGCACGGCTTGGTTGCTCATTGGAAGCTCAACGAGTCAAGCGGAACCGTCGCCGACGACAGCAGCCTCGCCGAGAATGATGCGGCCCTAGTCGGCACCCAAGGCTGGACCGCTGGCCAGGATGGTGGCGGGCACAAGTTCGATGGATCGGCCGGTGACAATTACTTTGAAGCCCCGGCTACTTCTTCGCTGGAAGACATCGTTCTTGGGTCGTACACCCTCATGGCGTACTACCGGCCCGATAGCGTCGGTTCGCAGCAAGCCATCGTGACCAAGGACGACGGTGATTTTGGCATCGACTACAACCCGAGCGGCTTTTTTCGCGTCGATCATACACTGAGCGACGATAGCGTGATCTTCATCAACTCTTCTAGGTCTTATCCGGTTGGGAGTTTTGTCCATGTCGCGGCAGTGGTCGATATCGATGCCGGGACGGTGAAGATTTATATCGATGGGGTAGAGAACGACTCAGCGAACTACACTCCGGGCGTTGCGGGCAAGGTATTCAACCGTGCGTGGCGGCTTGGTGCGCGGCATCCCAGCGGACTTCAAGCGGATGGCGTGATCGATGACGTTCGGTTCTACAACCGGGCTGTCTCTGCCGAGGATATCGCCCGCCACGCGAACCTCGGCCTGGTCGCCCATTGGACGCTGAGCGAGGCGAGCGGGACCGACGCGGCTGACAGCGGCGACAACGGCTACGACGGCACCTACACCGGCGGTGTCACGCTCGACCAGGACGAGCCCCACCCCGGCACGCCCGCCCCGACTTTTGACGGGATTGACGATGAGGTCACGCTGCCGGCGATCGATGCGAGCTTCTCCAGCGGCCTCACAATCGCCGCGTGGATACGGCCCGATGAGACACTCAACGCTGGCCAGTTCAATGAGGTCTTCGAGCTCAGCAATGGCTCTCAGGTCGATCAGATCCTACTCAGCTACGGCGGTGCCACGGGGCTTCAGCTCTATCTCACCGACACGGCCGACGGCAGCACCCTCCGCACGATCGAAGACAACACGAGCTTCGCAGCCGGGCAATGGGTTCACTGTGTGGCGGTGGTCGACTCGTCTGGGAACGCGACGCTCTACCGCAACGGGCAGGTCACGAAGAGCGGGTTCTTCACAAGCCTCCCGACCACCGTGCTCCGCAGCACTGCAACGATCGGCAAGTCAAGCTTCGGCGATCGATTCAAGGGCAGCATCCAGGACGTGCGGCTCTACAACTATGGGCTGAGCGCGGCAGAGGTCAACGAGCTCTACGGGCTTGTTGGGCGTTGGGATTTCGACGAGGGATCGGGCACGACCATCGCCGAGTCAACGGGCAACGCGAGCGACGCGAGCTTCAACACAGGCACACCGGCCTGGGTCGATGGCATCCGAGGAAAAGCTCTCGAATTCGACGGCACCAACGACGCCCGCACCACTGGCACGATCGAACCGCCAGAGCGGGGCGCGATCTCGATGTGGTTCCGCAGCAGCGGTCCGCCCGCGAGCCGGCAGCGCTTGTGGGGGATCGGTGCCGACTACGAGATGTGGCAGGACAATGACGGACTGGTCTCGATGGACGTTGCGACCGATGGCTACCAAGGCGGCTTTATCACAACGAGCCCGCTCTACGACGAGGGCCGTTGGTACCACCTGGTTGCTCAATACGATTCAGAGACCGAATCGTACGAGATTTACATCGATGGGGTCCTGCACAAATCAGGGGTCTCGACCCGGGATATCAAGCAGCAAGCCGCGAATTACCTCTCATTCGGAACGCGGACCGGCAGCAGCCAGCGGTTCGCCGGTGCACTCGATAACTTCCGGATCTATAACCGATGGCTTTCGCTCGGCGAGATCGCGGAACAGTATGGGCTCGTCGGTTGGTGGCGTATGGAGGAGACCAGCGGCAGTGTGGTTGCCGATTCGAGCGGGGTGGGAAATCATGGAACCGTGGTCGGAACTAGTGATTGGTCGACGGATTCGAGAGAAGCCAATGGTTCGATCGAACTCGATGGGACGAATTATGTTCAGATCAATGGTTTTCCCGTTGATCGCTTCGGTAACGAATTCGACGGCGTATCAATCGCAGGGTGGGCAAAGTTGACTGCTGCTGATACGGATGGAGCGACTCTATTAAGCGAAGGCGATCACGTTAGCCTAACTCTTGACTCGTTGGGCGGAGCCGTGGGATCTCGTCGACGAGCATCCGACTGGGATACGGTGCAAACGAATCGAGAGTACGAGAACTCTGGTTGGTACCATTTCGTCTACACGCATGATGAGTGGACTAATGAGATGAAGATCTACGTTGATGGCGTCCTGCAAGCGACCGATTCATTCATCGGGACAACGACTTGGACCGGCTTAGGAGAGCACACCTACCTAGGTCGGCATGGCAATAGCGGACTTACGAAAGACTTCACTGGCCTATTGGATGATGTTCGAATCTACAATCGGGCCATCGTCCCTGCTGAAGTCCGCACGCTCTACTACGGGCAAGAGGTGTTTGGGCCGCGGATCGTGAAGTGGATCGAGGTGGCCAACCCGTAAGATCTGCTGGTAAGGCATCGTCTGCTCGCTACTTCCGGCGGGTTGGCATGGTCGGTACGATGCATTCATTGCATCATGCCGCCGCTTAGTATTCGTGTTATGGATACCGACCAACTACGCCAGCTCCTGGCGGTCGCCCGACTGGGCAACATCACGCGGGCGGCCGAGGAGATGGCGATGTCGCAGCCCGCCCTCAGCCGTTCAATGCAGCGTCTTGAGGACGAGTTCGCCCAGCCGCTGCTCGAACGCAAGACGCGTGAAGTCACCCTGACCGACGCCGGCACGCTCGTCTGCGCTCGCGCGGAGCAGGTCCTAAGCCTCCTCGACGATACGAAGGCCCAACTCTCCGACGACGGCCGTACCGGACGGCTGCGGATCGGAGCGATCCCGACCGTCGCGCCGTACTTCCTGCCCGGCTTCCTCCGCGGCTTCGCCGAAGAGTTCCCCGACGCCGAGTTGGTGATCCAAGAGGACACCACCGACCACCTGCTCGAACGCTGCAAGCAGGGCGAGATCGATCTGGCGGTGCTGGCCCTGCCGATCGAAGCCAAGCACCTCGACACCGTTCCGCTCTTCGAGGAAGAGCTGCTGCTGACGCTGCCCGCCGATCACCCGTTGGCGAAGAAGGACCCGATCCAGCTCGCCGATGTCGAGCCCTACCCGTTCGTGCTGCTCGGCGAGGCGCACTGCCTGACCGACAGCGTGGTCTCCTTCTGCCGGCAACGCTCCTTCCAACCCCTGGTGGTTGAAAGGACCAGCCAGATCGCCACGGTGCAAGAGCTCGTCGCCCTCGGGCATGGCGTCTCGATGATCCCGGCGATGGCCCGGCGGCTCGACCACGCCAACACCCGCACCTACCACTCGCTGGGCGATCCGAAGCCGACACGCACCATCGCGGCGGCTTGGAACCCGTATCGCTTCGAGAGCCGCCTGCAGGCAACGCTTCGCGATCGCTTACGGACGTACGGAGCCCAGGTGGCGACCTCGGCCTACTCGTTGCCGTAGACCCGCGTGCTCTCTTCGCGGCGGATCGGGCGGTCCAGTCCGTCGGACTCGACCAAGACGGTTACGCGTTGATCGCCCGCCTCGCCGCCGATGATCTTGACCCGGTACGCCGCCTTCTCGCCCGGCTCAAGGCGAGCGAGCGGGGCGAACTCGGCACGGGTCGCGCTCGTGCGTGCCCCGGTCTGCCCTTGGGCGGCAGCGATCCGCATGCCCGAGGGGGCCTCGACACGAACGATGACGCCCGTCGCGGCCTTCGTCCCTTCGTTGAGGACGCGGACCTCGTAGATGGTGTCATCGCCGACTTCGATCGGGTCTTGCAGGTCGCGGACCTCGAAGGCTAGCGAGGCGACGCCGTCGACGCTGACCCGATGGGCCTGCTCGGCTTCGAGGCCGCTGGCCGCTTTGCTCTGGACCTTGAGCGTGTGCTCCCCGGCGGAGACCGGGACCGCAACCACCTTCACTTCGCCCCGCTCGCCCTCGGGCAGCTCGGCGAGGCTCCAGTAGACGCTGTGCGTGGTCGCATCGTACTCGCCCAGGTTGTTTGCTTTCACGAACTCCATGCCGCGAGGCAGCTTGGTCACGAGGCGGACATCCTTCGCCGGGGCGGTGCCCGGGTTATCAACCCCGATCGTGTAGCTCGCCGGGCGTTCTAGGTAGCGGCGTTTGGGGCCGTCGATCGAAACCGCGAGCGACGGCGCGACGATCTCAAACTCGACGGCTTCTTCGGCGCGGAGGTCTCCGTCGCCAACGACAGCCACGGCATTGACCACGCGGCCCGCCTCGGCGGCCTCTAGCTTCAACTCGATGCGGCGTGTCTCGCCGGGTTCGAGCGTGCCGACCTCGAACTCCAATTCGCTGCCCGCCGGGTGACGGACGGCGGACGGGATATCCTCGGTGAGCATCACGTTGGTGGCCGAGCCGGTGCCCGGGTTGTGGACTTCGATCGAAACGACCTGCGTCTCACCAATAAGAACCCGCGGCGGGGCGGTCATGCGGACGGCGAGTTGCGGGCGTGTGGCGACCGTCGAGGCACTCACCGCGGCGTCCATCGACACGCGGGCGACGCTGCCGAGCGGCCCTTCGCGGACCGGCTCAAGCTTCATCTCAACGGTTCGTTCTTCGCCCGAGGCGATCGCACCGAGCCGCCAGGTGAGCTTGCCGCCCTGGGCGGTCGCGGTCGGTGTCGTGCTGATCAAGGTCGCCCCGGCGGGGACTTGGTCGGTGAGGATCACGTTCTCGGCGGCGGCCCGGCCCGTGTTGCGGACGCGAACGGCGAAGCGGCAGGGCTGCCCGATTCGTGCCTCGCTCGGCCCTCGCTTCTCAAGCACCAGCGACGCCTCTTGCGGCCCTTCTAAATCCGAGGACCCCGGCCGTCCGGCCCCTTCACGAGGGCCTTCGTTGAATGTGTTGTTGGGTTGGAAGTCGCTCTGGCTCGCCGGCTCAAGAGCACTGGCCGGTTCGAAAGCTCCCGGCTCCTCGATCGCCACCGCCGCGACCCGAATCGGCTCACGCCTTGGGGCGGGTGTGCTGGCCTGTTCGACGAAGGCATTCGGCTCGGCTTGCCACGCCGTTGGTTCGGGCGGCGCGGCGACGGCCGGCGACTCGACGGGTGGGTTGATAACAATCCGCTCGACCGGAGTGGGCGGGGTCTCGATCGGAGCAACCGCGGCGACCGAGATCCGACGGGGAGCTTCGACAACCGGCTGCGATGGTACGGGGGCAGTCGGCAGGGGCTGGGCGAAGGCGGCAACCGCTTGAGCCGGCTGCGATGCCGCAGGGGTTTCAATGCGGATCGAAGAATCGGCAGGCCCACGCAGCGGGTTGCCCTGCGGCAGCGGCCCGGAAGGGACCCGAGAAAGCCGCGCGGGCGCCGGGCTCGAACCATACCGATCACCCGCCGGGGCAGGGAAAGGTGCCGGGGCGACCGACAGCTTGTTCGGCGGCGACACGGTGCCGTAGCGATCCGTTGCCGCCGGCGGAGCTATCGAAGCAAACTCGGTGTTGGCCCAATCGGCCACCGAGGCCTCGCTGCCCGCCGACTTGCCCCACGGCGTAGCGGGGCCATCGCTATGCGATACCCCGGTGAAAACGACGCAGCTAGCCAAGGCGGCGGCCGCGAGGCAGATCGATTGAAGGCGAAGCATCCGTGACGCTCAGCGGGTTCTGGGCGCGAAAAACCTTCCACACGCCGCGACGGCGTCGTGGTTCCGCGACGTGATTACCAGAACTCGCCATCGCCCGGAAGAGCGAAGCGATCACCTGAGCGTGTGATGCCGGAGCTAGCAGGCCAGCGACCTCAGTCGCAGTACGACAGTGCTAGCAGCGAGTACGCCGTCGCTAAGTTCGGGTCGGCTTCGAGCCATCGCTCGTTCGCGTTGACCCATGCCCCCGTGGCCTGCTGTTCGGCCGCCAGCTTGGCGCGGAGCTCGGCGCGCCAATCGTGCGAGGTTCCGTCGGCCTCGGTAATGGTCGACTCGCCGATCGCATCAAGGGCCTTGGCGAACGTGTGGTAGTAGTAATAGAGGCCCGACGTACCCATCCCAGGGTTCGCGTTGAGCGAGTAGTTCCGCTGAACCCAGTTGTAGGCGGCCTTCACCCGCTTATCCCCCGGTCCAACGCCGGCGTAGATCATGCTCTTAAGACCGGCGTAGGTCATCGAGGCATAGCTGCGCAAGCCACCCCCCTCGACCTCGCCCGCCTGGCTCGAACCGCCGGCGGCGGGCGTGTAGTAGAAGCCGCCGTCGTTGACCTTGCTGGCGAACTCGGTCGTGTTGTGCTCCGACTCCAGGTTCTGGGTGCGACTCACGAAGGCCAGGGCACGCTGGATCGCCGGGTCCTCGCCGTCACGGCCCAAGGAATGGAGGGCGTCGATCAGGTAGGACGTGTTCGAGAGGTCCGGTCGCTTGTGGCGGCCGTAGCCCGCTCCGCCGTAGCTCGTGCTGCCCAGTTCGTGGCCTTCGCCCTCGTCCCATTGCAGTTGCTTGACGAACGCCTCGGCGGCGGCGAGCTGGTCGGCGTAGTCTGCCTTGGCTCCGGGAGCGGCGGCGGCCGCCTTCAGACACTGGATCGCGACACAGGTCTCGTAGTTGCGGTAGCTCGAGCCGGGGGCGTAGATGCCGCCGTCCGGTTGGGCGAAGCCGGCAACGTACGCCACGGCGTCGGCGACCAGCGGATCGTCGATCGAGCGACCATGGCTCAACAAGCCGGTCGCAACCAGTCCAGTGATCGCCGGCCCGAGGTGAGCACTGAAGGCGCCGTTGTCGTCACGTGAGGTCTCCAAGAAAGCGACCGCGCGAGCGACCATCGGACCGACCTTGGCGTCCGCGACTTCGACCGCGGTGGTCTGGGCAAGCGAGGGGCTCACGACCGCCAGCGACAACACCATCATGACAGTCAGACGAATCGATTGCATCGCGGGCCTCTTCTTTGCGGTTGCAGGGTTCAGGCGAAAAAAGCCAACCAAACTAGGAACGCAAGCCAAGCAAGGAACGCCGCCGCGGCGAGGGGGACCTGCCAGCCGATTCGACTGGCTCCCGCCACGTGGGGTGGGGCCGGCGATTCGTCAGCCGGGCTTGGGTCGGCTTGGGTCACTCGTCGTCGTCTTCGCTCACGCACTCGGCGGAAAACACCGCTTGGTTGCAGAAGGCCTCTTCGAAGTCGTAGACCTCGTCGAAGTCTTCACGGCGGTCGTTGTCGGTCTTGCGCATCTGACCGATATCGATCAGGTTGAAAACGATCTCACCAAAGTCGCCGGTGGTCCGCACGCCCCAATGGTTGAGCACCTTGTGGGCGAGGAGGCCATACTGGTCGATCGCGTAACGTTGGATCGCGCGGCAGAGTTCGCCGCCCGTGACATGGTGCTCTTCTTCGTCGTCGGGCTCGTCGCCTTCGAGCTCGCTGTCCAGGTCATCGAACTCGCTGGCCTCGGGCGGTACGCCTAGGCCCAGCTTCTCCTGACCGAACCGCAACGCGTCAAAGACAAAGACATACGCGTCGAAGTCGTACCGCTGGTCACGGCGCAGGAGCTCGGCAAGCGGGTGCTTCGGATCGAGCATGACAGACACAGGACGCTCGTGGGCGAGAGGGTCTTGGAGGGATACCAGGCGAGCGGCCACACGCGCCCGCCTGTTAGAAGTGTAGCCGCCTCGTGCCGAGTCGGGGACAGCTTGGTACGAAACTATTGCTCTTCGGCCGTTTTTGGTGACGAATCGTCGGTGGGGGGGGCTGGCTCTGGTGAGGCTTCGTTCACTAACTCGCCGGCGGGAGCCTCGGGCGAGGCGGGCTTGTCCTGCGGGCGGCCTCCCTCGTGGCGACGCCCTCGCTTTTTCCCTTGGCGGTCTAGGGGCGGCTTGCCGGGGCCCTTCGATGCCTGCTCTTTCGAGGCGTCCTGCGGCCGTTGCGACTTGCCAACAACCGACAGCACCTCGGACGCATTGATCACGACGCGCCGCCTATCCTCGGTCTGGATCAGCAATTCGCCGGTGAGGATCTCTTGTGATAGCACCCGGGCTTTGCCATCGCGTGTCAGGATATCGTAGCCGACCCGCGGCAGCTCACGCTGTAGCTCTTGGTAAGTGTCGTACTCGTATCGCAAGCAGCATTTCAGCCGGCCGCAACGCCCCGAGATTTTGGTCGGGTCGAGGGTCGCCTTCTGCAGCTTCGCCATCTTCATCGACACCGGCGGCATGTCCGACAGGTGGGTGTTGCAGCAAACCGGCTTGCCGCAATCGCCGTAGTCGGCGAGCAGCTTGGCCTCGTCGCGGACGCCGATCTGCCGCATCTCGACGCGGGTCTGCAAGTCCTTGGCCAAGATTTTGACCAGCTCGCGAAAATCGACACGGTCCTCCGAGAGGTAGTAAACGACTACCCGCTCGCCGCCATAGAGACGCTCGATCTTGATCAGCTTCATATCGAGACCAAGCTCGGCGATGCGTCGCTCGCAGGTCTCGTGCTCGGACTCTTCCTGATTGTGTAGCCGCCTGAGCTCGACGCCGTCATCGGCCGATTCGAGCCGCAGGATCTGGCCGGTTTGCGGGTCCTTGCCCATCTGGGAAACGACGTGCTCGGTCGCCTCGCACAAGACTTCGCCCGACTCTTGCCCCCGCCCCGTGCGAGCGATCACACGCTGGCCGCGGGCGTACCGATCACGGGCGCGACAGGAGAACACCCCCAAGTGACGCATCGAACCGTAGCGGACGACATACTTTGGCATCGCGGGGGTCGGTCGCAGGAGGGGGTCTAAATCAACTCAATCAGCGTAACGACCCATGGAGCAAGCCGGAAGCGCTAGCCACCCCCCGCCGGCCTACTCGATCTCGGCCAAACCATGCCGAACCGCGATCCGCAGGAGCTGCAAGGAGGTTGTCACGCCTAACTTGCGCATCAAGCGGTACTTATGGTTCCCAACCGTGCTCGGTGCCACCCCGAGCGACTCGGCACACTCGCCAACGGTCTTGCCTTGGCCGACCAAGCAGAGCACATCCAGCTCCCGACGGGTCAGGCCCGATAGATCGTCGGCTAGCCGAGCCGCCGCGTGCTCGCGCCCCGCGGTCTTCGCCAGCCGCTCCAAGAGTTCCCGCCAACGCTCACCTTCCCCCGTACGCTGGCAGCAGAGGCAGGGCCGGCTGTTGGCGGCATCCAACCGCCGTGTGACCAGCACAGTCGCCGGCCCACCCGCCTCGCCAGGGCAACGATCCGACAGACGCAGATCGCAGGCATCCCGTGGCTGGAGCTTGCCAATCGCTCGAAAGCCCGATTCCTGGCGGAATCGGGTGAGGTAAGCCTCCGAATCCAGGGGCTCGGCGAAGTCAACGTAAACCACGATGGGACGTGGCTCGGGCGGGTTCTGGGTCATCGGGCAGGCAGTTGGGAAAACTGTTTCTTGGGTCTGAATGCCCAAGAGCATGCCTCCCTTTCGGCTTTCTGCAACGAAGCCGAATGCCTCCCCGCGGTGAGCCTTTCGCCCCGACGATCGGCAAGAAGTCCTATGCACACAACGACTTAAGTGTGGTTATCCACCGATTTCCACTGCCGCGACACTGCCATCCCTTTGACACACCTGGTCTGGGAGAATCGCGAAAAAACCTTCCATGAACGGTTCAGTCATCCTCTTGACCGTTGTCGCTGGGTTTCAACCTGCAACCATAGGGTCGTTAAGACGCCCCTCTCCCAGGAGTCGACCATGGCCATCCAGAGCCCGGACCAACTAGTCGAGAAGAAGTGCCTGCCCTGCGAGGGAGGCGTCGATCCCTGCCCGCTCGACGAGGCGAAGCAGCAGCTCGCTCAGCTCAGCGGCTGGCAGCTCACGGCCGATGGCCAGCGGATCCGCAAAGAATGGACGGTGAAGAACTTCATGGCCGGAATGGCGTTCTTCGAGGGCTGCGCCCGCGTCGCCGAGGAGGATGGCCATCATCCCGACCTGCACTTGGTCGGTTATTGCAACGTGGCCGTCGAACTCTGGACCCACGCCATCGGCGGTCTCTCCGAGAACGATTTCATCCTCGCCGCCAAGATCGATCGGTTGCCGATCGATCTTCAGACGAGCTGAGCTTCGCTGACTTCGACGGCTCGCGAATCATCTTGGGGCGGTTCGCTGCTGACGCCGTACGGGTTGACGACTTCCAAACGATTCACGACACGCTCGACACCCTGAATCGATTGAAGGAGCGACTGCGCGGTCTGCTTCAAGTAGAAGCTCGGCACCTTTCCTTCGAGGCAAAGGGTATCTTCTTCGACGTGGCACTCGATGTGTCGCAAAAAGAGGTGGGAACTCGAGCCGAGGCGGTGTTCCGCGGCGTGGACGATGTTTTGGCTGACCATGACGATCGGGTTGAGAAAAGGCGTTGTCGGCGGCGAGCCTTCAACATGCCCCAGCGGGAACCAAATCGTAAAGAGTGAATCAGCGAAAAACGTTTCCAACTAGAGAAGCCGTGCTAGCAAGTCAGCGATCTACGTGAACAAGCCAGGGAAACTGCGATGACCAGGGAAAGCCAATCGTTCCCAGCCTGGGTACTCCGAGCCCGAAACGAGCAGCCCGTCGGCTCGGTCGAGTGGCTTCGCGATGATGACTTGCCAGTGGTCGATGGGCCGGCGGCAACCATCGAGGTGGAGTATTCATCGCTCAACTACAAAGACGCCCTGGCCAGCCGAGGACAGCGTGGCGTGGCTGGTCCCTTGCCGCATGTGCCGGGCATCGATTGTGCCGGCACGCTCATCAGCAGCGACACCGACGAACTCACGCCGGGAGAGAAGGTGCTGGTCACCGGCTACGACCTCGGTGGCAAGCGGTGGGGCGGCTACTCGGGACGGGTTCGTGTGCCCGCAGATTGGGTCGTCCGGCTCGACGGGCGGATGACACCGCGGCAAGCGATGGTGTACGGCACCGCCGGCTTCACCGCGGCTCAGTGCGTGCTCGCCGTGAGCGAAAGGGTCGGTCCGGACGCCGGCGACGTGATTGTCACCGGCGCCACCGGCGGCGTTGGGAGCTTCTCGGTCGCTCTCCTGGCGAAGCTCGGCTACCGCGTGACCGCCGTCACGGGGAAACCGGAACAAGCGGAACGGCTCCGACAACTCGGCGCGGCTGACGTCGTCGGACGCGAGGCCGTTACGGACGATGGGTCGGCCCCGCTCCTCTCTGAGCGCTGGTCGGCGGCGATCGACACGGTGGGCGGGGCTCCCCTCGCCAACCTGCTGCGATCGACCGAGCACCGTGGTGTGGTCGCCGCCTGCGGTTTGGTCGCCGGTGCCGATCTGCCGTTGACGGTCTACCCGTTCATCCTGCGTGGCGTCACTCTGGCGGGGATCGATTCGGCGAAGTGTCCACGCCAACCCCGCCTGGAGGTCTGGCAACGCTTGAGCGGCCCTTGGCAAGTCGATTTGCCCGAGGAGCTGGTTTCCACGGTGCCACTCGACGACCTCCCTCAGGCGGTCGATCGAATTCTGGCCGGCGGGGTGGTCGGGCGGACGCTTGTGACGCCAACCACCTCGGACGATCGAACCGATTGAATCGGTCCTGTCGACAGCGGTCATTATCCGCCCCCCAAGGCCGGATTGCCCCCCGAATGACGCGGGCCTGACACGGCTTTGGCGTGTAGACTAGGGAACCAAGATAGGACCAAACCGCGTCTCAGTAGCCGAACCCGCTGCTCCCTCCGAATCCCGGCGGACCTGAAATGTCTTCGAAAGCCCTCTGCCTCGTCGCCGGCCTGATGATCGGCCTCACCGCTCAGGCCACCAGCGCCCAGCGTTCTGCCTCGGATAGTTACATCCAAGGTATCCAAAATCAGGCACTTGGTTCGGGGTATTCGGTTGGGAACATTGTCAACTCGATCAAGGCCAACTCTCGGGCGCAGGCGGCCACCAACGGGATCGGAAACTTCCAAGTAACCAACACGTCGATCAGCAGTGGCGTTGGTCGTACCCCCAGTTCGGCCGGCATCCCAACCGTTCCAAGCGCCGGTCGCTCAGGCGGCTCGAAACCGTTCTCGACTCTCAATCGTGGTCCAACGGTCAGCCCCTATCTGAATTTGTTCAACACGGGCATTGGCGGCACCGCTTCGACGATCGACAACTACAACGTGCTCGTCCGCCCACAGCTTCAGCAGCAACGGACCAATCGGCAGTTGCAACGTCAGACGCAGCAACTCAATCAGCGCGTCCAGGCGATCTCGGCACGCCCCGATTTCAACGCCCAGGGTTCGGACCAGATCATGGCGACCGGTCACTCGACCGTATTCGGCTACTACTCGCGGTTCTACCCAAGCAAGAACCGCCGCCGCTAAGCCTGCCATGAGTGTAGACCCGGACGACTCGCCAAGCCCGCTTCGCGTATGCCTCTCTTCTCGGTCATTATCCCGACCTACAACCGAGAGCAGTACGTCGGGGCGACGCTCGAAAGCCTGATCGCTCAAGAGCACACCGATTGGGAACTGATCGTCGTTGACGATGGTTCGGACGATGGCACGCTCGAAATCGTCAGCGGATACGCAGACCGCCTCGAAGGCCGCTTCCAAGTCCTCCAGCAGGATCACAGCGGTTGCGCGGCAGCTCGCAACCGTGGTGCCGAGGTAGCCCGTGGCGAGTACCTCGCCTTTCTTGATAGCGATGACCTCTGGTTCCCCTGGACGCTTCGGGTCCTCGCGGAGCAGATCGAGCAGCACGACCGCCCGGCGATGGTGGCGATCACGCTGCACACCTTCCGTGATCAAGCGACCGTCGACTCGGTTCCCGAGTCTCCCGTCCGCGCCGAGGCCGGGCGCGACTTCTTGACCGATGCTATGCGGATGGGCTTCGCCCTGGGTGTCGCCCACACGGTGTGTCGGCGGGAGGCCTATCTGAAAGTTGGCGGGTGCCCCGAACAGAACGTCAATGCGACCGATAGCGACGTGCTGCTCCGCATGGGCGTCGAGCCCGGCTTCGTCCGCGTCCACGAGCCGCCCTTGCTCGCCTATCGCCAGCACGAGGGGGCCGTAACGACGAATCCCCAGAAAGGCTACGACGGCATGCGGATGCTGTTAGCCAACGAACGCGACGGCGTGTACCCCGGCGGCCCCGAACTGCGGCGAAAGCGTCTCGAACAGATCTTGATCCGTGTCCGAGCTGTCAGCGTCCGCCTGGTGAACGTTGGTCGCAACGACCTCGCCTGGGACCTCTATCGATCCGCTTTCTGGGACCACCTGAGCCAAGGTCGGCTGCGATACCTGCTTGGCTTCTTGCTCCTCCCGCTCCGCGTCCGACTCTTGGGTTCGTGGAAGGGCTTCGCCAACAAGAAGCACTGAGCGGTCGCTACGAGAGCCAACGCTTGACGCGGGCGGCGAGTCGGAACGTGTTCCAGTTGCGAACGGCGGCGAGCTTCAGTTGCCACCAAGCACGGCTCTTGGCAGTGCTTCCGTAGAGCCGCATCAATCGCGGGACGTAGCCCGCGTCGAACCGACTGGCCTCGTCCCGGAGCCGTTGCATCCGCTCGGTGGCTGCCGGTGCGGGACTCATCCAGGCCTCGTACAGATCCACGAGCTCGCGCGCGATCTGAGCCGGAGTCCACCGCGCGTGGGCGTAGTCGTAAGTCGATTGCTTGAGCTGCTGCAACCGATCCGGGTGCTCAATAAGTTGATTCAATTGCTCAAGAGCGCCCGCCACCGATGAAACCAAGTAGCCGGTCTCACCATCGACGACTTGCTCGCTCTGGCCGTTGTCTTTCACCGGGTTGGCCAACGCAATCGTCGGCAACCCGACGCCGGCCGGCTCGCAGATCGTGGCCGCGAAGCACTCCCCCGCACAGCTCATGAAAACCTGCACGTCCATCGACGCAAACGCCCGCGTCAACAGGTCGTAGTCAGCCGATTGCGGAAGATTAACGAAGCGGTCGCCCCACCGCTCGGCGAGGGCCGTGACATCGTCCTCGCGCGGATAGCCGACCGATAGCCACGCCCCGTTCGGATGGGTCGAGAGGAAGCGATCGATCAGCGCCCGGTTTGCCGGGTGCCACTTCTCCGGGCTCGCACGGCCCACCCGACCGATCACGAATGCGTCGCCGGCCAAGCCGAACTCGGCACGCCTCGCCGAACGGACTTCCGACGGATCGAGCGTGCTGTGCGGCGGGTCGGTTGCCTGAAACGAGACGACTGGTGTGAAGGCCACGCCTTGGTCGATTGCCTCCTCGAGCGACAGCCCGAGCCAGTGACGCAGGCGATAGAGGATGTAGGACCCCACGACCGCCGTACGTGTCTTCTTGAGGATCGAGCGGCTCGACGGGGGCCGGCCAAAGACCGGCGTCGAGACAAGCAGCGGCGAGCCATCAACCCGGGCGCCCGCTGCCGCCAGCGATTCAATCAGAGGCTCTTCGTAGGCACCGTCGTGGATATGAATCACGTCCGGTTGGAGAGACAGAATCTCTCGGGCGTAGTCCGCCGGTGACTTGGCGGTTGAGACAAGGTGTGTCAGGCCTTCGGGGGTCGATTCCAAGTAACGCGGGCCGCCATCGAGACCGATGACAACCGCCTCGTGGCCCATGGCGACCAACTCACCAGCCAGCACCACGCCCGCCTTCTGAATGCCGCCGAGGGTGAAGTTTGGGATGACCTGGACTACTTTCATGGATCGACTCGTATCGACTAACGGCTCTGGCGACGCTGGAGGTCACAACCAGAGTCTACTACACCCTGTCGCCCGAGCCATCGCCGTGATCATTACAACCGGTAAGCAGCAGAGCACCGCTCGCTCAGTCGCTTGACCGTCGGTCCGAAAACAACAACGCCGCAAGCGAGCAAGCAAAGCCCCGCGAACCAATCGCCCCAGCGGGTGTAGGGCGTGGGCTTCGCACTCTTGGGCGGGACTTCTCCGATCAGGACATGCTCCTGCATCCGCGGCGACACCTGACGCACCTCGCCGGTCGCGTCTACCACGGCCGATAATCCGCCGTTTGCTGCGACCAACAACGGGGTGCCGTTCTCGACGGCTCGATAGACATCGCACGCTAGGTGCATATCGAGCTCGCTGGCTCCCCAGAACCAAGCATCGTTCGTGACATTCACCAACGCGTCCGGACGCTCACCTTGGTCTATCAGCTCCTTCACCTGCCGGCGGATCACCCGCGGCACAACCGATTCGTAACAGATCGAAGGCGACAGCCTCAGCACACCGCCGTCGCGCAGCGGGACGCTCATTGCGACGGGCCCATCGCCGGCATTCAAGCCGCCGGGCATCGGTGTCAGGTAATAGAGGGCTGGGATCCCTTTGGCGAGCGGGATGTACTCGCCGAATGGGACCAGATGCGTCTTGTCGTAGATGGCCGTGAGCTCACCCGCTTCGTCCGTCACGGCGACGCCGTTGAAGATGCCCGCCGTGGTCTCGGCGCCGGCGTTCGTTGGCCAGTCGTAGTGATCGACGCCTACCAACAACGGCGTCTGGCCGTGATCGATTGCCAGCGTTCGAAGCCGGTCGGTCGTCGCGTCGATGCTCCGTCGGGTCGCCAGGTTGATATCAGCCGGAAACTCGAAGCCCCTGCCGAACGTGAAGACCGGCAATCGGAACATCGACTCCGGCCAAACGATCAGGTCGAGCGATTGGCCGGCCGCCGCGGCCCGTTCATAAGCCTCGCTTGTCAGGGCGGTCTGTCGCTCCATGATCCGATCGGATCGCTTCGGATCGGGGTCCCAGGTGGCACGCGTATCGCCTTGGATCAGGGCGACCGTCGGACTCGGATCGGTCGGCGACTCGATCGCGATCCCCCAACGCGCAGCACCGCCGAGGCCAATCACCATCAGCACGGCCGCCGCCACGCCGAGCGTGTCGCCGGTCGTCGGCAACCGTTGCCAGCCGCGGAACGCCATCGCCACGGTCGCCGCGACCATCACGACGACAAACGTCACGCCATACGCCCCGACCCAAGCGGCAATCGAACGGAGCCACGGCTGGCCGGCTTGGGAGTGGCTCACTGCCCCCATCAAGAAACCCGTGAAGAGCCGCGCTTGCAGCAACTCCATGCCGGTCCACGCCACCGGGGCCGCGATCCAGAGCGGGACGTGCCATCGCCGACGGGCGGCCCGCACCAGGGCGAACGTCCCCAAGTGGTACAACGCCAGATACGACGCCAAGAACGGCAAACCAAGCGGCGTGAGCGGGTGCGGCAGGCAGACCCAGTGCAGGGTGAGGGCCCAATAGAGCGCTGCCGCCAGCCAGAATTGGAAGTACTCCCGACGCTGATAGGCGGCCGGGTGGTTCGCTAACCAAAGCCAGAACGCCGGCGCGACCCAAGCAAGCGGCCAGAAGCCCGCCGGCGGTTGGGCCAGCCAGAGCAAGACCGCACCGACCACCCCCACCAGCAAGACGCGGGGGGGATACAGTTCGGTCGGGGCATCCTGCTCGGCTTCGTGGCTCAACGGAGGAACGACTCCACACGCTCGTGGAGCTTCGTGACCGTGGCGAGCGTCTGCTCGGGCGTCGGCTGGCGTTCGAGGGTCTGCACGGCCTCTTCCCACAGGAACCGGGGAAGCACGGCTCGCTCGGCCGCCGCTCGGACCGCGGTGGCGACCGGCGCGGCGAGTTCCGGCCGTTCTTTCGCGACCACCAACAGGGCATTGGTCTTGAGCGAGATCTCCAGCAACGCGGCGTGGTCGATGCCATGCTCGGTCGCTAGAGCATCGCCGGCACGGGCCGCCGCGTCCATCATCCGCCGAACCCGCTCCGCCGGGTCAGAAGCATTTGTTTTGGAAGAAGGGTCCGGGATCTGGAGCTCGCGAGCCAACCGGTCCACTTCATCCGACCACGCAGCGACCTCGGTCGGGGTCGCGCCATCGAGGTCAGCGAGCTCGGCGAGCCCCAGCTTGCCCCCCAGCAGCCAAGCGAGGTGGCGGGTGTTGTAAGGCAACACCGGCACCGCGGGCAGCGGCTTGATCGCGGCGGACGCCATCGGCGTTGGGCGATCGACCTGGGGCGTCCGCGATGCTAGGCGTGGGGCGGGCTCGTTGTCGGGTTCGGGCAGAGTCGAAGGCTCCTCAACCGCCTGCACCCAATCGTCTTCCGCCGGCTCATCTGCCGTAGAGGAGGGCTCATCGAAGGCGAAGAGCTCCTCGGCGGTTGTCGCTTCGGAGGCTTCAATGACGGTCGGTGGTGGCGGGTCTTGGGACTCGGTAGGTTCGTCGGCTTCTTCGATTTTCGCTACCGACGGTGGCGGCGGCAGCTCAGGCTCGGCTTGCACCTCGGCCTCGCTCAAACCCTCTCCCTCAGACGCGGGCTCCTCGGGCAACGGCTCATCGCCCCACAACTCGGCGAGCAGGTCCGAATCGGCCGGCGCGGTCGTCGTTGGTTCCTTGGCCATCACCGCCGGTGAGGTCTCGGGCTCGGCAGGAGGCAACGCGGATTCCGCTTGGCTGCCGAACAGTTCTTCGGCGTTGAACGTGGGAGGTTCCTCGCTCGGCAGATCATCTGGACTCACCACCTCAGGCGGATCGGTCGCAGCGATCGTGTCTTTGGCCGGCTCGGGCGTCTCCTCAGGGGCTTGCTCGACCAGCCCGGCGTAGGCCTCGCCTAACAGGTCGCCGAAGTCGCCGCCGTCATCATCCGCTGGCTCTTCGTCGGCAGCGGCGTCCTCGGGAGTCGACTCGGCCGTGACTTCCTCGTAGGCCCCCGCGAAGAGCCGATCGGCTTCCGCCGAGGCTTCTTCGTCCTGCTTGTCGCTCTCCCACGGGAGGCCCGTTGGGGGCTCCGCAGGCGTGGCATAGCGATCTTCGCTAGCGGGCGGCACGGCCGGCTCAGCCGCGGTGTCCGCCGAGGGCTCTTCCGTGGCTTCGAATGGGGGAGCCTCTTCATCCCCCGCACTATCCGCGTCCCCCGGGGGGACGTAGGGGACCTCGGTCGGGCAACCCGCAACCAGGGGAAGGATTGCAAGCACACAGAGGCAGGACCACCGAATCCCCATCGGTATTGGTCGTAATGGTGAATCGAGCCAGCGAAGAGTCATCGCAACCGAGGATTGGTGAGACGCCATACCGACAACGGCTAGCGTTCGGAGCAGGATGCGGAGTTGGTCTGAGCCGAGCGATCCGGACTACCCAGATCCCCTCGGTTCGTTCAGTCTACCGGTCTCTGGGTCGCAACGCACGACCTCCTGCCAACCGCTAGCACCCGCCGCCTCGATAACGATGGCCGATCCCGCCTCCCACAAGCTGACACGCCGGCAATGGCTGGCGCGTTCCGCGGCGGGCGGGGTGCTGCTGGGGATGGGGAGCATCGCCTACGCCTGGCGGGTCGAGCCACACTGGGTCTCGGTCTGCCATCAACGGATGCCGCTGAACCGCCTGCCGAGTCGCCTTGTCGGCAAACGGCTGGTGCAGATCAGCGACCTGCATGTCGGCCCGGTCGTCGACAACACCTACTTGCGTGGCGTTCTGCGTCGATTGCCGGAACTCAAGCCGGATTATCTCGTGCTGACCGGCGACTTGATGACCTGCTCCAAGAGCGAGCAGGTCGCGGCCACCATCGACACCCTGCGCGAAGCCCCAATCGCCGACGTCCCCACCATCAGCATCCTCGGCAACCACGACTACGGCGAGTTCTACCGCGACCTGGAAGTGGCGGCTCGATTGACCGACGGGCTCGACAGCCTCGGGATCCAGGTCCTACGCAATCGATCGATCTCAATCGATGGGCTCCAGTTCGCGGGCTGCGAAGACTTCTGGAGCAGGCAAGCGAGCCTAACCAGGACCCTGGCAGACCTCGACCTCCAGAAACCAGCGATCTGCCTCGCCCACAATCCCGACCTCGCCGACCGTTCGGGTTGGGGCGCCTTCTCCGGTTGGATCCTCTCAGGGCACACGCACGGCGGGCAATGCCGGCTCCCCTTGCTAGGAGCCCCGGTCTTGCCGGTCGACAACAAGCGGTACGACGCCGGCCACTTCCGGCTAAACGGGGGGCGCGATCTCTATATCAATCGCGGGCTGGGCTACAAACGCCGCGTCCGCTTCGGGGTTCGCCCCGAGGTGACGGTCTTCACACTCGAGGCCAAGTCGGCGTGAGTGGCGGATAGGCCGGTTCTCCGGCTTGCAGCGGGACCGACAGGGGACGGCGGACCGTGCTCTCATCTGCGCAGGGGGCGCATCGGCTTTCCGCAACGCATGTTTAGAGAAGGGAGATCGGTGCGCACCCCGTGCCGCTCTTCCCACGTTCTCTGTATCGCTCCGCCCTGAGATGGATATGTCGGCAACCCAGCAGCCCACGAGCGCCTCGCCGCTCGACTCGATCCTCCCGCCCGATCTGGCTGCGGCCATCCAGAAGCGGAAGAGCGAGCCCACGACGGGCGCCGACGCGATCCTGCCACCGCAAGAGCCAAGACACGAATCGACGACGCCCAGGCCGGCCGGCGATTACCCGCCCCCGCCGCCAGAACCGAGCACGCTCGCCGACGCCGGCATCACCGAGGGCATGGCCGACGCCCTGCTGCTGAAGGTGCTGCTGCACAACGTCACCTCCACCGGTGCCGACCTCGCCGGGCAGAGCTGCTTGTCCCGATCGATCGTCGCCGACGCGCTCACCCGCTTGCGTGACGACCTGATGGTCACCATCAAGGGGCAGGCGGGCAGCAGCGACTACCTCTACCAACTCACCGAAGCCGGCCACGCCCGCGCCCAGCAGCACGCCGAGCACGCGAACTACGCCGAGGCCGCGCCGGTGCCGCTCGCCGCCTACGAGCGAGCGATCCGGGCCCAGGCGATCGGCCAAACCCGCATCACCGTCGACTCGCTGCGTACCGCGTTCGGCGACATGACACTCGGCGAAGAGATGCTGAGCCTCTTGGCCCAAGCGGTCTCCGACGGTCGCGGCCTGTTCCTCTTCGGCTCGCCCGGCAACGGCAAGACAACCATCGCCGAGCATGTATGCGGCGCCTTCGGCAAGTACCTCTGGATCCCCCGATCGGTCTGCGTCGGGTCGGACGTGCTGCGGCTCTACGACGAGAGCTGCCACGAACCGGTCGAGGCGACCGAGCTGCGCAACGTCCGCTACGATCGCCGCTGGGTGCTCATCAAACGCCCCACGGTCGTGGTCGGCGGTGAGCTGACGCTCGAACAACTCGACCCGAGTTTCAACCGAGCCAGCGGCGTCAGCGAAGCACCGGTGCAGATGAAGGCCAACGGCGGCGTGCTGGTGATCGACGACTTCGGACGCCAACGCGTGAGCTGTACGGAACTACTCAACCGGCTGATCGTACCGCTCGAGAAGCAGCACGATTACCTCTCGCTCGCTTCGGGCCGTCAGGTCTGCATCCCGTTCGAGATGCTCTGCGTCCTATCGACCAACCTCGAACCACGCGAGCTCGTCGACGAGGCCTTCCTCCGACGCATCCCGTACAAGGTCGAAGTGGTCGATCCGACGGTCGACCAGTTCCAACAAGTCTTCGCGGCGTGCGCGAAGGGCCTTGAGATGGGCGTCGCCCAGGGCGTGGTCGAGGCCTTGCTCGCCAAGCACTACGCCGAGCAGAACCGCCCGCTGCGATTCTGCCACCCGCGTGACCTGCTGCGGCAGGCGAGGAACTACTGCGTCGTCCACGGCAAGCCACTGGTCGCCGACGCCGAAAGCCTCAGCGCGGCGGTGAAGAACTACTTCGCCGGGATCTGATCGCTCCGCCGACTGGATCGCATCGGATCGATTCAGCGAGGCAGGTAGAAGTACCGTGCCACCGGTCGATCGGAATGCATCCGGTTCACGTTGAGCGTGCCGTAGTAGCGACGCCGAACCGTGTTGCCGTAGAAGTGCCCGAAGCGATTGGGGCGTTGGTGGATCGGCAACTGCTTAATGGCTTGTTCGCTTTGGCGGATCTGGCCGACCGGAGCGACGACCGCCTCAACCGGCGGGACCACAACGGGGATCTGAGCCGAAGCCCCCCCCGCGAAGAGCGACAGGACGACCAGCGACCAGCATGATTTCGGGGTGTTCATCTTGATCTTTACTCGATCGGATTCTTGGAAGTTCATCTAGAAGATTAGCTCACGGATCGAAGCCATCCGCCTCGGCGAGGGTCGATGACGCCCGCCAAACGCTTAACGACACCTCACTAGGCACAAAGCGTACCGAACCATCCGCATTGACGGCATTCACCCCACCTGGGTGGTTGCTCCGCGCGGCTCGCCATCCGAATGGGGTGAACTCTCGCTTCGGATTCGTCGAAAGGCTCACCCCCATGCAGTCGTAATCGGCGCTGTTGGGCGTGTCGTGATGGTTGTAGAGGGCACACCGGTACTCGCCATTCGCCCACGAGAAGCCCAGTGGATCGGTGAAGTTCCAACTCTGCGAGGCCGCGCATTGAGCCTCCTTGACCGGCGCCCCGGTGATGAAACGGTATTCCCGCTGCGGGCTGTGCGGCGAGGCGGTCCGTGGTTCGCCTAGCAAGCCCTCGCTCGCGAGCCTCGTCTTGCTGAGGCCGTCCAGCACCTGGGAAGGACGCACCGCCGAGTTCACGCCGAACAACCCGTCCGTATTGCGAGGCGATCCATCGTCCGTGGCGATCTCCGGATTGCCCGCCCCGCTGCCGGTGCACACGACGTAATTCGTGGGGCCGAACGCCTCGACCACCCGCCGGCCGATGTCGCTCGGGCACAAGAAATCGGGCACCACCAGCCGGACGCCCACTCGGTTCTCGGGCGGCACTTGGAACGCGTTCGCCGCGTCGTACAGCGGGAGGTCGAGCCGGAGTGAATCGCGGACCTGCGCGTTCTCCAGGTAGGGCGTCAGCGTCGCGAGGGCGCTCCATCGGTAGAAAGTCCACTGCGCCCGCGGTGCTTCCGGGGTCGCTTTCGCCACGGAGCCCGCGGGGAAACTCTGCTGCGATGCGACATAGTTATTCGCGGCGAGTCCGAGCTGCCGCAGGCGGTTCACGCAGTCGGCCCGGCGTGCCGCTTCGCGGGCCGCCTGCACCGCGGGGAGCAGCAGCGCAACCAACGTCCCGACGATGGCAACAACCACCAGCAGCTCTACCAGCGTGAAGGCTGCCGTCTGTCCTCGGGGCGACTTCAACGCCGGTTCCTCGCAATGGCCAAGACCGAAGTAAACACCAATAGCCACGCCGAGCCGGGCTCCGGAACGGTCACTGGAATCGCCGGCGCGAGGGCGATGCCACTCAACGGCGGTAGGCTGGTCGCGATCGTATCGAGCAACGTCCCGTCCGCGCCGAATCGCAGCAGCGAACCGCGGTTCAGTGGCCTTTGCGACGGGCCAACATTGCTGACCAACAGCTCCCCGTTGGGCAAGATGAGCACTTCCGACGGGAAGTTCGTCGGAAAGGCGGTTGGGGGGGGCTCAAGCGGATCGGGCAACGCCACCGGAATCGTCGTGAGGGTGCTGCCACTCTCAGCGACCAGATCGTAGGCGTAGATGCGATTCCCTTGGCCCGGCACGAAACCGAAGTCGAAATCGTTGACTAGCAACTCGGCGTTGTCGCCCGGGTTGTCTCGCCAGAGGGTGTAGTCGGCCGCATCGACCACGCCATCGCCGTTGCCATCGGCGGGCGAATCCGCCGAGCCGTAGGCCGCCTGCCACGCCGTGTAGTCGCTGGCGTCGTTGGTGTCGTCCCCGTTGTAGTCGCCGACGGCCGCCCGGAACGTCAGACCCGAGGCGCCGCCGATCACGTTCTCGATGATCGTTGTCGGGCCGCCCGGGTCGAGCCGAACCACCGCTCCGGGGCCGCCGACCTCGCCGGTCGCGACGTAAACTTCCTGCTCATCCGGACTGATCGCGATGCCGGCCGGGAAGGTGAGGCCCGTCGCGAGGTCGGCGTTCGGAGAGCCGGTCGGCGTGAAGCTCGCCACGCGGCCCGAGGCGGTTGTTGCGAACAGCCCCCCGTCGGTCGTGAAGGCCAACCGATTAACCCGATCGCCGGTCGGCTCCCCCTCTTCATCGATCGTTGCGAAGATGGCGAACTGATCGACATGATTCCCGCTCGCATCGAAGCGCTCGATCGATCCAACCTGGGTCGAAGCATAGATCAACCCATCGTGCGGTCCGACCGCCACGTCGGAAATCGCAAACAAGGCACCGCCGGTCCCTTCGTTGATGAAGGGGGTCACGGCTCCCGTCTCGGTATTGATCCGGATGATGCCGTTCAAGGTCGGGTCGGGATCATCGGGGCTGATCCCGGCCGAGATCAGCAGGGTGCTCGCCAGCACGTCATAAGCCGCCGCTTGTTGGGCCGGCAAACCAATCAAGACTGCTGCCAGCGCGTACACAAAGCCAAAAGGTATCCGCATCGCCTGCTTCTCCGCTCAATCGGTGGGGTCAGTCTTGGGGCACCGCGGCCTTGCGGGCGTCGTGTCGTTCCTCGATTCGTCACCCGATCGTAAACGGCCCGGCGGCATAACTGAACCACCCGCGGGACGCCCCCCGGAGGAAAACGACCTCACGCGTGCCGCGAACGGCTTTGTCGGTAGTACTTCAGGCCCGGCAGGAAGAAGGTCAGGGCCGAGACAACGCCATAGACCGCCAACCCGTATTCCAGGCCGGCGGACTGCATCATCGCCATGACGACCGCCATCGCGAACAGAGCGGCCGCGTGGACATAAAACGACCCCGCGAGCACGCCCGCCTTTACGGCGAAGACCATCCCGTTGATCAGGCCCAACACCGGCGACAGGGTCAGCACGGGAAGCTCAAGCAGGTGTTCGACCCAAAAGAGGAGCATCACCGCCGCGACGCTTCCGCCCCAGAGGTGAGCGATCTGCCGCTCGACCGCGGTCACCGGCCCGGCCCGGTGCCGCAGCTTCCAGAAGATCGGCGCCCAAACCGCCAGGGCCCCGCCCCACAGCAGCACATAAGGCGTCGTCTGCTCCATCACCGGCCACGCCTCGCGCATGGCGTGGAACCAATTGGTGGTCCAACAGATCACCAACAGCACCAACGCATGCCACATCCAGAGCAGGCCCCAGTTCTCCAGCACCGTGGCGTGGTGCGTCTCGCGGAAGACGCGGGCGAGCACCTGGGTGAATTGGCCGCTTCGCGCACTGATCGGCTCGCTGCGCAGGAACGCCTGTAGATCACCCGCGAGCGAGTCGGCGGTCTTGTAGCGCAACTCCGAGGGCTTCTGCAAACAACGCAACGTGATCATCTCCAGGTCACGATCGACCCGACGATTGAGGATCCGCGGCGGGGCCGGTTCTTGTTCGAGCAGCATCAACACCGTGTCGACGGCGGTTGGCCCCTGGAACGGCGGGCGACCCGTGACGATGGCGTAGAGGATCGCCCCCAAGCTATAGACATCGGTCGCTGGCCCTACGTCGCCCCGCTCGCCGGTCGCCTGCTCGGGCGCCATGTAGGCGGGGGTGCCGAGGATCGCCCCGGTGTTGGTCAGTTCGGTCATCGATGCTGTGGCGGTCGCGTCCGAACTTGTGACACGCTTGGCCAAGCCGAAGTCAGTGACATGAACCCGATTCTCTTTGTCCAGCATCACGTTGGCCGGCTTCAAGTCGCGGTGGACGACACCTCGGCTATGCGCGTAGCCGATCGCTTGGGCGACATCGCGGACGATGCGTGCCGCCTCGCGGTCGGCGAGCGGGCCGCGCACCAACCGCTGCGCGAGGGTCTCGCCCTCAATGAATGGCATGCTGAAGAAGAGCTGCCCGTGGTGTTCCCCTACTTCGAAGATCGGCACCACGCCGGGATGCTCAAGCCGCGCGACCGCCTCGGCCTCGCTGCGGAATCGCTTCTGATCGTCCTCGGAGGCCAGCACGCCTCGGAGCAGCAGCTTCACCGCGACTGGACGGTCGAGGCTCTGTTGGTGGGCCCGGTAAACGATCCCCATACCGCCACGACCGACCTCCTCGGTCAACAGGTAGTCGCCCAATTGATATGGGAGTTCTAACTCTTGCGCGGGGCCCGGCGGCGGGCTCGGACCGGCGGGCTCGAAGACCTCGGTGGTCGCCATCGCGGCCACCGAGCTGGTGACCACGACCGCTCCCCACAGATCGCGGAGGTCCTGCTCCAACGATGGGTTATCCCGGATCGCCTCGTTCAGCTTGGCCGTATCGCCCTGAGCAGCCGCGACCGTCAACTCGTCGAGCAGGGCGGCGAGCTGCGTGTCGGCATCGGGTTCGAGGGTTTCGAGCATCTTCCAAATCCAGGGCTTCCGGCAGAGCGATCCCGGGTGCATCGGGGCCCTGAGCGTTTACCGCAATGGGGCCTGCCGGTTCACTCCGCAGGCAGGGGGTTACTCACCCGCTTCGAGGTTCTCTTCTTCGTCTTGCAAATGGGTTCGCAAACGCCGCATCGCCCGCAAATGCCTCATGCTGGCCGCTTGAGCCGAGAGGTTCAGCGCCTGGGCGACTTCCGAGTTACTCAGCCGCTCGAAGTGCCGCATGATGATGATCTCTTGGTCTTGCGGCTCGAGCTGCTCGCACGCCTCGGCGAAGCGGCGTTGGAGTTCGTGCCAGGTGGCGGCCGCGGCCGGCGTCATCTGGCCATCCGCCAATTGGCCGGCCAAGTCGAGCACGGAGTCCTCGTCTTTGGTTGCCGCCGCGAGGGGCTGCTCACGGTCCATGCTCCGGCGGGCCGCCACGCGGTGCCGCCGATGGGCATCGATGAGCCGATCCTTGGCCATCTGGCGGAGCCAGAGATGGAACGGCATCACCGGGTTCTCTAAGTACTTCGCAAGCCGGCGGTTCGCTTCGATGAGCACGTCCTGAACGATATCGCTGGCATCGACCCGGCGTTCGAGCACCCGGTCCATCCGCAGGTCGATCATCCGCCGGATCGCGGCCCGATGGCGATCGAATAGCTTGTCGCGCGCATCCGGATCGCCCCGCTGGACGCCAGCAAGCAACTCCTCGGTGTTGTCGGAGCGGGGCCACATGGACGGCGTCGTTGTTGGGCTACGGGGGGCAGGGCAGGCGACAACCACGCGTGACGCCAGCGATAGCAGGGCCGCTATCGGCCACCGCACTATCGGACGTTGGCACCCAAGTGACAACTTCCGGCCCCGCTAGCGTAGCGGCCGACCGCGGCGGAATAGCCGCTTTTTTCGCGTTCTGGCCTTGTTTGGCTCAAGTCGCCGCTGCTACAAGCCGCCGCGCTGCCCAGCTTTTTCGCGTCGATGCCGCGATCTGGCCGAGCAGCCCGCAAACACCTCTACCGAGACGCTGAATATGCCTCGCTACAGCCATTTCCTGCTCTTTCTGGCCCTCTGCCTCGGCTCATTAGAAGCCCGTGAGGCGGTCGCCCAGGAAGGGTCCGAAGCGAGCCGCACCGGCTCGATGGCCATCCTAATCCGCAACCCGGATACCGAAGCGGGGCAGCCGCCATTCGCCCTCGCCGACCAATTCGGAAAGGTCCAGCGGCTGGTGGAGCCCTCGCCACGGGTGAGCCTCGACCGCTTCGTCGGCCAACGGGTCCGCATCAAGCACGACACGGGGCGCACGCTGCTGGCATCGCAACTCGAGCTGCCCTCCTCGCTTTCTTCCGCAGTCGCGTCGAAGACCGAGCCAAGCAGTGAGCCGCAACCGCTGCGCGAGGTCTCCCCCGCCCAGTTCATCCCGCCCCGCCGGGTCACGCGACTCGACGAGGCCGACACTCCCGTTGAAAGCCTCATCCAAGCCAACGGCCGCACGTACCGTGTCATTCCCGTGCAACTGGAGGGCGAAGGCGAGTCCGTTGGTGCCGAGCCGATCGACCTCGATTCGATCATCGCCAATGAGACCCTACCGACCCCCTCGCGGCGGCTCGATCCGATCCCGCTCGATACCGACACGACCTCCACGCACCGCTTCGAGACCATCGAACCGGTTCACACCGGCCACGACCCGAACTGCCCGCATTGCAACCAGCACGGCTCCTCCGGCCGCGTGATCCACGAAGGTCCGACCGTCTCGTCACACGGCGACGACTGCCCGCAATGCCGAGCCAAGGCGGCCCCGCAGGTCAACCTTTGCAAGACCTGTGGCCGCGGACCCGGCTGGTGCGGCCCGAGCTGCTCGCCCGCTTCACGCCGCGGCTTCTACGGTCGGGCGGAGTACCTGCTGTGGTGGTTCAACGGCTTCGACACGCCCCCACTGGCCGTGACCAACGACCAAGGCAACGCCCCCATCCTCGGCGTGCCGGGCACCCGAACCCTCTACGGCGGCGAGCTGCTCGACGGCGCCCGCAGCGGCATGCGATACACCCTCGGCTTCTGGCTCGACGACGACCGCGACTTCGGGATCGAAGCCGACTGGCTCTGGTTCGAGACCGAGACCGATGTCTTCCGTATGAACGCGCCGGCCGGGAGCACCGCCTTCGGGCGACCATTCTACAACGTTGCGCCGATCGACCCACAGGACAACGTCTTGCCGCCGGCAAACGACGTCCAACTCGGTAATGTCACCATCACCGCCCGCAGCCGCTTCCAAACCGGCGGCATCCGACTCCGCACCGGCATCTGCTGTCGAGAGATCGGCGGGTGCGCCCCGAGCGCCTGCGGCTGTTCCGATTGCGTTGGAGGCGGCGGGCTGCTGAACCTCGGCTCACGAGGCGGGCCGCGGGCGATCTCGCGGATCGACTTCATCGGCGGCTATCGCTACGCCGAGCTCGAAGAGCAACTGCTCTTCCAAGAAGACATCGCCCAAGCCGGGACCACACTCGTCGGTACCGACTTGTTCGAGGTCGACAACGACTTCCACGGGGTCGACCTCGGGTTCATCTACGAATGGCAGTCGCGTCGCTGGGGTTTGGAACTAACGAGCAAGATCGCGCTCGGTCAGACCAAGCAGCAGATTTCGATCAACGGTTTCAATACCGTGGGCGCTACCGGCATCGCGGACGTGACCACGCCCGGCTTGCTGTACACCCAAACCAGCAACATCGGCGTTTACGAGAACAATCGGTTCCGTGTCCTGCCGGAACTCTCGGCCAGGCTCTCGTATCGCGTGACGCCTCGACTCCGCCTGAACGCGGCGTACAGCGTGCTCTACTGGGCGAACGTCGTTCGTCCGGGCGACCAGATCGACTTCTCGGTCGATGGCCGGCTTGCCTCGCCGGCGACGATCGTCGCCGGGCCTTACACCCATCCGCGGCTTGATCTTGAAGAGAGCAGCCTCTGGGCGCACGGGTTTAACTTCGGGCTCGATTACAACTACTAAGCGTGAATCGCTAAGAGCTCGCGTGAGCCGTGCTCAAGCGGTCAGCGGCAGCGGTGTGTTGGCGAAGCGCTCGATCGCTGCGGCGATCGTCGTGTCATCAGCGGCCCCCGGCAGCCAGATCGCCGCGAGGCGGCATCGGCGGATGACGCCCTTCTCAAGGAACGGCGGCGACAGGCTCACCGTTCCAGTCGTGCCATCGACTTGCGGCTCGCACTCGATCGCATCGCTAGGGTGCGGCGTGACAACGAGGGTCGTCTCGCCAAGGCCGTCGAAGCGAACCGCCTCGCCTTGCCACGCGGAGACAGACGTGGCACCGGGCAGGTTGGTCGCGAAGCAGAGCTCCGGCTGGGTGTCGAGCAGATCGGTCTGCAAGGAAGCCGTGAGGGTCACTTGCACGCCACCCGCTGTGAGCAACTCAGCCGACCATTGCAACTGGGTGCGGAACGGGAAGGCATCGGTCGCCGCGTGGGTCGAAACCAGATCGCCGCCGCGGGTGTAGGTTTCGAACGCGTCGGGTAAATCACCGACCGGCGTGCGTAGCGCGAGCGTCTGGCCTTCGAGCGAGTTCTCCTGCCAGGCGAGTTCTCTGAGTTGGTCGCCGACCAACCGAGCCGAAAGCGGCCCACACACCAAATCAAACCCGTTTGCTTGCTCCTGCCAACTCGCCTGCGCCGTCATCCGCTGACCTTCTGCCAAACGTTTTCGTTATGAAGAAACCGAGCTACTGACTCAGACTCGGTTCATATTTTCGATCCGGGCCTGTCATCGGCAGGGGTGACCTTGCCGTGAGGCCAATAAAAAACCCCGCCGCACACCCGAGGGTGCAACGACGGGGCCGGAACAGAGAAGAGGCCGTCGCTTCGGAACCGGGGATGATTAGGATTAGGCAATCGCCTTCCGCTGATGGGCGGAGAAAACCCTAAGCAACGTCTCTCTTGAACCACTTGCAATAATACCAGTGGGCGAAGCGATGTCCAGAGTTTTGTCAGGCACCCTACAAAATAGTTGCGGACGCCCGGCACCTACGGCACCAAACCGCGGGTAAAACGCGGCGGCTCGGAGGGCTAGCTGGGTTGATTTACTAGCCCAGGCAGTCGAGTCTTCCAGCTCAGAGGGCCACCCGATGCCCTAGTTGGCACGAATTGCCTAACCGAGTTAGTACGATGCCCGACGCAGAAAAACCGGCGATCGCCCCCGCGGAACTGCGAGAACTCGCCATCCAAGCCGCCCGGCTCGGCGGACAAACGCTGCTCGATTGGCAGGAGAAGTTCACCACACGGGAGAAAGGACCGGCTGACCTCGTTACCGACGCCGACTTTGCCTCGCAAAAGATCGTGCGCGAAACGCTGCTCACTGCGCGACCCGATGATTGCTTCCTCGGCGAGGAGAGCGGTGCCGAGGCCGCCACCGCCGAGGAACGGCAGGGGCGTGTCTGTTGGGTGGTCGATCCGCTCGACGGCACGTCGAACTATGTTCACGGCTTCCCGATGTTCGCCACCAGCATCGCCGCGGTGCTCGACGACCAGATCCTTGCCGCTGCTGTCTTCGATCCGCTCCGCGACGAGATGTTTTCCGCGTCGCTAGGCGGCGGGGCATCGCTTAACGATCAACCGCTCCAGACGACGGACGTCGAGCAACTCGGCGAGGCCCTGGCGGCCGTGAGCCTGCCGCCCAAAGTCCGCCCCGACTCGCCCGACTTGGCCGGTTTCATCGCGGTGGTCGAAGCCTGCCAAGCGATCCGCCGAACCGGTTCGGCCGCGTTGAACTTGGTGTACGTCGCGGCCGGCCGACTCGACGCCCATTGGGCCCACGTCATCCAACCCTGGGACGCGGCCGGCGGCATCCTCATCGTGCGTGAGGCCGGCGGTGTCGTCAGCAACTCGACCGGCGGCCCCTTCGACGTCTGGAAGGCCGATTACCTCGTCGCTGCAACGCAACCGTTGCACACAGCCGTGCTCGAGAAGGTGAAGGGCTAGCAGTCGTTCGACCGCCAGGACGTGTTGCTTACCCCAACCCATCGCGGGCGAACGAGGTCGGGACCATGTCTTCGGCGACACGGCCGAGCTCTTCCTGCGTGCGCCGCTGACCGACCGAATGCCAAGCGCCGACATCGGTTAGCTCGGGCATCACCTCGGTCACCTGGGTTTCGAGCATCTCGGCCATCCGCCTCACGTTGGGCGAGGCGTCGAGTTCTTGCAGGGCCTTCACGGTCTTCATCAGACGCAGCCACTTGGCACGCTTGAGGACCGGCGCGGAGATCGGGGCATCGTTATCGACCAAGAGGTCAGCCAGTGGGACCTCCAGAGCAACCTGCCATCGGATGAGGTCGCTGAGCAAGAGGTCCGAGTCAGGACACTCCTCGCGCCGCACCTGCTCCATCGGCACCCCCATCCGCCGCGCCGCACTGCGGATCGAGACACCCTGCTGTTGTCGCACCCGGGAGATCCGGTGGCGGACCGGTTTATTCGCAGCAGGGATTGCTCGTTCGCCACCGCCGGTCGAGGCGTGGCTGAGACCGGGAGCAGCAATGCCCGGGGTGTAGTTCGATCCAATCACAAAATCGTCGGCAACGCTCATCGGTCTGCCTCCTTCCCCAACCTCCGCGAGTTTTTAAGAACAGGCCTGCCGGAGCAGGGGAGAGGAACGACCTCGCAGAACCGTCGTTCGCCCTAAGAGCTATACGTGAAGCTAGGGCGATTCGATTGCACTCTCAAGCGACGTAAACGCTTACAAGAGAAGGCGTTAGGCTCGGGAATAGCCGGAGCGTCTCATTTTAGAACAACCGCCTCTCGGCGTTCTTAGGGGCGGAACACCCCCTGTGTCGAAACGCTACGCACCAGCGCTGCAAAATGGCGCGGGCAAGAATTTGTCAATCTTTTTGCGGAAAAGGCACTCTCGCCACCGCGCAGGGGATTCTTTCCTGAGAGGCAGATGAGGCATGCGACTTGCGACGACTACTCGCCGAGTGCGAAATCCGTGATCGATCCGAAGACATTAGTCCGCGGGAGCTTCGGCACGACTCCAACCCCTCGCTTTGCAGGAGCGGGCTGCGAGGCCTCGTCCTTCCGGCGGTTGTCGGTGTTGAGATCCGCTGGCGTCTCGGTTTCGGGCTCCGTGGCCGGGCCGAGCAGCCGCTGGAATCCCCACAAACGCCGGTGCGCCACTTCCATCGCGGGCTGCGTCATCGAGGGACGCCGCAGGTCGGCGAACGACACCCCGGCTGCCCCTTGGGCCGAGTCACGCACGGCGCCGAGGACCTGCTGCTGACGCCAGATCAGGCGGAGCTGGTCGGCGTTCACGCGGGACGAGCCGTCGTGCACGATCACCACATCCGAGGCGATATTCGCTCGGATCGCCCGCAGGGTCTCCGGCAACTGCTGACGTTTCGAACGCCTGACCACACGGACCTGACGGTACTCGCGTGCCAACTCGGTCGCCGACTCGAACGAGTCGTCGGTGGAGGCATCGTCCACCACCAACACCTCGACCTGCGAGGTAAGCTCCGACGCCGCTTCGAGCACATCGCTCACATCGCGGCGGAGCGTGCGCTCGGCGTTGTGGATCGGCAAAACTACGGTGAGAGACGACTGCACGTCGCGGACTCCAGAGGGAGGACGGGGGCCTTGCTAGCATGAAGGATCGGCCGGGCCACTCGCCCCGATCGAGTCCGTCAGCGACAATTCCGATTAGCCGACCGCTCCGCGTGAGGCCGACTCGGCCGATTATGCCGATCGGTCCGGCGAGGACGTCCTCACGCTACCAGTTCCCCAGCCAAGCCCGCGTTTAACCATGCCAACAAACGACCCCAAGAGCGGGCCCGCCTTCGACGACGACCAAGCTCTGTTGCCGGCGATCGCTCAGGACGCGAAGACCGGCCGCGTCTTGATGCTGGCCTATATGAACCGCGAGGCCTACGACGAGACGCTTCGATCGGGCCGAGCGGTTTACTACAGCCGCAGCCGGGGCGAGCTTTGGCGCAAGGGCGATACCAGCGGTCACCATCAGACCGTTCGGCGGGTGCTGCTCGACTGCGATCGCGATACGATCTTGCTCGAAGTCGATCAAATCGGCCCCGGTGCGTGTCACAACGGCTACGAATCGTGCTTCTATCGCGAAGCCACGGCCGATGGGCTGCGCCCGATCGAAGAACCGACCTTCGACCCGGCAGCCACCTACGGCGCCTAACCACTCGGTGCCTCGCTCTCACTCAAGCCTCCGCCAAGCCCAACCGGCCCGCTATGTCGATCGAACAACGCCTGAACGACCTCGGAATCGAACTCCCCCCCGCCCCCAAGGTGCTCGGGCTCTACAAGCCGGTGCTGGTCGTGGACGGCTTGGCGTACACCTCGGGGCATGGGCCTTTGCAAGCCGAAGGGGGCTTCGTCTGCGGCACGCTCGGCAAGGACCTCGATGCCGAGGCCGGGACGGCGGCGGCTCGGCTTACCGGCTTGGCGATGCTCGCTTCGTTGAAGGCGGAGCTCGGCGGCCTCGACCGGATCGATCGGCTCGTGAAGACCTTGGGGCTCGTCCAATCGGCCCCCGACTTCCATGGCCACCCGGCGGTGATCAACGGCTTCAGCGAGTTGATGCAACAGGTCCTAGGCGACGAGGCAGGCGTCGGCGCTCGCAGCGCCTTCGGCGCAGCGGCCTTGCCGGCCGGTTGGGCCGTCGAGATCGAGGCCGTCTTCCGCCTCAAGGACTGACTCGGGACGCATTAAGCGATTGCGAGCGTCCGCGACTCGACCTCAAGCGGCTGCTCGGGCACGGGCGTCGGGAAAACGCCGTCGTGGTGGAAGGTGCGATTGGTTCCCAATCGCGCCGATTCTTCCAAGGCTTGGTTGAGCTGCTCGACAAGCTGATCGCGACCGAGCTCGCTCGTGGCATCCGTCACGGCACAGGTGATGGTCGCCTTGATGGCGGTGCCCCCTTGATCGAATGTCGCCGCATCCACCTGTTGGCGTAGCCTTTCCAACTGCTCGGCCGCCTCTTCGAACGTGTTCCCGTCCAGCAAGATCATGGTCGGGTGTCCGCTCGCATGAGACTGAATGCCTCCCAACTCATCCGCCGCTAGCCGCGCGACGGCTCCTTCTAACGACTCCATCAGCGGCTGATCGTCTTCGTGGTCGGCCACCGGATCGACTCGCAAAGCAGCCAGGTATTGAACGGCATCGGGTTCGGAGGCTTCGAGCAAAGTTTCTAGTCGATCAAAGATTTCATCGATCGACTGCATCGAGTTGGAAAGCTCGGCAATGGGTTCGGCCGGCTCGCGCTCTTTCGGTGTGTCGGGAACGGCCGCCGGCGCTTCGGCTGCCGATTTTGCCTCGATCTCTTCGGCCGCTCGGCCGATCTCGCCCGCCTTGGCAACGAGCTCGGCACGAGCTTGCTCGCTATCGAGACCCGACTCGATGAGGCCGTCGAGTTCCTTACTCATCTCGGCAACACGCGTCGTCCCCTCGGCGACCGCCTCTTGGGTCGCTGAGGCCCCTTCCTCGCCGGAGCCGTCGATTTCTTTGAGCTGCTTGATCGCGCCGTCGGCCTCTTCCAAGTAAGCGTGGTTGGCCTCCTGCAGCTTGCTGGCGGATTGCTCGAACTTTTCTGGATCGGCTTGGTTCTGCTTGAGCTCGACGCTCGCGTCGGACATCTGCGTCCGCACTTGCGCGAGGCTAGCCAAGACATCGGCCTTCGTGGGACCGGCTGGCTGCTCTTGGTCGGTCGTCGCTTCGGCGGCGGTTTCCGTCTTAGCCGGTTCTTCCTTCTTCTCTTCCACCGCCGGGGCGGGCCGGGTGAGCGGTTCTTCGTCCTCTAGATCAACCGGGGCGGCTTTCGGCGTGCGGCTTGGGATCATTGACAAGACGAACGACAAACCAATCCCTTTGCCCAGCGCATAGCCGACCGCCAGATTTAGGACCGCGATGAAAAAGACGAAGACCAGCATGTAGGAGCGCTCGCGTGCTTCGGGAAAGAACCCTCAACAGCAAACGTAGTTCACCCACCCCGCCAATCTCGCCCGGCTGCGGCTTCCGCGTGCCGCCCGCCAGAACAACTGCAACGGCTTTAACGGTCGCAACGGCTCAACGCGTCACGCCGAGCTTCTTCAGGGCACCAACGAACTCGGGCGAGGCGGCGTCGAGGGTCAGCACCTCGGTCCGGCCTCCACCCTGCGGGTGGATGAGCACGGTCACCTCCGACGATCCGCTGCGTGAAGCGATCTCACCAAGCGTTGCCTGCTCACTCGGCGTCAACGCCGTGGCCGACGATGGCAACGCGTTTTGGCCACGGATGATCGGCGTCCGCTTCACGGGCTCTAGCTCGCGTGCCGCTGGCGGCTGGACCGCGGCGACTTGCCCGAAGGGCTCAACGCCAGCGGCCACTGGTTGGACCGGAGCCGTCGCGGTTCCGCGATAGAGGTCTGTCATGCCGATCTTATCGAGTTGGGCATGGATCGAGGCCAAGCCGGCGTAGATGCCTTCGTCGGCGGCATCGTCGGCGAAGTTGCAGATGCCGACGAGCTCGCCAGCTTGGTTGAACAACCCGCCGCCGCTGCGGCCTTGGATCGGAGCGCCCGACGCTTCGATGTTCGGCGGGCCTTGGTAGCGGTTCAAGTCGACCACCCGATGCTCACGCACGGTCGGATCGGCCCCGAGATCGCAGCCGACGCTGCGGGTCGCGTCGCTGACCCGCAAGTCGTTTGGCGAGCTCGCGACCGGGGCCGCCTGCACCGCACTGTTCGGCCGAATCGCCACGAGGGCGACGTCCGACTCGAAGTCGTGGCTGACTAGCTGTCCCTCGACGCGCTCCACCACGCGGGCGTTGCGGTCGAAGAGTTCGATCGATAGGCGGCCCGTAGAATCGACCAACTGATCGTTCGCCCCTTTGAAGAGGTGGGCACAGGTGACAACAAGTGCCTCGCCCGATCGGGCGTCGATGATCGTGCCGGTGCCGTACGAGCTCGCCGAGTTTTCGGCGATCGTCAGGCGGACCGCCCGGGCAAGCAGCTCGCCCGCCGCGGGGTCGTTCACCGTGGCGACGGGCCGCGTCGGGGCGGGTTGGCCGGGCCCCAGGTCGCCGCCGACTTGGGCGAACGTCCCCTTGGTCGGCCTCGCCCCGGCGGCGAAGGCTTGTGAGATCGTCGAGGTGGTCGGCTCCGGCCGGGCCGAGTCAACGAGCTGCCGCAGAGCCTCGTAGCTGGTCGCGCCGACGACGCGGCCGGCCTCTTTGCCATCGACTCCCAAGACAAACGTCGGGTAGCCCTGCACTTGCAGCCGCTGAACGAGTTCGGGGTGTTGGGTGCCATCCACCCGACGAACCACAACGCCTTCGGCTTCGAGCCGATCGACGACCGGGTTCATCATCCGGCAAGGCCCACACGAGGGCGAGTAGAAGTCGATCAACTCGACTTGTTGAGCACCGGCCGGGCAGGCGAGCGCAATCAACGCGGCGAACGAAAGAACGAACCTGTTGGGGACCATCCGCATCCCTCCTTGGACGACGTGGTCTGTCGGCGAATTGAGTCTGGCCGAGGCTTCCATCGAACGGTGTCGCTTCCTGCGACAGGATCGCTCGTGGCGGGGCGATCGCGATCCAATCGCTTGCGCCTCGCTCGGTCAGCTCAGGAAAATGTGTTCCAGTGTCGTAGTTCTTACAAGACCAAGCTTGGCCGAGTGCTAGCAACCCGCGGTCGAGCTATCGCAGTCGGGGGAGCCCAAAGCGTGAGCGCCGGGGTTGAGCTCGTGCCCGAGTCACTCCCGGCGCTCACGCTTTGGGCTCCCGTGCTTGGGCTGAATGACAACCAAGCATGGAGCGTGCCAGTCGGGTCGTGGGCTGAGGCACACGCCGATAGAATGCTGAGCTACCAACCCACGACCGAGCCCCTCTCCATCCGCTCGAAGATGCCTGAAACGCGACAAATCCTGGTCACTTCGGCCCTGCCGTACGCCAACGGCCCGATCCACATCGGGCACCTGGTCGAGTACCTGCAGACCGATATCTGGGTTCGCTTCCAGAAGCTGCGTGGTAATCGTTGCATTTATGTTTGTGCCGATGACACCCACGGCACCGCGATCATGATCCGCGCCCGCCAAGAGGGGCGGACCGAGGCCGAGCTGATCGCGGACATGCAGCGCCAGCACGAGGCAGATTTTGCGGATTTCTTGATCGAGTTCGACAACTACGGCAGCACCAACAGCCCCGAGAACGAGGAGCTCTGCGGCGAGCTGTGGGCGTCGATCCGCGAGGCGGGCCTCGTCAAGGAGCAAGAGATCGAGCAACTGTTCGATCCGGAGGCCGGAACGTTCCTCGCCGACCGCTTCGTCCGCGGCACCTGCCCCAAGTGCGACGCGACCGACCAGCCGGGCGACAACTGCTCGAGTTGCGGCAGCGCCTACACGCCGGCCGACCTGGTCGACCCCAAGAGCACCCTCAGCGGCGCGACGCCCGAGGTGCGTAAGGCGCCGCACTTGTTCATCGAGCTGGAGAAACTCAACGGGTTTCTATCGGATTGGGTGGACAATAGTGGGGCGTTGCAGCCCGAGATCGCGAACTATCTCCGTGGGCACTTCCTCAACGCCAAGGATGACGATGGTGAGGTTCTGCCCCTGAAAGACTGGGACATCAGCCGGCCGGCCCCCTACTTCGGCTTCGAGATCCCCGACGCGCCGGGCAACTATTGGTATGTCTGGTTCGATGCGCCCATCGGCTACATTGCCAGCACCCAACAGTGGTGCGATAAGCACGATGAGAAGCTCGACGACTGGTGGCGTAGCGACAGCTGCGAGGTCCACCACTTCATCGGCAAAGATATCACTTACTTCCACACGCTCTTCTGGCCCGGCATGCTGAAGACCGCCGGCCTCTCGCTGCCGACCAAGGTCCATATCCACGGCTTCTTGACCGTCGACGGCGAGAAGATGAGCAAGAGCAAGGGGACGCTCGTCAACGCCCGGACGTACCTCGACCACCTCGACCCCGAGGCCCTGCGGTACTACTACGCGTCGAAGCTTTCGAGCCGCGTCGACGACTTCGATCTGACGCTCGATGACTTTGTCACCAAGGTGAACACCGACTTGGTCGGCAAGGTCGTCAACCTCGCCAGCCGCACGGCGAAGTTCGTACAGAAGACCGGGCTCTCGGCCGAGTATCCCGACGATGGCGACCTCTTCGCCCAAGGAGCCGCGGCGTCTGAGGAGATCGCGGCAGCCTATGAGCGTTGCGATTACTCGCAAGCGATGCGACTGATCCTCGCGCTTGCCGATCAGGCGAACCCCTTTGTCGAAGGCAACAAGCCGTGGGAACTCCGCAAGGACCCCGAGCAAGCCGATCGACTGCAAGACATCTGCACGATCGCCCTGAATCTCTACCGCCAGATCGCGATCTACCTCGCCCCAGTGCTGCCCGGCATCGCTCAGCAGACCGGCGAGCTGCTGAACGATCCGATCACGTCCTGGGACCAAGCCCAGGCCCCGCTGACCGGCACGCCGGTCGCCAAGTTCAAACACCTGATGCAACGCGTCGAACCCAAGAAGGTCCAACAGATGATCGAAGAGTCGAAGCCCGAAGACGCTCCGGAAGGCGAAGCGGACACCAACGAAGCCCTCGCCGCTGCCCTGGCCAAATACGATGATGGTCCCCAGCCGCTCGAAGCCGAGCCGTTGGCCGAGGAATGCGTCTTCGACGACTTCATGAAGATCGACTTGCGGGTCGCTCGCGTGGTCGAGGCCAACCATGTCGAGGGAGCCAACAAGCTGCTGCAACTGACCCTATCGCTGGGCGGCGGCGTGACCCGCAATGTGTTCGCCGGCATCAAGAAGGCCTACGCGCCGGAAGACTTGGTCGGCCGCTTGGTGATGTATGTCTCGAACCTCGCCCCGCGCAAGATGAAGTTCGGCGTCAGCACCGGCATGGTCGCCGCCAGCGGCCCCGGCGGCGAAGAGGTCTTCTTGCTCTCGCCGGACGACGGAGCCAAGCCGGGGCAACGCGTTCACTAGACCTCAAAGACACGCCGCCCCACGCGTCACTCGACGGCAAAGGCTTTGAGCTCCTCAAGCGTGGCGAACTCGAGCGTGCTGATGTGGCACGCTGCTAGGACGACCTTCGGGGCCATGCCGGCGTCGAAGGCCTCTTTCCAACGCGCCGCGCAGAGGCACCAACGGTCGCCCGGGACGAGCCCGGGGAACTCGTAGGCCGGCACCGGCGTGCTGAGGTCGTTGCCACGGGCCTTGCTGAACTCCAAGAAATCCGCGGTCATCTCGGCGCACACGGTGTGCACGCCGCTGTCGCCTGCGCCGGTGCGGCAGTAGCCGTCGCGGTAGAAGCCGGTCATCGGATCGGTGCAGCAGCCGATCAGGGGTTCGCCGAATACGTTCTTCGGGGCGGGTCGGTCTTGGGGCATGACGCAAGCGGGTTGGATACGGTCAACGATCAGACGGTGGCTCCGCAGCAGCCTAACCCGCCCCGACACAAGAACGACAGTGCCCCCCAGGCAGACACAAAAAACGGGGCCCTCAAGAAGGAGGGCCCCGTTCGTTGCGTCGATCAAGAATCGGTCGGCTGAATCAGCTCTCCAGATCGAAGTCGATATCGTCGCTCACCGGCTCGTCGGCCGCTGCTCCCACCGAAGCGAGCTTCTTCTGCTCACGCTTCGGCGTGACACTCTGCAGGTGGGTGACCCGGCGGTCGGTTTTGGCCTTCACTCCGTTGACGACCGATCCGATGATCCGGACGCCGACGCTGCCGAGCAGCTCGACCGAACGGTGGATGTTCGTGACACACGAACGGTCCCGCAGCACCGACAGGATGGCCCCGTCGCAATGCTGGCCAAAGAGCAGCGAGTCGGAGAGGCCGATGACCGGGGCCCCATCGATGATGATGAAGTCGTAGTCGGCACGCAGCTTCTCGAAGATCGGCTGCACCTGATCGGTCGCTAGGGCCTTCACCGCATCGACGTCGCAGTAGCCGGCGGTCATCAGCCAGAGGCCCTCGGTGTGGGTCGCCCGGACGACGTCGGCCGTCTCGGCCTCGGTCCGGAGGACTTCGCAGAGGCCGTCTTCGAGCGGCATGTCGAACAGCTTGTGCAGCACCGGTCGGCGGAGGTCGCCATCGATGAGCAGGGTCCGGCGTCCGGCACGAGCGAGGCTTGCGGCGAGTTGGCCGGCGACCGTTGTGCGGCCTTCGGAGGTGTCGGCACTGGTGACCAGCACCAGTTGCCGTTTCTTCTTCGTCGACTCGTGCATCAGAGCGGTTCGCACGCTGTCGATCGACTCGTTGATCTGAGCCCGCACCGCGGCCTTGTTGGAGAGCTTCGGCAGCGTGCCGATGACACGGATACCAAGGCCTTCTTCGACTTGCTCGGGGCTGTTGAGCCGACGTCTCGTGAACTCGACGAAGCCAATCGCCAGGCAAGTCAGGCCGAACGTGCCAAGGCCACCGATCGCCGAGATGCCGTAACGCTGGAGTCGGTTGCGATTCTCAAAGGTGTCTGCCTTGGCACCGCCGCGAGGAGTTGCACCAATCGCTTTCACTCGGTTAGGGGCCTGGGCCTCCACCTGGAGGTTCTGAATTCGCACCGCAATGGCTTGTTGCACCTCACGGAGCTGTTCGATCTCAGCAAGCTTGAGCATCAGGTCGGTGTTGTTCTCGGCCTTTAGCAAGAGCTTCTGCTTGAGGTCTTCGAGTCCTTTGTTGAGCTGAGACAGTTCCATCTGCATCGACTGACGCATGATCTGATAAGTCGTTGTCTGCGTCTTAAGGATCGGGTTCGGCTCGGTCGACGACTCGCCCGCGATCTGCGACTGCATCTGCTGCTTCATCTGCTCGATCTCTTGCGAGAGCTGTTGCATCTGCTTCTGGATCGAACGGATCTGTGGAGAGGTACCCCGCTTATAAGTCGCCCGCAGATTCCGGATCTGCATCTGGTAATACATCATCTCTTGCATCATGGCGTTGAGGTTCGGGTCGCTCTGCACCTGGGCGGCAACCTGCTGCTCTTGCCACGATGGGTCGTTGATCTGGGCCTCGAAGACCTTGAACTGCGTGGTCGCGTCGGTGAGGGACGCTTGAACGATGGTCTTACGCCGGTGAAGCGCCTGGACCTCCGAGAGCATCATCTTGGTCTCGGGGTCGATGCCCTCGTACTGCGCGCTCGAGCCGCTGTCTTTGGCCAACGACTGGTACGTTTGGAGCTTCTCTTCGACTTGCTTCGAGATGGTCTGGAAACCATCGCGGAGCAGCTTGAGCGGCAACTGTCGGCCGATGTCTTCCTGGAAAAGCACCGTGTCTTGGTAAGCCTGACAGACCGCCTCGACGACTGCCTTAAGGTTGTTCTTGTCGTAAGGCCCGGCCATCGAGATCTCGAGCAACTCACCACGAGACGGGAAGGAGACCTGCAACTGGTCGCGGAGCCACTCGACCCGTTCGGCCTCATCAATCCCTTTAAACATCTCGAAGCGGCTGATCTTGGCGCCATCAGCCCCGAGGGCGGCCATCAGCACCATCGGGCTCTTCAAGTAAGCGACCTGCGTGCTCTTGTAGACATCGAACTCCTTCGTCTGGGTCGTTGAGTTCTTGTCGAGCAGCGTGAGCGGGCTGCTTGAGACCTGATACTGAGCCGTTGCCGAGTTGGTCTCCGGAAAGAGCCAGTACAACCCGAATGCGGCGAGCGTCCCGAGAAGCAAGCCCAAGAAACTCGCGCTACCCCAGCGGCGACGCAGGGCGTGGAACAGGCCGCTGCGGTCCATGCTCCCCTTGAGCACATCGGTCCCGCCGGCACCGATCGGCTGTCCGAAACCCGGCCCCTGCAACGAGGCCGCTGCCAAGGCTTGGGGCGTGGACTGGGCGGCCACCAGGGCGGAGCCGGTGTCGGGCGTGGCGACGTTGCCGTTTTCGTTCTGACTCATCGGGCGGTGTTCTCCGGGTCGGGCGTTCCCGCGGCCGGCAAACCAGCCGATCGAGAGCGGGAGATTGAAAGCTGTCGGAAAAGCGTGGGTAGCGGTGTCTTGGGGCGAGCGAATCGACCTGCGGCCGGGCCGAGGGCGACGCCACTCCGTTAGGCAACCTGGGGGCCAACCGCGGTTCCAACCGCAACCAGAGCCCTTAAACGCTTGGTAGCAAGCGACTTACAACACCACCGGCTAATCCCGCCGATCGGTCCTTGCGTTGCAAAGACACAACACAACGCCTCGTGCGTTGCGAATCCACCGCGTCATGCGACGGCGTAACTCCTCAGCATCTTCCGTTCAGGTGAAAGCACCACCGACCGCCCCGCCGCCGTAGCCGGTGATCTCCTCTTCCTCGACGGTCAGCATCGAGAGCACCTTGAGCAGCAGGTAAAGCAGACCCATCGCCAACGGCATCATGGCCAAGCCGGCGTAGTCATGGACGACTTCGTGAACGATCTCGCTGTCCGGGAAGGCCCGGTACAGGAGGGCAGTCACAACGATACGCGTGATATTAACGATCAACGCGATTGGGATGGCGCTGAGCAGGACCACCAGCTTGTCCCACCAAGGCCGCTTGATCAGCAAGGCACAAGCGACCGCGAAGCCGCCGAAGATGGTCACCATCCGCAGGCCGCTACAAGCCGCCGCCACTTCGAGCGGGATGCCATCGATATTGAGCTTGTTCCCTTCGCGGACGACCGGTTGGTTGAGGATCATCAGCACCATCTCGCTGATCATCGCCGCCAGCTTCTGGAGGCTCAGCAGCAAAGGCTGCTCGATCGCCGAAGGGATCGGGAACATGAAGAACAAGAACCCGAGGCCCGGACCGGTCCATTTCAGCAGCGACCAGCCACCAATCATCATAAAGGCGGCCAGGATCGCGATCAGAAACGAGTAACGATTCAGCGGCTCGGAGTAGTAGTAGGCTCCCAGGAGTCGTACGCCGTAGGCCGCTAGCAAAGCTCCCAGGCCGATCCACCTTTCGGCGGCGGTGACTTTCTTAAAGGGCTGACCGATCAGCACATACGCCAAACCAACGAGGCAGACGATCGCCACCCCGAGCCCCTGCAGCATCCCTCCCGACAAGCCCATGCCACTGAGGGCATCGCCTGCGCCGAAGCCTGCTAGCAAAAATGCCGCTCCGATGCCGGCGCCAACCTTAAGGAACATCCCCGCCGGAACCATCCCGAGGAAGGTCTCTTGCTCGACGCCCTCGGGCGGGTCTTGGGCCACAGGATTCGGCCGCATCGACCAGATCACATAGATCGCGATCAGCGGAACTAGGTAGCCGTGCGAGTACTGGTCGTCTTGCCAGAAGGCCGACGTCCCGACCAGCATGTTCCAGAACGAGTAAAGCAACAGGACCGTCAGTCCCAGCACCGCGAAGTAGGAACCCTTCTGGAACGAATCACTCCAGGAGAAGACCGCCTTCTCCTCGCCATAGGACGAGCCGCCGAGCGAGGCAGTCGGGTTGAGGTAGTCGTTAGCCATAGCGGTATTCGGGGGCGATTCGGCGACGGATCACCGCCGGTTTGTACCGGCGACCATCCTGACAACTGTGTAAGACGCCGCCGCCGCGCGGAGAGTTCCGGAGGCGCGTCGATTTCTGCGGCGTTCGCCGGACAAGCCGGGGCCTAACCCCAGCCTATATCAGGCTTTTCGTTCGAGCGTAGGCGTGCCCCGCGGCGCTGTCAAACAGCTTGTGGCCCCGCCCCCCGCTCAACTGGCAAGATCGGTGCTAGCTGCGGTCGCCCGGACCTGTTGGGCCGATTTTGACGGCTGGGGCAAAGTTCCGGAGCGAGTTGTCCGATCATTACGACTGTGCCGCTACTAACGGATGCGCCGGCCGAGCCCTGCCTCGTCCGACGAACGCGGCCCATCCGACCGCTGCGCCCCTCGACGAGGCGAAACCTAGCGATGACCGGCGACTTTTCCATGACACACCGCTCATTTCCCGCCGCCCGTTGGCTACCGCTCCTGTGCGGCGTGCTGGCGACCGCCAGCACCGGCTGCACCGCCTTCATGGCGCCGCGAGAGCCGATCCCGGCCTCGCCCGCGGCCCCCAGTGCGATGTCGCCGGTGCCGCGTGAACTGGAGATGATGTCGCTGCCTCCGTACACGATCGAGCCGCCGGACATCCTGCTGCTCAACGCGATCAAGGTCGTGCCGAAGCCGCCCCACGTGATCGAGCCGTTCGACGGCCTATTGATCCGTGCCGCCGGTGCCCTGCCCGATCAACCGATTAGCGACGCGTTCTTCGTCGACCCGGAAGGCATGATCGATCTCGGCCCGTCCTACGGGAAGGTGAAGGTCGTGAACCTGACCATCGACGAGGCCAAGGACGCCATCCGCAAGCAACTCACCGAGATCCTCGAAGAGCCCGAGGTGAGCGTCTCTCTCGCGGTCTCGTCGGGTGCCCAGCAGATCGCTGGCGAGCACTTGGTCGGGCCGGACGGCCGCGTGAACCTCGGCACTTATGGTTCGGTGTATGTCACCGGCCTAACGATCGAGGAAGCCAAGGCCGCCATCGAACGCCAGCTCTCGATCTACCTCGAAAAGCCCGAAGTGATCGTCGATATCTTCTCTTACAACAGCAAGAAGTATTACATCATCACCCAGGGTGGCGGCTTCGGCGACAACGTCGTGCCGCAGCCGATCACCGGCAACGAGACCGTGCTCGACGCGATCGCTGCGCTCGGCGGCATCAGCCAAGTCTCGTCGACCAAGATCTGGATCGCCCGCCCGGCCCGCAACGGGGACAGCTGCGAGCAGATCCTCCCGGTCAACTGGGCCGACATCACCCGCGGTGCCTCGACGGCGACCAACTATCAACTGCTGCCCGGCGACCGCGTCTTCATCGCCGAAGACCCGCTGATCAAGTTCGACGCGGTGATCTCCAAGGTCACCCGCCCGTTCGAGCGACTGTTCGGCTTCGTCTCGCTCGGCACCGCGACACTCAACCGGATCGAACGCTTCGGTCAGCTTTGAGCCTAACCGCTTGAGACCCGACCGCTGCTGAACCGTTCGACGAAGCGATTCCGAGACCACCTCGCGACCCACGACCCCCGGCCCGCACGGATGCGGACGGGGCGGCAAGAGAAGAAGGAACGACCCATGCGACTAGCAGTTCGGACTATCCACACGGCCGCCTGGGCGTTGGTGCTGAGCCTCGCCGCGAGCGAGGCCTTCGCCTCGGGCGTCGGGGCCTCGATTTATGTGCCGGGCAAGGCACGCCCCGCGGTCCAGCAGACCAGTTGCCAAACGGGAGCCTGCGGGCCGGTCGCCGGCTGCAACGGCTGCCAACGCCTCGGCTTCGCGTGCGTCGACCACGCCACGGTCCCGCCGTGTACGGCTGAGGGGGGCTGCTACCCCAACCGACCAACCTTCGGCTACACCAAGCCACGCTGGCGACAGTGGCCCGGTGCGAAGTACAACACCGGCGCGCCCGAGGCAGCCGGCCCGTCGGAGCAGCTTCCGGCCGTCGATGAACCGGCTCCGGAAGAAGAAGACAAGCAGGCACCGCCGCCGATCGAGGACGTCGAGTCGCCATCGGCCGGCGACGAGGGCGCCGACACGCCCGGCTTCGAGGAAGAAGCGGCTCCCGGCATTGAGGTCACGCTGCCACCACTCCCGGAAGGGCCGTTCTCGACCCCACGCCCCGCAACACAACCTTTCCAAAACCAGGCACCGATCCAGAACAACGCCCCGCCCGCCCTGCCGTTCGGCTTCGATAGCCGTGGCAACGCACCGGCCGGAGAGAATTGGACGCCGCCGCCGGCACCATTCACCAAGATCCCGGCCAACCTGCCGAAGCCGCGTGTCGGCGACGATGCCCCGCCGCCGCTGCCCAGCGGCTTCACCGGCACCGCGCCCGCCCAGTTGCTCCGGCGTCTGCCGGTGACCCGGCCCGTCGGCCGCTACGACCGGCAGGTGCAGCAGGCCTCGGCTCAGACGCCAATCCGCTGAGCTGCAGCCGATCCGATCGAAACCCAAAAGGCCCCGCGACACCGCGTCGCGGGGCCTTTTTTCGTGTTCGGGGCCTCGCTGTCGAGCGGCCCGGGGAACCGGGAGCCGCTGCGGAACGTCCCAGATGCTATGCTTGGATTCCGCTTCGGCGGCCTCGGCGTTAGGCCCACACACTTTCCGCGACGACCTCTTCCAACCCGCTGACGACTCGCCATGTCTCGCTATATCACGATTTCGATCGCCGTCCTCGCCATCGCCGCCCTTACCGTGGTCGAAGGCGTCATGTCCGAGCGGTGGGGCGACAACCGGCTGTGTGCATACTGCGTCACGCTGCTCGACGACGTCCCGAAGCAGATCGGCTCGTGGACTAGCGCCGACTCCGAAGTCGATCAGAAGACCCAAGAGGTCGCCGGCGCTCGCGGCGTGGTCTCACGCACGTACAGCAACCAGAGCACGCAACAGAACGTGGCCGTCTGGCTGATCGTGGGGCACGCCCGCGACACGGCCCGGCACACACCCGATGTTTGCTATGGCAGCCAGGGCAACAAGCGCGAGACCCCGATCGAGAAGCACACGCTCACCCTCGACGACGGCACCTCGGCCGACTTCTTCACGGCGTTGTTCACCGTCAAGAGCGACGTCGGCCCGATCCCGCAGCGTGTCTTCTGGACCTGGTTCAAGCCGAACAACGACTCGGGCGAACCGGTCAACTGGATCGCCCCGGACAACGTCCGCATGGAGATCGCCGCCGCCCCGGCGCTCTACAAGATGTACTTCACGACCACCGGTGCCGCGGCCGAGATCGAGGGCGATGACAACGCCGGCATGCAGTTCGCCCGCGAATTCATCGCGACGGTCAACCCGATCCTGCGGCCCGCCAACGAGGGCATCCCGGACGGTTTCGATGCCTCGACCGTCAAAGAGATCTGAGGCCCCTGGCCTCGCGGAAGATCAGAAGTCCTCGTCGCTGATCGGCGGCAGCAAGCGGTCGGGCGTGTCCGTGTCGCGGTCGTAGTATTTCGACCGCTTGTACTTGGTGGTCATCGCCTGCGAGTAGACACGCAGGCTGATGTTGTCGATCAAGAACCGCACGCTGCCGTCGCACAGCCCGATGTTCACCCCGCCCGGGTGATTGCTCGACGGAAAAGCCAGCGTTTCGTTGAACGTCGGGTCGGCTAGGCCGTCGATGGGCTGGATCGAGACATTCAAGCCGCCGTTGATCCGCTGAACGATCTGCTCCCCTTGAGCGGGGTAGCCGCCGGCTGGCACTGGGATCAATTCGTTGCTCCAGATGAAGCCGAAGTGGTGCTTGCCGTCCGGGATCGCATCGGTGTTGTAGCTGTAGGTCGCTGTGTGGACGCTCTCACTCATCATGATCGTCTTGCTCGTCCCGTCCGCTCCCTGGATGTAGTCGATCGACATCTGAATCAACGGCGGAGCCGGGGTCGGGTTCGATGGGGAGGGCTCGCGGCCATCGCACACGTGAGTCCAGCCCCCGCCCGACGGGAAATTCGCGCACTTCCGGTTGTAGTCGAAGAAGACGCCGTTGGCCGGGTATTCGAATCGCTCCACCGACTGAGTCGGTGCTGCGGCATTCCCCCGAGACGGATCGGTAAATGCTTGACCGGTATTGCCGACGTAAGAGTTGGCAGGAGTGCCAGGAGACTCGGCCGGATCGCTTGGGCACTGGAGGTTGGCTAACTCTGGGAAGAGCGAGTCTGTGTTGCCTGTGAAGTCTTGAGTCCAACGATCCCAGAGCGGGCCTTCTTCGATGTAAGGGAAAGCCAGCACGATCCAGCTCGCCCGCCGTCCCTGGGAGAACTCGCCGGCTAGTTGGCCGGTGCCGACCTTGGCACTGCCTTTATTTTCGATCTCGTTCACCAATCCGGGCAGCTTGCGCTGGCTCGAATCGTAGTTTGTCATCGCCAGCGTTAGCTGCTTAATGTTGTTGCGGCAGGTGTTGGCGCGGGCGCTCTCGCGAGCGGCCTGCACGGCGGGCAGCAGCAGGCCGACGAGTGTCCCGATGATGGCGATCACCACCAGCAACTCGACCAGCGTGAAGCCACGCGGGCGGGGTTGAGGGGGGACCGTCGTCTCGCTGGCCGATTGAGCACGCGTCAGAGTCATCTCGGTTCCTGGGTAGAAGCTACAGTCGCCCTGGGGGGACGGAACCCGCGAGGTGGGGGCCAAAACGGCCCCTGAACGCGTGCCTCTCGTTCTCCGGATCCCCTCGCTGATCGGTTCGTCGTCTGCCGGACCGCCTATTGCCGGACGACGCAAACCCCTTGCTGGGTTGATCTTATTGTGTCGCCCGCCGACCGGATTGTCCACAAACCGGGGCCTCGAACCCGCCCGGCGGTCGTCGCGGATGGGTTGACGACCGATTTTGTGAGTGTACTTTAGTGAATGCAGCGTCCAGCGATTCCTCACGGACGAGGCAGAGATGGGCTCGTGGCGGAATTGGCAGACGCGCATGCTTGAGGGGCATGTGCCCGCAAGGGCGTGCTGGTTCGACTCCAGTCGGGCCCACTCGATACAACTATCTGTAGCGACCTAAACAGTCGCGGCAGTTTAGGATCCAAAAACGATCCACCCCGCAGAAACGCGTGGCTTTCGGCCGGTCAACGGCTTGGGGGCTACGCGTTTCTTGCTTTTTATGGCGAGCCGATCCGACACTGGCTGAGCCAAGCCTGGGGCTCAGGGGCCCCAGGCGTACGCCGTCAGCCGACGTACTTGCCCGCTTCGAGAGCGAGGAAGATGCAGCCGAGCGTCATCGCGATCGTGGCGATGAGCATCAGCACGGTGTAGATCGAGGTGGGCGGCTTCTTGACGAGCACGCCACGCTTCGGGCTAGCGCCCAAGGTTGAGTCGAGTTGCGACACGGTCACCCTCCTGGATGGGGCCTTGCTGGAAGCGGGTATCAACGCGGCCGACCGAGCGGTCGGGGGCGGTCTTGAGGATCTCGAGACGGCCCTTGTACTTGGTCTTGTTGAAGACCTCGACGGTGTCGCCGACCCGCAGGCCGTCGTCGCCGCCGATGCTGATCTCAACCAACTGCACGCCCGCCTTGCGTTGCGTGCGGCTCACGAAGCCATCCACGCGGGGCGTCACGCCGTCGGCCGGGGCGTTCGGGTCGAGGCCCTCGGCCTCCATCAGCTGGGTCATCCGGGCCGTCGTCTTGACGAGGTCGCGGCGTCGTTCGATGGCGGTGCTGAGCTCGCCGGTCAGGTTCTGGAGCTCTTCGGTCGTCTTCAACGCGACATCGAAGGCCTGATCCTTGGCGGCCAGGTTTGCCGCGATATCGTCGCGGAGCTGCTCGACCTCGCCGGTCAGCTTGTTGTTCGATTCTTGGGTGGCGTTCACCGTGGCGATCGCCTGGCGTTGGCCCTGCTGCAACTCGTCGATCTGACGCTGCTTCTCGGCGTTGATCTCGGCGAGGCGGACCGATTCGCTTTCGAGCTTGCGGACCTGTTGGATCGCGGCATCCGACTCGGCACGGAGTTGGCTCTCCAACGCATTCGACTTCCGCTGCAAAGCGGCAAGCTTAGCGCGTTCTTGGCTCACCTGCTGCTCGGCGGCGGCGGCCTTGGTTTTCCAGTTCTGGTGGGTCGAATAGACCACCATCGCGAGCGACATGAACACAACGCTCAGGAAGCACAGCGCGACGACGAGGGATTTGCCCAGTAGATTCATCGAGTGCCTATTCTCTAAAAACCCGGTCTCTTGGAAGCGTACGCCGCGAAAGAGCGGAAATGCCGCTACGCCGGGCAACTAGCTATGAAGCAAGTGGGCCGACGTCTCCGCAGTATAGGCACGCCCAAAATCGGGTGTCAATTTAAGTGGTTTGCGTAATCTCGTTGCGATACGGGACTTACGCCGCCTGAGCCGGCCTCATCCGCCCAGCCGCTGCAATCGGACGCGGAACGCCGCTTCGTGGGGCTCCTAGCCCTGCGGGAAGCAGCCGCAAGCCGACCCACAAGGCCCGGTTGGCGGGTCTCCGCCGGCCGATCCGGAGGGTGAGCCCCCGGAATGGGCAGCCGGCACGCTGAGGAGCTTCATCAGCTTCGCCCCGCCGCAATCGGGGCATTCGGGCTTCTCCTCGGTCCCACGGACCAAGACCTCGACTTCCTGCTCACAATCACGGCAGAGGTACTCGTACAGCGGCATCACAACCTTCCTGCAACCAAAACCGGGCGTGCCCTCTCATCGCTCAGCAGCGCGAGGGCGGTACTCTCATCAATCTAGACGAAACGAAGCCCCGCAGGGATCGACCCGTCTTGTCTGGAGCTGCTGACCCACCAGAAATTCTGAGAATCAATCAATCGGGCGGCGGAGGATCTCACTGAGGACAACCGCCTCGCGGACGCCGCCGGGGCGGGCCAAGAGGGCTTTGATCCGCTGGGCACCGGTTTGGGCTGTCTCGTCGACGTCGAGGACGATCGCCTCCGGCTCGCGTCGCAGCTTGCCTAGCTTGTGATCGAACTTCTGCTGAAGCCGGGCCTCGACCCGATCGTCCGCCTGCGAGATCCCTTCACCCAGGTGGGCCGCGTTCTCGGCGAGCTGGCTCTCCGGCAGGTGCCTCAGCTCCGTCTTGTGGCTCTGGGCGGTTGACTGCTCCTCGCGTCGGGGAAGCGGCTCGACCTTTGGCTTTGGCTCCGACTTGGGCTTGGGCTTCGGCTTGCGGGCCACGCGGCGGGGCGGCTCCTCGAACGGATCGAGCTGCCGGCGGCGAGCGATCTGCTCCGGCGTGGGGCCGACCCGTGCCTCCTGCTGCCCAGCGGCCTCGTCACGAGCCTGCGCGACACGCTTCAAGAAGTCATCGACCTCGGACCGCAGGTCGCCTTGCTGGGCGGGTGGCTTGGCTTGCTCGCGGGCTTGCTTCTGGTCGAAGTCGGCCTTGGCGGCATCGCCCCAAGGGTCATCGGCTTGCCGACCGCGGCCCGGCTCGACCACCTGCTTGGGAGGCAACTCCGCCTGATCACGGATAGGCGGCGCGTTCTTGGCCGCTTCCTGCTCTTTCTGCTCTCCGATCGCGATCATCACCTGACGGATCACCCAGAAGGCGACCACCAACAGGGGGCCGATCTCTTGCAGCCAAGCCAGTGGTAACGCGGGGAGCAGCATCGGTCTTGGCTCGCGAGATGCCGGCGGAGATACCGGAGTGAAGGGGGAGGTGGGGATAAGGGGATGGTTGATCGATTCGGCTCATTTCACGGCCGCAAAAGGCTTCATCGACTACCTAAAGAACGGCTGAGAAACGCAAACGCTGATGGACTCGGGAACCCTCTTCAATGAAATCAATTTGCGAAACCTGAACTGGCACACCTCAACGTAAGGCTATCCCCTCATCTCCTTTCATCCCCTTATCTCCCTTTTGAAACGCGTCCTAAGACCGCGGCCTACTTTGCGGTCGCGATCGCTTCACGCATATCGGTATCGGCCTGCACGTTCTGCAGCTTGTAGTAGTCGAGGATGCCGAGCTTGCCGGAGCTGAATGCCTCGGCCATCGCCCTGGGGACTTCGGCCTCGGCCTCGACGAGCTTGGCCCGCATCTCCTCGATGCCGGCGAAGTTCTCTTGCTCCTGCGAGACCGCCATCGCCCGGCGGCCCTCGGCGGCGGCTCGGGCTACCCGCGTATCGGCCTCGGCTTGATCCGCCTGGAGGCGGGCACCGATGTTATCGCCAACATCGATATCGGCGATATCGATCGAGACAATCTCGAACGCCGTCTGCGAGTCGAGCCGGCGGGCGAGCACCGCCTTGGAGATCCGATCCGGGTTCTCAAGCACCTCGGCGTGGTTCGACGCGGAGCCGATGGCCGACACGATCCCCTCGCCGACCCGGGCGACGATCGTCTCTTCGGTGGCACCACCGATCAACTGATCCAGGTTCGCCCGCACCGTGACGCGAGCCTTCACCTTGAGCTGGATGCCGTCTTTAGCGACCGCGTCGAGGCTCGGTCGCTTGCTCTCCTTGGCCGGGCAGTCGATGACCCGTGGGTACACGCTGGTCTGCACCGCTTCGAGGATATTACGGCCGGCGAGGTCGATCGCCGTGGCCCGCCGGAAGTCGAGGTCGATGATCTTCGCCTTGCGGGCGGCGATCATCGAGCGGATGACCAACGGCACGTTGCCGCCCGCCATGTAGTGCGACTCCAGCGCCGGGGTCGTGACGCCTTCCTCGTCGGTCAGGCCGGCTTGGACGGCCATGATCTTGCTGCGGACGATGACCGTCGGGTTCACCTTCCGGAACCACATCCGCACCAGCGCGAAGATGCCAATCCCGGCACCGGTCGTCACCGACTGGATGTAGAGCCGGAAGAAGCGTGCCACGATCGCGAAGAAGGCGATCAACGCGATCAACGCGATGACCGACAAGACAATCCAGACGATCGGGTCGTTTAAGAAGCCCATCGGTGTTGCATAGCTGGGTCGGAGGAGAGGATTCTGCCGCTCATGCAGTTGTAGGGTCGCGATGTCGGCAAAACAAGCTTTCGCGACAACCGGGAGCCTGACTCAGAAGTCGATCGAGCGGATCGGCGTCTCGTCGACGGGGGCCGGTGCCTGCGGCTTCTCCCCCTCGGCTTCGCCTTCGGCTGCCGGCTCGTTGAGGCTCACCAGCTTGTCGGCGACCGCCTCGGCGGGGCCGGAGATCTCCAAGAGTTGCAGCTCACGCCACGGCTGTTCCTGCTTGTAAGCCGCGAGTTCGGCGTCGAGTTGGCCGTCGTATTGCTCCTCGGCATTCAGCTCCTTCGCCTTGGCGACCGCGGCCTCGGCCCGCCGGACCGCTTCCTCGAAGTCGCCCGCCTCGGCGTACGAGGCCGCTAGCGTGCTGAGGATATGCGGGGCGTTGTACTCGGTCGCTTCGCACGCCTTGGTCGCCAGCTCGATCGCCTTCTGACCATCGCGGACGCTGTCGTAGGGGCTTGTGGCGAGTGTCCAGGCGTAGTTGTTCAGCACGCCCGATTCTTGTGGGTTGAGTGCGAGCACCTCGTCGAAGTCGGCGATGGCTTCCTGGTGCTCGCCCTTGAAGAGGTACATATCCCCACGGAGCCGGCGTGCCAGGGCGTTCGCCGAGTCGGCCTCGAGCACCTCGCTGAGGACTTCAATCGCCTCGGGGGCCATTTGCTTCTCGACAAAGAAGACCGCCAGCTGCATCTGCAACTCGACCTTGCCCGGGTTCTGCTCGACCAATTTTTGCAGGCCGGCGACCGCGTCGTCGGTGCGGCCGAGTTTGTCGAGCATCTGCGCCTTGAGCAGGTGAGCGCTCAGCAACCCGGGCTGTTGCTTGAGGACCCCCTCGATATCGCCAAGGGCCTTCTCGTAAGCGCTCGGCTCGTCCTTGAGGATCAGCAACTGGGCGCGGATCAACAACGATTTGAGGTTGTTCGGCGAGAGCTCCACCGCCGTGTCGAGTTGAGCGATCGCCTCGTCGAGCTCGCCGAGCCGGCTGTAGAGTTCCCCGCGGTAGTAGTACGGGGTGAGCATCTTCGGCGCAAGCTCCGTTGCCTTATCGAAGCTCTCCAAGGCCTCGTCTTTCTTTTCTTGCATCAGCAGGGCTAACGCCTTGAGCTCATGCACCTTCGCGTTCTGCGGGGCCAACTCGACGGCGCGATCGATATCGGCGAGCGTCTCCTCAGCGTTGCCCGCGTTGCGATTGGCTTGCGCCCTGAGCAGCAAGTACTCGGCCTTGTCAGGCGTCAGCTCGATCGCCTTGGTGAAGTCGGCCATCTGCTTGGCGGGGGCCGGCTGAGCCGCTCCGCGGAGGGCGTACGCCTGGGCGATCGTCCCCGGCTCGGGGGCGTCGGCCTGCGGGTCCTCGGCGGCCGCTTCGGCGAGGCGGATCGCCTTGGTCAGCGCCCGACGCGCCTCGCTCGGGTTCCCCTTCGGCAACGATTGCAGCCGGCCGATCTGGAACCACGCATCGAGCTGCGCGTCGTCGAGGCTGACAATCCGCATCAAATCGGTGAGCGCGAACGTGCGGATCTGCACCCAACGAGGATCGACGCGGGGGTCGGGGATCGGCTGGCCGAGGATCAAGCCAGACAAGCTCCCCGCCCGCTGCTTGAGCGCCGCGACCAGCAGCTCCTCGGCGAAGTCGTTGTTGTCGGCGTCGAGTCCTTCGCTGATGGCCTCGTCCAGAAGGTCGATGACCCGGTTGAGGTCCTTCATGTCTTTGGCGCCGAGCTTGAGCTCCATCGCCTCGTCGAGCGACGCTTGGCCGGGATTCTCAGGATCCGTCTGGGGGGCGTCGTCCAGGAGGCTGGGCTCGGCGGCGGGCTCTTCTTCCGAGGCGGTGCTAGCGGCCTCGGGAGGATCGGCCACGGCCTCGGCGGCTTCTTGGGCGCGGGCCATCGGCATCGCGGCTAACGAAACAACCAGCCAGAGGAAGGCAAAGCGGGGCTTGAGCATCGGGAGAACGTCCTGCGGGAGATCGATCAAAACTCGGTAAACCATTATGGCGGGGTCGCCCTCGGGGGACTACGCGGGTTCTGGGCGAATGGATCGGCTGGGCAATGACGGCGGTTATCACGCGTCAGCTACCGCAATGGGGCCGCGGAGCCTAAAATCGCCGATTCCCTCGGACTCCCCGCCCCCCTTTCCTCCCGCCCTACTTTCCATGGAAGCCGGCATCGTTGGCCTGCCGAATGTCGGCAAGAGCACCCTGTTCAACGCCCTCACCTCGGCGGGCATCGCCAGTGAGAACTACCCGTTCTGCACGATCGAGCCCAACGTCGGCGCCGTGCCGGTGCCCGATCCGCGGCTGGACACGATCCAGTCGTATATCAAGACCCAGAAGGTCATCCCGGCGATCCTCCAACTGGTCGATATCGCGGGAATCGTCCGCGGGGCCAGCGAGGGCGAAGGGCTCGGCAACCAGTTCCTGAGCCATATCCGCAACGTCGATGCCATCCTGCATGTGGTCCGCTGCTTCGATGATCCGGATATCACCCACGTCGATGGCTCGGTCGATCCGATCCGCGACATCGAGACCATCGACACCGAGCTGATGCTGGCCGACCTGCAATCGGTCGAACAACAACTCACCAAGGCGAAGAAGTCGGCCCGCACCGGCGACAAGGACGCCAAGAAACGGGTCGAGATCCTCGAGACGTGCCACAAGCGGCTCGCCGATGGCACGCCGATCCGCGGCCTCTCTTACGACGACCCGTCGTCGGCGAAGGTGCTCAAAGAGCTCCAACTGCTGACCGCCAAGCGGGTTCTCTATGTCGCCAACGTCGAAGAAGACGACTTGGCCGGCGAAGGCGAACTCGTCGCCCGCGTCCGCGAGCGTGCCGAGCAAGAGCAGGGCGAGGTCGTTCCGGTCTGCGCGCGGCTCGAAGCCGAGCTCTCCGAACTCGACGAGGCCGACCGCAAGGAGATGCTCGAGAGCGTCGGCTTGGCGGAGCCCGCCCTGGCCGTGCTCGCCCGAGCCGCTTACCGCTTGCTCGGCTTGCAGAGCTACTTCACCGCCGGCGAGAAGGAAGTTCGGGCGTGGCCCGTTCCGATCGGCGCGACCGCCCCGCAGGCCGCCGGCGTGATCCACACCGACTTCGAGCGCGGCTTCATCCGCTGCGAGACCTACTCGATCGCAGACCTTGTTGAGCTCGAATCGGAGAAGGCCATCCGCGAGGCGGGCAAGATGCGGGTCGAGGGCAAGTCCTACCTCATGCAGGACGGCGACGTCTGCCACTTCTTGTTCAACGTGTAAACCGCCAAGGACGCCAAGAGCACCAAGATAATCGGGTGGTTAGACGCCTTCGGATTAGACAGCTCTTCTTGTCTTCTTGGCGATCCTTCGCGCTCTTGGCGTCTTGGCGGTTCCCTCTCTTAGAGCAGCATTGTTGTGGCCTACGCAAAACTCCTCGTTGGCGTTCTGGCCTGCTCGGTCGCCGTCATCTGGATCAAGCTCTCGAGCATCGATCCGATCCTGCTGACCGCCCTGCGGCTGGCGATCGCGGTCACGATCCTCTCGCCGTTCGTCTACCGAGATTGGCGGAAGCATCGCGAGACGTTGACCTGGGGCCACCTCCGCGACGCGGCCATCCCGGGCGTGGTCTTCGCGTTGCATATCATCACCTGGAACATCGGCATCCGCCTGACCGAGGCCGCCAACGGCACGCTGATCGTCAACCTGAACCCGATCGTCACGCCGTTCTTGCTGCTTGCCTTCCTTGGTGAGCGTGTCACGAAGCGTGAGGTCTGCGCCACGCTGCTGGGCGTGATCGGCCTGCTGGTGTTGTGTGTCGCCGATTTCCAACTCTCGGCCGAGACGTTCCGTGGCGACCTGATCTGCTTCGGCTCGATGCTGCTGATGGCGGTCTACTTGACACTCGGACGCAAGTTCCGCCATCACCCGACCGTGCTGCTCTATGTGACGCCGCTCTACGCGACGGCGTCGTTGGTGGCTTTCGCCGCGGCCCCGTTCGCCGAGCCGCTCGGCCTGCGAGTCACCGATCAGCCGCTCGATTGGTGGTACGAGGCCCGTTGGCTGTTGTTGCTAGCCATCGTGCCGACGATCATCGGTCACTCGCTGATCAACAACGCGATGCGCACGCTCCGCGGCCAGGTGGTCTCGGTGATGAATATGATGCAGTTCGTCATCGCCGGCGTGGTTGCTTGGTTCGTGCTCGGCGAGGTGCCGGCGGCCTCGTTTTATATCGCCGCGGTGCTGGTCGTCTTCGCCGGGTTGATCGCGGCCGGCGTGATCCGGCCGTTCGCGAAAGAGCCGATCGTCGAGCCCGAGCCAGCCTGAGGCCGACTCAACCATCGCGTTCGCACGACGCTAGCACGGTGCTTGCCCCTCGCACCCTTCGTCCCTGTCTTGGGCGAAGCGGGACGATTTTCCACAGCCGGCTGTGCGAAAATACCGACTAAATACAACCGAGCCGCGAATACCCGGTTGTTCGCTAAAGGATCAGGGGATACGCTTCGATCTACTGGTTATGAGATTCATTCTCAACCCGCCGAACCGAGCCACAAATGGTCGCCTCGAATAGCACCGCCGCCCCGCTGCCCACGCCGAGTGCGGCCGCCCCGGAAATGGCCATGTCCGACATGCGTCGCGGCACCCGCGGCCGAGTGGCCCGTGTTTTAGGCGATACGGCCGAGTCGGCTCGTCTCAAGGCCCTTGGGGTTTGCGAAGGCCGCTTTGTCGAGGTGCTCCGGACCGGCGACGCCTGGATCGTCCGCGTGCTCGGGTCACGGATCGGGATCTCGCGCGAGCTGGTTTCCAGCGTCCTCGTGACCGCCGCCTGAACGCGGTGATCCTAACGCGGTGATGCTGTGGAAGCCGGCGAACCAACGACCGACCTGCCCATCCTGAGCGGCACGCCCGCCGCCGAGGCCTCGACGATCGTCTTGGTCGGCAATCCGAACGCCGGCAAGACCTCGCTCTTCAATCGCCTGACCGGCCAGCGCAACAGCACGGCGAACTTCGCCGGCACGACGCTCAGCCACCACCGCGGCCAGCTCCGCCCCTCGACGCTCGCGCCGCTGCGTCCTGTCCCGCTGACGCTCATTGACCTGCCGGGCATGTACAGCCTGGAGCCGACCTCGCCCGAAGAAGAAGTCGCTAGCCGCGTCCTCCGCGGCGAGCAGCCGGGCGAGTCCGCGCCAGACGCGGTCGTCATCGTCATCGACGCGACCAACCTCGAACGCAACCTGCCGCTGGCGATCGAATCGATCGATCTCGGCCGCCCGACGCTCGTCGCGTTGAATATGAGCGACCTCGCCGAGAAGCTCGGCTTGAAGCTCGACCGCGAAAAGCTCAGCGCCCGGATCGGCTGCCCCGTGGTTAGCGTCTCGGCACGGACCGGCGAAGGGATCGATTCGCTGGTCGCCGCGATCCATGCCCTGGCCGATCAGAAGCCCCTCCCGCAACTCGACGCGGCCGCGTGTGCGTGCACCAGTTGCAACGGCTGCGGCTTCGCCTCGCGGTTCGATTGGGCCGAGTCCGTCAGCGCCGACTCGCTCAGTGGCGACCTGGCCGCCCCGAGCCGCTTCACCGACGCGGTCGATACCGTGCTGACGCATCGCCTCGGCGGGCTGCTCGCGTTCGCGGCGGTGATGTTCGGCCTCTTCATGACGATCTTCTCGGTCGCCACGGTGCCGATGGACCTGATCGACGCCCTCTTCGGCTGGGCGGGCGAGACGGTCGGCCAGTGGCTCCCCGAGGGCGACCTCAAGAGCCTGATCGTTGACGGCTTGATCGGCGGCGTGGGCGGCATGCTGGTCTTCTTGCCGCAGATCTGTTTGTTGTTCTTCCTGCTCGCCCTGCTCGAAGACTCCGGCTACTTGGCCCGGGCGGCATTGGTCATGGATCGGCTGATGCAACGCGTCGGCCTGCCCGGCAAGGCCTTCGTGCCGATGCTCTCGGCGCATGCCTGCGCGATCCCGGCGATCATGGCCACGCGCATCATCGACGACCGCCGCGACCGACTGGCGACCATCCTCGTTGCTCCGCTGCTGAGTTGCTCGGCACGCGTGCCGGTCTATGTGATGGTCGTGGCGATGCTCTTCCCCAACAACCCGATCGCCGCGGCCGCGGTCTTCGCCGGGGCTTACGTGCTGGGGATCGTCGCCGCGTTGGCGGCCGCGTTCGTGCTCAAGCGGACGCTGCTCAACGGCGAGAGCCGCCCCCTGGTGATCGAACTGCCGAACTACCGCGCCCCCTCGATCCGCGACGCGTTGCTGCGGACGGTCGATCAGGCCTGGCAATTCGTCCAAACTGCCGGCACGACGATCCTGATCATCTCGGTGGTGCTCTGGGTCCTCGCGACCTACCCGAAGACCGATCCGGCCGACCTCCCCGCCGACGGGGCCCGCGCCACGCAGGTCCAGCTCGAGAACTCGGCGGTCGGCCAGATCGGACAAACCGTCCAGCCGGTCTTCGCCCCGCTCGGGTTCGATTGGAAGACCACGGTCGGCGTGATGTCTTCGTTCGCCGCCCGCGAGGTGGTTGTCTCGACCCTGTCGATCCTTTACGGCCTCGGCGACGAGGGCGAAGAGGACTCGCTGCTGGGTGCCATGCGATCGGCCACCGATGGCGAGGGCGCGGCGGTCTTCACCACCGCCACGTGCCTGAGCCTGCTGGTCTTCTACGTGCTGGCGATGCAATGCCTGCCGACCCAGGCGGTCACCTGGCGTGAGACCGGCTCCTGGAAGTGGGCCGCCTTCCAATTGGTCTATATGAGCGGGCTCGCTTATGCCGCGGCCCTGGTGACCTACCAAGTCGCCAACGCGTTCAGCGGCTGAGCGGGTCGTTTCCTGCCGGTTATTCCGGATCGGCGTCTGCCGCTTCTCGCTTTCGGGTGCCCGTCTTGGGGCGTTCTGTGACCTAGGTTTCCGTAACGGTTTGTGCGCTCGCCGCCCAACCCTGCTCGCCCACGCCCTTGCAACGGAAACGCACGAAGATGGCCGACTCGCTCCTCGCCAACTGGCAAGCCGAAGACTTCGACACGCTCGAGAAGGGCGTCCTGGTCGCCGATCACCGGCTCGCCGAGACCGGCCTCTTCACCGACGACGCGCTCGCCGCGATCTTCGACTCCCACCCGGCCGAGCACCTCTCGGTCAACACGATGGGCAAGACCAAGGAGAAGTTCGACTGGCGCGAGGGCGATCGCAACGGCGTGCCGGGCGACGAGCTCGTGCAGATGGTCCGCGAGGGCCATATCTGGATCAACTGCCGCCGGATGCTCGACTGCCAACCGGAACACGCCGAGGTCATCAACGCACTCTTCGACGAACTCGAGGAGGGCGCGCCGCACTTCACGGCACAGGACCGCACCGCCAACCTGCTGATCAGCTCGCCAGGCGCTTGGGTCCCGTACCACGTCGATATGCCGGTCAACATGCTGTGGCATATCCGCGGCAAGAAGCGGGCCTGGGTTTATCCGCACTTCGACAAGCGTTTCGCTTCGAGCGTCTGTCTCGAGAAGGTCTGCTCCGGCGAATGGAGCGAGGACGTGCCCTACGACCCCGAGTGGGACAAGTACGCCCTGGTGTTCGACGCCCAGCCCGGCCAGCTCATCACGTGGCCGCAGCTCGCCCCACACCGCGTGGAGAACCTCGAAGGCCTCAACGTGTCGCTCTCGACCGAGCACAAGAACCCCCGCGCCCGCCGGCGACTGAACGTCCATACCGGCAACAACGTCCTCCGCAAGCGTCTCGGCTACGCCTGCCAGAGCATCGACGCCGACGGCTTCACGGCCCACGTGAAGCAGTTCATCTCACGCATCGATCGCTACGCCGGCAAGCTATTCGGCAAAGAGAAGGAGCAGTGGACGTACCCGATCACGTTCGTGCTCGACCCCAGCGAACCGGACGGCTTCCGCCTGCTCGATGTGAGCGGCGAAACCGTGCTCGCGGCGCATGAGACGGATGAACTAGCGAGCGTCTAATCCGAGTTATTCCCTCCCCCCGTGGGGGAGGGCCAGGGTGGGGGCGAGGCGGGTACCAAGTGCACCCCCACCCCACCCTCCCCCGCAGGGGAGGGAGTTAGAATAGCGATGCAACTCGAAGTCCTCACCGCCCTCGGGTCGCTCCGCCGGATCGAGCCCGAATGGCACTCGCTCGCGCTGCCGAGCCCCATGCAATCGCCCGAGTGGTTGGTGAGTTGGTGGGAAGCCTATGGCGAAGAGGACCCCGCCTGTGAGCTCGCGACGCTCGCCATCCGCCAAGACGAGCGGCTTGTCGGGCTCTTCCCGCTCTACACCCGCCGGCACCCGGTCTTCGGACCGACGCTCCGCCTGCTGGGCGACGGACGGGCTTCGACCGACCACCACACGATCCTCTGCCGCTCGCCCGAGGACGAACCGGCCGTCGTGCAAGCGATCGCCGATTGGCTGATCGATACCGCCGGCGACGCGTGGCGGCGGCTCCGTTTGGAAGCCCTCGACGCCGACGACCGCGCGACCAACCACCTCGAACGCCTGCTCGCCGAGGCCGGCCTCGATACCGAGCGGATCGACGACCTCGGCAGCTTCCCGGCTTCGATGGCCAGGGTTACCGAGGACGCCGCCGAATCGGAGCCGACCTGGGACAACTACCTCGCGACCCTCAGCAAGAACCGTCGCAAGAAGCTCCGGCGATGGGAGCGTGAGAACTTCGAAGGCGGCCGAGCGACCGTCCGCCTCGCCAAGACCGAGGCCGATCGCGAAGCCCTCTGGCCGGAGCTGATCCGCCTGCACCGCGAGCGGCGTGAAGGGATGGGCTGCGAAGGCGTGTTCGACGAAGCCCGCTTCGGCCGCTTCCACGAGCTGGCGAGCAAGCGGCTCTTCGCCACGGGCCGGGTCTACCTCGCCCTGCTGGAACTCGACGGCGAACCCGCGGCGATCGAGTACGCCTTGCAAGACGACCACGCGATCTACGCCTACCAAGGCGGCATCGCCCCGGCGGCCCTCGACCAAGACGCCGGCCACCTCTCGCTGATGGCGATGGCCCGGCACGCCCTCTCGGCGGGCCGGACAAGGCTCGACCTGCTCCGCGGCGACGAGCCCTACAAGCTTAGCTGGGGGGCCACGCACCGCCCCGCCTCGACACTGCACGTCCGCCCCAAGGGCGTCGCCGGAGTCGTCGAACGCTGGGCGGGCAATGCCTACCGCACGCTGCGTGATCGCAAGCCGGTCGGCGGCGAAGCGACGGCCAGCTAGTTCGTGTCCCGCCGCTGCGAGAAGAGCCAATCCCACACCGGCTGGCTTTGGAGGGTTGGCGTCCAACTGCCGTGGCCGACGCCCGGGTACTCGGTATAGATCGCCCGACCGCCGGCGGCGTTGATCGCGGCGACCATTTCGCGCGAGCGATCGGCGGGCACAGCGTCGTCGGCATCGCCGTGGAAGGCCCAGAGCGGCAGCTTGCTGAGCCGCTCACCCCAAGCCGGGTTGCCCCCGCCACAGATCGGCGCGGCGGCGGCCCAGAGCTCTGGCTCCCGGGCGGCCATCTCCCACGTGCCGTAACCGCCCATCGACAGCCCCGCGACATAAACTCGGTCGGGATCGATCGGCAGCGTTTCCATCAACTCAGCGATCAACCGCCTCGCGGCCCGCATCGCCAGCGAGGGGTCTTCTTCGATACTTGTTGTGGGCGTCACGTCGGTTGGCCGAAGCGCCATGGACCAAGTCATCGGCCGATCGGTCCCGAGCCGCTTGACCGCCGGGCATTGCGGAGCGAGCACGAACGCCCCGTAACGCGATTGGAACTCGGGCGAGGCAAAGAGCTTGCCGCCGTGCATCAACTGACGCTTGTTGTCGTCGCCCCGCTCACCGTAGCCGTGCAAGAACACCAGCAGCGGCCGGCGGTCGGTCTCACCAGCCCCTCGGGGCGTGAGCAAACGGTACGGCAGCGACAACGCTTCATCGTGGTAGACGCCCGGCTCAAACGCTTCGAGCAATTCCTCGGTCAGGCCGCTGGTCAACGACTCGTCGGCGTTAGCCAAGGCTGGGAACAAGACGACGGCCGCGATGAGGAGGGTTTTCATGCCCTCACCCTATCCAGCCGGCAGGCCGTGTCAAAGCTCGCGGCGTTCAGTCGTCATAGCGCTGAAGGATCTCGTGCGGCTCGATCGACCCCAGGTCGAGCGAGCCCGGGCCATTCGCTTCGCCTTCGGCGATGCGGCGACCGAGATCGGTCACGGCCTGGAAGTACCGATTGGTGGGGCGGTGGCCGTTGAGCTTCCGGTGCAATTGGCGGCACAGAATATCGCCGGCGTCGCGGACGATCGGATCCTCGTGGCGGCCGGCGTACAACGCGGTCACCAGCATGGTGATCAGGTCCTGCGCCCGACCACTCAACTCGGCCATCCGACACTGGCGGTCGGCCAGCTTCAGTTGGAACTTCTGCATCGCCGAGTCGATCTCCAACGCCATCCGCGGCAGCTTGTAGCAAGCATACGCGGCGTGGCGTTGCAACTTCTCCGGCAGCCGCGGCAACTCGGCCTTGCCAACGCCCGCCAGCCGTCGGCCGATGCGCCATTTCACATACGGACCGGCGACCCCGGCCAGCACAGCGGCGTGCCGTGGGTTGATCGGGTTCGGCTTCTTGATCCCAGCGGCGGCCATCGCCTTGCCGACCGGCTCGAAGTATCGCTTGCCATGGTCTTTGACCAGCGACTTGAAGAACGCCATCCCCAGCATCTCGCCCTCACCCTCGTAGATGCACGGGGCGAGGTAATCGTGGACGTTGTCACCCAGCGGGTGCCCGGCAAGGAACGAACGCCCGCCGTGCGTCTTCATGAACAGCTCGATGGCGGCGTGCTTCTGCGACTCGGAGCCGAAGATCTTGGCGATGATGCACTCCATCTCACCCCGATAACCACGATCCAACAGGTCGCCGCACCACGCCACCAATGCATCGCATCCGACGATTAACGAAGCCATCTCACCGATCCGCCGCTGGACCAGCTCGCGGCGGCCGATCGCCTCGCTGTAGGTCACCCGATAGTCGGCCCACGGCAGCATGCCCGCCAGCATGAGCCGCATCGTGCCGGCGGCGTTCGCACACAGCGAGACACGCCCCAGGTTCAGGCCGTGGTAAGCGATCGTTAAACCATCTCCCCGCGCCGGGGTGAGCAGGTTGCCCTTCGGAACGCGGAAGCCTTTGAAGACGATGCCGCGGTTGTAGAGGTGCCGCAGCGCGTAAATGTCGTACTTCTTGAGTTGGAAGCGTTCGTCCTCTTCGTCGGGCAGATCGACGATCATCACCGACGGCTTGCCCTCGACCAAGCAGACCAACCCGATCGTCCGCCCGGGCCGCACGTTCGAGATGAACAGCTTCTCGCCCGTGATGACATACTCGTCGCCATCGAGCACGGCGGTCGTTTTCATCGCCGTCAGGTCGCTGCCCGCGCCGGGCTCGGTTAACGCGAAAGCGCTCAGCCGCTCGCCGCTCGCCAGCCGTGGCAACCAATTCGCTTGCTGTTCTAGCGTGCCGAAGGTCTTCACCGGATCGACCGCGCCGATGCAGCCATGGATCGACGCCAGCCCCGCGATCGTGCCGTCGAGGGTTGCCATCTTCGTCAGGAAAGCGGCGACGGTCGAGAACTTGGCCCCCGCCCCGCCGTACTCGAGAGCGACGAGCATGCCCCAGTAGCCGGCCGTTCCGAGCTCGGCCAAGACTTCCTCGCGGATCCGGCCATCCCGGTTGTGCAGCGTGTCGGCCGCCTTGTGCCGACGGACCACCTCCAGCGAGGCCTCCATCACCCGCTTCATGCCCTCCGAAGGCTCCGGCGGGCGGCTGACGAACTCCTCGGCCGGCACCCGCCGGTCCCAGATCGCCCGGTGGGCCGGGCTATGGACCGTCTGGTACTGCGGGGCGAAAAGGGCCTCGACCTGGTCATCGGCCTTGTCGATCGCCCCGGTGCGACGGGCCTCGTCGTCCGATTTCCCCCCGAGTTTGAGGGCCGTTTCGGCGAACGAAGCCTCGTCGGCGTAGGGGTCTTGGGTGGGGGTCTCGAGTTCGGTCGCCATGATCGCCTCCTTCCGCGGTGTGGGGGACGAAACCGCTAGTTAGCCTTCTATTCTACGCCCTCCCGGGAGGGTCCGTTCGCCCCATCCGGGGTGAGTCGCTGCGACACGGCTCGTTTTCTCTGGAATGCGGCAATAACCGTCGCGGGGTCGATCGAAGCGATTTGGTTGACTATACGGCTTGCCCTGCCTAGTCTCGAAGCTGGTATTTATGCGGCCCTAACGCTTCCCGGGCCGCTCCCGCCGGGCCTATTGCCCGCCTCATAAGCACGCCCCTCCCGCGCCATGCCCTCCTGCACGCCCACGCCGCGCAAGCCGCTGCGTTCGATCTTGGTCCTCGCCGCCGCCTTCGCTGCCATCGGGCCAGCAGAGTCGTTCGCCACGCAGGTGGTCTATCTGAACTTCGATCGACGCACGGGGGGGAGCGAAGTCGTCTATACACCAACCGATCGAGATAGCGTCCAAACGTTTTTGGAAAAGAGCTTTGAGCCGTTCGACTTCAATTTCGTGCAGACTGAACCGACCACTGGCGAGTACTCGACGTTGTTTTTCAACGATGGCCCCGCGCTAGGCATCGCCGAGGGACTCGACTTTCGGAACCTAAACCGGTCTGACAACGCGCTTGTGAATATCAATGAACCGCTCATGAATGGAAGCATCACGACGCCTGAAGAGTTTATTCGGCTCTCCTCCAGCACCGCTGCCCATGAACTAGGGCATCTTGTGGGCCTGCGTCACCGCGATTCGTTTGGTCCTATCGGAAGCGGGATCGACCCGAGCACCTTCAGCTTTTTCCTGCCACGATTCGACGACGACGGGTTCTTGATTGATCTGAACTTCGAGACCTACCCAGGTCCTCAGTCGGCCGCCGAGACCCTCAACCATATCATGGAGTCGGACGGATTTTTCGTTGAGAACACCATTGACCAGTACTTCGGGGCCAGAGAGACAACCAAGCTCGCCTTCAACGAACAGGGGAATGTGCTCGCCGAAACCCCGGGATTCAAACAAACGATGGCCACGGCACAACCAATCGAGCTCTCGCCGATCAACGTGCCCAACCTGATAGAACGAGGTGAGTTAGTCGGGGCTGAGTTCTTCGTCAATGCGGTCGCTGTGACGGGTCGGATCGGCTTCGCAAACGAACGGGACTTCTACAGCTTCGAAGGGGCAGCCGGCCAACTGATCAACGTCGAAGTCATATCAGCCATTTTTGAAGAAGAACGCTATGACAACGAGATCGATTCGATCATCACACTCTATGATTCGAGTGGAGAAGTAGTGGATTACTACGGTGTAGAAGCTACGAACGACAACGAATTCGAATCGACCGACTCGGTCCTTATCGATCTTTTTTTACCTGAAGACGATACTTACTTCATCGAGGTCTCGAGCTTCGAGACCTTCGACACCGGTAACTACGAACTCTTCATCTACGACTACCGCTACGAACTCACCACGAGCTTCCTCGCAGAAGAGTTCATCCCGTTTGACCTCAATGGCGACCTCTCCGTGAACGCGGCCGACTACACCGTCCTCCAAGACCTCAACGGTCAGACGGTCGCGCCCGGAAGCCTCGGCGACTTCGACAACAACGGCAAGATCGACGAACTCGATATCGAGAAGTGGCAACTCAACTACGGAGCCACGCCAACCTTGGTCTTCACCGAAGGCCCAACGCAACTCCCCGGCGGGGGCGGCCCGGTCTTCCCCGATTTCCCGGACTTCCCGTTCGGCAGCTCGGTCCCGGAGCCGGCCACGGCCCTGATGGCACTTGCGGCGGTTGGTGTGGGACTGGGCACGCGACGGCGTGCTTGATGTGGCGTGCCTAAGTTGCGGATGATCGGCAAGGCTTTCGCATGAGGGCTCTTTGCTTCGGCTTAGTTGGCTGCGAGGATGCACCGCGTCGGACCTTCGACGCTCCCTCCAAGCCAGCCCCAGCCCGCCGCTATGCACGACCCCCGTATCGACAAGCTCGCCAACGTCCTCCTGGACCACAGCTGCCGGCTCAAAGCGGGGCAGCACGTCCTCATCGAGGCGATCGACCTGCCCGAGCCAGACCTTGTCTGTGCCCTGGTCGAAGGCACCATCGAGCGGGGAGCGATCCCGCTTGTCGAGCTCAAGAACCAACAGGTCCAACGGAGCCTGCTGGCCGGCGCCACCGAGGACGCCATGAAGCTTGCCGGCGGCCTGGAACGGCACCGCATGGAGCAGGTGCAGGCCTACATCGGCGTCCGCGGGGCGGCCAACGGCAGCCAGATGAACGCCATCCCCGCCGATCGGATGGACCTCTACCAAGAGCATTGGCTCCGCAAGGTCAACGAGTACCGAGTGCCCAAAACCCGCTGGGTGGTCCTCCGCTACCCGACCGACTCGTTCGCCCAAGCGGCCGACATGCCGACCCGCGACTTCGAAGACTTCTACTTCGATGTCTGCACGGCCGACTACGCCGCGATGGGCGAGGCGATGAAGCCGCTGGTCGCCCGCATGGAAGCCGCCGACCGGGTGAAGATCACCGCCCCCGGAACCGACCTCGAGTTCTCGATCAAGGACATCCCGGTCATCCCGTGCAGCGGCGAGTGCAACATCCCCGACGGCGAGGTCTTCACCGCCCCGGTGCGCGACAGCATCAATGGCACGATCACCTTCAACACCAAGAGCCGCTACCAGGGTGTCGTGTTCAGCGACATCAGCTTCACGTTCAAGGACGGCCAGATCGTCGAGGCGACCTCTAGCGACACCGAGCGGATCAACCACCTGCTCGATTCCGACGAAGGCGCCCGCTACTGCGGCGAGTGGTCGCTCGGAACGAACAACCGGGTCCGCCACCCGATGCTCGACACGCTGTTCGACGAGAAGATCGGCGGCTCGTTCCACCTCACGCCCGGCAACGCGTACGACGAGGCCGACAACGGCAACCGCAGCCGCATCCACTGGGACCTCGTGCTCATCCAACGCGAAGACTACGGCGGCGGCGAGATCCACTTCGACGGCGAGCTGCTCCGCAAGGACGGCCATTTCGTCCCCGACGACCTACAAGGCCTCAACGAAGGGCTGTGATCTGAAAAGCGAACCGCCAAGGACGCCAAGAGCGCGAAGGCACACACCTCTTGATTGAAATCGTCAGAGTGAAAATCAGCACACACTCTTGGCCTGAAGGTACTCGCCCGTGCAGCTTTGCCTTGTGCTTACAAGGCGGCTGCGTGTACGCCGACTTTAGAGTGGACTCTCGGGGGCTGGTTCAACTAATACGGATCTCGTTCGATGGGTTCGGTTGCTGCGATACAGGTGACTCCGTGACCAAAATGTCAGCAGACGAGTCGAAAACCGTAAGAGTGTGTTGTGTCGCATCAGAAGCTGTCGACAACGACACGCTTCGAAGGATCCTCAAGAGAGACTTTGCCACGAACGCGGAATCGATCTGGAAAGAAGCTCTGCAAGAACACGATTTGCTATGAGACCAACTAACCGCGGCATCTCAAGCAATCGCACCCCGCTGGCAAACGGCCACAATTCCATCCTTGACGCTCTTGGCGTCCTTGGCGGTTCAACCACTTAAAGTCACAACCGGCTCATCGCCTTGAGCATCGCGTTCTGAAGCTCATCGATCGGCCCGAAGTGCTCTTCGAATAAAGAGATCCGTCGACGGGCGGTGGCTTGCTTCGATTCGTCGGCGGGCGGGCCTTCGAGCGGTTCCCGTTCGCTGAGGGCTTTGACATACGCCACGTAGTCCGCCTCTCGCTTCTTGAGCAGGTAGTAGTTCAACGCCCAGGCGTCGGCGTAAGCATCGACCCCGGTGCGTGGGTCACGGATCCGATCGTCCGACGCGATAAGGCTCGTCAGCGAGCCGGCGTTCCACTTCGGCAGGTTGCGGCGGAAGGTCGCCAACCGCTGCTGGTTGACCTGCCCGATGCCGCGCCAGCCGCGGGCGCTGCCCGCCTTGGGGGCCTCAAAGTAAACGGCCATCCCCTCGACCAACCAGAGCGGCAGGTCGGCGTAGCGCTGCATCAGGCCGGTGTTGAAGCAGACCTGGTGGGTCGCTTCGTGGACGATGGTCGCCACGAGCGGTTGCGCATTGGGCTGGGAGAGCATGCGAGAGATCTCCGCCCGCGAGCCACGCCGCGAACCACGCCGTACGGCCTGCGCTCCGGTCAGGTCGTACATGCGGACTCGGTTGGTCCCCAGGTGGTAGTAGCCGATGGTCTCGGCCCCGAGGCCATCGGCCCGGCTCGCCACGTTGTAGGCGGCGGCCGTCCGGTGGACGACGATCGGCAGCGGGAACGCGGGCTCTTCGAGCTCGATGCCGGCCCGCTTCCAATAGCGAACGAGCGCCTTGTTCAGGCCCTCCAGCAGCGAGCTCACCCACTCGGCGTACTCGCGGCTGGTATCGTAGGCGACGACATAGTGTTTGGTCGTGTGGACCCGAAACCCGTCGGGCAGGTCGGCCAGCAGCCGCTCGCTCAACTCGTCGGCCGTCGCCGGCGCGAAGGGGGTGTCGTCGGAAGCCTCGGACAGGATGTCTTTCGCGGCGATCAGGTAGCGGGCGCCATCGACGGTCTCGAAGAACCGGTTGCCCAGCGAGTCGCCGACCAGCACCTGGCCGGTTGCGGTCAACTCAACCCGCTCCGCCCCCGGGTAAGGCGCGTAGCGAAACGTGAGGGTCTCCATCGCCCCGGCCGGAGTGGCGAGGGCGAGCAGCAGGGCGACGATCGATCGGCAACGGAGGCTCATCCCTCCATCGTACCTCGCCCCGCGGGTGGTGGCTCGACCAGCCGGGCAATCAAAGGTACCGCTAGCATCCGCCCAACCCATCCAGCCAGAAACAGCCCGGCATAGACACGCATCGCCTGCGAGTCGCCGGCGGCGAGCGTGTCGTACAGCAGGCCACCGCCGAGCACGGTGAAGGCGTTCGTGAAGTCGCTCGCCGCATGGAAGACCGCCAGATAAGGAGCATTGTTTTCGGAGTCGGCCAGATTGAGCTTCAGCGTATCGAGGCCGATATTGATCGGCGCCCAAGCGACCCACGTTAGGTAAGCCAGGGCGATCCACCACGGCTGGTCGGGGCTGGCCAGGTAGAAGCAAAGCGTGCCGAACGCCACGGCCACCTGTGCCGGCATCATGACCCGCTTCGCTCCGAAGCGGGCCACCAAGCGGCCGCTCCACGCCGCGACCGACGACTGCCCGGTCCACATGCCGAACTGAAACGCCTGCAAGGTCTGGTAAGAGATCCCAAGCACCCGCCCCGGGTACATGCCCTGGGCGGACGCCGACAGCCCGTTCGCAAAGCCCAACCAACCGCTGTAAGCGAGCAGCCGCCGATAGGGCGTCTCGGCCAGGGCGCGGCGGAGCGTCCGCCAGGGGGCCTCGGGCCGGGCGCTCGGTCGAGCCGCCCGTGAGGTCATCCACGCCAGCGGCACAATCGCCAACGCCATCAACACGGCTCCCACCGAGGCCGACGCCGCCAATGGCATCCAACGCTCGTCCAACGGCAGCCAGAGTCCCCAAGCCGACGCCAGCAAGAGGCTCAACCCAATGCCAATCGCTCGCCCCACCGTCAGCCAACGCTCCCGACGGCCGAGCAGCCGGCTGCGTAGCCGCCTTGGGTAGAGGTCGCCAATCCAACTCCATAACGCCACGCCGGCGACATACTCCAGCAGGTGGTAGACACACCAAGCGACCGCCAAGAGCACGACCCGCCACGACTGATCCGTCGGCGAGGTGGCATCGGAGGTTCCCCACACGGCCGCCGGGATCAGGACCAGCACCAGAGCACTCAGGCCGTAGCCTCCCAGGCACAGCGTCTTGCGATCGATCCCCGCCGCCAAGAACGCGGGCGAAGCGACCCGCAGGATGCCCGCGAATCGCGGAGCGGCCAGCACGCAGGCGATCGCCACGCCGCTCGCCCCCAGCGACAACGCCAGGTAGACCACCAGGGTCGTGGAAACGAGCCCATTCCCCAACGCCCAAACCAACGCGTTGGCATACGTCCGCCCGATGTCTCGGCGGAGGCGTTCGGTTCGCGGTTGGCTGCCGGCTTCGCTCACAGGGACAGCGTAGACCGAACCGGCCTTGCCTGCCTTGGGTTAAAACACCCAGAACCCGCGGCGACTTGCTCCCGGCGGCGAAGCGGGTGAAACTGTTCGGTTTCGCCCGATCCGGAGGCCCGCCGCCGTGCCCGACCCGTCCGCCAGCCCCGTCCCGTCGCCCCCCGGCCAGCCGTTGGTCGGTGTTGTGATGGGTTCCGATAGCGATTGGCCGACGATGCGAGCCGCCGCCGAGGCCCTGGCGTCGATGGGCGTGCCGTTCGAGGCCCGCGTGGTCTCCGCCCACCGCACGCCCGAGGACATGGTCGCGTACGCCCAGGAAGCCGAGGGCCGACAGCTCGAAGTCGTCATCGCCGGCGCCGGCGGGGCGGCCCACCTGCCCGGCATGATCGCCTCGATGACCGTGCTGCCCGTCCTGGGGGTGCCCGTGCAATCGAAAGCCCTCAGCGGCCTCGATTCGCTCCTCTCGATCGCCCAGATGCCGGGCGGCGTGCCGGTCGGCACGCTGGCCATCGGCACCGCGGGCGCGAAGAACGCCGGCCTGCTGGCCGTCCGCATCCTCGGCAACACCCGCCCCGAGCTGCGAGAAAAACTACACGCCTACCGGCAGAGCGAAGCCCAGCGTGTCCGTGCCCAGGAGCTGATGTGAGCCCCGAGCCATCCAACGCCCCGCTATTGCCCGGCTCCACGCTCGGCGTGTTCGGCGGGGGGCAGCTCGGTCGGATGTTCGTCCACGCGGCGCAGCGGATGGGCTACCGCGTTCATGTCTTCACGCCGCACCGCGGCTCGCCGGCCGGCATCGTGGCGGACCACGAGCACGTCGGCTTGCTGAGCGACCAACGGAGCGTCGCGAGCTTCGCCCTCTCGGTCGACGCGGCCACGCTCGAATTCGAGAACGTGCCGACCGACTCGATCCGCATCGCCGAGCAGCACACGCCGGTCCGCCCCGGCAGCCACGTGCTGCACACCACGCAACACCGCGTCCGCGAGAAGACCTTCCTCCGCGACACCGCCGGCGTGCCGGTCGGTCCGTTCGCGCCGGTCAACTCGCTCGAAGAGCTGAAGGCCGCCGCCGCGGACCTCGGGCTGCCCGCCGTCTTGAAGACCGCGCAGATGGGCTACGACGGCAAGGGCCAACGCGTCCTCCGCACCGAGGCCGACCTCGCCGAAGCGTGGTCGGCCATCGGCCCGGGCGAGTGCATCCTCGAGGCGTTCATCGACTTCACCCGCGAGGTGTCGATGCTCATCGCCCGCGGCGTCGATGGCGATTCGGTCCTCTACGGCCCGATCGAGAACGAGCACGCCAACCACATCCTCGATGTCTCGGTGCTCCCCGCCCCCGGCACGACGCCGGCCGTCGCGGCCGACGCGGCCCGCATCGCCACGCAAGTCGCCGAGGGCCTCGACGGCGTCGGCTTGATCTGCGTCGAACTCTTCGAGTGCCCCGACGGCACGCTGCTGGTCAACGAGATCGCCCCCCGCCCGCACAACTCGGGGCACCTCACGATCGAGGGCTGCCACGCCAGCCAATTCGACCAACAGGTCCGCGCCGTCGCCGGCCTCCCGCTCGGCGTGCCCGACTCGGTCTCCCCCGCGGCGATGGCCAACCTGCTCGGCGACCTCTGGTTCGCCGCCGACGGCACCCCGCGCGAGCCGAACTGGCCCGCCGCCCTCGCCGCCGGCGCGAGCCTCCACCTCTACGGCAAAGAATCCCCCCGCCCCGGCCGCAAGATGGGCCACCTCACCCTCCTGGGCAACACGCCCGAGGCGGTGCGAGAGCAAGCCCGAGCCGCCCGAACCGCTTTGCGGTCTTAAGCACTTTCGGCTTTGTGGCAGCCTCGCTGCGATCTCAAGTTCAGGGCCGCGATACCAAACGAAATATTTTCTTTGGCTAGAAGCGTGCGCGCACGCCTTGGGTTGCGTTATGGAAGGGTAACCAGACGGATGCCATCGAGGCATTCAGCCTCGCCACTCCTTGGCCTTATTCCACTAAAGCAGTATGCGTAAATACCCCAACCAAGTTATTATCGCTCTGATAGCGCTGTTCATCGCTTCAAACGCTGTCGCACAAAGGGAACGGCGCCGACCTGCCGAACAGCAACCGCAACCGCAACCGCAAAAGTTACCCGTCGGCATTTGGCAGGCTTATCAACGTATCAATCATGCTGATTATCGCCGCCCTGTTCCGGGCCAGCAGACGCTCTCGATCGGCAAGAGCGAAATCTTGTTGGAGCTGCGAACCGATCGTGGTTGGAAGCTCAGAGCAAAGCTAAAGCGGATCGGCACTTCCGATGATGGCACCAACCTAGTTGTGCTACGCGCTGATGGCGATCCGCTGGGCTTCAGGGATATTCCGATCCAAGCCGGCACGAAGGTACAAGCTCAGATCGGTCAAGAAGACAGCGGCTGGGGCCCCAGAGGCCCACAGCATGCCGAGTGTCGTTTAACCATTTTTGGCTCGAGCCCTAACAATCCGAAACGCAGCAAACGGCTGCTCGTCAAACTAATCGCCCCGGCTGACCTGGCGGGTAAGACCGCGCGCTGGTACGGCAAGACTGACACGATTCTTTACTCGGACTGGCGTTCGTCGACGCCTGCTAGGGTCGGACTCGAAGAGTCACGCAAACGCATTGCGAAAGACATCGAAATGTTAGCGGCGAGAGGCCGATGGAAGGGTCTGAGCCAGAGCACAATCACTCTCGACCCGGAAAGACACTTCGATTACAGCAGCACAAGCAACTACGGCGGAAAACGCCTAGTCCTTATCTACAGCCACGCACCTCATGCGAGGCTTGCCTACACTGCCAGCAAGAAACCTTCTGGTTACATGCGGCATCTCGACATGGGAAGCAATTACCCGCTCTTGCTAAACGAGGGCGGCCACGACCTAACGATCCGCTTCCTCGCCACTCCACAGCCAGGAACGCTCGAACGGCCACGTGGCCGCATGCCGATCACAATTATCGTGTTCGGCAACGGGTTTGGTGACTATGGGCCGGGTGTTAACTACGAACAGTTCGGCTTGGTCAGTCCCACTCAGTCAGATGTTCTGATCCGACGCACGGTGAAACTCGCGGCTGCCGGATACTTCGAAGCAGTGAGAAGGGGTACGATTAAGAACGAGAATCAACTTGGGCAGGCGATTGCGACCTACGGCAGAAACGCCGCCTTAGCCAGTTTCATTGAGGAAGCCGTGCCTAGCGCGACCGATAGCGAGCAGGGTTATCTAAATCGATTCGGACAAGCTCTGCTCTCGAACGACGTTAGCTTCTTCTCGCTGAGCCGCGATGGCTGCCGAGAACAGATCGTTCAGCAACTGAAGCGTGACCGCCCCGACTTGAACCCCGCCCCCGAATGGGTCGACTTTCTCCTGGACCTCCACCTGCAACGAGAGTCTTATCGCCAAGCAGTGACACGCAATCAAAGGTAGCAACGTGCATGTCGCGTCGTTAGCTGGAATTGAGACGGGCAAACCAATGAACCGTTTGCTTACCTCTTCGGTGCCGGCAGCTCGCCGTCGAATTGGAGTCTCAGCGCGTAGGCGACGGCCGGCTCCGGGGCTTTGGGCATGGTGATGTGGAGGCCCTCGGCGTCTTGCCGCCAGGCGAGTTCCTGGTCGCTCCCGAACAGCCGGATCGACTCGATCTGGGTGGCGTCCGCCTGCCCCTCGCCTAGGCTCATGAGCGTGAGGGTCTCGCCGGGCCAATCGAAAGCGGTCGCGTAGAGGGTCGTGTTGTCCTTGCTCCGGGTGTAGCGGACCTTGATCTCCCGACGGTCGAGGCCGTCGCGGTAGATCGAGAAGGGCCGGGTGGCATAGACCGCCTCGCCGTTGACCTTCAACCAGTCGCCCATCGCCAACAAACGGTCCTTGTACTCGGGCGGGACGGTGCCATCGGCCTTCGGGCCGAAGTTGAGCATCAGCACGCCGTTCTTGCTCACGACGTCGACCAAGGTTTCGATCAAGTAATCAACGCTGTGGTAGTCGTCGTCCTCGGCGTATCCCCACGAGTGGACGCTGATCGAGGTGTCCGTCTGCCAGACGTGCGACTGGATGCTCCCCATGCGACCGCGCTCGAAATCCCATGTCAGCTTGTCCCGCGGGTCGCTCCTGTCCTTGCAACACAGCACGACGCCCGGAGCGCCATAAACGCCTTTGCCCTGCTTGATGGCCGCGTTGTAGAAGTACGAGGCGAACCGGGGGTGGTAGCCGCCCGATTTGAACAAGCCGCCGTGCCAGCCCCAGTCGAAGTAGTAAAGGTCGGGCTGGAGCTTATCGACGGCCTCGGTGGTACGGGCCCACCAGCGATCGACGAACGCCTGGTCGATCTGACCCTCCGAATACAGATCCGAGTGCTCGCCATAGTCCGGCAGGTGCTTGTAGTTGGCGTGGTAGTGCGTGAAGAAGATCGGATTCCACGCCATGTGGTTCGAAACGCCGAACTTCAGCCCACGCTTCGTGACGGCCTCCTTCATCTCTTGGCAGAGGTCGCGTTGGGGGCCCATATCGACCGAGTCGTATCGTGTCAGATCCGAGTCGTACAACGAGAAGCTGTCGTGATGCTGGGCCATCATGCAGAAGAACTTGGCGCCCGAGTCGACCGCCATCTGAGCCCAAGCGTCGGCGTCGAACTCCTCCGCCTTCCATTGGTCCGCGAAATCGTGGTAGCCGAACTCATCGACGCCGCCGTAGACCTCGCTGTGGTGGTCCGCTTGTGGGATTCCCCGCTCGTCCCAGAACTCGTTGATGATGGCGTCGCTCCCCTTCTTGGGCCGAACCTCGGGGCCTTTGCGGACGCCGTGCATGCCGCGGCCGTACCACTCGCCCGGGAAGGACTCGATCCCTTTCTTAGCGGGCACCGAATACAGGCCCCAGTGCGGCCAGATGCCGAACTTCGCGTCCTGGTACCACTCGGGCGTCTGGTAATCACCGAACGCATCCCAGTTGGTTTGGTACTCCTGGCCCCTCGAGAGACCGGCCGCGAGACAAACAATCAGAGACAGGCAGACAGCACGAGACAAGACAAGCTCTCTTGGCAGAAGGCAACGACCGGCACTAAGCCGGTCGACGACGCGACCAAACAAGGCCACAGTATAGTCACCTCCCTGGCTCCGGGAGCTACTCCGGCTCACCGACATCCACCTGCGACCAATCGATTTCGCCGCCTGGACCCGTGTTGTGTTCGGCAACGAGTTCGCGTGCCTTCCCGAGGTCGTCCGCCGAGACGAGCAGGCGGACCATCGCCGGGGCCTCGGCACGGAAGCCGGCGATCGCCGCACCGTTGTACGCCGCCTTGATGCCGTGCTCGGCGAGCCGGTCGCGGAGTAGGATCGCGTCGGCCTCGGTGGGGACTTCGGTCAAGAGGACCGGGTCGGCAGATTCGTTCATCGTTGGCTCCTGGAGGGTGGGCCTTCGTCCCGGCGTCGGTTTTGGTCACCACCGGCCGGTACAATACTCTTCGCTACGTCGATCCAGCAACGATCGGTCTAGGTAGCCGCTCGATTGGTTCGATCGTTCAGGCAGGCGACAAAACACAAGCCGTTGCCACCGAGCGACTTAGGGCGAGGAAAGGGCGATTTCGGCTCTTCTGGCGTTTCGGCCGGTGCGACAAAACGTGCGACAAAACGATCCCGATCGCCCACCCGCCTGGCTCAAACGAAGAGCTCGCCGATGGGTGTCCCGCCGCCGGCGATCTTCATCGGACGGCCGTTGCCGCTGGTGAAGTTGGTCTGCAGCGAGAGGCCCATCGCCTGGCAGACGGTGGCCATCAGGTCCTCGGCGGAGTGCGGCTTCGATTCGACCGTCGTGCCATCGGCCGACGTCTCGCCGACGGCGATCCCGCCCTTCAACCCGCCGCCACCGACCACCGCACTCCACGCCCGAGCGTAGTGGTCGCGGCCCGCGTTCTCATTGATCCGCGGCGTCCGGCCGAACTCGCCCATCCAGACGATCACCGTGCTGTCGAGCAGCCCACGCTCTTCGAGGTCGCTCACCAGGGCGCTCATGCCGCGGTCCATATCGGGCAGCTTGCCATCGAGCCGGTCGAAGCAGCTATCGTGCAGGTCCCAGCCGCCCATGTTCACCTCGACGAACGGCACGCCCGCCTCCACCAGCCGACGGGCCAGCAGGCAGCTGCGGCCGAAGCCGCTGGTGCCGTAACGCTCCCGCATCTTCTCGGGCTCCGAGCTCACCTCGAACGCCCGCATCTGTTCGCTCCGCATCATCGCCACGGTCTTCTCAAGCACCTTGGCGTGCTCGCCCGGGGCGGGGCCGCGGCGTTGCTTGGCGAAGCGGCCTTCGATCTCCGCCAGCAGCGCGAGCCGCTGGTCCATCCGCTCCCGCTCAACGAGCGATTGCATATCGCGGATCCGCCCGCTGGCGTCGACCTGCATCGGCGCATAGGACATGCCGAGGAAGCCGGGGCCTTGCCCCGAGCCGCCGATCGAGACGTACGCCGGGATATCGAGGCCGGCGATCCGTGGCTCCATCTCGTGGGCGATCGTCGAGCCGTACCCCGGGTGCTCGACGTTCGGGTTCGGCACGTAGCCGGTCCGCATGTAGTACGAACCCCGGGTGTGGTCCGCCTCGCGGGTGCTCATCGATCGCACGATCGAGAGGTGCTTCATCTGCTCGGCGATGAGCGGCAGCTTCTCGGATATCTGCACGTCGCCGGTGGTTGGGATCGGCTGGTGCGGCCCGCCGGTGGGAGCGTCGGGCTTCATATCCCACAGGTCGATCGTCGGCGGCCCGCCCCCCATCCAGAGCATGACGACCGATTTGTGCTCACGCCGAAGCCGCTCGGCGGCCGCCTCGACCGTCTGCCCGAGAGCGAACGAAGCCGCCCCGAACGCGGCAGCACCTTTCAGGTGATCGAGGAAGTGACGCCGGTTCATGCCGTGGTTCATAGCGAACGCCTCGATGTTTTCGTTGCTGCTTATTGGATGCGTAGCGAGGTCAAAGCCAAGTCATGCCGAGCAAGCGAAAGTCAGTGTTGGAGGATGAACTCATTGCTATTCAGCAAGGCCCACCACACATCGCGAAGGGCCTCCGCCGCCTTACCTTCGCGGGCGACGAGCAGCTTATTGCAGAGGGCCAATTCCTTGCGGTCCGGTCGGCGGGCCAGGGCGGCCAAGTAGAGCTTCTCGACGCGGTCGGCGTTGCTCAGCGATCGATCCGCCGCGATCGACGCCAGGAAGCCAGCGGGCCGCTTGCCCGTGTACTCGCTAGCGGATTTCGGTGTGTCACGCTTGGTCCACTTCAGCTCGGTCGCCTTCCGCATCAGGTCGCTATTCATCAAGGCGAGGGCCTGCGGAATCGATCCATTGAAGCTGGTAGCCTCGCCGTTCTCGTCGTTGCCGAACGCGGTCGTGAACTGCCGCAGCCAACGGTTGCGAGCCGCATCGCGCCGTTCGGCGGAGAGGCCCTCGTCGGCGCGAGTCGCCGAGAGCAGGGACTCGTAAATCTGTTCCGCCGAGAGCTGGCGAACGTAGAACCGACTGAAGAGTGGCGTCCGACCGAGCGACGGTTCGTCGTCGGCGTTGGATCGACCGGCACGGCTATCGAGGCCGTATGCCTCGCTGAGAACGATCCAACGGGCCAAGCGGTTGAGGTCGTAGCCGGACTCACGAAAGGCGTCCCCCAAGGCGTCGAGCAACTCGGGATGCGAGGGCGGATTGTGTTCGCCCATGTCTTCCACGGGTCGCGTAAAGCCGTTCCCGAAGAAACGCCCCCACTCTCGGTTGACTGCCGAACGCGCAAACTCCGGCGAGGCCGCGATCAGATTGACTAACTCCTGCCGTCGGTTCACCAGCTCGACCCGTCCGCTATCGCCGTGGTCGTCGCCCCGGTCCTCGAAGACATCGGCTAGAGCGGTCCCGTCCAGGAAGACGGGGTACGCAACCTTCAGCTTGCCGTTGCGTAGCTCGTAGTAGGTCTCGGCCGCCTCGGCCTGCCCCGGGGCAAGCGACGTCAGCGACATCCGCCGGCGGCCTTCGCCGTAGAAGTCACGCTCGACGAGCCTCGCTTTCGGTCGGTCGTTCTCGTCGTCGCGGACCCGCTCGACGCGGACCTGGCGGAAGAACGCGTTCAGTTCCCAGAACTGATTCTGCCGCCCCTCGTTGAATGGGTGGTTGTGGCACTGGGTGCATTGCACCGAGACGCCCAAGAAGACCTGCGAGGTCCGAGCGGTTGCCTGAACGCCGTCGTCGCCCATCTTATCGGCGAGGAAGTTGGCCGCCGGGTTGAAGTCTTCATCGTCGGGGCGGACGCTGCCGGTGGCCGTGACGAGTTCTCGCATCAACTGGTCGTAAGGCCGGTTCTCGGCGAACGCTTCACGCAGGTACTGCGTGAATGGCGCGCGTGTGGCGAGTGAGCGGCGATTGCCGCCCGTGCGGCCGATCAGCAGGTTGGTCCACTCGACCGCTTGCCAGCGAGCCCGCTCTTCGCGATACGACTCACCCAATAGCCGATCGACCAGAACCGGCCGCCGTGAACCACGAGGTTCGGCGGCATACTCGGCGAGTTCATCGATCGTCGGCACCCGGCCGATCAAGTCGAGGTAGGCACGCCGTGCCCAGGCGCCATCCGGGGCGGGCTTGGACGGAACCACCCCTTGGTCTCGCCAGGAGTCGCGCAGCTTCTCATCGATCGAAGCAATGACTTCCGAGTCGATGATCGCCGGGCCCGGATCCGATGCCGCCTCGGCGTTGGGTGGGGCGAAGCATGCAGCGGTTGCCGCGAGTAGGGCGATCAGCGAACAACCAAGCTTCGTCATACGCCTTGGCCTCAACTTTCGAAAAGATGCCTGGGTAGGCCTGCCCCGATTCTATTCCACTAGCCAACGCCGAACGAACTTGAAAACCCCGCGGTCGGCTCTCGGTCTTGGTACTTATGTGGCGAGACGCCGGAAAAAGGCGTCGTTCGTCTGACCGCAACTGGTCTGTTCGATTGTGCTACATTCGCCCAAGTGTTGCAAAATGATGCGCATCAAAACGCAACAGGCGGGGTTGGGGTCCCCTGTTCCAAAGACCCCAGCCCCGCCCTGGTTGATCGAATTGTAGCATGCCCGTCATGAGGTACGGCGGCTCAAGACGGGTGAAAACCTCTTCTCTGCTAGTAATTCGTCAACTGTTGCTTTGCCTCTTTGTCGGCTGGCCCCCTGAGCGCCTCTTCTCATTCCGGCCCATTGCTAACAGTGGGACCAGTGGGTTTCCTGCTGACAGCATCTAATAATGCAAGCGGTGTGCCAGTCGGCAGCCAGCAAACGCACCACAATGAAACCATTTTGATATCGATGCGTCCTCGCACAGACATCCTTGAGCCGTTCTCGTCATCTTTCGTCGCAATCCATCTTCACGTAAGCACCTAACCACAAGCAACTTACGCTTCACACCGAGCTTCTGGCATAGCAGTAGCTTCTAGTGGCTACCGCACGAGTATCCGACCAATCGTTGGTCGACGATCGCATATCCCCCCAAGGAGGCTCCGATGCCTGGATTCATCAAGCGATTACTAAAACCCACCCTGCTGGCAGGTGCCCTGGTTGCCGCCGCCGGTCTCACCATGGGAGCCTCCCAAGCCGAGGCACGCGGGTGCGGCGGTTGGGGCTATGGCGGCGGATATGGCGGCTACGGCTATGGCTACGGGGCTCGCCCGGTGGTCGTTGCTAGGCCCGTGGTGCCCGTCAACTACGGCTACCATCGGGGCGGATTCTATGGCCCGCGGCAGGGCTACGGCGCTTACGGCGTTGGCTATCGCGGCTACGGTGGCTATGGCCGAGGCGTGAGCATCGGCTTCGGCTTCTGATCCCGCTGAGTCAACTATCTAACGACAAAGGCGGCCCGCAGTTCAAAGACTGCGGGCCGCCTTGTTTGATGGTCGAGTTGGACTACTCGTGCGGACTAACGATCGAAGAACTTCTTGATCGAGTAGACGGTTACCTGACGGCCCGCTTGGGCGATCGATGTGGTTAGCGGGATCTCCTTCGGGCAGACCGCAACGCAGTTCTGTGAGTTACCACAGGCGTGGACCCCGCCCGGCCCCATCAGGGCCTCGACTCGCTCGTCGGCGAGCATCTTGCCGGTGCCGTGGTCGTTGAAGAGAACCGCCTGGCTGATCGCTTGAGCGCCGAGGAAAGAACTATCGTAGGCGGCTTGTTGGCGTGCCTCGAATGCCTCATCGGACTCGCCCGGCTCGCGATCGAGTTCGATCTTGGTGTACTGCGGGCAGGCCTCGAGGCAGCAGCCGCATGTCATGCACTCCGAGAGCGGGTAGCGGTGCTCCTGAGCGTCTTGGCTCTCCTTCGGGCCGGGTCCCCGATCGAGATAATCATCCACGGGCACCCAGGCATCGACGCGTTCCAGGTTGCGGAACATGCGTGTCCGATCGACCACCAAGTCGCGCTGGACCGGGAACTTCGACATCGGTCGCAGCTCGATCTCGCCGGGCCGGTCTTCGAGCAGTTGGTCCACCAACGCCGAGCAGCTCTGTCGGACGCGACCGTTAATGACCATCGTGCAGGATCCGCAGACCTCTTCGAGGCAGTTGCAATCCCACGCAACCGGGGAGGTCTTCTCGCCGGCGGCGGTCTTCGCCATCCGAGCGATCTTCTGCAGAACGCTGATCACGTTCAGGTTCGCTTCGTACGGGATGCGAAACCGTTCCCACTTCTGCGGCTTGCCGGGCGCTGACTGGCGCAACACCCGAACATCGAAGGTGGACGGCTTCGCGGCGGCTTTGTTGGGAGCAATCATGGTCTGAGTCAGCTTGGCTGATAAGCGGGCAATGGAGTGATCCGCTTGCCCGCGGTTAGGTTTTTCTTCTTGAAGCGGTGATGGGGCGTCTCGGTCACACGGCGACTAACCGCAGCGGATGGCCGTACCTTAACGTCGACTCACGCCAGCGCCGGTTCGGCGGCGGCGGCTGTCTGGTCCTTCGCGGCCTGGCGTTCCTTCCAGACCTCTTCGATGATCTCGGCCCCCACGAGGCCGTAGAGCCTCGGCCGGGGCGGGATCAGCGAGGTATCGACTTCTTCGTAACTGATCGTCGGCTCGCCCTCGGCATCAACCGTCGCGACCGAGGTCTTGAGCCACTTCTTGTTCTTCTGTTCGAAGGCATCGCACCATCCCTCGGCCTGCTTCCGGCGTTCGGACGGGTCCTCCGAGGTGAGCCCCGGCATGGCGAACTCGGGCTTGAAGTGAGCCCCGCGGCATTCGTCGCGGGCCAAAGCGCCCTTCAACAAGGCCTTGGCGAGGGGGAACATGTCTCGCAGGGCCTTCGTGAACACGACGTTCTGGTTGCTCCAGGCATCCGTGTCGGACAGGCTGCAACGTTTGGCTCGCTCGGCGAGTTCGTTGACGGCGTCGAGGCCGGCCTGGATCTGGTCGTTGCGTCGGACAACCAACGCGGCTTTGGTCATCTCTTCGCCGAGCAAGTGATGGAGCTCGTACGGGTTCTCGCCGTCGTCGCCTGCCTGCTTGAGCAAGGCGTCGTGCTCGGCTTGCTTGTCGGCCGTCGCACTCAGGTGGAGCTGGTCGAATTGCTCGTCGGTGGTGCTAGCCTTGAGCGAACCCAGCATCTCCTTGATGCCCGGCGCCACGAAGAGGCCGGTGAAGATGCAGGAGAGCAGCGAGTTGGCGCCCAAGCGGTTTGCGCCGTGGTAGTGGTAGTCGCACTCGCCGATGGCGAAGAGGCCCGGGACATGGGTCTGGTGGTTGCGAGGGTTTGCCGGATCGAGGCCGCCGTCGGCTCCCTTCGCGTAATCGGCCCACATGCCGCCCATCGAGTAGTGGACGGCCGGGAAGATCTTCATCGGAACCTCGCGTGGGTCCTCGCCCTGGAACTTCTCGTAGATGTGGAGGATGCCGCCGAGCTTTCGATCAAGCTCCTCGCGCGAGATGTGCGTCAAGTCGAGGTAGACGCACTGCTTGTCGGCTTCGACCGACAGTCCATCCGTCACGCAGATGTCGAAGATCTCACGGGTCGCGATGTCACGCGGCACGAGGTTGCCGTACTCCGGGTACCGTTCTTCGAGGAAGTAGTACCGTTCGTTCTCGGGGATATCGCCGGGAGCACGCGGGTCTTGTGGCGTGCGGGGCACCCAGACGCGCCCCCCCTCGCCGCGGGCCGATTCGCTCATCAGGCGGCACTTGTCGGCGCCGGGGATGGCGGTCGGGTGGACCTGGATGAACTCGGCGTTGGCGTAGCGGACGCCGGCTTGCACGCAGCGACTGGCGGCCGAGCCGTTGCACGCCATCGACATCGTGCTGCGGCCATACAGCAGGCCGCAACCGCCCGAGGCCACCACGACGGCGTCGGCCTTGAAGGTGCGGATCTGCATCGTGACGAGGTTCTGAGCGACCGCCCCGCGGCAGCGGCCCTCGTCGTCGAGGATCGGGCCGAGGAAGTCCCACCCTTCGTACATGTTCACGAGGCCTTCGGCCTTGCGACGGCGGACCTGCTCGTCGAGGCCGTACAGCAACTGCTGCCCGGTCGTCGCGCCGGCGAACGCCGTCCGCTTGAAGAGCGTGCCGCCGAATCGACGCTGGTCGCGGAAGCCTTCCTGGGTCCGATTGAACGGCACCCCCAGGCGGTCCATCAGGTCGATGACCTTCGGGGCCCAGTAAGCCATCTCCTTGACCGGCGGCTGGTGCTGGAGGAAGTCGCCTCCGTAGACCGTGTCATCGAGGTGGAGCCACTCGTCGTCGCCCTGCTGGCGGGTCAGCGAATTGACGCTGTTGATGCCGCCCTGAGCGCAGGCACTGTGCGATCGCTTGACCGACGCGAGTGCCATCAGATCGACGTGCACGCCCATCTCGGCGAGCTTCATCGTGCAGGCAAGGCCGGCGAGACCGCCACCGACGACTAGGACATTCTGCTGACTCATCGCAGCGGCTCCGATGGGAGTTAGCGTTGGCTCTTAGGGATCTCGGATTCGATCGGGCGCTCGGGCCGTGGCGATCACTCGCCCGCGGCTGCGGCCTCGGTCGATGGCTCTTCTACGGTTTCAACTTCGCTGTTCTCTTCGTCGTGGCTGGCGGAATGGTCTCCGCCGATCGGGTGGTTCTCGATCCACTTGTGGGAGCCCGGCGAAGCCAGGCCCGCATCGACCTTGGCATCGAACATCTGCTGCTCAACACGCCTGGCCTGCTCGAGGCTTTCGCCCGAACCGGTAGCGACCATGCCCAGCAGGCCCGACATACCAACCGCAAGCAGGCCAACGCCGAACACACCACACGCGTACAGGGCCTTCTTCTGAGCGCCCGGGCTGGTCCAAGCCCCCCAGGTGATGCCCATCGTCCAGAGGCCGTTGGCCAGGTGGAAGACACTGGCCAAGATGCCCAACGCATAAAACGCGATGATGATCGGGTTCTGCAACGCCATGCCGGCAGTCGACGACGCGTTGTAGGGGCGGAACTGGGCCCCGCCGGCGGGTTCGGCCACGGCGAGCCACCAATCGAAGTGGAACCAGCCGTGCATATGGAAAACGTGGTACAGGATGAATACCACCGCAATCATGCCCGTCGCGCGCTGGAGCGTGTAGCGGATATTGCTCCCGTAAGCGTAGCTGCCCGTATTCGACTTTCCGGAGAAGATGATCCAGAAGCCGACCACCGCGTGGAAGATCAGCGGGGCAAAGATGAAGGCCCACTCGACCAGCGGCAAGATCTTGCCGAGGGCATGGATGCCGTAGACGTTGTTTTGGAAGGTCTCTGGCCCGTTGAGCACGCTGGCGTTCACCGTCAGGTGAACGCACATGAACGCGCCGACCGGGATCAGCCCGGAAAGCGAGTGCAGCCGACGGATCAGAAACTCGTTGCGTTCAAAAAACGACAGCCCAATGGGGCTAGCAGGCGCAGCGGCAGACACCGGCCGATCCTTGGTTCGACGTAGACAGTGGGCGAAAACGCAGCACGACCCTACGCACATTCAACCGAAGGCCTGCTCACGTACTTAACGCGAGCACACCGCGACGAACGAGCAACAACCTCTTATCACGCGGGACGTTACGATCCCGAGTATACGGCTGCCCCCGCTCTCCGCAACACAGGGAAGCGAGCCATCCCCGTGTCATTGTGACGCACCCCAAGCCAGCGGACGGGGTCGAAGCCGATCTCAGAGGCCCAACTGTGCCGCCCGACGGCGGTACTCGTTGGCGAGTGCCGACTGGCCGTTGGCGTCGAGCTCGCGGACGAGGTTCTCATACGCGGGATTCAGCCGTGGGGCGAACTCGATCGCGTTCATATAAGAGCGGATCGCCTTCTCACGCCGGCCAGAGAGGGCCTGCGCCATCCCGCGGCGGAAGTAATGGAGGCCTTCGGTCGGCTGCAGGCGGATCGCTTCGTTGAAGTCGTCGATCGCCTTGGTGTAGTCGCCGTCTGCCAAGTGGGCCAAACCGCGGTTCACGTAGGCCGGCGTGTAGCGGTCGCTCACGGCGATCGACTCGCCATAGGCCCGGATCGCCTCGTCGTACTCGCCGATCTTGGCGTACGCCATGCCCTTCCAGAGGTTCGACCGCGGGCTATCGAAGTTGATGCTAGCGGCCTGCTCGAAGTCGCGGATGGCCAGCTTCTCTTCGCCCATGAAGTGGAAGCAGATGCCCCGGCGGAAGTAGGCCTCGCCGAGGTTCGGGTCGATCTCCAACGCGAGGCTGAACGACTTGACCGCCGCGCCGAACTCACCGAGCAGTCGCTCGGCGACGCCCTTGCGGAAGAGCGTCGCGACACGGACCTGCGGCGAGCGAGGATCTTCTTCGCCGGCGGCCTCGAGCAGCTTCTCCGACTCGGCCTTCACGGCGGCGTAGTCTTGGGCCGCGGCCGCATCGTCGCCGGCGCGGGCCGCCTCTTTGCCTCGCTCTTCGTACACCGAGGCGAGTGTCAGGTAGCCCTGAGCGAACGGGAACGTGTCCTCTTCGTCGGTCGGCGTGTACTTGGCGATCGCGGTCTCAATATCCGTGATCGCGCCGCTGTAGTTTTTGTCGGCTAAGGCGATCTGCGAACGAACGAAGTAGGCCTCGTGATTGTCCGGCTCGATCTCGAGCGACGCGTTGATATCAGCGACCGCGTCCTCGAACTCCCGCATGCTGCCGTAGGCTTGGCCGCGGAGTCGCAACGCTTCGGCACGCTTCACTTGGTCGACCTCTTCGGCCTCAGCCGTTCCTTCGAGGTACTTCGTAAGCGCCTTCGCCCCCGGATCGGCACCGCCCAATTTGACGAGCGTCTTGCCGTAGTTGTATTGGTACTGGAGGTTGCCACGCTGGGCTTTGACGGCCTCTTGCAGGTCGGGCAACGCGGCCTGATAGGCCTCCAGCTTCATGTACACCTCGGCGCGGGTGTTCTGGATCTCCGGCATGATCGCCGGGTTGCTCTGCGAGTATTGGATGGCCTTCTTGAGGTCGTCGATCGCGGCTTGGTAGTCCTCGAGCTCGGTGTAAGTCCGTGCCCGGAGGACCAGCGGACCCCCGAGGAACTGATAAGCCCCGCCCCGCTCTAAGGCGTTCACCGCGGTGGTGAAGGTCGTGGCGGCGGCCTCGTACTCGCCCTCATCGAACTGGACCTGTCCCTGCTGGACGAGGGCCTGGAGCTTCTCGCCGGCGGACAGCTCGCCGAGCTCTCCTTCCTCTTGAGCGAGCGTGGGGGTGGCCAACAAGACGCCCACGACAGCAAGGCTCGTGGCGAAACAGCTAACGAAAGAGAAACGGCCGGTCATAGCGAGACGCCTTGACGAGGTGGATATCGACGGGGAGATCGGCGACTGCGCGATAGCGCAACACGCCCAAGAGGGGGTAAAGCTCCTCCTTGGGACGATCGGCACCCCGCCCGGGTTCCCAGCAGGATGCTTGCTACCAAGCCAACACCACGGCCTGTGCCGATTATTCCAGCATGCCCCTAGGGCGATCCGCCGGCCGCCCGCCCGTGACTCAAGCCTCCTCTTCCACCAGCTCCTTGGCCGGCTGCGTATCCTTCTTCCCCGCGATCGCTTTGCGACCGTACTTCTTCGCCGTCCGGCTGAACTCGACGGCGTACTTTTCGGCCAGCTCGGGCGTGAAGTCGCGATCGATGGTCCGCTTCAGGCGGCCGAGCTCGTAGACATGAACCACGTAGTTCGCCACCGGCTCGGGCCGGCCGTACTCGTCTGTGGTGTCGTCTTCGCTGGCTGCCTCTTCGGCGACTTCCTCGGTCAGCGGCTCGTCTTCGACCGGCGGCTTCTCGGCCTTCGCCACCCGCTTCTTCGGGCCGCGACGTCGCTTCGGCTTCTCTTCGGTCGCTTCGGGCTTGGCCGAATCGTCTTCCGCCGGAGCGGCTTTCGCCTTGGTCGGCTTGGGAGTGTCCTCGCCATCGAAGAGGCCGGCTCCGAACCCTTCACCGTCGTCCTTCTTGGGGGCCGCCTTCTTCTTTCGGCGTGCCGGGGCCTTCTTTACCTTGACGCCCTCATCGTCGGCGACCGAGACCCGCTTGGCCTTTTTCTTCTTGACGGTCTTCTTCTTTGCCACTTTCTTAGCGACCTTCTTCTTGGCGGCCTTCTTTTTCGCCGTCTTCTTCTTGGGCTTCTCGTCCGCCGAGTCGTCAAACTCCACGTCGTCCACGTCGTGGAACAGGTCGTCGTCTTCTTCGCGCGGCATCGGCATGGCTAAGAGCCCAAATGAGCGGTGTTCGGCCCGGGGCGATGCTATCGATCGCGCCGGCGGGCGTTCTTCTGAGCCAAGGCCAATCGAGCCTACGATTCAGAAGAGGTCACGGAGAGGCCGCGGGGAGGTCCCCATCGGCACGTGGCGTCCCGATCCGGCGGGGGCCACACGATTCGAGCGGGCAAGGCCACTCACAGCAAGAAGAGCAGTATCCGGCCGCCACCGCCGAGCTGTCAACTCCGCGGCGGCGGCCCTTTTCTGTTGATTGCCGCGGTTTTCACCGCATCGCGACCTGCTGGCGGGCCACTTCCACCGCCCGACCGAAGGCCGCATCGTTCGGCTCGGCGTCCGCCGACGCCACGCCGCGGTAGCCGACGGTCTGCCCTTGGGTCGCTTCGGGTTGCTCCTCGGCAGCGACCACGATATCCGGGCTCACACCGACCTTGCTGATCGGATTCCCCAGCGGCGAGAAGAACTTGGCGGTCGTCAGGCGGATGCCGGCCCCCGAATGGGCCATCGGGAAGATGCCCTGCACGGAGCCTTTCCCGAAAGATCGATCGCCGACGATCTTGCCGCGATGGTTGTCGAGGATCGCCGCGGCGAAGATCTCGCTGGCCGACGCGCTGTCGCCATCGATCAGCACCACGAGAGGCACACGCCAGGTGCCGGCCCGATGGGCACGGTAGTCGAAGTCCTCGCCGTCGCTGCGGCCACGCGTGCTGACCAGGTTGCCACTGGCAACGAACTTGTCAGCCAGTTCCACGGCCGAAGTCAGCAATCCACCCGGGTTGCCCCGGAGGTCGATCACCAGCGTCCGCATGCCTTGCCGATGCAGGTCCCAGAGGGCGGCCTCGACGTCGCGGCTGGTCGACTTCTGGAAGACCGGCACGCGGACGTAGGCGACTCCGTAGTCGGCGTCGACGATGCGGGTTCCTTCGATGCTCGGCACTTCGACATGCTCACGACGAACCCGGATCGTCCGCGAACCGGCGCTCGCTGCCGGCTTGGCGGCCAAGTACGCCAGGTCATCGGTCGCCGTCGTGGCGGGCTCGGCTGACTCGCGGCCGGCAACGGTCACGAACGCGAAGCTGCCCTCCTCGCCGGTCAACAGCGAGGCGGCCTCGTCGGTCGAGAGTTCGGCGGTCTGCTGGCCATCGACGGCCGTGATCCGATCGCCGGCGGTCAGCCCGGCTCGTTGAGCGGGGCTGCCGGGGATGACGCGGACGATCAGCAACGCCCCGTCGTCGGCCTTCAGCTCGACGCCGAGACCCACAAAGTTGCCTTCGATCTGCGAATACACGTCACGCAACTGGCCGGGCGTCAGGAACGCGGAGTAGTTGTCCAAGCCGCCCGCGGCGGCCGATACGAACTCGAGCGTCCAGGCAGCAGCCGGGGCTCCGAGGCGTGTTTGGCCGAGCGTTGAAAGGTCCGAGGCCAAGCGGAGTGCCTCGCGGGCATTGCGAATCTCGCCCGCGTCGAGCAGCCGTTGGCCAAGCTCCTGGCGGAAGGCCTGGATGCGGTCGTCGCTCAGTCGCAGGTTGTGCCGGGCGCGGAACGCCGGATCGCGGGCGGCGATCAGCATCGCGTGGGCACCCCGACGCGAGAGCCGCGTCCAGGGCGGGGTCACGACATAGTGCGATTCGATCTTTGTCAGCAGCTCGGCGTGCATATCGAGCGCCGCTTGCGGGCTGAGCGTGTCGATCGCTTCGACGAAGCTGGCGTCGGTGTAGCGTCGTTCGAGGTCGCTGTGCAGGCGAGCGAAATCGAACCGACGCTCCAACCGCTTATCGGTCGGCGTCAGGCGGATGGCTCGCTCGTAGTGAACGACCGCGTCGCTCCAACGGCCGAGCGATTCGAGCTCGAGGCCTTCTTGGATGGCGGCCTCGGCAAGGGCCGGCAGGGCCTCGCCCGGGATCTTGACCGCCTCGCTCGGCGTGGCGATGGCCGATTGGCCAAACGACATCGAGGGCGTCGCTACGAGGGCAACACCGAGGAGCAGCAGGGCACGCGCACCGTCTTGCAGGGACGCAGTTGGCAGCAGGGACATAGGCTCGTTCCGTCTCGCGGGTCAGGACGTCCCGCCAACGACACCGCCGCCCGCAATCGTGCGAGCTTTGTCTTGGCAGAACCACTCGGCTCGCGAAGAACTGCCGGTCAGAGGGACCAAGCCGCCGAGCTCGAGGGAGGAGCCACGGTTTTCAGAGGGCTGGGACGCTGACGCGGTGGGAGGGCAATTCGCGATCGAGTCGGCCGCGGGCGTTGGAACGCGTCCCAGCTGGCGTGAATCCGTTCCCGGGCATTTGCCGAGGAAATCACGCTCTTCCAACATCCACCCCGGCTCATGCCAAGGTCGTGGCCAAAGGAATATAGATCGCGGTTCCGGGCCGGTCAAAAATCGGGGACCAGGTTTCTGCGGCTCGCCGAGTTGCCAATGCGGGTGATCCGCACAGGCCGCACGATGAGTCGCCGGAGGCCGGGTCGCGTCGATTACGCCGCCGCGCCGACCGGGGGCGCTCAAGCGGCAAGACCGGGAGAACCTGCCCTCGCGGTGCTCTTTCGCGAGAGGAGTGAAAAGTGACTCGGCGTCGTGCCGTAAGTCGCCGGGAGATCCTCAACCCGGCCATGTCGGATTGAGTTACGCAGCCGGCGGGCCGGGGGTTCGGCGGCATGGGCTCGTTGAAGGCCCGTGCTCACAGTGCTATCGTCCGCCCCTTGGCAAGCGGTTGGCCACAGGCACCCCCAGCGAACGAGATCGGCAATGGAAACGACCCCCATCAAGCAGGCCCTGCTGAGCGTCAGCGACAAGACCGGGCTCGTCCCGTTCGCCCAGCGACTCGCCGCGGCGGGCGTCTCGCTGCTCAGCACCGGCGGCACCCGCAAGGCACTCGAAGAGGCCGGCCTCGCCGTGCGTGACGTTGCCGAATACACCGGCTACCCCGAGATGATGGATGGCCGGGTCAAGACACTCCACCCACGCGTCCACGGCGGCCTGCTGCATCGTCGCGATAATCCATCCGATGTCGCTTCGGCCCAGGAGCACGGCATCGAGGCGATCGATCTGGTGGTCGTGAACCTGTACCCGTTCCAGGAAACGATCGCCGCGGGCGACCCGCCGATCGCGCAAGCGATCGAGAAGATCGATATCGGGGGCCCCTCGATGGTCCGCTCGGCGGCCAAGAACCATGCGTTCGTTGCCGTTGCAACCAACGCCGCTCAATACGACGCCATCGCCGAGCACGTCGAATCGCAGGGCGGGACCACCCTGGAGCTCCGCACCAAGCTCGCCGCCGAGGCGTTCGCCCACACGGCCGAGTACGACACGGCGATCGCCGGCTACTTCGCCCGCCAAACCGGCCCGAGCGAAGCGACCGCCGACGACCACTTCCCGGAGCGGATCAACCTATCGCTCGTCCGCAAGTCGTCGCTCCGCTACGGCGAAAACCCGCACCAGCCGGCCGCCCTCTACGCCTCGGACGACGCGACTCCCACGTCGGTCGTGTACGGCGAGCAGCTCAACGGCAAGGAACTCTCGTACAACAACTGGCTCGACCTCGACGCCGCCTGGGCCGCCGCCAAGGCGTTGCCCTCACCCGGCGTGGCGGTGCTGAAGCACAACAACCCGTGCGGCGCCGCCACCGCGTCGACGCTTGGCGAGGCGACCCAACTCGCTTGGGCGGGCGACCCGCTGAGTGCGTTTGGCTCGATCCTCGGCTTCAATGTCGAGGTCGATGCGGCCGCCGCCGAGTGCCTCGCCGAGCCGGGCAAGTTCGTCGAAGCGATCGCCGCCCCCAGCTTCTCGGCCGAGGCCTTGGAGATCCTCACCACCAAGCCGAAGTGGAAGAAGAACGTCCGCTTGGTGAAGATCGGCGGCGCCGACGCGGCGAGCGATCGCGTTGTGCTCCGCGCCATCGACGGGGGCTACCTCGCCCAGACGGCCGACGAAGGCCCCGACGAGCCCGACACCTGGGAATGCGTCACGGAGACCAAGCCGACCGACGAGCTCTTGGCCGAGATGCGATTCGCCTGGGCAGCGTGCCGGCATGTGAAATCGAATGCCATCGTCCTCTCGCGCGGCGGGATGCTCGTTGGGGTGGGGGCCGGCCAGATGAGCCGCGTCGACTCGGTCGAGATCTCGATCCGCAAGGCCGGCGACCGGGTGAAGGGCTCCGTGCTTGCCTCGGACGCGTTCTTCCCGTTCGACGACTCGATCGTCACCGCCCACGAGGCGGGCGTCGCAGCCGTGATCCAGCCCGGAGGCTCGATGCGAGACCAGGAAGTCATCGACGCTTGCAACCGTTGCGGCATGCCGATGCTGTTCACCGGTCGACGCCATTTCCGTCACTAAGCCGGCGACATGATGACGCTGTCGCTGGCGGGAGTCCGAACAGGGATCGGTTGTTGCGTGCAAAACGCGTTGATATAAGGGGGCTAGAGCGAGTTATCGAGCTGCGGGCCGCCGCAGGTCGAGGTCTTTGTCGTTCGCCAGGGTCCGCCCCGTCCTGTTTGCTCGTCCGGCCGCTCACGACATGCTCCCAGTTACTCTCCAAGTGCTCGACGGCGCCGATCGTGGGGCGGTCTATGAGCGTCTGCCGACGCCGCTGACGATCGGTCGCGAGGAAGGCAACACGATCCAGCTCAACGACGAGCGGATCAGCCGTTTCCACGTGAAGATCCAAGAGGACCAAGGCAAGCTGGTCCTCACCGACCTGGAGAGCACCAACGGCACCCGTGTGAACGGGCTCGATACGCAGCTCCGCATCCTTCAAGTCGGCGACCTGATCGCCGTTGGACGATCAACGCTCCTCTTCGGCACACGCGAAGAGATCGCCGAGCGGGTCGACGTGCTGAGAGAGTTGGGGGAGCGTGCCCCGAGCGACTCGATGGTCGAGAAAGCGACCGGCCCGCTCGAGCCCGCCGATCACATCGAGGATTCACTCGATTCAGATATCGATCTCCATTGGGGCAGCGACTCGATGGGCTACCCCGGCACGCTGCACCTGCCGGGCCCCCCCGGCCTGCCAGACGGCCTCAGCCCGGCCCAGGCGGCTCAGGTCGCTGAGATGCTGGAATACTTCCACGCCCGCACCCGGGCCCTGCTGCACGGCGCCATCGCACCCGACGGCGACCGCCCCGTGGCGATCGACCGGAGCCGCTGGCACGAGCTAGTCGACCTGCAAGCACAGATTGCGCAATTCTTACGAGGCGTCGGCGGCGGTGATTGAGTTTGCTGCGGTATGACGACGCGGCGTATAATTTGGTTATGCAAGAAGTCTCGGTCACCGAAGCCAACCTGCCTGACTTGCTCGCCGCCGTTGCGAGGGGAGAGAGCGTGCGACTTGTTCAAGAAGGACGCGAGGTTGCCGTAGTCACGCCCTCAGAAGTCAGAGACGACGATGGGCCAGGCAAAATCGATCGGTCACCAGGCTGGATGATGCGTCTGCGTGATAAGTATCTGCTAGACAAGTGCGGCTTCACAAAAGAAGAGATTGATTCCTGGCGAGATCGCTCTCCTGGGCGTGAGCCACCGGCCTTCGAATGATTTCGTACTTGCTCGATACGAGCGTTGTATCGCTCCCGATGCAGCCGCATGTTTCCGATGTGGTGCGTGGACGGCTGGCTCGTATCGAAGAGGTAAGTGCGATCGCTTCGATCGTGCTTGATGAGATCCGGTTTGGCGTTCTGCGTCTGCCGGCGGGACGTCGTCGCATCAATTTGATGCGAACGATCGACGAAATCGTCACGAATGGACTACCGGTTTTGTCTTTCGATCATCTAGCCGCCGAATGGCACGCCGCGGAGCGGGCTCGGCTTGAGAAGGTTGGCCGCACCCCGCCGTTCGCCGACGGCCAGATTGCCGCAGTTGCGGCGACCAACGATCTAACACTCGTGACGCTCAACCCGCGTGACTTCGAGCATTTCGAAGGGGTTCGGCTCGAGTCTTGGGCGTGAGGCTTTTTGGCCTCGTGGCTGCTAGCAGCCACTGGCGGTAGAATCGGGGCCTGCCCTCCCCGTTCTCCGAAAAGAGCCGCCCGCATGGACGCCGCCACCAAGCCGTTCGTTCATCTCCATTGCCACAGCCACTACTCGCTGCTGGACGGTGCCAGCCCGGTGAAGCGGTTGGTCGGGCGGGCCAAAGAGCTCGGCATGAACGGCCTGGCGCTGACCGACCACGGCAACCTGTACGGCGCCCTTGAATTCTACAAGGCGTGCAAGGCGGAGGACATCAACCCGGTCGTCGGCTACGAGGCCTACATCGCGCCGGAGAGCCGCTTCAAGAAAGAGGGGGCCTCGCGCAGCAAGGAGGCCGCCTACCACCTCACGCTGCTCGCGAAGAACAAGACCGGCTTCCGCAACCTCGTGAAGATGGCCTCCAGCGCGTACCTGGAAGGCTTCTACCACAAGCCACGGATCGATAAGGAACTGCTCGCCGCGCACAGCGAAGGGATCATCTGCCTGTCGGGGTGCGTGTCGGGCGAACTCTCCAAGCACCTGCTCGCCGGCAACTCGGCCGAGGAGGCCCTGACCCGCGGCGAGGAGGTCACGGCTTGGTTCTCGAAGGTCTTCGGGGATCGCTACTACCTCGAAGTGCAAGACAACGGCGTCGAGATCCAGCGAGCCGCCAAGGAACTGACCGTCGAGCTCGCCAACAAGATGGGCCTGCCGTTGGTCGCAACCAGCGATGCCCATTACGTCAACCAAGAAGACGCCGTCGCGCAAGACGTGCTGCTCTGCATCAACACCGGCCGTTTCCGCACGGACACCAACCGGATGAAGATGGAGGGCGACCAGTTCTACCTGCGCAGCCCCGAGGATATGTACGCGGCAATGCCCGACGTGGCCGACGCCGTCGCCCGCAGCCAAGAGATCGCCGACTCGTGCGACTTGGACCTCGAGCTGGGCAAGCGTTACTTCCCGACCTTCACGGCCCCGGGCAAGGACAAGCCGGATATCAAAGAGTCCGAGATTTACCTCCGCCACTTGGTGATCGAGGGCCTCAAAGAACGCTACGCGAAGCTCCCGCACCGCTGGCAGAACGAAGACCTCGATAGCGGCGAGCTGTCCGATGAAGTCATGGCACGCATCGATCGCGAGCTCGGGGTCATCAACAAGCTCGGCTTCCCGGACTACTTCCTGATCGTCTGGGACTTCGTCCGCTTCGCGGTCGAGAAAGGCATCCCCAACACGGCTCGTGGATCGGGCGTGGGATCGATTGTTTGCTACGCGCTGCGGATGAGCCACGTCTGCCCGCTAAAGTACGACCTGCTCTTTGAGCGGTTCCTCGACGAGAGCCGCCTGGAAGCGCCCGATATCGATATCGACTTCTGCAAGGAGCGACGCGGCGAGGTCATCCAGTACGTCAAAGACACGTACGGCGAGGCGAACGTCGCGCAGATCGGTACGTTCGGCACGCTCGCCGCGCGGGCGGCGATCAAGGACGTCGGCCGCACGATGTCGATGCCGATCTTCCGAGTCGATCAGATCACCGCGATGATCCCCGATCAGCTCGGCATCTCGCTCGAGAAGGCCCTCGAACAGAGCGAGGAGCTCGGCAAGGTCTACGAGTCGGACCCCGAGGTGCGTGAGCTATTGGACCTCGCGATGAAGGTCGAGGGCCTGGCGCGCAACGTCGGCACCCACGCCGCCGCGGTGGTCATCAGCGAGAAGCCGGTCGATGAGTACGTGCCGCTCCAGCGTGTGAAAGGCAAGACCGAGGTCATCACCCAATGGGCGATGAACGACGTCGAGGCCGCCGGCCTGCTGAAGATGGACTTCCTCGGCCTGCGCAACCTGACCATCCTCGCCAAGAGCGTCGATCTGATCGAGCAATCGACCGGCGCGCGGGTCGATCCGTATGAGTTCCCGCTCGACGACAAGGAATCGTACGAGCTGCTCCAGCGAGGCGAGACCAAGGGCATCTTCCAGCTCGAGTCGGGCGGAATCCGCGACCTGCTGCAACGGATGAAGCCCGACCAATTCCATGACATCATCGCGACCGCCGCGTTGTACCGGCCCGGCCCGCTGGAAGGTGGCATGGTCGACCAATACATCGAGGTGAAGCACGGCCGACTGCCGGCCGAGTACCCGCACCCCGTGATGGAGGAGATCCTCGAAGAGACCAACGGCGTGATGGTCTACCAAGAGCAGGTCATGCGGATCCTCAACCTGCTGGGGGGCATCCCGCTATCGAGCGCGTACAGCTGCATCAAAGCGATCAGCAAGAAGAAGCTGCCGATGATCGCCAAGTTCTACGAGGAGTTCCTCCAGGGCGCCCAGGACAAAGGCCTCGACAAGAAGCGGGCCGAGGAGCTCTTCGAGATGATCAAGAAGTTCGCCGGCTACGGCTTCAACAAGAGCCACTCCACAGCGTACGCGTTGATCGCTTACATGACGGCCTACCTGAAGGCCCACTTCCCCGTGCAGTTCATGGCGGCGCTCCTCTCCGGCGACATCCCGGGGCGCAACTTCAAGAGCAAGGACGCGCTCGTCGAGCACCTGGAGGACTGCAAGCGGATGGGCATCACGGTCGAGCGCCCGACCGTGAACACCAGCCATGTCGACTTCGCTGTGGTCCAAGACGACAGCGACGAGTCCCAGCACGACTTCAAGATCCACTTCGGCCTCTCGGCAATCAAAGCCTGTGGCGGCGGGGCGGCGGACGCGATCGTGGCCGCTCGCGAGCAAGACGGGCCGTTCAAGGACCTGTACGACTTCTGCGAACGCGTCGATCCCTCGAGTTGCAATCGCTCGACGATCGAAACCCTCGTGAAATCCGGGGCCATGGACGACTTCGGCGGCAACCGGGCGTCGCTGATGGCCGGCATCGACAAGGCCATGCAGGCCGGCGCCGCGGTGCTCAAGGACCGCAAGAGCGGCCAGAAAGGCCTCTTCGGCGAGGAGCAAGACGACGACGGCGCGCCGGTCGCCGCGCCGCTGCCCGACGTGCCGGAGATGGACGAGAAGGAGTTGCTGGTCCTTGAGAAGGAGGTCCTCGGCTTCTACCTCACCAGCCACCCGCTCGCCGAGCACGAGAAGACCCTACGCACCTTCTGCAGCCACAGCAGCACCGGCTGCGGCGAGCTGGAGCACCGCACCGAGGTCGTCATGGGCGGCATGCTCGCGGCGATCAAGGTCTCGCACACGAAGAACCCCAAGCCCGGCATGCCCAGCAAGTACGCCATGTGGGACTTGGAGGACATGGACGGCATCATGCGGTGTATCATGTGGCCGGAGCAGTTCGCTCAATTCGGCCACTTCGTGGAGGGCGATGCGATCGTTGGCATCCGTGGGGCGATCGATCGGCGGCCCGGGGCGGAGGAGGTCAACCTGATCGTCAACGAGTTGATGCCCATCGAAGCCCTCACCGAGCGGTTCACCAACGGCGTGGTGATCAGCCTCCGCGAAGCCGACGGCGTTGAGCGGATGCAATCGCTCCGCGAGATCCTCCGCGGCTACCCGGGGAGCAAGTCGCTCAAGCTGGCGCTGGCCTTAGAGGATGGCGGCCGTGTGCAACTCGACTGTCCGAAGGGGGTCGAGCTCGGCACAGAGCTCAAGAACCGGGTTGAGGACCTGCTCGGCCCCGGCGCGTTCCGGCTCACCGGCGGAGCGCCCCCGAGCAAGGCCCCGCCGGCCAAGAAGTGGGGCAAGCGACAATCGGCCGGCGCGTGACCACAGGGTTCATCGACAGGGTTTTGTCGCACGATTCTGTCGCACCGCGGAAACGCCTGAAGCGGCCCGAAATCGGCCTTTCGCCTCGCAAGTCGTTGGCATGGGGTGACTTACGTTTTGTCGCATCGATTGGGTCACGGGGCAGATGAAGCTAAGCGAACAGGCTTGCGCTCATTATCCCATGATTCACGATCGAAGCTCGGCGATTTGGCCACGAGCCGGCATGTTCATTGAGTGCCGCAAAACTGTGGCGATCACGCTCGGGCAATCCTCGTCGGTTTCGATCTCTCGATCGCTACTTGTTTGACAGCAGCTAGAGCAACAACCGAGACTGCTACAACCGGGGCACACTCTTTAGCGAGGCACGATCGTGATGAGACCTCTGCGCGCCTGGTTCGCTCCTGTTGCCTGCCTGCCGCTGGCTGGCCTGCTGCTTATTAACACGACCGACGCCGGGATCACGGTGACCGGCGACGTGAGTCCGAACCCACCCGGGGCAGGTGCTTTCGTAGAAGTCGGGATCACGAGCCCCGGATCGCTTATGGTCGATGGGGGGAGCACCCTGCCGATCGATCGTTTGGAAATCGGTGCCGAGAGCGTTGGCAGGGTAACGGTCACCGACCCGGGCTCCTCGCTGACGGTTCAAGGAGATGTAGATTTGGGCACGCCACGCGGTATACCTCTGGGCGTGGGTCGCCTCTCAATCGAGAAAGGCGCTCATATGGATGTTGCGGGGAGGCTCGTACTTGGGGGCAGTGGGCGGGTCGGGGTCAGCGGCACCGGAAGCGTGCTCACGGTTGGCGAACTGCTTGGTGGTGTCGCTGGTCTAGCAACGATTAATATCGTCGAAGGGGGCACTCTGATCGCCGAGAACGGCACTGATTTTTCGGCGAGCGATATCACGGTCCAAGGAGACCAATCGCTCTTCAAGCTTTTTGGTACTTACGCCCACAATGGTTCGCTCGTCGTCAGCGAAGGAGGGGCGGTATCGACTAGCAGGGTCCGCATGGAGCCGAGCTCTTCAACCCGACTGATCGACGGGACGATCTCGGCAAGTTCCTACGTCAACCTAGGCAGGCTCAAGGGGACGGGCAGCGTGACAACTACCAGTGACTTCGTTAACGACGGCACCGTGGAAACCGGTGCCGGCGAGTCCTTGCGTATCGTCGTCGGGCAGGCAAGCCAAGCCGGGCCCTTCGGTAACTTGGGCAAAGTTCTGATCGATGGCGGAGAGATCGAACTCCTCGCGGGGCTACAAAACCTAGACGAGGGCGATCTGGCTGGAAGCATCACCCTCCGCGATGGCGATCTCCGAGTCACGACGGTCAACGAGCAATTCGATCTGCTCAACCGGGGCGGAACGCTTGCGGCGACCGGTGGGACCAACGACCTGCACGGCAGGGTGCTGAATGACTTGCAAGGCAGCATCTCGGTCACGAGTGAGAGCGTCCTGGTCTTCCATGACCACGTCGAGAACCAAGAGGGCGAGATCAGTGTGATGCCCGGTTCGCGAGCGGTCTTTCTTGACGGCCTCGACATGCCGAGCGGCACGCTGTTGGCCAACGTCGCGGGGACCGACGACGACACCGGCTTCGGCATCGCCGAGGTGGTTGGCACCGCGAACTTGGCGGGCCAAGTGACCGTTGCGTTGTCGTCTGGCTTCGAGCCCGCATTGGGCGATCGCTTCGGCCTGCTGACCGCTTCGGGAGGGATCACCGGCCAACCGACACTCGACGCGGCCTCCGACCCGGGCGCCGGGTTGCGATGGGAGCTTGAAACCGGCCCCACCACGCTGGCGTTGCTGGCCGTGCCGGAACTCGACGGCGATTTCAACCTCGACGGCTCGGTCGACGCGGCCGACTACACCGTCTGGCGAGACGGTCTCGGCACCACCTTCGACCAGGGCGACTACGACACCTGGCGCGACAACTACGGTGCCACGCTGCCCACGCCCGCCCAGTCGGTCCCCGAGCCGGGCAGCCTCGGGCTGCTTAGCTTGGGCTGTGTAGGAGCGTGGCAACGCGCCCGCTCCTTAATATCTCCTTGACGATAGCGCTCTTTGCAACCGACAGCCCAAAGCACGAGTCCTTTGCTTTGGGTTAGTCTACTACTCGGCAAATCGACTCGGCCCGAGCCGGAGATCCGTCGCGACCCTGATAGTTTGGCTTTGCTTCATCCGACTTGGTGCCTTTACAAGAAACGCTTTATGACGGGAAGCGATACGACAACGCCGAGCAAGACACCTCGTAAGTTATTCGTTCTTTGGCTCAACCTTGCCGTGTTCGCCGTCGCGATGCTTGCTATGGCGTGGAATTGTGGCTGGCTCCTCACCACCAAAAACCCGTACCCGCATTCGGCTATGGCGTCCGCGTATTTTGTGTTCTTAATCACGGGGATTCATTTCGTTATCGCGAGTTTCATGCTGATCGCCTTGGTAGTTATTCGAGCTTGGAAGTATGCGGTGATTTCGGCTGGTTTCTTGGCTATTTCGATGACTCCTGCGACCCTACTTCTCATCTTTAATTAAGTTGCTTTCTGCAATGAGTCCGTTGGGTACCGGTCCGGGCGCTGACGATTCCGGCTCGCCTTGGTGGTTGCCTGGGGGTGGTTCGGGGGCGCGACGCGGGTAGCTTAGCGGGGAGAGCCTGCCTGCTGCCCTGCCTCACCTCCCTCCGCTGTTAGAGATCGCGATATGACGGCGCGTTTTGAGTTCGCTAGCGACAACACGTCTCCGGTTTGCCCGTCGGCTTGGGAGGCGTTGCAGGAGGCCAACTCGGGGGCGACCGCTTCTTACGGGGCCGACCCGTGGACCCAGCGGGCGAGCGACCTGATCCGCGAGCGCTTCGAGACCGACTGTGAAGTCTTCTTCACCTTCAACGGGACCGCGGCCAACTCGCTGGCACTCGCGTCGCTCTGCCAGTCGTACCACAGCGTGGTCGCGCACGAGATGGCCCACATCGAGACCGACGAGTGCGGCGGGCCCGAGTTCTTCTCCAACGGGACCAAGCTGCTGCTCGTGCCGGGCGAGCAAGGGCAGGTCGAGCCGGCCGCGGTCGAGCGGCTGGCCCGCCGTCGGACCGACCTGCACTTCCCCAAGACGCGGGTGCTGAGCCTCACGCAATCGACCGAGTTGGGCACGGTCTACCCGATCGACAAGCTGGAGGAGATCGCCGAGGTCAAAGAGCGGCTCGGGCTCAAGCTGCACATGGACGGCGCGCGGTTCGCCAACGCGGTGGCGTCGTTGGGCGTTGCGCCGCGCGAGATCACGCACGACGTGGGGGTCGATGTCCTGTGCCTCGGCGCGACCAAGATCGGGGCGGCTGTCGGCGATTGCGTCGTCTTCTTCGACAAGGCGCTGGCGGCCGACTTCGCCTACCGCTGCAAGCAGGCGGGCCAACTCGCCTCGAAGATGCGCTACCTGTCCGCGGCGTGGGTCGGCCTGTTCGAGGACGACGTGTGGCTTGCAAACGCCCGTCACGCCAACGCGTGTGCCAGCCGATTGGCGGAGGGCCTCTCAACCATCGCCGGCGTCGAGCTCATCAACCGGGTCGAGGCGAACGCCGTTTTCGTCCGCTTCCCGGACCCGATGGCCGAGGGCTTGAGGCAGGCCGGGTGGGCGTTCTACGACTTCATCGGCGCGGGCGGTTCACGGCTCATGTGCGCCTGGGACACAAAGCCGGAGGTCGTCGAGGAGTTCATCGAGGCGGCGCGCTCCTTGGCCGGCCAAGCGGCGGTCGCTACCACGTGAGGCGGAACCGGATCGGCTCGCCTGCCTGAAGAACGAGGCGGCGCGTGGTGTCGTCTCCGGGCGTGATTGCCAGGGCATTCTTGCCCCCGTCGATGCCTTGGATACCGGCTCGGTGCTTGAGCGTGATGGTCTGATCGATCGCGCTGGTGAGTTTCAGTTCTAGCGTTCGGGCCTCGGTGTCCCAGGCGATGCGATCGAACGTGACTTGGTTGCGGCCGCGGAGGCCGGTTGCCTCGCCCTTGGGCATGACGGCGGGCAACGCGGGTAGCAACTCGATCGTGTCTTGGTCGGTGAACACAATCGATTCGGCGACGAGGCCGTTCAGGCAGAGGATCGAGTCGAAGTTGTAGATGTTTCGGCCGGCGTCGTGGCTGGTGGCGAGGCCATCGAAGACATAGCCGGCCGTGAGGAAGTAATCGAGGAGCTCGCCGAACCGATCGGCACGCTTCAACCGGATCCAAGCGATCGCTTTCTGCAAGAGGTCGTGGGCTTGCTTGATCTTGCGACGCCGTTTGTCGAGCGACTTGGCCATCGCATCGCAGAAGGGGGCCGTCGCCGGATCGTCGACCGAGAGGTCTCCACCCGGGAACAGCGGGTAGATATGGCTCGAATGGCGGTGGCCGTAATGCTCGCCGTAGGTCGGCCACGCCCACTCCTTGAGGATGCCTTGATCGGTCAACAGGTACGGCGGGGCGTCGGCTTCCATCGCGAGCCAGCGTTGCGAGTCGGCGTCCGGCTCGATGCCGAGCGCCTCCTCGGCCCCGCGGAGCATCTTGAGGCAGTGCTTGAAGGCGCCGATATCCATAAGCGAGTTGATCGACGCCGAGGTCCGCGGCTGCACGCCCGGCCAGGCGTTCTCCGACGAGTTCGACGGGACAAAGACGAACTTGCCGTTGTCGTCGCGGTGGGTGAGGAAGTCCTCGTAGAACTGCGCCTGCTCGCGCAGCAACGGGTACAACCGATCGCGGAGGAAATCAGTGTCGCCCGTCACGAGGTAGTGCTCCCACATCGGGCCAAGTAGCCAGGGGCCGAAGGCGGTCGCGGTCAGGTGGGCGTGGTAGTCGTTCACGTGGTGGTGCACGGCGACCTCGCCATCGATCCGAACCGGGCCGAGGATTCCGCGGCAGCCGTAGAGCTTCTGGGCGGCGTCGCGCCATTGAGGCATGGTCCGCTCGAGGATGGCGAAATAGCCCGCCATGCACTCGGGCATCGCGGTCAGGTTGCCGCCGATCACGGCGAGGTTGACGTTGGCGTCGCACGTGTAGTCGCCCGACCACGCCGCCCCCCAAGCCCCGAGGAAGACGCCGGAGAGCCGCGGGCCGTACTCCGGGCCACAGCTGCTGATGAAGAGGTAGCGGCTGGTAGCGAAGAGCTTCTCGAGCAGGGCGGTCTTGGCCGCTTGGTCGTTGTCTTCGGCACGCTCGATCAGCTCGGTCGTGCTGGCGCCACGGTCGGCCTCGGCCACGTCGAGCCGGAGGCCGACGCGATCGAAGATCGGCTGGTGGATCGCCACATGGCGGGCGAGGAGCTTTTCGTAGTCGGGTTCGATCTGGTCGAGCTCGGCCTTGAGCTTGCCGGCACTCCACTCGGTGTGGTCATCGCGGTAGCGGGCGACACGGGTCAGCAGCAGCAAGCGGCTCGCGGCTTTGATTTGAAACGCGTCCCCTTCGACGGTCGCTTCGCCGCAACGATCCGATTTGGCCACGCGGGTCCAGCCCTCGTAGCCACCCTTGCGGACCGTTCCGGGGCCGCCGGCTTCCTGTCGGATCGTGACCGCTGGGTAGCGAGCTCGGAAACCGACGCCTTCGGTCGTGGCAAACGTCTCGTGCGGCACGTTGTCGCGATGCTTCGCGGTCGGCTCGGCGGACAAGCGGCAGCCGAAGGCTCGCCTGCCGGCCGGCGGGGTGAGTTCGGTGACGACGACACCATCGGCACGCGAGACAAACGTGCGCCGGATCCAGTCGCCGCGCGAGTCGGTCCAGGTGACAACGATCTCGCCCGTCCGGTAGTTGGTGGTTCGCTTGTAGTCGGTAACCTCTCCCTCGCCGTCGATCGCAACGCGGAGGGCGTGGCTTGGGTGGAACTTCTGGGTCCACACCATCCGTGGCAGGTTGCCTCGCTCGCGGAGCTCGGCGAGGAAGTCGGCCCAGCCGTCGCCGATCTCGCCGGCGAGGAACCGCCGCTGCATCTCGGCCATGGCGTCGGCCATGTCGGGGATCGGCACCGGGGCCCCGTTGGGCACCAGCAGGCGGTGGTCGTTGAGGACGAACCGCTCGTCCCGCGGCGATCCATACTGCATGACGCCCGTCTGCCCATTGCCAGACAGCATGGCGTCCTCCCAGCTCAGGGCGGGGGCGTTGCTGTGGACCGCGGTGGTTTGGGCGTCGGTGCCCGCCGCCAGCAAGCAAAACGCGGCCAAGACCGTGAACCTCGCCAAAGCTCGAGGAAAGAGGGCCATCTTGTTCCCGGGGGTGTGTTTGTTGGTCGTGAGGGCGGCAAACGCCAAGTCTAGCCCGGGCGAATGTCGTTTTCTCGGCCGGCGTTTGCTTCGTGAGCGGCTGTCGATCAAACTGCTAAGTCTCGCCGGCGTGGCGATCGCGGGGCCGCCGCTCGCGGCCAGCCGCCAACGCCTTACAACCACCCGCCCTCGGCTTTTAGCGCGAAATGTCCCAGTTGAAGCGTATTCTCGTCACCGGCGGTGCCGGCTTCCTCGGCTCGCACCTCTGTGACCGCTTGGTCGAGCAGGGACACGATGTGATCTGCATCGATAACTTCTTCACGTCGCAGAAGACCAACGTCACGCACCTGCTGGACCACCCGAACTTCGAGCTGATCCGGCACGACGTGACCCATCCGCTGTGGCTAGAAGTCGACGAGGTCTACAATTTCGCGTGCCCCGCCGCCCCGGGCCACTACCAGTACAACCCGATCAAGACGATGAAGACCTCCGTGATGGGGTCGATCAACTTGCTCGGCATGGCGAAGCGGTGCAACGCGAAGATCTTGCAGGCGAGCACCAGCGAGGTCTACGGCGACCCGGAGGTGCACCCGCAACCGGAATCGTACCGCGGCAGCGTGAACACGCTCGGCCCCCGCGCCTGCTACGACGAGGGCAAGCGTGCCGCCGAGACGCTCTTCATGGACTACCACCGTCACAACAAGGTGAACGTGCGGATCGTGCGGATCTTCAACACGTACGGCCCGCGGATGCACCCGTTCGATGGCCGCGTGGTGAGTAACTTCATCCGCCAAGCCTTGCACGGCGAAGACATCACGATCTTCGGCGACGGCAGCCAGACGCGCTCGTTCTGCTACCGAGACGACCTGATCGAAGGCATCATCCGCATGATGAACGGCTCGGACGGCTTCGTCGGTCCGGTAAACATCGGCAACCCGGGCGAGTTCACGATCCTTGAGCTGGCCGAGAAGGTCATCGCGCAGACCGGGAGCAAGTCGAAGATCGTGCACCGCGAGCTGCCCGCCGACGACCCGACGCAACGCCAACCGGACATCACGCTGGCCAAGAAGCACTTGGACGGTTGGGAGCCCAAGGTCTCGCTGGACGAAGGCCTTGCCAAGACGATCGATTGGTTCAAGTCGGTCAAGCTCGACGACTTCCGCGCTCCGACGCCCAACTACTGAGCGATGAGACCGTAAGCAGGTGACTGCCCAGGCGACCCTAACTGACCGGACCTGGAACTGGCGTCATGTTGTTCAACTCGTGGGTGTTCCCCGCGTTCTTGCTCCTGGTGCTCACGCCCTACTTCTTGCTGCCCCATCGGGCGCAGAATCGGCTCCTGCTGGTCGCGAGTTACGTCTTCTACGGCTATTGGGATTACCGTTTCCTCTCGCTGATCTTCGCCTCAACGGTTGCCGATTACCTGATCGGTCGGCGGCTCGACCTGGCGACTGACTCGGGCGAACGGTCTCGGCTCGTGACGCTGAGTTGCTGCCTCAACCTCGGGCTGCTCGGCATCTTCAAGTACTTTGGGTTTTTTGTCTCTAGCTTCGCCGATGCCATGGCGGGCATGGGGTTTGTTTGGCGGCTCGAGACGCTGGAGATCGTGCTCCCGGTTGGCATCTCTTTCTACACCTTCCAGACCATGAGCTACACGATCGACGTTAACCGTCGGTCGCTGAAACCGAGCAACGACTTCCTCGACTTCGCGTTGTTTGTCTCTTTCTTCCCCCAATTGGTCGCCGGACCGATCGAGCGGGCGTCGAACCTGCTGCCGCAAGTCGAGCTCCCACGCCGGGTGACCCTCGATCATTGGATCGAAGGGGGATGGCTGATCCTGAAAGGGGCCTTCCTGAAGATGGTGGTCGCCGACAACCTCGCCATCACCGTCAATGAAGCCTTCGCCGAGGAGACCCCTTCGTCGGGCTTCGTCGCCTGCGCTGGCGTGGTGGCTTTTGCTTTCCAAATCTACGGCGACTTCGCCGGCTACTCCAAGATCGCTCGGGGCGTGGCGTTGCTCTTCGGGTTCCGGCTGATGCGCAACTTCCGGATGCCGTACCTGTCTCGCGGCCCGTCGGAGTTCTGGACGCGCTGGCACATCAGCTTGTCGTCGTGGCTGCGCGATTACCTCTACATCCCGCTCGGCGGCAACCGGGGCGGCAGCCTCGCCACGTACCGCAACCTGATGCTGACGATGCTCCTCGGCGGACTGTGGCACGGGGCCGCTTGGACGTTTGTCCTGTGGGGCTTCTACCACGGCTTGTTGCTGACCCTGTACCGCATGGCCAGCCGGCACAACGCCCCGCCGAAGGAGACGGGGCTCAACGTCTGGCTGCAACGCGCCGGGTTCTTCGTGCTCACCTGCGGCGGTTGGCTCCTCTTCCGAGCCGACAGCCTGTCTCAGGTCATCGCCTTCTTGAAGGCGATTGTCTTGAACTTCGCGGCGACGAACGCCGACTAAGTGCGTCTCGCTCCGGAGCTGCTCCTGTTCATCGGGATGGCCGTGGGGTTGGATTGGCTGACCCGAGATCAAGACGACCCCCGGCTCATACCGGGCTGGAACCGGGGCCTCGGGCCTTTGCTCTGCTCACTGCTCGTGCTGTGCGTGATCGTGCTGACACCGCTCAGCCAACAGTCTTTTGTCTACTTCCAGTTCTGAGCGGAGACCGTCCATGCCATCGCTATCAGCCTTCGCTCGGTGCTTCCAATGGATTGCCATCCCGGCCTTGGTGTTCGGCGGAGCCGAAGCGGCCTGCCGCTCGTACTTCGGGGGTTCGAGCCTCGAGTGGTACCGCGACAAAGTCACTACGGTCGCCGAGGAGGCGCCCCGCTATGCCTTCGTCGGCACCAGCCGGACGCACTCGGCGGTTGACGAAGGCACCTTCGCTCGGCTCCTGGACCAAGATGGCAACGAGGGGAGAGCCATCAACCTCGGCATGGGGAACGCCACCTCGGCGATCCACCTGATGGCTTGGCGTGACCGGGTCCATGCCGATAGCGATGCCCTGCGAGACACGACGCTCTTCTTCGAGACCCCCGCCGAACTCCCCAGCTTCTACTTCGTCGATGAGTTCTCTTGGGAAGCCGCCGAGCGAGAGCCGATGGCCTGGCGGTGGCACCTGATGCTCGACACGGTCTCGGTCCGCGATCCGAGGTTCCTGCTTTCACAACGCCTGAACGCCGAAGGCAAGATCAAGCTCTTGTTCCGAGCGTGGACCCGCGAGAGCCTGCTGCTGCAGAAACGAGAGATCCTCGGCCTGCGTTGGCGGGGCATCGTGCGCAAGCAGGTCGAGAAGCTCGTTGGCAAGGACCAAACACCAAAGAGCCAACCCAAGCTCGACCTGCAAGCCGGTGCCGGCATCCGCACCGATCAAGACGGGGTCGCCGAGATGGGAGCCTTCGCCAAGCAGATGATCGCTGACCTCGAGTCTTTCGACGGCGCCCTACCCGCCTGGGAAGCGACGCCGGCCGGCGCGTTGCTCGACTTCGCTTGGCAGCACGGGGCGCGGGTCGTTTGCTACGATGTCCCCACCGGGAGCGATCGTCGGCAGGTCTATGACACGCCTCAATTCAACGAAGCCCGGCAGCGTTTCCGGAACTTCCTCAAAGAGCGAGGCATCCCGATGCTCTCGCCCCGCTTCGCCTACGAGCCGGAAGACTTGCCGGACGGGACCCACCTCGCCGAGTCGAGAGCCCCCGCCTACACCGAGGCACTCTACGAGGCCTGGGCCGGGCTCGTCGCCAAGGGCGAGTAAATCGCGTCGCCTCCGTGCATGGCTTAACATTCGGCTACGCAACAAGCCCTACACCCCGGCCGGGGTGGCTTGTTCTAGAACGGGTTCTTCTTCCAGAAGGCTCTCGACCAGCGGCAGGCGGACGATGAAGGTGGAGCCGATGCCTTCGGTTGTCTCGATATCGATCGTGCCGCCGTGTTGGTTGACCACCACGTCGTAGGTGATGGCGAGGCCTTGGCCAGTCCCTTTGCCGACGTCCTTGGTCGTGAAGAAGGGGTCGAAGAGCTTACCGCGGACCTCCTCGGGGACGCCGCCGCCGGTGTCTTGGACCTCGATCCTGACGGCGTCGCCGTCCGGTCGGGTGCGGACCGTGATCTCACCGAGCTCGCCCCCTTCGCCGTTCTTCTCCACGATGGCGTCGGCCGCGTTGACGATCAGGTTCAGGAAGACCTGATTGAGCTCCGAGGGGTGTCCGAGGGTGGCCGGCAGCCCCGGAGCGAGTTCGGTCTTCAGTTCGGCGCCGTACTTCCAGCGGTTCTTCGAGATCGTGATCGCGCTGCGGACCACCTCATTCATGTCGGTCGGCGATTTCTGGGTGGTGCCCGGGTGCGACATGACTTTCATCGCCCGGACGATCTCCACCACGCGGCGGGCGGCCTCGGCGGCGTCGTTGATCGCCTCGGGGGCGAGCGACGCCACGCGCTCGTAGAGGTTCTCTTCGATCAATTGCTGAATGCCTGCCCGTCGTTCCTCCCACGGGGCGGCGGAAGAGTTGAGCGTCTCGAGCAGCCGCTCGATGATCTCGAATAAGCGCTGTTGGCAATCTTGGAGGAACTCCACATTGTTCGCGACGCACTGCATCGGCGTGTTGATCTCGTGGGCGATGCCCGCGGCGAGTTGCCCGATCGATTCGAGCTTTTGCGCCTGCACCAACCGGCCCTCCAGCCGGCGGATCTCGCTGAGATCGGTCACGAACGCTACGTAGACGGGCGTATCGATATAGACCGCGGTGCTCAGGGAGACCTGGACCGGGTAGATCGATCCGTCACGGCATTGGTGTTCGGTCTGAAAATCGAGCGTAGCGACTTCGCCTGTCGCAAGCGGTTGGATGCGTTGGCGGAACGACTCTCGATCGAATTCCGGCTTCAGATCGACCGGGGTCATCGCCAGCAGCTCGTCTCGCGAGAAGCCGGTCGCCTGCACCGCCCCCTCGTTCACCAGCTCGAAGCTGAAATCGTGTTGGTTGAAGATATAGAGTTCGTTGGGCGACTCGGTGATGACCCGTGCGAGCGACTCGGCCCGTCGTGATTCCTCGATCGAGGCCTCCATCGCGAGCACACGTTCGGTCACGTCGACGTGAGTGATGACAGCCGCCGCATCGGAGCTTCCAACAAACGGGGAGACACGCACCGAGAAGTAGCGTCGACGCCCCGGCTCGTGGCAAGCGTACTGGGCGACATACCCAAACGATTCATCGCGACCAATCGCCTCGATCGCTTCGGCGAGGGCGACGGCCTCTTCGCGATGCTCGCCCTGCATCTCGCGGCAGGCCGCGACGTAGTTGGCTCCCTCCGGGGTCCGATCAAGCAGCCCGCCGCTGCCGGTTCCGCAGTCTCGCCAGGCCTGGTTGGTCGACAGGATGACGCCCCGCTTGTCGACGATGCCAATGTGAGAAGGGAGCGAGTTGATGATGTTATCGAGATAGTCTCGTGCCTCGGCGAGTTCGCCGGTCCGTTCCGCGACGCGTGCCCCGAGGCCATCCCGCTCGCGAGCGAGCGCGGCCTGCACCTGCGAGTTAGCGAAGAGGTGATCGCGGCTCTGGCGGACGCCCCACAACAAGAAGACAACCTCGAAGAGCACCCAGCCGCCGTGCTCCAGCGTCCGGAGCAGCGAAGGGGTCATCACGCCGAATACCGACTCGGGCCAGAAGATCCCGCGGAAGGCGTGATCGATCACCGTAACGGCCACCGCCGGGATGAAGACCCGATAGTCTCGATAGAACGAGAGCAACGCCAACGAGCCGAAGATATGGAAGTGGGCCTCGATGCGGCCGCCCATCAGGTGGATCAACAGCGAGCTGAACAAGAGCTGGGCCGTCGCGGCGACATAGCGGGTCGTCTGCTGGCCCGGTGCGAATCGGATCAACCAGATCGGGAAGAGGGTCAGCAACCCCCCGATGATGACCGCGGCGAAGACATGGACGTGCACCGAGCTCTCGGTGCCCGACCAACTCCGTGGCGAGACCCACAACGCGAGGGCGATTGCGAAGACCCATTGGCCCGCTAACAGACGCGTGAAGACACGATCCGTCACGACCTGCAGGTCGCGGATCGCCTCGTGGAAGAGGGTCGCCTCTGAATGGGTAGCCGTGTTGGCTGGGCTGTCGCCTTTCATAAGCGCTCTATCAATCCACGAATGGGGCAGCCGTACACCGGAGACGTCTCGATGCCGGGGTCCTCACCTCGCAGCAGCGTCCGAATGGCCATCAAGCCGGCGTTGTCGCCGACATGATTACGAGAAGGCGTGATGCCGCCGTAGAAGCGGGGCTCTCCCTGGGGGCTGTAGAGGACCACGCCACCCGACGTGTGGATGCCCATCTTGCTTGCCTTCTCGCCCGCTAGATCAACGGTGTAGACGACCGGCAGTCGCTTAACCTGCTGCACGTTGAGGGTGTCGGCCCAAGCGTCGGTTTCTTCCGTGGGCCTGTAGATCAAGACCTCGCAGTAAGGTGGGGTCGGGCACTTGGTCAAGAGCCGATCCAATTCGGAAAGCGAGGCTCGGGTGCACGGGCACTTGGGGTGAATCGCCATCACCAAACGCCAAGACTTACCGGTCGCGTTCTCCAAACGAGGGGGCGGGGCGACCTCGCCCGACGCTTGGCTATAAAACGCCAACGCCACGAACGCCAGTAAGACCAAGACGCACCAACCGAGGACCATCGGTCCGAGGCGTAGCGAAGTCGTCGCGTTCGGCATGCTTGAGCGGTTGGTTAGTGGGAGCGGCTAAAACGTGCTCCAAGCTTTGCTCCCGATCTCACCGAACCCGCATGAGGCTTACCGAAAAGCGCACCGCGTCCTACCCCTCACAATCCCTACAAGCCGCGATGGTACGGCCAGTGACCGCCCGCAAGCGTTCAAGCTTGCGGGTAACGCCATCGGTCGATGCCGATAGCCGCCGCGACCCCGGCCGCGTCGGCGAGCCAATCGAGCAGCTCGCATTGGCGTCCAACCAGCGGCTGCGTCAGCTCGTCGAACGCCCCGTAGGCAAGGACGAGCACGGCCGCCTTCGCATAGGTCCGCCAAGTTAATAGCGAACCGACCCGGCGCGCCGCGATCAGCACCAGCGTGGTCAGCCCGAAGTACGCGCCCGCGTGCAACGCCTTATCGAAATCCCAGATGCCCGAAGGAACGTCCCGGGCTTCGCTGTGCGTGCCGAGGAAGAGGCAGCCCCAATAAACGGCGAGGACCAAGAGCCAGAGGACAGCGCTCGGTCGCCAGACACGGCCGGCGGAGGGGGCGGCTTCGGGGCGGTTCACGGGAGAGATCGTCGCGGCGGATAGCAGGCGGGAATCGGGCATGTTCTCGTTGGCAACAGGGAGCCCGGTGCTTCCATGATAGCAGCCGGGGCGGCTGGAGCGGGCGGGCGGTTCGGTTAACCTTACGTCGCGGGTCGTGGGGTAGTTCCCCGGCCGGCCAAGATTTGCCCCGCTCTCCCGCCTACGACCCGTCATGCTGATCCCGCAGCCCGAAGATATGGCCTACATGCAGGCCGCCCTCAGCGAAGCCCAGGCGGCCGCCGCCGAGGGCGAGGTGCCGGTCGGGGCGGTGATCGTCCGGCGTGGCGAGATCGTCGCCTCGGCCCACAACCAACGCGAGACCCTCCGCGACCCGACGGCCCACGCCGAGATGATCGCGATCACCCAAGCGGCCGAATCGCTCGGCGCCTGGCGTCTAGAGGGTTGCACGCTGTACGTGACGCTCGAACCGTGCCCGATGTGCGCCGGCGCGATCGTGCAAGCACGCGTGCCGCGGGTGGTGTACGGCGCGATCGACCCCAAAGCCGGCGCCGTCGAAAGCCTCTACACACTGCTGAGCGATCAACGACTCAACCACCGCAGCGAGGTGCAAGGCTCCGTGCTCGCCGAACCATGCGGCGAGATCTTGAAGAGCTTTTTTCGCGAGCGACGGGGCTGAATCGAGCCTAGGCCGTTTGTTGGATAACCAATCCTCCCAGGGCGTTGCCCTGGGCTAATATGGGTTGCCCCTTTGGGGCAATGCAAACTTCGTCCTTCGACGAGTCTTCTAGCCGATCAGACGTTCAAGACGTTGTCCGGGCCGAAGAGGCGGCTCCAGAAGAAGCTTCGCTTGCCGAGGGTTGGTACGCCTTCGGTGAAGTCGTTCGCCGGCGAGACTTGGTTGCCGACCACCGTGATGCTGCTGATCTGGTTGTCGCCTGCCGGGTCCGCGCCGGGGGTGCCGGAGGTCTCATCGAGGTCCGGGAAGGCGGCCGGCTGGGTCTGCACGACACGGTAGACGCCCGGCACGAGGCCGGTGAACTCGTAGCAGCCGTTGGCGTCGGTCGTCGTGGTGCCGACGGCTTGGCCTTGATCGTTGAAGAGCGTCAGCAGCACGCCGGCGATCGGCTGGTCCTCGGCGTCCTGGACGTTGTCGCCATCGATATCGACATAGACCTTGCCGTTGAGCGAGCCGAGTGGGATCGCGACCGTCGAACTGGCGGACGCCGTGTTGTTGGTCGTGCCGGGCGGGACGATCTCGGTCTCGGCCGCCGTGATCGAGGCGTTGTTCGTGAGGACCCCGTCGGTGGTATCGGTGTCGATCTGCGCGACGATCGTAATGGTCTGCTCGCCCGCATCGCCGGCGACCATCGTGCCGAGGTTGTACGTGAGTTGGGTGGTGGCTCCGACCGCGGTGTTGTTAGCCGGGGTCGTCGAGCCCGCCGAGACGAACGTCATCCCGTCCGGAAGGGTATCGGTCACAACCACGCTGGTCGCGGTCGATGGCCCGTTGTTGCGGGCCGTCAGCGTGTAAGTGACCGTGTCGCCGGGGGCGAGGGTCTGGTCGTTGTCGTCATCGACCTTGGTGATCTGCACGTCGATGCGTGGTGAGACCGTCGTTACCGCGGTGGCGGTGTTCGAGAGGACGTCGGTCTCGTCGGTGCCGGAGGTGGTCGCCGAGTTGGTCAGGTCGCCGGTCGCGTCGTTGTCGATCGTGGCGTCGATGGTGATCGTGGCGGTCTGGCCGGATAGCAGCGTGCCGATGGTTGTGTTGATGGTCTGGCTGGCGGCCGAGCCGTTCACGCTCTGGCCGCCGACCGTGGTCGTGCCCGAAACGAACGTGACGCCATCCGGCAGGGTATCGACCAGATCGACGCCGGTCGCCGTCGTCGGTCCCTCGTTCGTCACGACGATCGTGTACCGGAGCGTGTCGCCGATCGCGGCGGCCGCGGCGTTCACGCCCTTGGTGATCGAGAGGTCGTAGCCGAAGAAGCCGAAGTCGAGCGTGCGGTTTGTGTTGGCGTCGGTGTCGCCGTCGTTGATCGGCTCGAAGTTGCCGACGAGCGTCACGGCCTTCGAGAGGACCGAGCCGTCGTTTTGAGCGGTGCCCTTGTCCTTGTCGTCCTCGTTGATGAGGTCCGTATCCGGCGCCATGCCGGCGACATCGTTGCCGGTGCTGGTGGCCACGCCCGCCAGCGGGTTGCCCGCGGTGAAGTTCGAGGCATCGACGCGCACCAGGTAGTCGCCCGGCAGCAGGCCGGTGAACAGGTAGTTGCCGCTGGCGTCGGTCGTCGTCGTATCGACCGGCGTGGCCTCGCCGGCGTCGATGAGGTCGTTGTTGTTCTCGTCCTCGAAGAGCGTCAGCGCGACGCCTTGAACGCCCGACTCGCCGGTCTCGAACATGCCGTCGTTGTCCAAGTCGATCCAGACTTGGTCGCCGAGGCTCATCTCGTTGAGCACGGTGAGCGGATCGGCGACGACCTCGGTCAGTCCGACCACGCCGATAACCTCAAACTCGGCGTCGAGGGCATTGAGGCCGCTCGCATCGACGATCAGCTCTATCGCGCCGACGTCAGAGAAGTCCGCCGCGGTGCCGCCAACGGCGTTGAACTCGCCGTCGGTGAGGGCGTCGCCATCGGTGTCGACGAAGCTGACGAAGATCTCCTCGTCGAGTTGGGTGTTGCCGAACCCGTCGAGGTCAACGATCGTGATCGTCGCTTCCGAGATGTTGCCACTGCGATCGTGGACCCGCAGACGGAAGTCGATCTCGCGATCGCTGGTCGCCTCGATGACGATGCCGGAGTTCTCATTGCCAGCGCCCAGCAGGTTGAGATTGAGCAGGTTGGTGGTGACCGTGTCGGCGTCCGCGTCGGCACCATCCCACACTGCACGGACGGTGCCCGACACGCCTGAGGTCGATGAGACGCTCAGCCGCTGCGAACCGAACTCGCTCGAAGCAATCTTCAGCTCGCCGCTATCGCCATCGGTGTAAACGGCCCGCAGGTCACGCACGCCGCCGTCGGTTGCATTGGTGCCATCGGCGCTGTCGACCGGAGCCGGGAGGGCGTTCCCGAGGTTGCGGGTGGCGGTCGCATCCTGGGCGGTAACGAAATCGTCGATCGTCAGGTTGGTGCTACCCATCGCCTGGGCGGGGCTGATGGTGATCGCTGAGGTGACTGCCTCGCCATCGGTGCGCGTCCGCGTGCCCGCGATCGGATTCACCCGGACGAAGTAGGTGCCGGCCTCAAGGTTGTCGAAGGAGTACGCCCCGGTCCCGTCGGTGGTCGTGGTGGTCTGAGAGACATCGTTCGCATCGAACGTCCCAACGGTCCCCGCGCCCGTGTTGTCGAGGAAGAGCTCGACCTGCTGGCTGATCGCAGCGACATCGGCCGTTCCATCGTTTTCCAGGTCGTTGAGCACCGTGCCGGTGATCTGGCCCAGGTCGGTTGCTAGCAGGCGGCGGCCTTCGAGGACCTCGAAACGAGAGAGCGGTCGGCGAAGAAGGGGGCGGGCGGGCTTAAGCATCGCGGTTACTCGGGTGCTAGCTTGGGGCGCACGGCGACACGTCTTGCGTCGCCGGAGGGACCTACACCGGTGGTATCGGCCATGCCGGCTGTAGCGATTAGGGCGTTCCTTGAGAACACCAACGCGTGCGGCGGCCCGCTCGGCTAGGGCGTCGCTAGCATGGGCAGGGAGACCTGCTGCTCGCTGTCGGGCCCGTAGGCGACCGTCACGCGGCGGGCGTCGCTAGCCACTTCATAGGGTCGACCACTCAGCGGGCTCTCGCGGAACGGCGGCGTCTGCAGCCGGCACGCGGCCGACAGGGCGATCGTCCATGCCTCGGCGAGCGCCCGATCGCCCGACAGCAGCCGCAACGCGTTGGGGAGGTCTTCGACAAACAGCGAGCGGGCGAAGAGGCTCGGCTTCTCGCTCAGCTCGGTGATTGCCTCTCCGATCGCTTCCTGCCGCGGCTGGTGCGGGAGGTCGCTGCTAGCGATCAAGCGGCCGATGAAGGCCAAGTAATCCGATTGGTCCCGGCTGATCGTCTCCGGCGAGGCGACTCGCATGCGGTCGAGGTGCCCGGTCTTCTCCAGCCGCTCGCGTTCTTCGAGTGTCACGATCCGATCGAGCAGGCCGGCACGGATCGCCTCGTAAGAGTGGAGGATCGCGGCCCGTTCGCCGACCAGCATCCGCGAGTCGGAGGGCCAATCGGCGAGTTGGTCACGCAGGGCGTTGTAGAGCTGCTCGCCCTGGTAGCGGCGGAGCTTACCCGCTTCGATGAGCGTCGTGGCGTGCCCGAGGGTCTCGGCACGGAGGGTAGCCGCTAGCACCCGGGCTTCGACCCGTTTCACTTGGCTCAGCCATTGGGCCAGACGCAGCGAGCGGAGGAGATCATCGAGGACGTCGGCCGCCTCGCTCTGGCCGGTGGCGAGGGTCAGCGCCCGGAGCTGGAGCAATCGCGAGGCTTGCTTCGTATCGTCGAGATAGCTCATGCGGCCGAAGAAGCCGTAACGATGCCCGACGTCGAATTGGCAAGTCGCCAGGTCGGCCGCCGCCGCGGTCTTTTGCATCAGCAACGCATTGGTCCCGACAAAGGCGGTCCGCTTGAGCGGGTCGGCGTCCGACTCAAGAAGAGTCTCCACAAACGGCGTCAGCCGCACGTGCAACGCCGGGCTGTAGCTCTCGGCCAGAACGAAAGCCGCGTTCGTGGCGTCCGCCCGGGCGGGGCGTTCCAACTGCGAGGCGAGGCCGCGGGCCTGCTCGATCGCTTGCACCTGGCTTACGAGCTCGCCATCGCCCGATTCGAGGGCACCGGTCGGTGTGGCGAAGGCTTCGACACTTTGCTGGAAGTCATCGCCGCAACCAACCGCGGCGCAAAGCAAAACCGCCCACGACACAGTCACAACGGGGTGTCGGGGCGGTTGCACGGGTGAGCCTCCTGCTCGTTGTGTTTTAGGTCGCGGTCAGTTGCTCCGCCGGGCGGCGGGGCGGCGGCTCTTCTGCCGGGCTCCTCCGTCGGCGAGGCGCACGTCCGGCTCGTTGGTCGGGCAGAGCTTGGCGAGGTCGTGGAACTCGACCAACTCGGCGATGCCCGCGGCGGCGAGCTCGCGGCCCGTGACATACTTGCCCGGGTTGATCCATTCGTCCATCAGCTTGGCATCGACACCAAACATCTGGGCCAGCAGCTCGTCCATCTGGTTTTCGAGGTCGCCGAAGTGTCGCGCCCACTCGGCCGCTTCGGCGAGGCCGACATTCTCTTCGCTCTGCCATCGCATCGGGTGGAACAACAACACGCTGTACGGCGTTACGATGCGGCGTTCGCAGGCGGCAAACGGCCACAGGGTCGCCGACGAGCACTCCCCGGTGACAATGCCCGTCGCGCGGAGCCGGCGGACCTTGATGAGCGACATCAGCGACATCGCACAGTAGGGGCTGCCGCCCGGCGAGTCGAAGTAGATGGTGCATTCTTCGCCCGGCGCGACGCCGAGCAAGCGATCGGTCAATTCGCCCTCGCCATCGGTCAGGTCGCCGACCATCGCGATCTCGAGCGGCGGATCGTTTTCCTGACCGTAGTCGTCTTGTGGAGCGCTCATAGGCTTATCGAGGTGACTCAATCAAACGGTGCAAGGGCGGGGCCGCTGGGCGAATCGGGGAACCGCCCCGATGCTCAACGTGTGGCTTATGCGGTAAAGTTAGGAGGAGCGTGCCTCGGTGGCGTGGCAATCGACGCCGGGGCCGAGATGGGCCGATTCCCCTCTATCAGGGGCTTCGACGAGTCCCAGTTTAGGGAAGATGGCCGAAAGTCTCTAGTTTTCCGGCGGCTTTTCGCGGCATCGCGGGGGCCTCCCGCCGCCAAACTCGTCCCGACCGGCCTAACCCGCCCTCGCAACCGTCAGCAGCCGAAGTGAGCGTCATGCCGATCCAAGTCGCTTGCCCAAACGGCCATGCCTTGCGGGTTAAGGATAAGCTGGCCGGCAAGGAGGGGACCTGCCCGACGTGCGGGGTGACCTTCCTGGTGCCGCGGGCCGCCGCCGAGGGCCAAACGGCACCGCCGCCGCCTGCCCCGGAGCCGGCGGTGGAATGGCGTCTGGCGTTGCCGGATGGGCAGCAATTCGGCCCGACCGTGCCGACGGTCTTCGCCCAATGGATCGCCGCGGGCCGGGTCCGGGCCGATTCCCTGGTTTGGCGGACCGGCTGGCCGGAGTGGAAGCCGGCCGGCGAAGCGGCCGCCGAGTTGCCCGCCCCGCTGCCAGCGACCGCCCCCGATCCGGCCGCCGCGCCAATCGCCGAGG